>NZ_JBFTSP010000013.1:0-162037 GCF_056400065.1 Cupriavidus sp. 01L415 | reverse complement strand
TTGAAGCATTCCGAAGACCGAAGCCTCCGGCGCGTTCGCCATCAAGCGCCCACACTTATCGGTTGTTTGGTTGTTAAAGAACTTGCGCATCCGGCTTTGCCGTCTGCGTCGCTGCGTCGTTTGCGTCAGCAGCAGAGAAATGAGATTATGAAGAACAACCTGCRTTTCGTCAACAGGGCAGCGAAGTTTTTTTCGCTTCGGTCAGCGCCGCATTCCTTCGCGACTCCACCCCCCCCATCGACCCCGCAACCCTTGCCAGTGCTGCCTTGCAGCGGCGGTTTGTGTTGCGAGGGGACGAATAGTAGGCGTGTTTCTGAGGCTTTGCAACAAGCTTGTCATGCAAGCATATCCAGGCCTTGTGAATAACCCCGTCAACTCGTTGATCGGAAAGGGAAAGTGATCTCAAAATAAATCGCTGCCATCTTGAATACCCCTCCGCTCTCCTCGGGTATTCCCTAATCAAGTTTTCAGCGGTGCCGGAATTTGGGTGCCCGTTTCTCCACAAATGCGGCCATCCCTTCCTTCTGGTCCTCTGTAGCAAAGGTCGCATGGAACAAACGGCGCTCGAAACGGACCCCCTCATTCAGAGTCGTCTCATAGGCAGCATTGACCGATTCCTTGATCATCATGACCACGGGTAATGAATAGCTGGCAATGGCATCGGCCGCGGAGAACGCCTCATCGAGCAATTTCTCGGCCGGTACGACGCGAGAGACCAGTCCGGCGCGCTCCGCTTCGTTGGCATCCATCATGCGAGCGGTCAGGCACAAGTCCATGGCTTTGGCCTTGGACACTGCACGCGGCAGCCGCTGGGTGCCACCGGCACCCGGCATCGTGCCGAGCTTGACCTCGGGTTGGCCAAACTTGGCACTGTCTGCAGCAATGACGATATCGCACATCATGGCCAGTTCGGAGCCACCGCCGAGGGCATAACCAGCCACAGCCGCAATGACTGGCTTGCGAATGCGGCGGATGGTTTCCCAGTTGCGGGTGATGTAGTCGCCCTTGTAGACATCCATAAAGGAGTAACCGGCCATCATGCCGATATCCGCCCCCGCCGCGAACGCACGCTCGCTGCCAGTGATGACAATGCATCCAATAGCTTCGTCCTGGTCGAAGGCCGTGAGTGCCGCGCCCAGTTCGTCCATCAGGGCATCATTGAGCGCGTTCAGGGCTTTCGGGCGATTCAACGTCACCAGGCCCACGCGGCCGCGCGTCTCCACCAGGATGTTCTCGTACGACATGTCTGCTCCTTACGATAAAAGGGGTCTGCATTGTTGCCAGCGGCACGATACTCGCGCGGGGCCACCGCCACGGTCAAGACAGCGGCAGCCTCTTGCGCCCGGCTGACAGTACCACTACTATTTTCCGACCGACTGGTCGGTTAATTTAAACTCCAACGTAGCTTGAATGCGAATCCGGTTGACTACAATGCCCCGGGCGTTCGCGGTGACGTCAAGCCCACCCACCAGAGCCGGACAACAATATGGCGCAGGAGACAACCATGCCCCCAACCAACGCACGACCCGCTACGCGGGCGAGCCTCGATTCCGGCCCTATCCTGCTGCGCTGGCAGGGCGATGTCGCCGTCGTCACACTTAACCGCCCCGACAAGCTCAACAGTTTCACGCGTGAGATGCACCTAGCGCTGGCCAAGGCGCTGGACCATGTGGAAGCCGGCGGCGCCCGTGCGCTGCTGCTGACAGGCGCAGGTCGCGGCTTCTGCGCCGGGCAGGATCTGGCCGACCTCGATTTCACGCCTGGACATGCCACCGATCTGGGCGAGCTTATCGACACGTACTTCAACCCGCTGGTACGCCGCCTGCAGGCGATGCCGTTGCCCGTGATTGCCGCCGTCAACGGTACGGCCGCCGGCGCTGGCGCCAATCTGGCTCTCGCTTGCGACATGGTGCTCGCCGCGCGCTCGGCCAGTTTCATCCAGGCGTTTGTGAAAATTGGTCTCGTACCGGACTCGGGGGGGACCTGGCTGCTACCCAAGCGGCTGGGCATGGCGCGGGCGCTCGGTCTGGCAATGACCGGCGACAAGCTCTCGGCCGACGAGGCCGACAAGTGGGGCCTGATCTGGGAGGCGATGGACGACCCGCTTCTGGCGGAGCAAGCGATGGCACTGGCCACTCACCTTGCCGCCCAGCCGACGCGCGCATTGGCAGCCATCAAGCAGGCGATGCACGCCAGTGCAACCCAGACATTTGACGCACAACTGGACCTCGAACGCGATCTGCAGAAGGCTCTCGGGCAATCGCATGACTATATGGAGGGCGTGAATGCCTTCCTGGAAAAGCGCGCGCCCCGCTTCACCGGTCAATAGCCGCATCGGGAGCCGGACATCCCGGCTCCGCACCCCAGGAGACCCGCTTGACCCAAGATCCCCAGGCGCTTGCCGAGGCGGCCGCCGCCGCCATGTATGACACCGATGCCTGCAGCCGCTGGCTGGGCATCGTCGTGGAAGCCGTGCGGCCCGGCTATGCACGGCTCTCGATGCCCGTCCGCCCGGAATTCCTGAACGGCCACGGCATCTGCCACGGCGGGCTGATGTTCACGCTGGCGGACTCCAGCTTTGCCTTTGCCTGCAACAGCCACAACATCAACACCGTGGCCGCCGGATGTTCGATCGAGTTCCTGCGCCCCGTCCATGGCGGCGATGTCCTGACCGCCGAGGCGACGGAACAGATCCTGTCCGGGCGCCATGGCATCTACGACATCCGCGTGACCAACAGGGCCGGAGAGCCTGTGGCGATGTTCCGCGGCAAGTCGGCGCAAATCAAGGGGCACGTCGTGCCACCGGCCAGCCACGCCTGAAGCCTGACCCCAGCACCCAGCGCCAACGTAGCGCATCCCTTCCGAGAACGTGGAGACAACATGAGTACGCGCCTCACCGATCTGCCCCTGGATCCGATCGAGACTGCCAGTCGGCAGGAGCTCCTGGCCCTGCAACTGGACCGACTGAAATGGTCGCTTCGCCACGCTTACGAGCATTCGCCGGTCTATCGGCGCAAGTTTGACGAAGCTGGCGTCCATCCCGACCAGCTGCAGTCACTGGCCGATCTGGCGCGCTTTCCGTTCACGACCAAAAAGGACCTTCGCGACAACTATCCGTTCGGCATGTTCGCGGTGCCGCAGGACCGGATCGCACGCATCCATGCGTCGTCGGGCACCACCGGCAAACCCACCGTGGTCGGATACACGCTGCGCGACATCGAAACCTGGGCGACCGTCATGGCCCGGTCGATCCGCGCATCGGGCGCCCGGCGCGGCGACAAAGTCCACGTGAGCTATGGCTATGGCCTGTTCACAGGCGGCCTGGGCGCGCACTACGGGGTGGAGAAGGCCGGTCTGACCGCGATTCCGTTTGGCGGCGGCCAGACCGAGCGTCAGGTGCAACTGATCCAGGACTTCAAGCCCGAGATCATCATGGTCACGCCCAGCTACATGCTGGCGATCGCCGATGAATTCGAGCGTCAGGGGATCGACCCCGCGTCGACCTCGCTGAAGATCGGCATCTTCGGCGCCGAGCCGTGGACGCCCGAAATGCGACTCGCGATCGAGAAACGCATGGGTATTTCGGCTGTGGATATCTACGGCCTGTCCGAGGTGATGGGCCCCGGCGTCGCCAACGAATGCGCCGAAACCAAGGACGGCCCGACGATTTGGGAGGACCACTTCTATCCCGAGATCATCGATCCGGATACCGGCGAGGTGCTGCCCGACGGCGAATTCGGGGAATTGGTCTTCACGTCTCTGACCAAGGAAGCCATGCCCGTGGTCCGCTATCGGACGCGCGATCTGACGCGGCTGCTGCCCGGCACGGCGCGCGCCGCATTCCGTCGCATGGAGAAGATCACGGGCCGGACTGACGACATGATGATCGTGCGTGGCGTGAACGTCTTCCCGTCACAGATCGAGGAATTGATCCTCAAGCATGCCGAACTGGCCCCGCACTATCAGTGCGTGCTCGAGAAGGAAGGTCCGCTCGATACCTTGACAGTGCGGGTCGAGTGCGCACACGGCGCTGACCCGTCGATCGCCGGCGAGGCGCAGGCCGGGCTGGCGCACGACATCAAGGCGTATATCGGCGTCACGGCCGGCATCGAGATCCTCCCGGAAGGCGGTGTGGAGCGTTCGGTGGGCAAGGCGCGGCGGATCGTCGATCACCGGTCGCGCTAGCCAGGAATGGTGTGAGGGAGGGGACGGGAACCCCTTCCCGACGTGCCGCCTAGCTGCGCGGCATCAACACCCACATCCGGCCACCCTGTTTCATGCGACCGGCTGTTTCGCCGGCGGCATCGCCGGCGCCCCAGAAGAAGTCCGCCCGCACGCCGCCCTTGATCGCCGATCCCGTGTCCTGCGCAAACATGAGCCGCTGGATCGGTTCCGTCGACAGTGGGCGCGTGGTGGAGAGGAACACCGGCACACCCAGCGGAATCGTCGCCGGATCCACGGCGATGGAACGCTCCGCCGTGAGCGGCACCCCCAGCGCGCCGACCGGACCTTCATTGGTCGGCGGCAGTTCACGGAAGAAAACGAAGCGCGGATTCACGTTGAGCATCTCATCCACGCGGGCCGGGTTGGCGCGCGCCCAGGCCTTGATGCCCTGCATCGTGGCCTGAACAGGTGTGATCTCACCGCGATCGAGCAGCCATTTGCCGAACGAGCGGAACGGCTGGTCATTGGTGCCGCCATATCCGACGCGCATCACGGAGCCATCCGCCAGCCGAATGCGTCCTGAGCCCTGGATCTGCAGGAAAGCGGCCTCCACCGCGTCATCGACCCACACCACCTCGTTGCCGCGCATGGCCGGGTTCTGCAGCAATTCGGCGCGCGGCGGCAACGCCCCCTTGCCCAACTGGGGCGGGCGACGGTACAGGGGAACCTGGTACGGACCCTGGCGCGTGCGCGATCCATGCAGAATCGGCTCGTAGTAGCCAGTAATCAGGCCACTATCGGTGCCATCGCCGTTAACCACGCGATACGGCTGGAAATTCGATTCAAAGTATTCGCGCATGGCGCCAAGGTCACCGGCATCAACGAGCAGGCCGATCGTGCACACGCGATTCCACTCGGCACGCTTCTTCAGCGCCTGGCAGCTGGCCTGGAGCGCCGGCCAGGCGGCGCGGACGTCGTCCTGACTCCAGCCGCCGATGTCAGCCCAGTTCGCCGGCTGCAGGCGGCCTGCGGCGCTGGAGCCGGGCGGCGCCGTGGTGCCGCCGGTCGTCCCGCCCGGCCCCTCGACGCGTGGTGGCGGGCCGCTCATGCAGCCGGCCAGCAGCACCGCGGCGCCGGCAAGTGCCAGCCAGGCACGCCACGGAGCGCCGGCAGTCGTGAAGGAGGCGCGTGCAGCCGCGCCGGAGGAAGCCTGATATGCCATCTTGTTCGTTCTTCGCATGGCGTGCCGGTTTACGACTCCACGCATGTCCTACAATCTCAACCCTGTCCGGTGCGTGCGCAACGCGGCGCGCCCCTCGCAATCGGCCGGCACAACCGGCGTCCCTCACCTATCGAGACGGAGATGAGCCAGTTCTTCGAAGACCATCCCGCGTTGCTGCTCGCGGCAGAAGCCGGGGTGGCGCTGTTCCTGCTGATCTTCATCGTGGTCTGGACGATGAGCACCGCCCGGAAGCATCCGCGGCCGACCCGCGCGCCGAAGGACCATGCCTCCCGAGCCGCCGACGCGTCGAAAGACGCAGACACCCCGTCCAACGGCTAGGTTCCCGGAGTGCCCTGCATCGCTTAGTGCAGCATGCGCGGTAGCACCAGTGCGAATTCGGGGATCGGCACCTCGAAGCGATGACCGTCTTCGGCCACGCAGAAGTACTCGCCCTTCATCGACCCCACCGGGGTGGAGATGGTCGCCCAGCTTGTGTATTCGAAGTGCTCGCCCGGCTTGAGCAGCGGCTGGTGGCCCACCACGCCGAGTCCGGCCACTTCCTGCGCACTGTTGTCGCTGTCCGTGATGATCCAATGGCGCGAGATCAGCTGTGCGGCTACTTCGCCGGTGTTATGGATGGTCATGGTGTAGGCAAACGCATAGCGCCCGCGCTCGGGGTCCGACTGGTCCGGCAGGTACTGGGTGCGTACAGCCACGGAAAAAGCGTACTCGCTCATGGGTCGACGGGTCAGGAAGAACAGCAAACCGGCCAGCGGCGGGGTGCCGCGGCCGAGGTGTCCGCATTGTGCGGCAAGCCCTTGACAGCGGCAAGCGGCGTTCTCCGGAGGAAGGCGGGCGCCTCGCGGCCCGTCCGGCGTAAAATACGCGCCATTCCATACAGCAGGCACCCCGGCCACCCCTGTCCGGGGCAGCCCGACGCCAGCCCCGGCGCCAATCCGGGGTTGGCCCGCAGGCCCTGCCGCTGCCACGCCAAGACCCACGACCATGAGCACGCCGACCTACCGCATCGCCCCGTCCATCCTGTCCGCCGACTTTGCCCGCCTGGGCGAGGAGGTCCGCCGCGTGACCGAAGCCGGCGCCGACTGGATCCACTTCGATGTGATGGATAACCACTACGTGCCCAACCTGACGGTGGGCCCGCTGGTCTGCGAGGCCATCCGCCCGCACGTGACGGCGCCCATCGACGTGCACCTGATGGTCCGCCCGGTCGACCGCATCATTCCGGACTTCGCCAAGGCCGGCGCCAATATCATCACCTTCCACCCCGAGGCCAGCGACCATATTGATCGCTCGCTCGCGCTGATCCGCGACAACGGCTGCCAGGCCGGCCTGGTGTTCAACCCGGCCACGCCGCTGCACCACATGGACCACGTGATGGATCGCCTGGACGTGGTGCTGCTGATGTCCGTCAACCCCGGCTTCGGCGGCCAGTCGTTCATCCCCGAGACGCTCAACAAGCTGCGCGCCGTGCGCAAGCGCATCGATGAGTACACGGCCCGCACCGGCCGCCAGATCCTGCTAGAAGTCGACGGTGGCGTGAAGGTGGACAACATCGCCGAAATCGCCGCCGCCGGCGCCGATACCTTTGTGGCCGGCTCCGCCGTGTTTGGCAAACCCGACGCCGATGGCGGCTACCACGGCATTCTCGGCGCCCTGCGCGGGGAACTGGCCAAGGTCGGCAAGTAACCGGGCGGGTCAATACGATGAGTCTCGAAATCCTGCGCCGCACGGACTGGAGCGGCATCCAGGCGGTGATCGTCGACCTGGACGGCACCATGGTCGATACCGCCGGCGATTTCCACGCCGCCGTCAACGCCATGCTGCTGGCGCTGGTCCACCGGCATCCGAACCTGGGGCCGGTGGAGCCGATGACCGCGCAGGAGATCGTCAGCTTTGTCGGCAAGGGATCGGAGAACCTGATCCGCCGCGTGCTGGACGCGCGGTTCTCGCCACTGCACGCCAACGGCCTGTTCGCCGATGCCTACGCGCTCTACGACCGCGAGTACGTGCGCATCAACGGCCAGTTCTCCACGGTCTATCCCAATGTGCGAGAAGGACTGGCGGCGCTGCGCGCGGCTGGCCTGCGCATGGCCTGCGTGACGAACAAGCCGTGGAATTTCACGGAACCGCTACTGGCCAAGACCGGGCTGGCGAAGTATTTCGAACTGGTCTACGGCGGCGACGCCTTCCCCCTGCGCAAGCCCGATCCGTTCCCGCTGCTCAAGGTGGCGGATGCCTTCCACCTGGACCCGGGCGCCGTGCTGGCCATCGGCGACTCGGAAAACGATGCCCAGGCGGCACGCGCAGCGGGCATGGGAGTGCTGCTTGTGCCCTATGGCTACAACCATGGCAACCCTGTACAAGGCGTCGACGCCGATGGTATAGTCGCCGACATTGCCCGTGCCGCGGCGCTTCTTGCCGCACACCGGTCAAATCAACGCTGAACACATTCAATGTTCCTCAACCGCAAACGCATCTTTTCTGGCAGTGATCGGCAGGCCTGGCCCTGGCGTCGCTGGCGCGCCTCTGAACAGGCGTAAAGTGCGTTCGCGAGTCTCCTGACGGGCTTGCCGGGGCGTGTCCCGGATTTCCTCAGTCTTTCTGCAGGATTTCCTCCTCCCCCTTCAAGCTCCGCCGGACCGGTCTGAGTACCGGCTTCCCAAGCAGATCCCTCCGCCAGCGCCGTGGCCGGTTTTTCCTGTGCTACGGTTAGCTCAAGAACGCGCCGCACGCCACCCCGGCCGTGTGCGCGCTTGTGCGCAAGTCGTTTGCACCACGGTCCGCCCCCGGGGCGGGTTGCCGTACTTCTCCAGCCCTCCCCTGCCGACATCGCGGCGCCGCCCCACCTTCCGACCGGCGGGCGCTGCAAGAAGAGGATCGACATGACCGAACTGGAATTCAAATCGCTGGCCGACCAGGGCTACAACCGCATTCCGATCATCGCCGAGGCGCTGGCCGACCTGGAAACGCCGCTGTCGCTGTATCTCAAGCTAGCCCAGTCGCAGACGCGCGGCGTGAACACCTTCCTGCTGGAATCGGTGGTGGGTGGCGAGCGCTTTGGCCGCTACTCCTTCATCGGGCTGCATGCCCGCACGCTGATCCGCGCCTACGGCCAGCGTACCGAGGTCGTCACCGACGGCAAGGTCGTGGAAACCCACGAAGGCAACCCGCTCGATTTCATCGCCGAGTTCGAAAAGCGCTTCAAGGTGGCATTGCGCCCGGGCCTGCCCCGATTCTGCGGCGGCCTGGCCGGCTACTTCGGCTACGACGCGGTGCGCTACATCGAAAAGAAGCTGGCCGATACGCAGAAGCCCGACGACCTTGGCCTGCCCGATATCCAGCTGCTGCTGTGCGAAGAGCTGGCCGTCATCGACAACCTGTCCGGCAAGCTCTACCTGATCGTCTACGCCGACCCGACCACGCCCGAGGCCTACCCCCGCGCCCGCCAGCGCCTGCGCGACCTGCGCATGAAGCTGCGCCAGCCGGTGGATGTGCCGGTGACCAGCCCGTCCGTG
Organism: Cupriavidus sp. 01L415; assembly: GCF_056400065.1. Taxonomy (NCBI): domain Bacteria; kingdom Pseudomonadati; phylum Pseudomonadota; class Betaproteobacteria; order Burkholderiales; family Burkholderiaceae; genus Cupriavidus; species Cupriavidus sp. 01L415. Next base: position 153,115 of record NZ_JBFTSP010000013.1, on the reverse strand, counting down.
CAGACCGAGGTCTATCGCGAATTCAACAAGCCGGACTACCTGGCTGCGGTGCACAAGGCCAAGGAATACATCATGGCTGGCGACATGATGCAGGTGCAGATCGGCCAGCGCCTGATGAAGCCCTACCGCGACTCCCCGCTGTCGCTGTACCGCGCGCTGCGATCGCTGAACCCGTCGCCGTATATGTACTTCTACAACTTCGGCGATTTCCAGGTGGTGGGCGCTTCCCCCGAGATCCTTGTGCGGCAGGAAACCCGCAAGGTCGGCAAGGGCGGCGAAACCAACGGCGACACGCAGAACGCCCATATCGTGACCATCCGCCCGCTGGCCGGTACGCGCCCGCGTGGCAGCACGCCAGAACGCGACGCCCAGCTGGCCACGGAACTGCTCCATGATCCCAAGGAGATCGCGGAGCACGTGATGCTGATCGACCTGGCGCGCAACGACATCGGCCGCATCGCCGAGACCGGCTCGGTCAAGGTCACCGACAAGATGGTCATCGAGAAGTACTCCCACGTGCAGCATATCGTCAGCTCCGTCGAAGGCACGCTGCGCGAAGGCATGAGCAACCTGGACGTGCTGCGCGCCACCTTCCCGGCCGGCACCCTGTCCGGCGCGCCCAAGGTCCGCGCGATGGAAATCATCGACGAGCTGGAGCCGCGCAAGCGCGGCATCTACGGTGGTGCGGTGGGCTACCTGTCGTTTGGCGGCGAGATGGATCTGGCGATCGCCATCCGCACCGGCATCATCAAGGACGGCAATCTCTATGTGCAGGCGGCAGCCGGCATCGTCGCGGACTCCGACCCCGAATCCGAATGGAAGGAAACCGAGGCCAAGGCGCGTGCCGTGATCCGCGCCGCCGAGCAAGTCCAGGACGGCTTGGACGCCGACCTCTGACCCCAGGAAATGGAGAAACGACCATGCTGCTGATGATCGACAACTACGACTCGTTTACTTACAACCTGGTGCAGTACTTCGGCGAACTGGGCGCCAACGTGCGGACCTACCGCAACGACGAGATCACGATCGAAGAGATCGAAGCCCTGAAGCCCGACCACATCTGCGTCTCTCCGGGCCCGTGCAGCCCGCGCGAAGCGGGCATCTCGGTGGCCGTGCTGCAGCACTTTGCCGGCAAGGTGCCGCTGCTGGGCGTGTGCCTGGGCCACCAGGCCATCGGCGAAGCCTTTGGCGGCAAGGTGATCCGCGCCAAGCAGGTCATGCACGGCAAGGTGAGCACGATCGAAACCACGCAGGAAGGCGTGTTCGCCGGGCTGCCCAGGCACTTCGACGTGACGCGCTATCATTCGCTGGCAATCGAGCGCGAGACGCTGCCGGACTGCCTGGAAGTCACCGCCTGGACGCCAGACGGCGAGATCATGGGTGTGCGGCACAAGACGCTGGCCGTGGAGGGCGTACAGTTTCACCCGGAATCGATCCTGTCCGAGCACGGCCATGCGCTGCTGGCCAATTTCATCAAGGCACCACGATGAAGCGGCTCGATCCCTCGACGCTCGCGCCCGCCCCCATCGCCCACGACACCCAAGAATCCGCCATGTCCATCACGCCGCAGGAAGCGCTGACGCGCTGCATCGAACACCGCGAGATCTTTCATGACGAAATGCTGCACCTGATGCGGCAAATCATGCAGGCGCAGATCTCTCCCGTGATGGCGGCCGCCATCCTGACCGGCCTGCGCGTCAAGAAAGAGACCATCGGCGAGATTTCCGCGGCGGCGCAGGTGATGCGCGAGTTCGCCAACAAGGTGGCCGTGACCGACCGCGAGAACTTTGTCGATATCGTCGGTACGGGCGGCGACGGCTCTCACACATTCAATATCTCCACGGCGTCGATGTTCGTCGCGGCCGCGGCGGGCGCGAAGATCGCCAAGCACGGCAACCGTGGGGTGTCGTCCAAGTCCGGCAGCGCCGACGTGCTGGAAGCCCTTGGCGTGAACATCATGCTGTCGCCCGAACAGGTGGGCCAATGCATCGAGGCGACCGGCATCGGCTTCATGTTCGCGCCGACGCACCACCCCGCCATGAAGAATGTGGCGCCGATCCGCAAGGAAATGGGCGTCCGCACGATTTTCAACATCCTGGGCCCGCTGACCAACCCTGCCGACGCGCCTAACATCCTGATGGGTGTATTCCACCCGGATCTGGTCGGCATTCAGGTACGCGTGATGCAGCGCCTCGGCGCAAAGCACGCGCTGGTGGTCTATGGCAAGGACGGCATGGACGAGGTCTCGCTGGGCGCCGCCACGCTGGTGGGCGAACTCAAGGACGGCGAAGTCCGCGAGTATGAGATCCATCCGGAAGATTTCGGCCTGTCGATGATTTCCAATCGCGGCCTGAAGGTGGCCGATGCGGCGGAGTCGAAGGAGATGCTGCTCGAAGCGCTGACCGACGTGCCCGGTACGCCGCGAGAGATCGTGTCGCTGAATGCCGGTGCCGCGTTGTACGCCGCCAATGTCGCCGGTTCGATCGAAGATGGCATCCGCCGTGCGCGCGAGGCCATCGCCAGCGGGGCCGCTCGCGAGAAGCTCGACCAGTTCGTGCGCGCCACGCAGCAATTCAAGTAAACGCCATGTCCGACATCCTGCAAAAGATCCTGGCCGTGAAGGCCGACGAAGTGGCCGCCGCACGCAAGAAGCGCGACCTGACGAGCCTGCGCGCGGAAGCCGAAAGCCTGCGTCACGAACCCGGGCTGGCCCCGCGCGGCTTTGAGCGCTCGCTGCGAGGCAAGATCGCGGCCGGACACGCCGCCGTGATCGCCGAGGTCAAGAAAGCGTCGCCCTCCAAAGGCGTGCTGCGCGAGAACTTCGTGCCCGAAGCCATCGCGGAGACCTACGCCAGCCATGGCGCAGCCTGCCTGTCGGTGCTGACCGACGTGAACTTCTTCCAGGGCCACGCGGATTACTTGAAGCGCGCGCGCGGCGCCTGCCCGCTGCCCGCGCTGCGCAAGGACTTCATGATGGACCTGTACCAGGTCTACGAAGCCCGCACGTGGGGGGCCGACTGCATTCTGCTGATCGTGGCGGCGCTGGATCCTGGCCTGATGGGAGACCTGGAGGCCTGCGCGCTCGAGCTCGGCATGGATGTGCTGGTGGAAGTGCACGGCGCCGACGAGCTCGACCACGCGCTGCGTCTGAAAACGCCGCTGGTAGGCGTGAACAACCGCAACCTTCGCACGTTCGAGGTCTCGCTCGACAACACGCTGGACCTGCTGCACGACATGCCGGCGGATCGCCTGGTGGTGACCGAATCGGGCATCCTCGGCGCGTCCGACGTAAAACGCATGCGGGACGCCAACGTCAATGCATTCCTCGTTGGCGAGGCCTTCATGCGCGCACCCGATCCGGGCGTGGAGCTGGCGCGGCTGTTTGCCTGATCATCAGAGCCCGGACCATGGCACGTGAAATCGAACTGAAGCTGGCCGTGCCCGATGCGGCACTGGCGGCCGTCGCGGCATGGCTGGACGCCAACGGCCAGCCATGCGGCGAGACCACGTTGCTCAACGTCTATCTCGACACGCCCGACCGCGACCTGGCGCGAGCCCGCGCCGCGCTGCGGCTGCGCAAGAAGGGCTCGCAGTGGCTGCAAACCCTGAAGACGGCGGGTAGCAGCGCCGGCGGCCTGGCCTCCCGGCACGAATGGGAAACCGAGGTGGTCGGCGCGGCCCTCGATCTCGCGCGCTTTCCCGACGAGGCCCGCAAGGTGCTCGCGCCGCTCGCAGGCAAGCTCGCCCCGGTGTTCCGGACCGACTTCGTCCGCCGGACATGGATCGTCGAGCAGGACGGCGTGCGCATTGAAGCCGCGCTCGATACGGGCGCCATCACGGCGCCCGGGACCGACAAGTCCGAGCACATCCAGGAACTGGAGCTCGAATGGCTACCCGGTGATCTGCCCGCTAATGAGTTGCCCGTTCATGATCCGCCCGTTCATGGCAAGGCCGACGGCGGCGCGAAGGATCGGGCCAACGCAAAGACCGACGATCGGACCGCTGATAGCGCCAACGACAGGATCGAAGCCGCGCTGCGCGCCTTCGGGCGTCGACTCGCACACGTCGCGCCGCTCACGCCATCCGACCTCAGCAAGGCCGCGCGTGGATATCGCCTGACCGGCGGCCAGCTTCTGTAATACTGCCTGCCTCCCGCATATCGCGGGAGTTCCGCGACTTTTCTCATTCCGCATGCAAGCTGACCTGTTCGCCACCGCCGCGCCCGCCACCCTCGTCACGAGCGCCACGCCCGTCCCGACCATCGCCAGCCTGCAAGCACAGGTGGACGCCCTGCCCGCCGCCTGGCGCGAACTGCTGGCGCCGTGCCTCGGCAACCCGGCCTGGGAGGCACTGGCTGCCTTTGTCGATGGCGAGCGCGCGGCCGGCAAGCCGGTATTTCCGCACGCGGTGTTCCACGCCCTGCACCTGACGCCGCCCGACACGGTCAAAGTCGTCATTCTCGGCCAGGACCCGTATCACGGCACCGGGGCGGTCGGCGGCGTGGAGATCCCGCAAGCGCACGGACTGGCCTTTTCCGTGCCGGACGGCGTCAAGGTGCCGCCGAGCCTGCGCAATATTTTCAAGGAGATCGGTGCCGAATATGGTGCCGAGCCGACCCGCGCTTCCGGCAACCTGGAAGGTTGGGCGCGACAGGGTGTTCTGCTGCTGAATACCGTGCTGACGGTGGAACAAGGGCAGGCGGCCAGTCACGCGCGGCGCGGCTGGGAAGCCGTGACCGACTGCCTGATCCATGCGCTGGCCGTCGCGCGGCCGAACCTGGTCTTCCTGCTCTGGGGCAGCCACGCGCAGGCCAAGCGCGCGCTGCTGGAAGGCCAGTCGCACTGCGTGCTGGAAGCGCCGCATCCGTCGCCGCTGTCGGCACACCGGGGCTTCCTGGGCTGCGGGCATTTCCGCCAGGCCAACGACTGGCTGGCGCGTCACGAACGTACCGGTATCGACTGGCTGTCGGCCTGACTGGCCTGACGTCGGCCAGCAAGCGGCGAGTCAGCACGCGGCTGGTCGGGCATGTAGGCCGAGCCCGCCTACCCACGCACCGCACCGCGCCGCGCAACCCACCTGACCTGCCCGCCGCAGCCAGTCAGGCCGTGGGCTGCAAGCTGAATCCTTCGAACGTTCCCTCCCCCGGGGAAACGTCCACATTCGTCACCCGCGCCGCGGGCGGCCCGGACGCCATCCAGGCGAGCAGCGCCTGCAGCTTTCGGGGCGCGCCGCAGGCCATCACCTCCACGGTTCCGTCGGCCCGGTTGCGGACCCAGCCACTCAGGCCAAGTGCCGTCGCCCGATCCGCGCAGGCCGCGCGATAGCCCACGCCCTGCACGCGGCCGTGCGCCAGCAGGCGCCAGGTTTCATTGACTTCATTCGCGTCATTGGCCGGTGCCATGGAAAGCTCCTTGTTCGATCGTCATCATTCTCATGGAGCCTAGGTAAACTCCCTAGGACCTCCAGACGTTACCTAGGTGGGCGATTCACGGAATTGTGCCGCAGCAGGCATCCCGCGCTCCATCCCTGTTCGCAGACCGAGACCGCCACCATGCCACCAACGCCTGAGCTCTCCGCCAAGTCCGCGCCGGCGCCCGGCTACGTCGGCCAGTTGCTGACTGCGCCGCCCAATCGGTTCGACTTCGCACTGCTGCCGATCATCCTGGCCGTCATCGTCATCGTCGCCTATGCGGCGCGACAGATGGACGTGCCGTACCAGCCCGGCGAAGCACTGGCCGTCCACCTCGATGTGGCCTGGCTGCCCTACTACCTGATGCGCACCAGCATTCGCATGCTGGCCGCACTGGCCGCGTCGCTACTGTTTTCCTTTGCCTTTGCCGCGCTGGCTTCGCGCAGCCGCACGGCGGAAAAGGTGATGGTGCCTGCGCTGGACATCCTCCAGTCCATCCCCGTGCTGGGCTTTCTGTCGATCACCGTCACAGGCTTTATCGCGCTGTTTCCCGGCAACCTCGCCGGCGTGGAATGCGCGGCGATCTTCGCGATCTTTACCTCGCAGGCCTGGAACATGGCCTTCAGCCTCTACCAGTCATTCCGCACGATCCCCGGTGACCTGCTGGAAGCGGCGTCGATGTTCCGGCTCTCACCCTGGCAGCGCTTCTGGCGGCTGGAAGTGCCCTATGCCATGCCGGGCCTGTTGTGGAACATGATGATGTCGATGTCCGGCGGCTGGTTCTTCGTGGTCGCATCGGAAGCGATTTCGGTATCCGGCCATGACATCCGCCTGCCCGGCATCGGTTCGTATATTGCGCTGGCGATCCAGCAACAGGACCTGGCAGCAATCGGCTGGGCCATCGTGGCGATGCTCTTCGGCATCGTCCTGTACGACCAGCTCCTGTTTCGCCCGCTGGTGGCGTGGGCCGATCGCTTCCGCTTTGAGACCCTGGCGCAGGACGACGCGCCGCAATCGTGGCTGCTGAACCTGTTGCGCCGTTCGGCCTGGGTGCACGCGCTGCTCAAGTGGGCGGCCGGGCTGGGCGGCCGTACGCTGGCCTGGAGCGCCAGGCATCGCGGCATGGTGGCCATTCCGGCGGCGCCCGCGCGCTTCGCGCCGTGGATCGACCGGCTGCGCGACGCGGTGATCATCGCCATCGCCGTGCTGGCGCTGTATCGCATCATCCACTTCGTGCATAGCGAAGTCGGCTGGGCAGAGGCCGCACGCGTGCTGTGGCTCGGCGCGCTGACGATGATCCGCGTGATCGTGCTGATCGCGCTGGCCGCGCTGGTCTGGGTACCGGTGGGCATCCGCATCGGCCTGAATCCCGCCGTGGCCCGCGTTGCCCAGCCGGTGGCCCAGTTCCTGGCGGCCTTCCCGGCCAACCTGATGTTCCCGCTGGCCGTGATGGCCATCGTCAAGCTGGGCCTGAATCCCGAAATCTGGCTGAGCCCGCTGATGATCTTCGGTACGCAGTGGTACATCCTGTTCAACGTGGTGGCCGGGGCGTCCGGCATTCCCACGGAACTGCGGCTGGCTGCGCGCAACTTCGGCCTGAAAGGCTGGCTGCTCTGGCGCCGCTTCCTGATACCGGCCGTGTTCCCCAGCCTGCTGACCGGCCTCGTGACGGCGGCGGGCGGCTCCTGGAACGCGAGTATCGTGTCCGAATACGTGACCTGGGGCGACCGCACGATGGTGGCGACCGGGCTGGGCAGCTATATCGCCGAAATGACCTCGCGCGGTGACTTCCCGCGCATCGCGCTGGGCATCTGCGTGATGGCCCTGTTCGTGGTCGGATTCAACCGGCTGCTCTGGAACCGCCTCTATGACCTCGCGCAGGCGCGCACCCGTCTCTGAAGAATCCACGATGGCACTGCACGACAATCATTCCCCCGCCGCCGCGCCCGTGATCGAGCTGCGCAATGTCGGCAAGATCTTCCGCACCGCCGACCACACGGACCGGGCGGTGCTGGAGGGCGTCGACCTGACGCTGCGCGAAGGCGAGATTGTCGCCATGCTCGGCAAATCGGGCTCGGGAAAATCCACCCTGCTGCGCATCATGGCCGGGCTGGTCGGTGCGGACCGCGGCGAGGTCCGCTTCCGCGGCAACCGGCTGGCCGGCACCGCCGAGGGCATCGCCATGGTGTTCCAGTCATTCGCGCTGTTTCCGTGGCTGACGGTGCAGCAGAACGTCGAACTGGGGCTGGAGGCACAGGGGGTGGCGCGCGGCGAACGCGCCCGCCGCGCCGAGGCCGCGATCGACATGATCGGCCTGTCGGGCTTCAACAGCGCCCTGCCCCGCGAGCTTTCCGGCGGCATGCGCCAGCGCGTGGGTATCGCGCGGGCCTTGGTGACCGAGCCCGATCTCCTGCTGATGGACGAAGCCTTCTCCGCGCTGGACGTGCTGACCGGGGAAACGCTGCGCGACGAAATGCTCGAACTGTGGGCCTCGGGCCGCGCCAACATCAAGAGCATTCTGATTGTGTCCCACAACATCGAGGAAGCGGTGATGATGGCGGACCGGATCGTGATCCTGTCGAGCGATCCGGGCCGCGTGCGGGCCGAGGTGCGCGTGCCGTTCCCGCGTCCGCGCAACCGTGACGACGCGCAGGTGCGTGCGCTGATCGACGAGGTCTATACGCTGATGACCTCGCCTGTGACGCTCGGCCCGCGCGTGCCGGCGATGGCGGCGGCACAGCAGATCGGCTACCGGCTGCCGGATGCCGATATCAGCCAGATGGAGGCCATCCTGGACCTGCTGCACGAGTCGCCGTTCTTCGGACGTGCCGACCTGCCGCACCTGGCCAACGAAGCCGGCCTGACCGACGACGAACTGCTGCCCGCCTGCGAAGCACTGCAACTGCTGGGGCTGGCCACGATCGAGCGCGGCGACATCACCGCCACGCCGCTGGGCCGCGCCTACTACGAGACCGAGCCGCCCGAGCGCAAGGTGCTGTTCGGCAAGCAATTGCTGATGCACGTGGCACTGGCCGCTCACATCCGCCATGAACTGCAGACCAGCGTCGATGGCGAGGTCGGCGAGGAAGCGGTGCTGCGTGAACTGGAGGCATACCTGAAGCCGGACGAAGCGAAGCGCGTGCTGACCATCGCCATCGGCTGGGGCCGCTACGGCGAGGTCTACGCGTATTCTTACAACAGCGGGATGCTGACGCTGCCGGCGCCGGAGATCGCGGTGGAAGACGACCGCCGGCCCCATAGGGAAGAAGCGGACGAAGCCAACAAAGAGGACAGCGCGGGCAGCTAGACGCCCATCCGCATCGCACGGCCAATCGCGCCGGTCCGCAGCGCGATCTTCGCGGCGTCCTCGCGCAAGGCGCGCAGGCGACGCTCCAGCACCGCGTTCGCGACACGGCCGGTTGAGCTGGCGGTGGATTCGGCGCGCGGGGATTTCTGCAACGGATCGTTCGCACCGATCTCGCCGGCTGCCGCAGCCTGCACCAGCACGTCCGCCTTGCGGCGGTCGGCCGAATCGGCGATGCGGGCGCGGCGATCGCTGGCGTCATCGGCATCGCGATCGCTCACTGCCGGCGATCCGGCCATCGATCCGGCCGCCGCCCCGGGCACCGGATCGGCGCCCCTTGCCGGGGCCGCGCCCCCTTCGGATACTCCCGCGCTTGCTCCCCCGCTTGCCCCCACATTCGCCCCCGCATTCGCCCCGACAGCCGCCAGCGCGGGTTCGGGCACGCCGCTCTGATGTACCAGCCCGACGCCGGCCACCGCGGTCTCGGCCGGCGTGCGGATGAAACCCGCGCCGCGCGGGCCATGCCGCTCCTCGCCGGCCAGACGCTCGCTGGCCAGCGTCAGGCTGCGCAGGGCCGCGTCGGTCGCCTGCTCGATCGCCGCCTCCGCCGCCGGGATATCCAGCTCGCCATAGTGCTGCCGCACGTGGATGCGCGCGGCGGCCACGTGGGCGGCAACCAGGTAGTTCTGCACGATGAACCGGTTCAGGTTATCCACCGCGCGATGCCGGCTGCGCGGCTCGTCCAGCATCCGCTGGAACGCGCCAATCAACGCCGACAAGGCGTCCATGAACTGCTTGCGCTGGACGCGATAGGCAAAGTCATCCTTCGCGCGTCGCAACAGCAAGTCCCGTGTGGCGGCGATATAGCGACGGTTGGCCTGCAGCACGTTGCCCACCAGCTTGGGAATCGCGCGGTATTCCCAGCTGGGCAGCACAAAGCTGAAGATCGACGCGATGACGCCGCCGATAACCGTGTCGATCAGCCGCTCGCCCACCACGGTCTGGCTGCCGGGCATCAGCAGGTTGATCTGGATCAGCACCTGCACGCAGGCCGCAATCGCCGTGTAGCGGTACTTGATTGTCGAGAACGTCGCGCTGGCCACCAGCGCCGCGAACAGCACGCCAAGCAGCAACAGCGGATCGTGGATGAAGCGCAGCACGACCACGCTGATGATGCAGCCAATCAGCGTACCGATCAGGCGGTCGTTGTAGCGCTGCTTGGTCATGCTGTAGTTGGGCTTCAGGATGACGATGATCGTCAACAGGATCCAGTAGCCGTGCGAGGCGTACGGCAGGTGCTCGCCGATCCAGAGGCCCACCGCCACCGCCATCGTGATCCGCAGCGAGAAGCGGAAGGCCGGGGAGCGCCAGTGCAGGTTGTCGCGCACCACGTCCAGTTCGTACTTCTGGCGCGTCAGGAACGGCGTCATGTCCGCCCCCGGCAATACCTGCGCCGGCTCCACGGGCGTGCGTGACGCCTCGTGCAACTGTCCGACCAGCGTGGCCGCGCCGCGAATCATGTCCAGCGTATCGGACAGGGCGGTCATCGCCGCGGGCGACACGTGATGGTGTCGCAACTGCGCAATCTCGCGCTCCACCACGCGCAGGTCGGGGCCGTAGTCGTAGGCGCTGTACGACGGCTTGCCGCGCGTGACGTCGTAGGCAATTTCCTCCACGTCCTTGCACATGCCCAGCACCAGCCGGCGCAGCGCGTCCAGCACCGGCGTGCCGCCGAAGGTCTGGCGCAGCAGGGGGTAGTCGGTGTTGGTGGACAGGATGTACTCGTAGAGATCGAGCATCCGCAGGTGGGTCTGCACCAGCAGGCCGTCACGTTTTGTCTTGTTGCCGCGCAGGACCAGGTCGCGCGCCGCCTGCTGGCGTTCGGCCACCACGATCTGCTGGCGCACGAGCTGGTTGAACTGTTCCTCGTAGTCCGTACCGGCGTCGTAGAAGGCGGCCTTGATCTCAAGGTAGCGAGCCATCTCGTAGAGCGATTCGGCCAGGATCTGCTGCCGGGTACGCCGTTCCATGACCCAGCTGACCACCATGGCGTAGGCCATGTAGGCCAGCGCCCCGCCGCCGAACAGCGCCGCGTGCGCCAGTGCCTTGCGCACGACGAAGTCCTCGTTGACCGTCAACGTCATGACGAACAAGGCCGAGAACTGCAGTGGCATCGTCTTGTTGCCGTAGACCGTCATCATGCCGGCCAGGAACGTGACCAGCACCAGCACCAGCGGCATCACGCGCGGAAACGGCGTGGCCAGCGCCACCACGCCGGTGACAGCGGTGCACAGCAGCACGCTGGCCAGCATCTCGTTGAACTTGTGGTTCAGCGGGCTCGGCAGGTCCATCAGGCTGGTGCAGAGCGCGCCCATCGACACCACCATCGCGCTGGGCAGGTCCATGAACTGCATCGCCACCAGCGTCGCGCCAATCACGCCCGTGGCCGACCGCAGGCCACGGTAGAGGTAGTGCGAGTAAAGAAACGTACGAGGATCGTGCGCGTATTCCATGGGACAGCTTAGTGACCCAGCCAGCGTACGCGGGCCGCATGCTTGCCGGACTCCACGGACACCTTGTACTGCACGGCCGGCTCGCGCGCCAGCGTGATGGGCAGCACCTGCAACTCGTCACGGCGGAACACGTGCAGCTCGGCCCGATCGCCCGGCCGATAGCGCGCCAGCAGCTTGTCGAGCTGGCCTGGGGCCAGCCGCAAACCATCGAGCGCCACCAGCAGGTCTCCCGCCGACACACCCGCCGCCTGGCCCGCGCCGCCATCCAGCACCTGGCTCACGCGCACCCAGCCATCCTCGGTGCGAGTCTTGATGCCAAGCGCGGCGCCGGCCGCCGGCTTCTGCACTTCGGCCTTGATGCCGAACGCGCGGAACAGCGGCACCAGGCCGATCTCGCCCGTGCCCTCGGTCAGCGCCCGCAACAGCGATCCCAGTCGCAGCCCGGTGACCTCGTCGAACAGCGCATGGACCTCCGCTTCGGTCACGCCACGCTGCTTCGCACCCGGCGCGTAGAAGTCGCGCCCGTAGCGCTGCCACAGCGCACGCATGATGTCATCCAGCGACTTGCGGCCCCGCGTCTTCTCGCGGATGGTGAGGTCCAACGCCAGCGCTACCAGCGAACCCTTGGTGTAATAGCTGACGATCGCGTTCGGCGCGTTCTCGTCCTGCCGGTAGTACTTCGTCCATGCATCGAAGGCGCTGTCGGCCACGCTCTGCTTCGTGCGGCCATTGCCGCGCAGTACGCCGTTCCAGGTCTTGGCCAGCATCTCGACGTATTGCGCCTCCGTCACCAGCCCGGTACGGGCCAGGATCAGATCGTCGTAGTAACTGGTGAAGCCTTCGAACAGCCACAGCAGCGGCGTGTAGGTTTCCTGCGCCAACTTGTACGGCACGAACGCCGCCGGCTTGATCCGCTTGACGTTCCACGTGTGGAAATACTCGTGGCTGCACAGCCCCAGGAATGTGCGATATCCCTCGCTGGTCTCGCTATCCCCGCGCGCCGGCAGGTCGCCGCGCGCGCACATCAGCGCCGTGCTGGCGCGGTGCTCCAGGCCGCCGTAGCCATCGGTCGTGACCATCGTCATGAAGACGTAGCGGCGATTGCTGTCGAGGAACGGTGCGCGCGCCGTGCGCGGCTCGAACATGCGGATCTGCGCTTCGCAGATCTGCTTCAGGTCACGGCAGATGCGCTGCAGGTCGAGTTGCGGGACGCGGCCCGTGAAGACCACATCGTGCTGGGTGCCGCAGGCACGGAAGCTGGCCAGCGCGAACGTGCCCATTTCCACGGGATGGTCGATCAGCTCGTCGTAATCCGAAGCCTGGTAGCGGCCGAAGCCGTAGCGACGCGCGCCGCCGGGGCCGCGAGCTTCGGGCAGCGCGGTGGCCACGCGCCAGTCGGCATAGGCGGCGCCTGCCGGGGCATGAATGTCGACGGTGCAAGGCAGGTGGTCCTGGCCATCCACGCGCAGGAACACCGAGCTGCCGTTGTAGAAGCCGTGCGTGGTATCCAGGTGCGCGCTGCGCACGGACAAGTCCCACGCGTAGACCTCGTAGCTGAGCACCAGCGGGCCGTCTTCGGCGCCGATGGGCTCGGCCTGCCAGCTTTGCTTGTCCAGCTTGGTCAGCGGCAGCTGCCTGCCGCCCGCATCGGCACGGATGCGAACGATATTGCGTGCGAAGTCGCGGATCATGTAACTGCCCGGGATCCACGCTGGCAGCGTGAAGACCTGGCCGGCGGGATCGGGCATGTCCACCGTCACGGTGACGGCAAACACGTGGGCTTCGAGATGAAGCGGAGCGATGGCGTAGCGGATCGAAGTCATGGTCACGATTGTAGCGTCACGTTCCGGTGCCGTCGGAGACACCGGATGGCGCGACCGGCGAGTTCCATCGCACGATCGCGCGCGCGGCAGCGCAGCCGGCCGCGCGGCATCAACCGTTCACATCGACCACCACACGCCCGCGCATTCCCCCTTCGACAATCATCCGCCCCGCGTCGATGGCCTCCGCCAGCCTGATCTCGCGCGTGATAGCCTGCAGCCGGTCCGGTGCCAGATCCTGAGCCAGCCGCTTCCACGCGGTCTCGCGCAGCGACATGGGCGCCTGCACACTGTCGACGCCTGCCAGCGTCACGCCACGCAGGATGAACGGCGCCACGGATGCCGGAAAATCCATGCCCTGCGCCAGCCCGCACGCGGTCACCACGCCGCCATAGCGCACCTGGGCGCACGCGTTGACCAGCGTATGGGAGCCCACCGAATCGATCACGGCGGCCCAACGCTCCTTTTGCAGCGGCTTGCCCGGAGCGCCCAGTTCGGCGCGGTCGATGACTTCGGCTGCGCCCAGCGCCCGCAGGAAGTCTGCCTCCGACGTCTTGCCGGTGGACGCCGTCACGCGATAGCCGAGTTTGGACAGGATGGCGATGGCCACCGATCCCACGCCGCCCGACGCGCCGGTCACCAGCACATCGCCATCGCCGGGGTGCACGGGGCCTTTCATGCCGCCGCGCTCCAGCGCCAGCACCGACAGCATCGCCGTATAGCCCGCCGTGCCGATCGCCATCGCCTGACGGGTCGTGAACGCATCGGGCAGCCTGACCAGCCATTCGCCCTTGAGCCGCGCCCGCTGCGCGAGGCAGCCCCAGTGGGTCTCGCCCACGCCGAAGCCATTCAGCACCACACGGTCCCCGGTCTTCCAGCGCGGGTCGCCGGAGTCGAGTACGGTGCCGGCGCCGTCGATGCCGGCCACCATCGGCCATTTGCGCACCACCGGCGAACGACCGGTGATCGCCAGCCCGTCCTTGAAGTTGATGGTGGAATAGTCCACGGCCACCAGCACGTTGCCATCGGCGGGCAGCTGGTTTTCGTCAAGCCCGGCGATCTCGGCCTGCGTCTTGCCATCCGCCTGGGTCAGTAACAAAGCCTGGAAGGTCATGATGTCTCCTTGGGGGCGCCGCGCCGGCGCGGTCTTGTCTTGTGACGGAAGTGTTTGGGATACCGGAAATGCAAAGCGGCCGGACTGTGCCGGCCGCTTCAGACAGCCGGGTCAGGTCCGGCGCTGCGACTACTTTTTGAGACTTGCGAGCTTGCGCTCCAGCGTGGCCACATCGGCGGCCCCCGGGATGCGCGAACCGTCCATGAAGAAGACGGCAGGCGTGCCGGTGATGTTCAGGCTCTGGCCCAGCGCCAGGTTATCGTCGATCGGCGTCTTGCAGCCGCCGTTGCCCACCAGCGACACGTGGCTGAGCATCCAGTCGCGCCAGACCTTGGTACGGTCCGTGGAGCACCAGACCTGCTTGGCCTTGACCGCCGAATCCGGCGACAGCACCGGGTAGAGGAAGGTGTAGACCGTGATGTTGTCCATCTGCTGGAAGGTCTGCTCGATCTTCTTGCAATAGCCGCAGTTCGGGTCCGAGAACACGGCCACGGTACGACTGCCATCGCCCTTGGTCCACTTGATGGCGCGCGCCAGCGGCAGGTCCGACCACTTGATCTTGTTGAGCTCGGCCAGTCGCTCTTCGGTCAGATTGGTGTTGGTCTTGGTATCGATCAACTCGCCGTTGAGGATGTAGCGGCCGCTGGCGTCGGTGTAGACGATCTGGCCGCTGACGTTGACTTCGTACAGGCCCGGCACCGGGGCCTTGGTCACGCTCTTCACCTCGGCGCGGCTACCCAGCATCTTCTGGATCGATGCCTTGATGCGATCGGTGCCCGGCTCGTCCGCGGCCATCGCGTGCAGGGCATATCCGGCCAACGCCACGCTGCTTGCCAGGGCGGCAATCGCGGTGAAGCGGGTGGAACGGCGGCGGAATAGTTGAAACATGTTGACTCCAGGTATCGATGTGCCGGTCAGTGCGCCGGCGCGAGCTTTTTCGGTGTTCGTCGAACGTTGCCGTGGGCACGAAGCCCGTCACCCCAGCGCGCGGCCAATCAGAAACCGCTTGAGCAGTCCCTGGCTGCCCACGGCGCGCATGCCAGCGTTGCGTACCACGCGCGCCGGGGATCCCGGCAGCGAGAACAACCGGTGCAGTCCATCGGTCGCGGCGGTCAGCGATAGCAGGTCCGTGGCGCGTGCGCGTTCGTAGCGGCGCAGCAGGCGCAGGTCGCCCTCGGGACGGAACGATTCTTTGTCGGCCATCACGCGCCCGAGTTCCGCGACATCGCGCAATCCCAGGTTCATGCCCTGCCCGGCCAGCGGATGCACCACATGCGCGGCATCGCCCACCAGCGCCACATGCGGCTGGACGAACTGCTCGGCGCGCTGTAGCACCAGCGGAAAGCCTTGCGCGGGGGTGATGGCGCGGAGTGCGCCAAAACGCGCACCCACGGCGCCGCTGGCGACCTGTGCCACGGTGGCGGCGAGTGCCTCGGGCGTCAGTGCCACCAGTTCCCGGGCGTGCGCTTCATCGGCGGACCAGACCATCGATACCCGGTTGCCGGGCAGCGGCAGCATCGCCAGGATCTCGCCGTTGGCGGGCTCCTCGTCGGCCATCAGCTTTTCTGGGGCACCGAGGAACCACTGCCATGCGGTTTCCTGATGGGGCAGTTCGCAGCGGAAGTTGGCCACCACGCCGAGCTGGCGATAGCGCCGCTGCGTGGTGGCGATATGGCATTGCTGGCGTACCCACGACCGGGCGCCGTCCGCGCCCACCAGGCAATTCGCCCGCACGTGCGCGCCGCTGGCCAGCGTCAGCGTGACGCCGTCGAGATCGCGATCGAGCGCCTCGGCTGTATCGTCGAACCACTGCACCTGATGCTGGAAGCGCAGCGCGGTATCGAGCACGCGCTCGACATGACCGGATTCGATGATCCAGGCCAGTTGCGGCACCGCAGCGGCATAAGCCGAGAAATGGAGATCGCCGTGCGGAGAGGGGCTGGTCTCGGCAGCACTGACGTCACCGCAGATGCGCATGTCGCGCACCGGTTGTACGCGCGCCGGGTCCAGTGCCTCCCACACGCGCAGGCGCTCCAGCAGCGCCTGCGAGCTGGCCGAGAACGCGTAGATCCGGCTGTCCCAGTCATCCTCGCCAGCATGGGCCGTATTGCCTGCCGGGCGTGGCGCCACCAGCGCCACCTGCATGCCCTGCTGGGCCAGCAACAGCGCGCAGGCCTTGCCGACGATGCCACCGCCGACGACGGCAATCTGGAAGCGGGAGGAAGGAGTCGAGGACATATAGGATGTGGCGGCGCGGCGCGCCGGTGCAGCAAGGCCAGTCATGGCTGGATTATAGCGACGTGACGTCGCAGCCATCGGTGACACCGCGCAAAGCCATGCCCGGCGGAGTCGGCCCCCTCGGCAGGCAGCGGCCATCCGCTAGAATACAGGTTTTGCTATTTCCAGCCAGATACCATGAGCCTCAAATGCGGCATCGTCGGCCTGCCCAACGTCGGCAAGTCCACGCTGTTCAATGCCCTGACCAAGGCCGGCATCGCCGCCGAAAATTATCCGTTCTGCACGATCGAACCCAATGTCGGCGTCGTGGAAGTGCCGGATCCGAGGCTTGCCAAGCTGGCCGAGATCGTCAAGCCGGAGCGCATCCTGCCGGCGACCGTCGAATTCGTGGACATCGCCGGCCTGGTGGCGGGTGCGTCCAAGGGCGAAGGCCTGGGCAACCAGTTCCTGGCCAACATCCGCGAAACTGACGCCATCACCCATGTGGTGCGCTGCTTCGAGGACGACAATGTGATTCACGTGGCCGGCAAGGTCGACCCGCTGTCGGACATCGAAGTCATCAATACCGAACTTGCGCTGGCCGACCTGGCTACCGTGGAAAAAGCCCTGGCCCGTTACATCAAGCCGGCCCGCGCGGGTGACAAGGAAGCGCTGCGTCTGGTGGCCGTTCTGGAAAAGGCCCAGGCTGTGCTGGACCAGGCCAAGGCGGTGCGCACGCTGGACCTCTCGCCCGAGGAGTGGGAGGCGATCCGTCCGTTCTGCCTGATCACCGCCAAGCCGACGATGTACGTGGCCAACGTGCGTGAAGACGGCTTTGAGAACAACCCGCACCTCGACGCCGTACGCGAATACGCCAAGCATACGAATTCGCCGGTGGTCGCAGTGTGCGCCGCAATCGAAGCCGAGATTGCCGACCTGGACGACGCCGACAAGGCCGAGTTCCTGGCCGACCTCGGCATGGAAGAACCGGGCCTGGACCGCGTGATCCGTGCCGGCTTCACATTGCTGGGCCTGCAAACGTACTTCACCGCTGGCGTGAAGGAAGTGCGCGCCTGGACCATCCACGTGGGCGACACCGCCCCGAAGGCGGCCGGCGTGATTCACACGGACTTCGAACGCGGCTTCATCCGCGCGCAGACCATTGCCTATGACGACTTCATCGGGTTCAAGGGCGAGCAAGGCGCAAAAGAAGCCGGCAAGATGCGCGCCGAAGGCAAGGAGTATGTCGTCAAGGACGGCGACGTGATGAACTTCCTGTTCAACGTCTGAGCCAAAGCGACTGATCGACGGACCGTGTCGACAACAGGTCGACACCAAAAGCCCGGCAAATCGCCGGGTTTTTTTGTTGCCTGCGGATTGTGAGACGCCACGGCGTCCGCGCGATGCGGGCTTGTCAGAGCGGCTGCAGGTGTTCGTCGCGCATGCCCACCAGCAACGCCTGCCCGTTCGCATCGACGCGGAATTCTCCGTAGCGGGCGCTGGCGAACCGTTCGGCCTGCCCTTCCTGGAAGAACCAGGCATCGGTCGACACCTGCACCATCGTGCCACCCCACCGGGATGGCACGTTCTGGACGCGCAACAATTTCTCACCCTCGGCCAATGGCCCGCCTTCATGCAGCCGAACCAGGTGCCCCACCTGACTAGCGTCACGCCGGATCACCACGACTTCCTCGCGCGCGCGTTTAGCGGAATCGCGACGTCCAGCCGCAGCGATCTCCATGCCAATCGCGAAATTCAGCGCCATGTAGTCACCCTGCATCAGCGACCGTGGGTCCACCGGCGCCAGGCGCAAATAGAGAACGTCGCCATGCGACAGCACGCGCTCCTTGCCAACGATGCCGGCCAATGCGATGCCGATTGCCAGGAGCCAGCCCACGAAGATCCAGCGTTTCATGCGACAACCTCCGTTCGCGGCAGCCGCATCAGCACGCTACGCGCAACCAGCAACAACACCCCCGACGCGACCAGCGTGGCCGACTTGGCCAGCAGCGTCCACTGCAATGTGCTGTAGTACCAGATAAAGCCGAGTGCGACGGTTGCGATCGCCAGGCCAAGCCACGGTAGCGATCCGCGCCGTAACGCCAGGCCGAGTGCCAGCACGCCGGACGCAACGGCCGGCGCCATGACCATCAGCGCGCCAAAGGCAATCGTGACGACCGTCACGCCCGCGCTGACAGGTGGCGCGCATTGCAACCGGCGACACTCGTTCAGCGCGAACCCAAGCAACACGGCACCGATCAGCGCGCCTGCCAGCCAGGCCCCGGGCAGACGCGGCGCGCCGTTCTCGTTGAAGACCATCGCCAGTGGATGCGTGGCGCCGGTTACCAGCAACGCCGCACCCAGCGCGAAAACCAGCGTCGCGTCGGCAGCGGGTTCCCAGCGAGCCAGGCGTCCCCGAGCCGCGAGCACTGCCTCGGTCAGGACGAACACCGTCACCGCCCCACACGCCACTGGCGTCAGCCAGCCCAGCGACCATGGCAGCACCGCCCACGCGTAGCGCACCGCACCTGCCAGCGCGATGTTGAGCGCGAAGGCCACGGCCAGCCACAAGCCGAGTGCCGCAAGGAACCGGTGCAAGCGGTTTGGCACGATGAGGTACAGGACCGCCTCCAACACTGCCACGCCCACCCAGAACGGCGCGGTGTTCACCAGGCGCTCGCCACCAAGCGCCTCCGCAGCGCCGAAGACCAGCATGCCCTGCCCGCCGAGACTGGCGGCCAGGGCGAACTGTCCGAGCGCGATACGTCCGCTGCCCTGTCCCGCCACGCGATACAGCACGACCGCGATGCCGATCATGACCATGCCGGTCACCGCCATCGCCGGCCCATTGCCGCGTGCCGCCGCGAATACCGAGCCGACGAGAAACAGTTGAAAGAACAGCGCGCCGAGCCAGCCGGCCGCCCCCATCAGCAGGCGGATCGGCCACGGCGTGCGCAGCGTACCCGCGTACTCGCCGCGCACCGCGCCGCGGGCGGCCAGCGTCTGCCAAAGCGAGCGTTCGATTTGGTCTGCATTCATGTCGACCTCCCAGCCATGTCGCGCCATACGCGCAGCAGCCACGCGGCCGCTGCCGCGGCCAGTCCGATCGTGACCAGCGCCAGCAGCAGGAACGCGCCGAAGTCGCCGCGGCCTTCGAACAGCAACCGGCCAAGCGCCGAAACGACAAGTCCGATGCCGGCCAGGCACACCAGACTCAGCACAACGATATCGAAGACCCGCCAGCGGAACCAGGCGCCGAGCCCGACCAGGGCAACGAAGCCGACAAGCAACCCGATGCCGTCCACGTGCGTGGCCATCAGGCTGGCCAGTCCGACCCACGCCGCATAGGCAATGGCCAGCACCGCAATCAGGCGCGGCCCGGTGACGCCGCGAAACCCCCACGCGCCAGCCCACGTCGCGAGCAGGTACCAGAGCACCAGCTGGATCACCGACGCGGCCAGCAGGAAGAACGTGGCTTCCCGCGCGTGAAGCGCCGAGAACAACAACTCGAACATGCCCCCGACGCCCAGGCTAATGCTGCAATAGCGCAGCAGCGCGACGTTGCCGACCACGAGCGGCAGCCACCAGTGCGGCGCGGCCCGTGCCGCCAGCGCCCACGGAACGGCCAGCAAGGTCCACAGTGCAAACAACTGCCACGCATCGGCACCGGTCTGGTAGGTCTGGCCGATGACGGCCAGCAGGACCCCGCCCATGACCTGCGCGCCGGCCAAGGCGGCACGACCCGCCATGTCGCCGGTCGGGCGCAGCGCAGCCAGTGCGGCCAGCGCCGTCAGCACCGCCGCGAGCAGGCCGAACTTCGTGAACTTGTGCAGGGCTTGCCAGTTGAAGGCAAAGAAGACGATCACGCCGGCACAGAGCAGTGCCGTGCCGAGGATCAGGAGGGTGCGGTCGAGCCATTGATGCCAGTGCGATGGCGTCGGCATCGTGGGGGCCCACGCCAGGGCGCAGTCCTCGGCGCCGAGCTGGTCCTGGGCTCGCCAGTCGGCCAGCGCCTGTTGCACGGCGCGGCGATGTGAAGAGGTTTCCAAACGGCAATCTCCTGAGAGGTTGCATCCCGGAATGCGATGTCAGGCGCACTGTAGCAAACCGTCCGCGCGGATGCACCTGCGACGAATCTGAAAAGCCGACGTGACCTGCCGTGGTCCCTTCCGCAGTCTCCCGGCCGCCGGTATGCTTGCGCTTCCTCTAAGCCACCTGGGCAATTGCGTCATGACACTGGGCATCCTTGCCGCCCTCCACGATGAAGTCGATGGGTTGATCGCCGCCATGCGGCATGAAGATGCGCGCGCGACCGTGCGCACGATCGGCATGCGCGACTACCACGTCGGCACCCTGCACGGCCAGCCCGTGGTGCTGGTACTGGCGCGCGTGGGCAAGGTGGCGGCGGCGGCCACCACAGTGACGCTGATCCGGGAATTCGGCGTGGACGAAATCGTGTTCACCGGGCTCGCCGGCGGCGTGGGCAGCGAGGTACGGGTCGGTGACATCGTCGTTGCCGACCGGGCGATCCAGCACGACATGGATGCGCGACCGCTTTTCCCGCGCCACGAGGTACCGCTGCTGGATCGGACCGAATTTCCGGCAGACCCCGGACTGACCGCCGCACTGCGCAAGGCGGCGGACGACTTTCTGCGCCAGGACCTGGCCACGGAAGTGCCCGACGGCGTGCTGGCACGCTTTGGGGTGGCCCAGCCCCGGCTGCACGTGGGCATGGTCGCCAGCGGCGACCAGTTCATCAACGCGCCACAGGCCGTGGCCGAGTTATGCGCGCGCCTGCCCGGACTACAGGCGGTGGAGATGGAAGGCGCCGCGCTGGCCCAGATCTGCTTTGAATATGGTGTCCCCTACGCGCTGATGCGGACGATTTCCGACCGTGCCGACGATTCCGCCCATGTGGATTTTTCGGCATTTCTGAGGGATGTCGCCAGCCACTATTCCAGCGCAATCCTGCGACGCTTCCTGGACGCCCGCGCCTGACGTCGTTCGGCGACCACCGGAGGTGGTAGCCAATTCGCAACAATTTCGTCTGTTCAGTCGTTACCGGCGAGGCCGGACCACGCCCCAGACGCCGACCAGCACGGCCGCGCCCGCGATGGCCGCTGCCCATCCAGTCAGTTGTCCATCCGTGAATAATCGCGCCGCCCGGCCACCATAGAACATGGCCAGCGCCCCCAGCACGCCCAGCACCAGCGCGGCTGGCAGGCTGACAACCCGCCCGCCCGGATGGAACTGGCGCCCTGCCAGTCCAACGATTGCCCCTACCACCACCAAGCCCAACATCGGCACCTCCTGTGTCTTTCCAGCCACAATGCCGCGGCCAGCCGCGTAACAATACTGCAGCTGGAACAAAACACCCCAGTTGCCTGCAACTTTGCAGCCCGGCGGTATAATGGCCATCGCTTCCGGCAGCATCCCGGATGGCAACGAATCCCCACAAATGCAACTGCTCGCGATCGGCATCAATCACACAACGGCACCTGTCTCGCTACGCGAGCGGGTGGCGTTTCCGCTTGAGCAGATCAAACCGGCCCTGGGCGCCCTGCGCACCCACCTGGCGGGCCGCAGTGGCACTGAAGCCGCCATTCTTTCCACCTGCAACCGTACGGAAATCTACTGCGCCACCGACGTGCTGCAGCCAGGCACGGATGGTTTCGAGCACACGCTGCGCTGGCTCGCACAGCACCACAACGTGCCCGCAGGTGAGTTGGCGCCGCATTTGTACGCCCTGCCCCAATCCGAGGCCGTCCGCCATGCCTTCCGCGTGGCCAGCGGCCTCGATTCGATGGTGCTGGGCGAAACCCAGATCCTCGGGCAACTCAAGGATGCCGTGCGTACCGCCGGAGAAGCCGGCGCGCTGGGCACGTACCTGAACCAGTTGTTCCAGCGCACGTTCGCGGTGGCCAAGGAAGTCCGCGGCCAGACCGAGATCGGCGCACATTCCGTCTCGATGGCCGCCGCGGCCGTCCGCCTGGCCCAGCGCATTTTCGAGAGCATCTCCACCCAGCGCGTGCTGTTCATCGGCGCCGGCGAGATGATCGAACTCTGCGCCACGCACTTTGCCGCGCAGATGCCGCGGCAGATCGTGGTGGCCAACCGGACCGTGGAGCGCGGTGAAAAGCTGGCCGAACAACTGGCCGGGCAAGGCCTGACCACGCAGGCGATCCGCCTGCAGGACCTGGGCGAACGCCTGCACGAATTCGACATCGTCGTGTCCTGCACCGCGAGCTCCCTGCCGATCATCGGCCTGGGCGCCGTCGAGCGCGCGGTCAAGCGTCGCAAGCACCGCCCGATCATGATGGTCGACCTGGCCGTGCCCCGTGACGTGGAGCCTGAGGTCGCGCGCCTGAACGATGTCTTCCTGTACACCGTGGATGATCTCGGCGGCATCGTGCGCGAGGGCAACGCGATGCGCCAGGCCGCCGTGGCGCAGGCCGAAGCCATCATCGAAACCCGCGTGCAGAACTTCATGCACTGGCTGGAGACCCGCAGCGTGGTGCCAGTCATCCGGGAAATCCAGTCTCAGGGCGAAGCCATGCGCCAGGCCGAACTGGAGCGCGCGCGCCGCATGCTGGCGCGCGGGGACGACCCCGAAGCGGTGCTGGAGGCCCTCTCCGGCGCGCTGACCCGCAAGTTCCTGCACGGACCGACCCACGCGCTGAACCACACCCAAGGCGAGGACCGCGAGGCGCTGCTGCGCCTGGTTCCGGGCCTGTTCCGCCACAGCAGCCACTCCGAGCGCTAGCCCCGCTCGCGCACTTTGCTGGCCGCTGCCCGAGCCGGGTTGCCGCCAGCCCGCCGGCAACCACTGCCGATTCGCCCGACGGCCTTCGCCGCGCCCCGCGCCCTCCGCTCCAGATTCCGGATTCCCATGAAAGCCAGCATGCTCTCCAAGCTCGACCAGTTGGCCGAGCGACTCGATGAAGTCAACGCCCTGCTCGCCCGCGAGAACGCCACGGCCAACATCGACCAATACCGCAAGCTCTCCCGCGAACACGCCGAGTTGTCGCCGGTGGCGGAGCAATACGGGCAGTACCGGCAGGCGCAGGAGGACCTGGCCACGGCGCAGGCGCTGCTGGACGATCCCGAGATGAAGGACTTTGCCGCCGACGAGATCGGCGCCGCACGCGATCGGCTCGAAGTCCTCGAGCAAAGTCTGCAGACGCTGCTGCTGCCCAAGGATCCCAACGACGACCGCAACCTGCTGCTGGAAATCCGCGCGGGCACCGGTGGCGAGGAAAGCGCGCTGTTCGCCGCGGACCTGCTGCGCATGTACACGCGCTACGCGGAACGGCAGCGCTGGCAGGTGGAGATCATGAGCGAGTCCGAGTCGGATCTCGGCGGCTACAAGGAAGTGATCGTGCGGATCGCCGGGGATGCGGCCTTCTCGAAGCTGAAGTTCGAATCGGGTGGTCATCGCGTGCAGCGCGTGCCGGCCACCGAGGCGCAGGGCCGTATCCACACCTCGGCCTGCACGGTGGCGGTGATGCCCGAGGCCGACGAAGTCGGCGAAGTCGAGATCAACCCTTCCGATCTGCGCATCGACACGTTCCGCGCGTCCGGCGCGGGCGGCCAGCACGTCAACAAGACCGATTCGGCCGTGCGGCTGACCCACCTGCCCACGGGCATCGTGGTGGAATGCCAGGACGACCGCAGCCAGCACCGCAACAAGGACAAGGCGATGAAAGTGCTGGCCGCGCGAATCAAGGACATGCAATTGCGTGCCGCGCAGGCCAAGGAGGCCAGCACGCGCCGCAACCTGATCGGCTCGGGCGACCGCAGCGATCGCATCCGCACCTACAATTTCCCTCAGGGCCGCGTGACCGACCACCGTATCAACCTGACGCTCTACAAGATCGACATGATCATGGACGGCGACATGAATGAACTGGTCGCCGCACTGGCCGCGGAGCACCAGGCAGATCAACTGGCGGCCCTCGGTGACGAAGGCTGAAGCGACGTCGCCGCTGATTTCACACGTACGCTCCAAACCGGCATTGCCGGATCGTGCAGGCATCGGCACCTGAACCCGCCAGCAAGCGTTTGTAACTGAGGTAAATGCTTGAAACAGCACTGGCAGGCAAAAGCGCGGTGTCTATAATCGATTTCGACCAGACCGCCCCGATACGTCACTTTTCTGATCGGGTGACACGCGAAGTCTGGGCTGATGTCGACCTCCTCAAACAGACACAAGGATGAAATCATGAAAAAACTGCTCGCGCTGTTGATGATCACCGCTGCCATGGCTGCTTGCAGCAAGAAGGAAGAGGCTCCCGCAGCCTCCAGCGCCGACAAGGCCATGCAAAGCGCCGCGGAATCGGCCAAGGCCGCCGCCAGCGATGCCGCCGCCGCTGCCAGCAACGCTGCGGATGCCGCCAAGGCTGCCGCCAGTGGTGCTGCTGCCGATGTCTCCGCCGCCGCCGACAAGGCCAAGGTCGATGCGGGCAACGCCATGGCCAACGCCAAGGAAGCCGCGCGCGACGCCGTCAACACCACTGCCGACAAGGCCAAGGACGCCGTCAACAAGTAATCGCCCGCCGCAATCAGGGCGACCGCGACAGCCGGAATCGGCTTACACTAGGCGCCAGTTGCAAAGCATTGCCAAAGCCCCGTCAGGCTGATCGCCCGACGGGGTTTTTTGCACCCGGCCTCCGGGTTCCCAACAAGTATTCCGATGTCCTCCACCCCTCCGGGCGCGCTGCCGCCCGATCCCACGCTGCGTGAAGCCCAGACCCTGGCAGCCATGGCCGGGTTACCGGCGCTGGAGGCACGCATGCTGCTGTCCCACGTGACGGGGTTCAGCCGTACCCAGTTGATTACGCGCGATACCGATCACCTGACCGCCGCCCAGCGCGATGCGTTTGCCACCCTGCTGGCGCGGCGGCTGGCCGGCGAGCCCATGGCCTACCTGCTCGGCGAGCGCGAGTTCTTCGGTCGCACCTTCCGTGTGACGCCGGATGTGCTGATCCCGCGGCCGGACACCGAAATCGCGGCGGAGGCCTCGCTGGCGCGCATCGCCAACGTGCACGCCCCGCGCGTGCTGGACATGGGCACCGGCTCGGGCATCCTGGCCGTGACGATTGCGCGCGAACGGCCCGATGCCGAGGTCTGGGCCACCGATATCTCCCCCGGCGCCGTGCTGGTCGCCCAGGACAACGCCCGGGCGCTGCAGGCGGACAACATCCGCTTCCTGGTATCGGATTGGTATCAATCCGTGCCAGACGGCGTGCGCTTTCACCTGATCGTCAGCAATCCGCCGTACATCGCCGCCGGCGACCCGCATTTGGCGGAGGGCGACCTGCGCTTCGAGCCAATCGACGCCCTGACGGACCACGAAGACGGCCTGTCGGACCTGGCGGCGATCGTGGCCGGCGCAACCGCGCGGCTGCTGCCGGACGGCTGGCTGCTGATGGAACATGGCTACGATCAGGCCGCTTCCATGCGCAGCCTGCTGACCCGTGCCGGCTTTGAGGACGTCTATACCGCCCGCGACCTGGCCGGACTGGAACGGTGCAGCGGCGGACGCCTGCCCGCGGCGCAGAAAGACCCCACCTGAAGCCGGCCGGCGATTCCGGTAAAATTGCTGGCTTGTCCCCCGTGCGCGGATGCGCGCACCCGAATCACCCCCAAATGGCGGCGCCGGCTTGATCCGGCACCGCGCGCAACCGGAAACACTTTCATCATGAGTGACGTACAGCAGAAGATCGACCAGATCGTGAAGGGCAGCCCCGTGGTGCTGTTCATGAAGGGCACCGCGCAGTTCCCGATGTGCGGGTTCTCCGGCCGCGCCATCCAGATCCTGAAGGCCTGCGGCGTGGACGCACCGACCACGGTCAATGTGCTGGAAGACGAAGCCATCCGCCAGGGCATCAAGTCATATGCCAACTGGCCGACCATCCCGCAGCTCTACGTGAACGGCGAGTTCATCGGCGGCTCGGACATCATGATGGAGATGTACCAGAACGGCGAACTGCAATCGCTGCTCAAGGCCTGAGGCTGGCCATGCCCGTGACATCAGGCGGCGCGCCGCAACGGCTGATCGTCGCCATCACGGGCGCTACCGGCGCCATCTATGGCGTCCGGCTCCTGCAGGTCCTGCAAGGCGTGGCGGGGGTGGAGACCCACCTGCTGATTTCGCCGGCGGGGGTCATGAACCTGCAGCACGAACTCGATATCGGCCGCGCCCAGGTGGAAGCGCTGGCCGATGTGGTCCACAACGTGCGCGACATCGGCGCGACCATCGCCAGCGGATCGTTCCGCGCGCATGCCATGGTCGTGGCGCCGTGCTCGATGCGTACGCTGGCGGCCATCGCACATGGTCTTTCCGACAATCTCATCACGCGCGCGGCGGACGTCACGCTTAAGGAGCGGCGCAAACTGGTTCTGATGGTGCGCGAAACGCCGTTGAACCTGGCGCACCTGCGTAACATGACGGCCGTCACGGAGATGGGCGGCATCGTGTTTCCGCCCGTGCCGGGTTTCTACCAGAAGCCGCAGACAATCGCCGAACTGGTCGACCACACGGTCGGCCGCGTGCTGGACCTCGTCGACCTGCCTAAGATTGGCGCTACCCTCGCGCCCAGCTGGGGCGGACTGAACGCCGCGGCGTCCGAGGGCGGCAACTGAAGCTACAACGAATCACCAGCCAGGCGGCAACAAGGCGTCGCCGCCCGGCGTGCGGCGCATTACCAGTGGCGATAGCGGCGGCCGTAGTAGCCACCGTAATATCCACCGCCGTAATACGCCCGCGGTGACACGACCACTGCCGGCCCACCGTAGTAGACCGGCGCCGGCGCCACGGCAACGGGCGCCGGCTCCACGACCGGGCCATACGGGGTCGGATACACCGCGCAGCCGCCCAGCATTGCTGCGCCAGCCACCGCCAAACCCATCACTATTGTTTTCATCGTATCGTCCTTATTGTCTCAGGCATTGCCTGCGGCAGTGCACTGCCCTTAAGAACGTTATACGGGTAGGTCTGGTAATACAGCGTCAAGCCGCTGTAACCCTTGTTACGATTCGCAACGACTTCACGCATGTAAGTTGTCAACCTGCGATGGCCTGGCGGAAGCCTGCATGCCAGTGCCATCGCAGGTCCGCCTCCTGCACGCCAGCCTATACGTCGAACCGGATCCCCTGCGCCAGCGGCAGGGCGTCGCCATAGTTGATCGTATTGGTGGCACGCCGCATATAGCCCTTCCACGCATCCGATCCCGATTCGCGCCCGCCGCCCGTCGCCTTCTCGCCGCCGAATGCGCCCCCGATCTCCGCCCCGCTCGTGCCAATGTTGACGTTGGCGATGCCGCAGTCGCTGCCCGCAGTCGACAGGAAGCACTCCGCCTCGCGCAGCGATTCCGTGAAGATGCATGACGACAGCCCATGCGACGCCGCGTTGTTGAGCGCGATGGCTTCGTCCAGCGAGGTATAGGGCATCAGGTAAAGAATCGGCGCGAAGGTTTCGGTCAGCATCGTGTCGTGCTGGGTGTCGGTCACCACCAGCGCGGGCCGCACATAGCAGGCGTGCGGATAGCGGTCGCCGAGCAGCCGTTCGCCGCCATGGACAACGTTTCCCTGCGCCCGGCAACTGGCGAGCGCGTTGGCCATCGTATCGCCGGCCGCCGCATCGATCAGCGGGCCGATCAGCGTGCCCTCCTGCAACGGATCGCCGACGGGCAGCCGCGCGTAGACCTGGCGCAACCGGCTGGTCACGGCTTCGATCAGGTCGACATGGACGAATGCGCGGCGAAGCGTGGTGCAGCGTTGCCCCGCGGTGCCCGCCGCGGCAAATGTCATGGCGCGAATGGTCAGCTCCAGGTTGGCCGACGGCGCGACGATGGCCGCGTTGTTGCCGCCGAGCTCCAGGATCGCGCGCTTGAACTGCGCGGCGCAGGCCATGCCGACCTCGCGGCCCATGCGCGTGGAACCCGTCGCGCTCATCAGTCGCACCGCCGGATGCTGGACCAACTGGGCGCCGACGGCGCGACCGCCCGGCAGCACACAGCAAAGGCCAGCGTATTGCGGTGCGGAGGTTTCCAGCACGCGGTCCAGCAGACCCTGCGCCGCCAATGCACAGAGCGGTGTCTTCTCCGAGGGCTTCCACACCACGCCATTGCCGCAAACCAACGCGAGCGCTGCATTCCACGCCCATACCGCCACCGGGAAATTGAAGGCGGAGATGACGCCGCAGAGCCCGAACGGATGCCAGGTCTCGCGCATGGCGTGCGCGGGTCGTTCCGATGCGATCGTCAGCCCATGCAGTTGACGTGACAGTCCCACGGCGAAATCGCAGATATCAATCATCTCCTGCACTTCACCGAGGCCTTCCTGGAGGATCTTGCCGGATTCCAGCGATACCAGCCGGCCCAGCGCGGTCTTGTGCTCGCGCAAGGCCAGCCCCAGGCGCCGCACCACCTCGCCGCGCGCCGGAGCCGGCGCCAGCGCCCAGATGGTCTGCGCGGCGTGCGCGCGGGCAATCCGGGCATCGACGTCAGCCGGCGTGCAGACCGGCAACTGGGCGAAGACCTCGCCATCGACCGGCGAGCGCAGGGGCAATGCACCGGGGCCACCGGCGCCGCCAGCCTCCCATGGTTGCCGCAGGCCCATGGCCTGCCAGCACGCTGCGATCTCTTGCGCTTTCATGCGGACGTCTCCTGCAACGGATGCCGGGTGTAATGCTGGCCGAACCGGTTCGCCAGGAAGCGATCCAGCGGCATGGCCTCCTGCCGGACAAAGCCTGCCTGAGGCAGCACGCCGGAGGCCACGAGGTCCAGCGCCGTGCAGATGCCGGCCGCCGTCGTCAGCTGGATGGCATTGGCGTGGCCCGCGCCGCCAAGGTCGTCCACACCACCGATACGCGCGGAAAAAGACGCCTGCGTGAGCGGCCCGCGCTTGCCTTCGCCCTTCACGCCGGGCGGATGGCCCGTCGCGCTGGCGAATACGATCACCACGTCCTGTTCCGTCATCGGGATGGCGTTCTCGAAAATCTCGCGCAGCCAGCCGCGCCGCTCGCGCAACCGCAGGTCGTTCAGCAAGAGCTTCATCTGCACGCAATGGCCGGGATAGCGGATGGACTTGTAGTCGACGTGACGCGCCCGGCCGGCCAGGGTATCGGGCAGCGTGCCGAGGCCTCCAGAAGTATTAAAGGCCTCGTACTCGATCCCGTCCAGCGCAAAGGTTTCAAGGCCTTCCAGCGCGGGCAGCTCGACCCGGCGGCCGTCGACGATGGCCTCGCAGGGGTTGCAGTACTCGTTGATCAGGCCTTCCGTGCTCCAGGTCAGGTTGTACTTGAGCGCGTTGCTGGGATAGCGCGGCAGCGCACCCACGCGCATGCGCAGGTCGAACAGGTCGCCGCCGCCCCGCAGGAACCGCTGGGCCAGGTCATGACCGACCACGCCGATAAACCCCGGCGCCAGCCCGCACTGCGGCATCAGGACCGAGCGCGCGCCCTGGCCAAGCTGGCGGATGGCATGCGTTGCGGCCACGTCCTCGGTCAGGTCGAAGTAGTGCACGCCCAGCCGCGCCGCCACGGTGGCGACGCTGACGGCCGCGTGGAACGGCAGCGCGTTGAGCACCGCGTCGGCACCGGCCAGCAGTGCGGCGCAGGTGCCGGGCTCGGTGGGGTCGCCGGCACGCACGGCGATGGTGCGCGGCAAGCCATCCAGCCGGTGCGCGTCGTGATCGACCAGGCAGACGCGGTAGTCGCCGGATTGGTCCAGCATGGCGGCGATGACGCGGCCGATCTTGCCGGCGCCGAGGACCACCACGGAAAGCGGGCGGGGGGCTTTGGTCATGTCCCGGGTGGCGGGACCAAGGGTGGATGGCTGCATGGCTGACTCCGTCGAAAAGCATGAAAACGCGTGACTGAAGTATGGGCAGCGCCGCGCACGTTTTACAGCCGCAAGATTGACGAAAGCCCGGCATAATCCGACGCATCGACCATCCTTTGTGACGAAACGTCAGACTGCCATGGCGGACCTCGACCAGATCGACCGGCACCTGCTGTCGCTGCTGCAGGGCAACGCGCGCGAGAGCGCGGCCAACCTCGCCCGCGTGCTCGGCATCGCCCGCACGACGGTCGTGGCGCGGATCGCCCGGCTTGAGAAAACCGGCGTGATCGCCGGGTATGGCGTGCGCATGGGCAGCCAGATGGAGGACAACGCGATCCTCGCGTTCTGCGGCCTGTCCGTACAGCCCAAGGCCGCGCCGGCCGTGGTCCGCGCGCTGCAGCGCCTGCCGGAGGTGGAAGAGCTGAACTCCGTCAGCGGCCCGGTGGACTATATGGCCGTGATCCGCTGCGACACCCACGCGCGGCTGGACAAGTTGCTGGACGAAATCGGCATGCTGGATGGCGTGAACCACACCACGACGTCGATCGTGCTCGCCCGCAAGATCGACCGCCGGCGCGCGGCCGGCTAGCGCGCTATCCTTGATCGCTTTCAAACCGAATCAGGAGAAGACGATGAGCACTGGCATTCGCGTCGCCGTTGGCGGCGTCACCGGCTGGGCCGGCGGCGAACTGGCGCGCGGCGTGGCCCACGCCCCCGACATGACCCTGGTGGCCGGCCTGTCGCGCGGCGCGGCGGGACAGCCCCTGTCGCAACTGACCGGCCATGCCGATACACCCGGCGTGGCCGCGGCCAGCATCGAGGCCCTCGGCGCCACGCCCTACGACGTCTACGTCGAGTACACCAAGCCGGCCGTCGCCAAGCACAACATCCTGCAGGCGCTGGCCCACGGCGCGCACGTGGTGGTGGGTACGTCGGGGCTGTCCGACGACGACTATGCGGAGATCGACGCGGCCGCGCGCAAGGCCGACCGTGGCGTGCTGGCCTGCGGCAACTTCGCCATTACCGTGGTGCTGTTGCAGAAATTCGCGGAAATGGCGGCGCGGCACCTCGATCATTGGGAAATCATCGACTACGCCAAGGCGGGCAAGGTCGATGTGCCGTCGGGCACGGTGCGTGAGCTGGCGTTCCGGCTTGGCCAGGTGAAGGCCGCCGCGCAGGCGGTGCCGGTGGACCAGGTCAGCGGCCCGAGGGAGACGCGCGGTGCGACGATCTCCGGCACGCAGGTGCACGCGGTGCGGCTGCCGGGATACCAGCTGGGGGTGGAGGTGATCTTTGGCGCGGACGGCCAGCGCCTGCACCTGAAGCACCAGGCCGGGGACGGGTCCAAGCCCTACGTGTCCGGCGCGCTGCTGGCCATCCGCAAGGTCCACACCTTGCGCGGCGTGGTGCGAGGGCTGGACAAGGTGATGGAAGGACTCTGACGCCGGCGTTGCCGCCTGCCATGAATAAGAAAGCCTCCCGCCATGAAAGACACCCCAAAGGTTGAACAGGTGTCCAACTTCTGGGGTACGTTCACGACGGGAGGCTTTCCCGGCAGTCCGGCGGCTTCGGCCCTTATCGAAAATCCTCCGAAAGGCCTTTCGCGGAGCAGTCTCCCCGGCCCTCCGCCCGGGCTTACCAGCTACCCGGGTTGACCGGCTTCGCCGGCGCCTTCTTGTCCGACTTTTCCGATTTTTCCGACTTCTCAGTCTTCTCCGGCTTCTTCGCTGCCGCGCCCGACGCCGGCGGCGCGAGCGACTTCTCCACCTCCGCATCGCGATTCGCCATCAGCGCGCGCGCCTGCGGCAGCAGCAATTCGATCGTCCCTTCGTTCGGATCTTCAGGAATCGCGTAGAGCTCCACGGTCAGCGGACGCTGCATCCAGCCCGCGTGAACGCTCTTGACGGGCTTGCCCGCCTTGTCCTTCATGTCGACCTGTTCCTGGCGGAACGGCTTGCCAAAGCGCGTGCTCAGCGCCCGTACCGCAGCGTCCTGCGAGCGGATGCCGTCCGTCGGCACCATCACGCCAACCAGCGCGTTGCCATCGACAAGCGCCAGCAGCTTCGGGCCGTCCATGAACGCGGGGCGCTTGTCGCGCGGCACGCCGACCTGGCGCATCACGCCATCGCCGCGCAATTCCACGCAGAACGCGGTCACATCTCGCCCGTCGGGTGTGCGATGGTCGGCACAATCGGGCAGCGCAGGCAGCGGACTGCCGATGACGAGCGTGTCGAGCACAGGCGCCAGGGCACCGGTATCGGCGGTGGCAGCGGTGGCGGTGTTTGTTGCGGCGGCGGGTTGCGGCGCGGCGGCCGCGGGTGCAGATGCGGGTGCGGAAGCGGGTGCAGCAAGGGCGACAGACGTCGCCAGCAGGCTGGCCGCAGCCAGCCCGGCAAAAGGAAATCTCAAAACACACTCCTGAAAACGGCTCCCGATTGGAGCCCGCCTCGGGCCAGGGGTTCCTGCCGCGCCCTGCCGGGTGGCGCCAGGTGCCTAGCGAAGCATTTGCTTCCCGAAATGATAGAGCACCAGCGCGGCGCCCAGGAGCACGGCCCACAGGATCAGGCGTGGCACGGCGCTCGGCGGCAACTGGCGCGGCGGCGTGCGCTGCACCAGCGGGATGCGCATGCGGGAATTGGTCTGCAGCCCGCGCGTGTGCCAGATCGTCGTATCTGCCCCCAGGTCCCGTAGCGGCGCCCTGTCCTTGGCAGGCGTCGCGGCCGGCCTCTGGATTGGCGCCTTGACTGGCTTGTTTGTGGGCGCCTTGGCCTGGCGTGTGCCGGCCGGTCGTTGCGTGGCCATCCTGTACTCCCCTCCCGAAGTCCTGCGATGCGCAAAACCGGCGAGTCAGATGTGCCGCCGGAACACTGCACGGCCGACCGGTCTGTTGCCGGCGATCCGTGCGCGGCACATGTTAAGACAAAGACGCTCCATGCGCTACCGGCATGCTACCGGTTGGTGAGGTGAATCCCACACACTCAGCCGGACACCCCCTTGCGGCTGATCGCCACGGCCTCGCGACGGAACCCGTGGGCCATGTGGTGATAGAACGGATGCGGGTTGAACTGGCGCGACAGGAACGACGCCAGCAGCGATGCCGCCAACAGATACACCGTCAGATCCTGCGTGCGGGTCATCTCCATGACGATCACGCTGGCCGTGATCGGTGCCTGCGTCGCCGCGGCCAGGAAGGCCGCCATCGACACCAGCGCCAGCACGCGCGGCTCCGTGATGCCTGGAAGAAAATGCGCGACGGTCTCGCCGATGCCCGCGCCAATCGCCACCGCCGGCGTGAAGATACCGCCGGGGATGCCAGCGAAGTACGACACCACCGTGGCCACCAGCTTGGCAAACCCGAACCACAAGGTGCTGTGGGGTTCGCCATTGATCAGGCCGGCGGCTTGCTCGTAGCCCGTGCCGAAGGTCGCGCCCGCCGTCGCCCAGCCCAGGATCGCGACGATCAGTCCGCAGCCAAAGGCGACCCAGATCGGATGCGCCGCGGGCCATCCCCGCCATTTCACGGGAAGCAGGCCCGGCACGCCACCGACCAGTACCTTGGCGAACAACCCACCGAAGACGCCGTTGACCGCCGCGCACAGGAGCACCGGCCCCCACGCCTCGTGGAGGACCAGCATCGGCACCTCGACGTGAAAATACGGGTTGTTGCCGAACACGGCCAGCGACAGGAAACCCGCGGTCAGCACGCCAGATAGCACCAGCCTGTCCCAGCGTACGGCCGTGCCGCGCCCGAGTTCCTCGATGGCGAACACCACCCCCGCCAGCGGCGTGTTGAACGCCGCCGCCAGGCCGCCCGCGGCGCCGGCGGCGATCAGCGCGTTGGGGTGAAAGCCAATGCGGAACCGGAGCTTTTCCTGGCACCACCGGCCCCAGGCGAGCATGGCCGCGGCCCCCACCTGCACGGACGGTCCTTCACGGCCGACCGAGGCACCGGCGAGTAGCGCCCCGGTCGTCAGCAACACCTTCCACATCGACTGCCGGAACGACACGAGCACATTCTGCGCGACGCCGTTCGGCGGCAGCGTGACGGCGGCGATCACTTGCGGAATGCCGCTGCCGCGCGCCTGCGGCGCCAGCCGGATGGTGAGCCAGCGCAGCGCGGCAAGCCCGAACGGCAGCATCACAAACGCCAGCCACGGCGTGGCCGAAGTCAGTCGTCCGTTCCAGCGCAATGCCAGTTCGGCGATATAGGCGAAGAGAATCGAAAACAGCGCCACACAGCCGGCGCCGCACATGAACACCGCGTAACGCAGCGACGTGCGCGATATCCGGCCGACCTGCCGCGTCTTGCGTTGTGCGGCGCGCGCGGCTTGCTGTCGCAGCCGGCGCGCCCCGCTGGGCTTGTCATCGAGGGGGAGACCGGGGGCGGATTCTGGGGGTGAGGCGGCCGGCGAAGCGGGCGTCGGCCCGGGGATCGAAGCGCTCGACCCCGGCATCGAACCGGGAGCGGAATCGGGTGCGGAATCGGGAGGCGAGGCGGAGGCAGTGGTGCGATCCGGTGGATCCGATGCATCCGACGTACGCGTTGGATCCGACTCATCGGTCGGATTGGCCGCATCGCGACGCGGGACGGATCGGGGCGAATCAGGCGGTTCGACGGACTCGGTCATGGAAGCGCGCGAGAGCAGTGGCAACGAAGACGTCCGCCGCGCCCCCTGCGGTGGCAGCCGCACCGGGCATGCCGCAGCGTCCTCGTACTATAGCCCGCCGATCCCGGCCCCGTGCCGCCGATCAGTCCAGGCTGATGTGGTTGGCGCGAATGACCTTGCCCCAGCTCTCGCGATCGGCCGTCACGTAGCGGTCGATTTCCGCTTGCGTGCGCGGCGCCTGGACGACCAGCCCCAGCGCACCAAACGTGTTGCGGAACTGCGGATCGACCAGCACGCGCGCCGCCGCAGCTTGCAGCTTGCCTACGACATCGGCGGGGGTCTGCGCCGGAACGGCCAGCCCGAACCACGTGGCGGCGTGGAAATTGGGATAGCCGCTTTCCGCCACCGTGGGCACATTGGGCAGCACGTCCAGCCGCGAGCGACCGGTCACTGCCAGCGCCTTGAGCTTGCCAGCCTTGATATGTGGCAGCGAGGTGCTGACCACATCCACCATCAGCTGCACGTCGTTGGCCAGCAGCGCGGACAGCGCCGGCGCGCTGCCGTTGTATGGCACGTGGGTGATGTCGATGCCGAGTTCGGACTTCAGCATCTCGGTGGCCAGCTGCAGCGGATTGCCCAGCCCGACGGACGCGTAGTTGAGCTTGCCGCCCGCGGCCTTGGCATAACCGGCAAAGTCGCGCGTATTGCCGGCCGGCACCTGGTTGTTGGTGACAACGACCAGCGGCACTTCGATGCCGATCGTGATGACCTTGAAGTCCTTTGGATCGTAGCCGGGCTTCTTGTAGAGCATCGGGTTGAGCACCATGCTGGCGCTGGTGCCCATCAGGATCGTGTAGCCGTCCGGCTGGGCGCGCGACACGCTCTGCGTGCCGACCATCGTGTTGGCGCCCGGGCGATTCTCCACGACCACGGGCTGCTTCAGTTCGCGCGACATCCCCTCGGCCAGCGCGCGGCCGAACTGGTCGGTCGAGCCGCCCGGGGTGTAGGGCACGACCAGCTTGATCGGGCGCTCCGGGTAGGCGGCATGGGCGGACGGCACGACGCCGGCGCCGACGGCAAGTCCGAGCGCACTGGCGGCTGCCAGCATGGCAGTTCTGCGATACATCGGTGGTCTCCTCTCTCTTATTGTGGATTGCTGTGGCAAAGCGTCGCGGGGGTACTCAGACGCGGCGCTGCCGTCCCGCCCAGTGCTGATCGCGCAGCCGACGCTTGGCCAGCTTGCCGGTTTCGTCGCGCGGCAATTGCGCCGTGACCTCGATCGTGCGTGGCACCTTGAAGCCGGACAGCCGGCCCTTGAGCCAGTCGATGACCGCGGCGGGCTCGATCGTCACCCCCTGCACAGGCTGGACCACGCCATGCAGGCGCTCGCCGTATTCGTCGTCGGGCACGCCAAACACCACGCAATCGGCCACGCCGGGGTAGCGCACGAGTTCGTGCTCGATCTCGGCCGGATAGATGTTCACGCCGCCGGAGATCACCATGTCCGATGCGCGATCGCAGATGAACAGGTAGCCGTCGGCGTCCACATAGCCCATGTCGCCAAGCGTCACCAGCCCGTCGCGGTCGATGGTGCGGCGGGCGACGTCGTTGTTGAGGTAGGTGAAGTCCGGGTAGGCGGGCTGGCGTACATAGATCAAGCCGACGTCTCCCTGCGCACAGGGGTTGCCGGCTTCGTCGAGGATGCGCAGACTGGCGGCGTCGACCGGGCGCCCTGCGGTCCCGGGTCGCTCGGCCGCATCGGCCGGCGTGGCCACCGTGATCATGCCGGCTTCGCTGGATGCATAGGTCTCGTGAATGACGGGCCCGAGCCAGTCCAGCATCGCGCGCTTGACCTCGGGCGAGCAAGGCGAACCCGTGGAGGCCACGAAGCGGATCGACGACAGGTCATAGCGCGCGCGCACCTCGGGCGGCAGTTTCAGCAGCCGCACGTACATGATCGGCACCAGGTAGAGCACGTCGATGCGATGCCGTTCCACCAGCGCCAGCACCTGCTCGGCATCAAAGCGCGGCGTCAGCACCAGGCGCTCGGCCATCTGCAGCGCGTTCTGGATAAACACGCCCGGCGCGCTGTGATAGAGCGGCGCCGACATCAGGGCACGGCAGCCCGGTACGATGCCGATGGCCTTGGCGACCACGGAACGCATGCGGGCAAGCTGGTCGTCGAGTTCGTCGAGCGGCACGGGATGGCGCAGCACGCCCTTCGGGCGTCCCGTGGTTCCCGACGTATAGGCCAGATGCCCGCGCGGCGCCACGCGCGGGCCGTCATAGGCGGGCTGCCCGGCAAGCCAGGGCTCGTATGCCATGGCGCCACCACCGTCACCCTCGACATCACCGCTTTCACCGTCATTGCGGCCACCGACGGTCAGCACGGCGACGCCGGCCGGAACGACGCCTCGGATCGCGGGCAGCAGGTCTGCATGGGCGATCAGCACGCTTGCAGCGCTGTCTTCCAGCAGGAAGCGGACTTCCTCCGCCGTGAAGTGCCAGTTGATCGGGCAGTAGTAGGTGCCGGCGGTGCGGCACGCAAACACCACGTCGGCAAAGACCGGATCGTTGCGCAGCAGGACGGCGACGACCGCGCCCTCTTCGAGCCCCAGCCGGCGCAATCCCCCGGCCAGCCGCGTGCCGCGATCCTGGACTTCCGCGCCGGGGCGGTGCAACGATTCGAACCAGAGGTCTGCGGGCATTCTTGTCTCCATCATTCCCGGTCTGAAGCCGGGCGAACGGCCACTGTAGCGGCGCATGCGGCTATCGACAATGCGGTGCCCCGGAATCACAATGTTGCGCCTGACTCGACAATCATTCGGACGCCTCGCATGGACCTCAACCTGATCCAGGCCTTCGTGGACATCGTGGAAGCCGGCAATCTCGCGGAAGCCGGCCGCCGGCGCGGCGTCACGAGATCGCAAATCAGCCGGCAGCTGGCGCAACTGGAAGAGCAGGCCGGCATCCGACTGCTACGCCGGACCACGCGCCGGCTGGAAATGACCGACCCGGGCCAATCGCTCTACGAACACGGCTTGCGCATCCTGCAGGAAGTGGCCGCGGCGCAGGCGGAGATCGACAGCCTGGGCAAGACGCTGCGCGGACACGTGCGTGTGAGCGTGCCCACCGGCCTCGGCGACGCCTTCATCGCCCCGCTGTTGCTGCAGTTTGCCAAGCGGCATCCGGGCATCTCGCTGCGGGTGTTCTTTGCCAATCGCGTGACGGACCTGATCGCGGCGGAAATCGACGTGGCGCTGAAGGTGACGTCCACGCCGCCGCTGGACACGGTGGCGCGCGACGTCTGTGCGATCCGCTGGCAGCTGTGCGCGTCGCCGGACTACCTCGCCAGCATTCCGCCCGTGCGGACCCCCTCGGACCTGGCCAAATGCCGTTTCCTGTGCCCGCCCTACACATCGAGACGTTTCGTCTTGACGCTGGGCCGCGACACGTGCGACGGCCCGGAGCGCGAAGACGTGGAGATTGCGCCCTCCCTGCAGTCGGAGCACTTCACGTTCCTGATGCATGCGGTGCGCGAGGGCCATGGCATCAGCCTGCTGCCGGTCTATGCGGGCTGGGAGGACGTGCGGCGCGGCACGCTGGTGCCCGTGCTGCCGGACTGGAAGCCCGAGGGGCTCGGCAACCGGCTGTACATCATCACCACGCCGAATCCGCATCTGTCGATGGCGACGCGGGCGCTGATCACGTTTCTCCGGGATGCCATCGCCGGCCTCGACGTCTTCGCTGCCGAATAGATCACAGATTTTTCCGACGAGCTTTCAGTTCGCAAGCTATGATCCGTTTTTACTTGCATTTCAAAAGTAAAACGACGAGACCATGGCCCCCACCGACTTTGCCAACATGCCCTGCCCCGTCGCCCGGTCGATGGCGATGCTCGGCGAGCGCTGGGCGATCCTGCTGATGCGGGAGGTGTATTACGGCAGCACACGCTTCGATGAATTCGAGCGGCATCTCGGCATCGCCCCCAATATCCTCAGCGCGCGGCTGAAGACGCTGGTCAGCCACGGGCTGCTGGAGAAGTCGCCCGCGCCCGGCGGCGGTGCGCGCCACATCTACACGCTCACCGAGATGGGTCGCGACTTCTTCCCGGTCTACGTTGCGCTCAAGGGCTGGGCCGACCGCTGGATGGCCGATGAAAAGGGTCCGCTGACCGTGCTCGAAGACAAGCGCGACGGCAAGGAGATTGTTGCCGCCACCCTGACGCGCCCGGACGGCAGCGCGATCACCGTCGACGATCTGCGCGTGCGCCCGGGACCCGGTGCCGGCCGCTACCTGCGCTCCCGTTTCGGCGAACCGGCGACCGACGATGTCACCGCCGACACGAAGGCCAGGAGTCATGACTAAGCCGGATGCCCTCGTGCTCGACGGCACCTCGCCCACCGTTGGCGACTTCGTGCCCGCGACGGCCATTGCGCGCCGCATCGCCGTACTGGCGGCACCGACCAGCCTCGTCGCCATCCTGCAAGCGGGTGCCCAACTGATCGAAACCTGTCTGGCCGCGCGCCAGGGCACGGCGGCGCTGGCCGGCTGGGCCGTGGTGTTGCCGTTCGCGCTGCTGCTCCAGCAAATGTCCGCCGGGGCGATGGGCGGCGGCGTGGTATCCGCCATCGCCCGCGCCCTCGGCGCCGGACGGCGCGAGGAAGCATCCTCGCTCGTGCTCCATGCCGTGATCATCGCGGTGACGGCGGGCCTGGCCTTTGCCATCGGACTGGCCGGCTTTCCGGAGCGCGTGTTTGGCGCCGTGGCCGGCGCCACCGCGGCGGAGGCCGCGACGCCCTATGCGATCTGGCTGTTCGGTGCCGGCGCGGTGCCCGCGTGGCTGGCCAACACCCTCGCCTCGGTACTGCGCGGCGGCGGACGTCATGCACTGGCCGCGCGCGTGCTGTGCGGCATGTGGATCGTCTTCCCGATCCTGTCGTGGTGGCTGGCCGAGCGTGTGGGGATGGGCCTCGCCGGCATCGGCGCCGCGCTGGCCGCCGTGTCATGGGCGGCTGCGCTGGCCATGGCGCTTGTCGTGATCCGGGGCGGGGCGGGCTTTGTGCCGACGCTGCGCGTGCGGCCGTCCGGCGCACTGTTCTATCAGATCCTGTCGGTGGGGCTGGTGGCCTGCGCGCTGGCATCCGTCGCCAACCTGACCACGATCTTGATCACCGCGCAATTGCGGCACTTCGGCACCACGGCGGTGGCGGCCTATGGCATCTCGGCGCGGCTGGAATTCCTGATGATCCCGCTGGCCTTCGGCGTCGGCTCGGCGCTGACCGCGCTGGTCGGTGGCGCCGTGGGTGCCGGCGACTGGCATACCGCGCGCCGCACCGCCTGGGTGGGCGCGCTGCTGGCGCTGGTCATCGCCGGCACGGTGGGCGCGGCCGTCGGCCTCGCGCCCGCACAATTCGCAGCGATGTTCACGAAGGATGCCGAGGTGGGTGCGATCGCGGCGCGCGCGCTGTCCTGGGTCGGCCCGGCGTTCGGTGGCTTCGGGCTGGGCATGGCGCTCTACTTCGCGTCGATGGGTGCGGGAAGGATGCGCTGGCCGATTGTGGCGGGACTGTGCCGCATCGCGCTGGCGGCCGGCGGCGGGTGGCTGCTGGCCAACGTCGCGGGCATGGGCCTCGACGGCCATTTCCTGGGCGTGGCGCTGGGGATCACCTCTTACGGGCTGATCACGGCGATCGGTGTACGCAAAGGCGAGTGGTCACCGCGCGCCTAAGATCGCCGCTCCCCCGGCTGGGCGCGGGCAACATTCTCTTGTGGGCACGTCGATCGTCGCCCACAGATGCGAGCGGTCAAGGCTTGGGGGAATCGGCCTGCTGGCGTGCCACGGCTTTCGCCTCCCCGCCCAGTCCGGCGTCCCGCACATCCGCCGGCACGGCCGTCCAGCCGCCGCCCAGCGATTTGTACAGCGCCGCGGTGCCCGTGAGCACATCGACCTGTCCCTGAACCGCGGCCAGCTGGGCCGTGAACAGTTTCTCCCGCGCGTCGGTGACCTCAAGGTAGCTCGAATATCCGCCCTCGTAGCGCGCGTCCGACTGGTCCGCGTAGATCGTCAGGCTTTGCTCCTGCCTGCGCAGGCTGCCCAGCCGGTTGCGCGTCTCGATGCCGTTGGCCAGCGCACTGTTCACGTCGGCCAACGCGTTCAGCACACTCGCCTGATAGGCCAGCATCGACTGGTCGCGGACGGACTCGGCGCTCGTCACCTGCCCGCGAATCGCGCCGCCCTGGAACACCGGCTGCGTGAGGCCGACGCCAAAGCCCCATACCTCCGACGCGCTGTGCCACAGCCCGGCCGGAGATGTCGCAAGCGCGCCAAACAGTCCGGACAGGTTCACCGCAGGCAGGAACAGCGCCTGGGCCGCACCCACCTGGGCGTTCGCGGCCACCGCCAATTGCTCGGCCTGCAGCAAGTCAGGCCGGCGCGACAGCAAGGCTGCCGGCAAGTCGGCCCCCGCGGGCGGCGCCTGCAACTCGATGACGGTCTTGCCCCGTTCGATCGGGCCGGGCTCTCGACCCAGCAGCACCGACAACGCATTCTCGGTCTGGGCGATTGCCGTACGCAGCGGCGGGATCGTCGCCTCGGCCGAATAGTAGTCATTCTCCGACTGCGACAACTCCACCTGCGAGATCACGCCGCCCTCGTAGCGCTGCTTGAAGATATCCAGCGCGCGGCCGCGGGTCTCCAGCGTTGCCTGCGCGATCTCCAGCTGCGCATCGAGGCCACGCAGCGTGGCATAGCCCTGCACCACCGACGCCGCCAGCGACAGCACCACGCCGCGCCGCGTGTACTCCGCGTTCCACAGGCTCGCCTCGGCGGCTTCCGATTGACGGCGGATGCGTCCCCAGAGGTCGATTTCCCAGCTGGCGTTGAGCAGCGCCTCATAAGAATTGCGCGGACCGCCGGACCCGGTCGCCAACGTGCCGCCAAACGTGCCGCCCTTCTGCCGCCCGGCTGCCGCCGTGGCATTCAAGTGCGGAAAAAAGCCCGAACGCGCGACCATCAACTGGCCGCGGAACTCGTCGATGCGGGCGGCGGCAATGCGGGCGTCATAGCTGTTGCGCAGCGCCGTCTCCACCAGCGCGGTCAGCACGGGATCGTCAAAGCTGTTCCACCAGTCGCTGTCGGCTGCCACGGTGAGCACGCCGGTATCGAGCCGGTAGGCGGCGGGCTGCGCCACCTCGGGCCGCTGGTAATCGGGCCCGACGGCACACCCCGCCAGCGCGAGCACGGCGGCCATCAACGCGCCATTGCAGAGCCTGGCCTGCCGGATGGCGGCCGGGCGAATCACGGGGTTGCGGATTGCGGCGCTCATGGCGATTCTCCGACTGTCGGTGTGGCGGATGTGGGCTCACTCCTACTGCGACCGCGCGCCGCCCACTTGTCGGCGGCCGTGCCCACGAGCCACGAGAACAAGGGCACGAACAGCAGCGCCAGCGACGTGGCCGCGATCATCCCGCCAACGATACCGGTACCGATCGAATGTCGTGAGTTCGATCCCGCACCGGTGGCGACAAAAAGCGGCACGGCACCGGGGATGAATGCCAGCAAAGTCATCACGATCGGCCGCAAGCGCAGCTTGGCCGCCTCTACGGCGGCGTCCGCGTGCGACAGCCCCGGCTGGCCGCGTTGCGTCCATCCGGCAGGTTAAGTCGCCGCGGTCGCCGCGACCATTCAAATCTTTAGCCGCCGCGTTAAGCGATTTCGGCGATATCGCACGGCACGTGGGTGACTCTTGCGTCGCCCGACATGGCCATCGCGGCAAAGGCCCGCCGCTTCAGGCTGCCGGCGCGACGTCAGCGGCGGAAGCCGTGGAAATGGCCGCCACCTCCGCCAAAGCGGCCACCGCCCCCCTGGAAACCACCGCCGGCAAAGCGGCCCTGCCACCGCTGCGCCGCCGTATTCCCAAATCGTTGCTGGCCCACCTCCCGCGCCTGCCGCTGCTGATCCAGCCGGCTGTTGACATCGCTGTTGGGCTGCACCGGCTGCCATCCGTCACTCGTGTGCTTCTGCCAGCCGTCGTCCGTGCGCTGATAGACGTTGCCGTCGTGGCCCGCGTAAACGTTGCCGTTGTTCCAGGCAACGGCGTTGTTCTTGTCCGGATTGGCGACAAACCCGCGGCTGCCCGCCGTTTGCGCACCGGTCTGCGTGTTGCCAGCCACGCCGGCTTCCGCCGCACCGACCCGGCCCGTCTGTGCGTTATAGCCAGTGACCTGACGGCCCGCCGCATAGTTGCCGGTGTATTCGTTGCCCACCACGCCGCCGCGTCCCGCGCCTTCCCTCCCGGTCGACGGATTGGCGAACGATCCCTGGCGCCCGGCCGCATAGTTGCCGGAATACGGATTGAACGCGGCGCCCTGGCTGCCCTGGAAGCGCCCGCCCGTGGCGGCGTTGTAGCCCGCGCCCGCGGTGCCGCGCCACTGTGTGCCCGTCCAGGCATTCCAGCCCTCCGCATGCGTGACCGTGCCCTGCCCCCACCCGCCGTAGAAATTGGTCTGGTTCACATTGACGTAATTCCAGTATTGGGCGCCGCCCCACCAGTACGGCCCCCAATATGGCGACGCCGCACCCCAGATCGCCCCGACCGCGAAGCCGAACGCAAAGCCCTCGGCCACGCCGACGCCGAAACCCGCACCATAGCCATAGGTCGCGGGATAGCCGTAGTAGTAGGTGCCGACATAGGGCGGATAGATGTAGCCGGTGCCGTAGACGACCGTGCCGTCGGCACTGACCACCACGCCCATGTAACCGGGGGTATAGCCGACGACCACGGTGTCCGGCGTAACGGAGTAGATACGCACATAGGTCACGTAATACAGCGGCGAGCTGGGCGGAATCGTGTAGATCGCAGAGGGAACCTCTGTCGCCACGCGCCACGGGCCGCCCGGCGCGCTGGCCGTGAACCACACGCCATTGGCCACCGCGTAGTAGTGGCTGCTGTCGACTTCGATCACGGGCGTGCCAGTGTTGATCGCGTAGTTCAGCGAGGTACCGGTGATCGCCGTGAACTTTGGCGTGCCATCATAGACGATGGCCACAACCGCCTTGGACCGGGATACCGACGCCGTCTGTGGAATCGTCGCGGCGATCTCGGCCTCCTTCGCTTGCGGCGTACCCGGCACGGAAACCAGTACATTGGCCTTTGCATCCTGCGGCGAGATCCTCGCGAAGTCCGGCGGCAACTGCGCGCCGGCGACGTATTCCCAGGGGCCGGTCAGCATCGGCGCACGGAACCAGCGGCCAGAAACCAGTACGTAATATTGGTTGGTCAACGGATCGACAAACACCGCGTGGTCGGCATTGGAGATTGTCAGCAGGTTGACGCCGCCGACGGGCGCCATCTGCGGTGCGCCGGTCGTGACGATCAGTTCCGCCGGCTGCGTGACCAGCAGGATCTCCGGCGCCCTGGCCGGCTTCTTGCTGTTGGCAGGCAGC
The DNA here is from genome assembly GCF_056400065.1 of Cupriavidus sp. 01L415. NCBI lineage: Bacteria > Pseudomonadati > Pseudomonadota > Betaproteobacteria > Burkholderiales > Burkholderiaceae > Cupriavidus > Cupriavidus sp. 01L415. The sequence continues at coordinate 108,838 of NZ_JBFTSP010000013.1, read as the reverse complement.
ATCGGGTCGGGCTTCGGCTCGTTCTGGCTGGCGCCGGCTTTGCTGGCTGCACCGAGCAGCGCCGCGGGCGGCGAGGCCGCGGCCTCCCACGCACCGCCGGCTGACTCCGACCGGTACCAGTAGCCGGCCGCCCGCAGCCAGAGCTCGCCACCGCCGTCCCGCAGCAGCAGCGCGCGGCTGTTGAGGGCGCGCTCGAAGCGCGTGCCGGGCACGGGACGCCAGACGGGATCGCCATCCACATGGACGAGCAGCGTCGGCGTGGTGGCGAAAAGGATCTGCGGCACGTCGTTCTTCACCGGCACGCGGACCGCGCGCGCCAGCTCCTGCGACACCGCGTAGCTGGCCTGGAGTTCGTCGAGCGGCACCGTCAGGCCCTTCGCCGGCAGCCGCGCGATCAGCGCCTGGCGCACGGCATCCGCGGCGCCGGGCCGCGTGGGCACATCCACGCTTTCCACCTGGATCTGTGTCAGCTGGACCAGCGACGACGGCTTGTCGATATCGGCCGTCGCGGAGAATCTCACCACCCCATAGGTAGGCGTACCATCCTTGGCGCCCACGGCCACGGCCGCCCGGCCGGACATGCGGTTGCCTTCCCATTTCTCGATCTCGGGCTGGTACATCTCGATGTGCTCGCCAGCCGCGTCAAAGTTGCGCGGCCACGCCAGCGACGGCAGCTTTTGGGCGGTACTGGCGGTCATGCCGGCGCTGGCTGCCAGCACGGCAGGCGAGGCGCCGGTCAGCAGTGCGGCAGCAACCAGCACCTGGGTCAGCGCGGCGCGCGGGATGGAACGCGGAAAGCGGAACGCCATGGATTCTCCATCCATTCCTGGAGCGATTTAATGGAGTCATCGGGGTAGAAATTGGGCAGCATCCGACACAGCCTGCCTCGTCAGATGAATCTAAAGGAGCGCGTCGGCCGGAACAATCGGATTCAAAAACATTCACTGTCCCGATGGAAAACGGACAGATCACCGCAGCGACAGGTACGGCCGGAGAGGTGCTCCGGGGCAACCGGGTGTGCATCTTGCTTGGCTTCTTATTCGCCCTCCGCCCCTTGAAGCCCGGTTGCGACAGCCTCACCTTGTCCGAACCCCATCCTCCAGAACCCGTCATGAGTGCCATGCCACCCCGCCGCTCGATCCTGTTCGCCGCCTCGATCACGGCGCTGCTGCATGCCTATATCGGCGTGCGGCTGTTGCCGGACCTGCCCGTGCCGATGGCAGTGAGCTGCGTGGGGGCGATCTGGCTGATCGTCTCGGCGCTGCTGCTGCCCAGCGCGCTGCTGGCGCGCCGGTTCGCGCCACCCTGGGCGGATCGGATTTCCTGGATCGGGATGCTGGCGATGGGCTTCTTCTCATCGTTGCTGATCCTGACGGTTGCCCGGGATATCTTTCTGCTCGTCGCCCTGATCGCCGGCTGGCATCCGGCGGGATCGCTGGCCTATAGCGCGGCGGCGGTGCTGATCCTGGCGCTGGTCGTGACACTGATCGGCTATATCAATGCGCGCGGGCTGGCGAAGGTGGTGGAAGTGGACGTGCCCATCCCCAACCTGCCTGAGGCCCTGCATGGCTTCACCATCGCCCAGATCAGCGATATCCACGTGGGTCCGACGATCAAGCGGCCTTATCTCGATCGCATCGTGGACCGTGTGAACGGCCTGCAGGCCGACGCCGTGGCCATCACCGGCGATCTTGTCGACGGTTCCGTGCGCGAACTGGCGTTACACACGGCGCCGCTGGCGCGGCTCTCCGCCAGGGACGGCACGTACTTTGTCACGGGCAACCACGAGTACTACTCGGGCGCCGAACCGTGGATCGCCGAACTGCGGCGCCTGGGCGTACGCGTGCTGATGAACGAGCACGTCGTGGTCGATCGCGCGGGGGCAGCACTGGTGCTCGGCGGCGTGACCGACTACTCGGCAGGAAAATTCATCGACAGTCATCGCAGTGACCCCGCCCAGGCGCTGTCCGGTGCACCGCCCGATGCGGCGGTGCGGGTGCTGCTGGCGCACCAGCCACGCACGGCGCCGGCGGCGGCGTCGGCGGGCTTTGACCTGCAGTTGTCCGGCCACACCCACGGCGGCCAGTTCTGGCCGTGGAACCTGTTCGTGCCGATGCAGCAGCCCTACGTGCACGGCCTGAACCGGCACGAGGGGCTGTGGGTCTATGTCAGTCGGGGGACGGGCTACTGGGGACCGCCGAAGCGCTTTGGCGCGCCATCGGAAATTACCAGGCTGCGGTTGGTGAAGGGGTGAAGGCTGCCGCCGTATCAGTGCAGGCGGCCGCAGCTTCACCGGCGTTGCTATTTTTTGGCGTTCTTGAGCAGAAACTCCAGGACGGCCTTGCGCTCTTCGTCATTCAAGCCCGCCCGGAGGAACATGCTTTGCGTGATGCCGAGCCATTGCTTCTCACTGAACTGGCCCGGATCGCGGGGACCATGACATACCGTGCAGCGTTGGTAGAAGATGCGCTCTCCCGGGGACAGGCCGGTATTTGATCCGACGCCGGACTCGCGTGAATGGCGGCCATGCCTGCGCGAATTTCGACAGATTCGGAGAGGCTAATGATGACGCTCTAACGCGTCCCTGCCGCGAGACCGCGTTGTGAATATCGTGCCGGTGGGATTCGGAGAAGCGGAGATGCGCGTCACGCCCGGATGGCATTGCGCCAGCCACGGTCTTGACGGAATTGAGCACTACGTATGCGTCGAGGCGACGCACCTGCGAGGCCGTCGGGAGCGGCCCTCCGCAGCGATGGCTGCGGAGGGTGGATCATCGGGGCTGTTCGTCAGCGATCGCCCGGTTCAGGCTACCCTTGCAGCCTGCCCGGATGAACCGGCAACGATCAGCGCTCGATCGGCTTGTAGCGAATGCGCTTCGGCTTGGCCCCTTCTTCGCCCAGGCGACGCTTCTTGTCTGCTTCGTATTCCTGGTAGTTGCCCGGGAAGAACTCCACATGCGATTCGCCCTCGAACGCCAGGATGTGCGTGGCGATACGATCGAGGAACCAGCGATCGTGGGAGATCACCATGACGCATCCGGCGAACTCCAGCAGCGCATCTTCCAGCGCGCGCAGCGTTTCCACATCCAGGTCGTTCGACGGCTCATCCAGCAGCAGCACGTTGCCGCCGGCAATCAGCGTCTTGGCCATGTGCAGGCGGCCGCGTTCACCGCCCGAGAGCGTGCCCACCTGCTTCTGCTGGTCGCCACCCTTGAAGTTGAAGCGGCCGATGTACGCGCGCGACGGCGTCTCATACCGACCCACCGTCAGGATGTCCGAGCCACCCGAGATTTCCTCGAACACGGTCTTGTTCCCATCGAGGGCGTCGCGGCTTTGGTCGACAAACGCCATCTTCACGGTCGGCCCGATCTTGATCTCGCCGCTGTCCGGCTGTTCCTTGCCGGTCAGCATGCGGAAGAAGGTCGACTTGCCGGCGCCGTTCGGGCCGATGATGCCCACGATCGCACCCGGCGGCACCTTGAAGCTGAGGTTGTCGATCAGCAGTCGGTCGCCGTAACCCTTGCTCACGCCGTCGAACTCGATCACTTCATTGCCCAGGCGCTCGCCCACCGGGATGAAGATTTCCTGGGTTTCGTTGCGCTTCTGGTATTCCTGGCTGTTCAGCTCGTCAAAGCGGGCCAGACGCGCCTTCGACTTGGCCTGACGACCCTTCGGGTTCTGGCGTACCCACTCCAGTTCCTTGTGCAGTGCCTTCTGGCGTGCGGATTCGCTCGACTCTTCCTGCTTCAGCCGCTGCTCCTTCTGGTCCAGCCACGAGCTGTAGTTGCCCTTCCACGGAATGCCGTGGCCGCGATCCAGTTCCAGGATCCACTCGGCGGCGTTGTCCAGGAAGTAGCGGTCGTGGGTCACGGCCACCACGGTGCCCGGGAAACGCGTGAGGAACTGCTCGAGCCAGTCCACCGATTCGGCGTCCAGGTGGTTGGTCGGTTCGTCGAGCAACAGCATGTCCGGGCGCGACAGCAGTAGGCGGCACAGCGCCACGCGGCGCTTTTCCCCGCCGGAGAGATGTCCGATCTTGGCATCCCACGGCGGCAGGCGCAGCGCATCGGCGGCGATGTCGAGCTGCAATTCGGCGTTATTGCCGTCGCTTGCAGCCAGGATCGCCTCGTACTTGGCCTGCTCGGCGGCCAGCGCGTCGAAGTCCGCATCCGGTTCCGCGTAAGCGGCGTAGATCTCGTCCAGCTTCTTGCGCGCCTCGAACACACCGCCCAGCGCGGCTTCCACGGATTCGCGCACGGTCTGTTCCGGATCGAGCTGCGGTTCCTGCGGCAGGTAGCCGATGTTCAGGTTCGGCATCGGCGTGGCTTCGCCCTCGATCTCCTTGTCGAGGCCGGCCATGATCTTCAGCAGCGTCGACTTGCCCGAGCCGTTCAGACCCAGCACGCCGATCTTGGCGCCGGGGAAGAAGGACAGCGAAATGTCCTTGAGGATGTGACGCTTGGGCGGAACGATCTTGCCCACGCGGTTCATGGTGAATACGTACTGTGCCATGGGTGCGAGTCGGTTTGAATTTGGGGAATGGCGGGAGTGTAGCAAACGAAGCGAGGCGGGCTCTGGTCACTTCGGCTGATTCCGGTCGCGGCCAGTACAATGGAGGGTTCGCAGTTTTCGCACAATTCCGCTATTCCATGAGCAAACCCGCCCTGACCCTCAAGTTCAAGTGCAAGAAGTGCACGAAACCTGTCACGCTGTACCTGCAAAAGACATCGGCATGCTCGCATATCCTGCCTTACCAGGGCTTCTGCAAGTGTGGCGAGATGATGCGCCACGCCACCGGTGACAAGGACGCCGTCGAGTCGTTCGTGAATTCGATGGATAACAGCTGGATGCACCACCACCATCACCATCACTAAGCAGGCGCCGGTCGTGAACGAGAACTGGCGTGCTGGCGTCAAGGATCCGATGCGCTTCCTGGGCGGCTATCCCCCGGGCGTGCTGGATCAGGTGCGCGCGCTGATCGCGGCTGGCGGCCTCGGCGAGCACCTCGCACGCCGCTACGCGGATCGTCATACGATCCAGACGGATCGGGCCCTGTACGAGTACACGGCCGAGATCAAGCAGGAATTCCTGCGTAGCGCGCCGCCGCTGCACAAGGTGGGCTATGACGCGCGGCTCGACACCGCACAACATGCGCTGGGCCTGCACACCGCGATATCGCGTGTGCAAGGCGGCAAGCTAAAAGCAAAGAAGGAAATCCGCGTGGCGTCCTTGTTCAAGGAAGCGCCCCCCGAATTCCTGCGCATGATCGTCGTGCACGAACTCGCTCACCTTAAAGAGAGCGACCACAACAAGGCGTTTTACCGGCTCTGCGAGCACATGGAGCCGCACTATCACCAGCTTGAATTCGATACGCGCCTGTTCCTGGCCTGGCGCGAGCTCGAAAAGACCGGAAACGCGGCCGGGCGCGCCACCGGATGACCGCGCATCAGCCGAAGCACTGAGCGCGGCACGCGTCGACGCACTGGTCCCGTACTAGTCGCAACTACTAGTCGCAGCTACTAGTCGCAGCTATATCGGAAGTTGTCGTTCAGCTTCAGTGGCAATACCAGCGTACGCAGATTCAGGGCCTTCGCCTTGGCACACAACGTTGCACGCTTCACCGGGTCCTTCCATTTTGTCGCGTACTCCACGTTGAACACAGCCTTGCCCTGCGTAGTAAAGGCTGAATAAACGCCGCATTCGTTGTACTGGAAGCACTGCTCATTGATGGCGAAGTCGAAATCTGTCGCCAACTCCGCAACCTGTGCGATCTCATTCTTAAGTCCGATGGCAAGCCCACGCGCATGGGCTTCGGAAGCAAGGAAGCGGTTGTAGTCGAGTTGCGTCTCGGCCGTCAGCGGCAGACCCGGATTATTCGTGTAGCCGTCGACATTATCCGGATCGATCCCATCGCAACCTCTCGACTTGGCCAGATCCATCCGCGCTTTCATGATGTTGCGCACGTTCGCGGAACGCGTATCAAGCCAACGCTCCCCCGCCCATCCATCGAGCGGATTGCCTTGATCGGCAGCAGTGAACTGCGCGAAATCCGACCGCCAGTCCTCGCTGCTACCCGCCGAGAAATAGCAGATCACGCGTTTGCCCTGCGCCTTCAAGGTGTCTATGGTCGCCTGGGGCGTATCAAACAGATCGAAATCAAATGCGACCGCGTTATAGCTCGTATTGAGTTTGCCTTGCAGTTGAAGCTGCCAGGTATCGGTGACGGCCGGCATCCATCGCGTCGTGGCGGTGATGCTGTTACTTGCGGACGGCGACACGGTAGGCGTTTCCGTGACGCGCACGACCGAGTTTCCGGAATCGCCATCTCCACCACCGCCGCACGCGGCCAGCGTCCCGACGACAATTGCGGCGGCCAGGCGCACGATGCCCTGGCATGCAAATCTGCTGTCCATACTTGCCCTTCCTCTGTCATCCCGACGAATAAATGAATGGCCGGCTTTCCATCGCATCCGCGCGGCCGGCCTCCGGCGCGGAAGTTGCCCTTGCGTCGTCATTGGATCGCGCTTGGGTCGGTGTAGCGTGTCGACATTATGTTCGGGCGGATTGGCAACGCAATGACGCCGTAACGCCACGACGCAGAAATGCGACACCCGGCGACGCCTCTCGCTCATTCAGCCACAGTCGAACCCTCGTTGCCGAGGCGAAGTCGTGATGGCGTGCAGAAGGACTATCGGCATCACGAACGGCTTTTGAAATTGCCTACGGTAATGAGGGCTTCCTCGGTTATCGGCGGAACGATCAACGAGAATTGGCTACCCAAGAGCAACTTGGCGCCGCTGAAGCAAGCGGGCGTCGCGAAGTGCAGGGCTTGTGAGAGGCGGTGAAAACAAAACGGGCCACGCAAATGCGTGACCCGTTCTAGATTCTGGTGCCGGCTGCAGGACTCGAACCCGCCACCTGATGATTACAAATCAACTGCTCTACCTGATGAGCTAAGCCGGCATGTTTGGTGCAGACCGCGATTCTACTGCATGCGGTCCACTTTGACGATGGCTTACTTCACCACCTTCAGAGAAGGTTTCTTGCCGCCGATGCGAGGTACGGGCGGCGGGGTCGGATCATCGTCCGAGCCGCCCTCTTCCGCCGTCACCGGGGTCGGGGCATCCGCATCCACAGAGGCCAGCTTCGGCGGAGGATTATTCTCCCGCTCCGTGGCCGCCTGGGTTTCCGGAATGCTGCGCTCCACCGGAAACGCCATGCCTTGCCCGTTCTCCCGCGCATAGATGGCCAGCACGTTTTCCACCGGCACATCGATCTTGCGCGACACACCACCAAAGCGAGCGCTGAATGCAATCCACTCATTGCCCATGTCCAGACCGCTTGTCGCGTCAAAACTCACGTTCAGCACGATTTCGTTGTTCTTCACGAACTCGCGCGGCACGCTTGTGTTGGCATCGACAAAGACGGCGATGTACGGCGTGAAACCATTATCCGTGCACCATTCGTAGATGGCTCGGATCAGGTAGGGCTTGGTGGACGTTTCAGACATTACGCTTCCGGTGGCGTCGGATCCGTCTTAGCGACGCATCACCTTTTCAGAGGGGGTCAGTGCTTCGATATAGGCAGGGCGGCTGAAGATCCGTTCCGCATACTTGAGCAGCGGCGCGGCATTCTTCGACAGTTCAATGCCGTAGTGATCCAGGCGCCACAACAGCGGAGCGATGGCGACGTCAAGCATCGAGAACTCTTCGCCCAGCATGTACTTGTTCTTCACGAAAATCGGCGCGAGCTGAGTCAGACGGTCACGAATGGCGGCACGTGCACGTTCGTGGTTCTTCTCGGCGGCCTTGCCCTTTTCGTTCTCGAGCACGTAGACGTGCGTGAACAGTTCCTTTTCGAAGTTGAAGAGGAACAGGCGAGCGCGGGCGCGCTGCACCGGGTCAGCCGGCATCAGCTGCGGGTGCGGGAAACGCTCGTCGATATACTCATTGATGATGTTCGATTCGTACAGAATCAGGTCTCGTTCGACTAGGATAGGGACCTGGCCGTACGGGTTCATCACCGAGATGTCTTCCGGCTTATTGAACAGATCTACGTCGCGAATCTCAAAATCCATGCCCTTTTCAAAAAGGACAAGGCGGCAACGTTGGGAAAACGGGCAAGTGGTACCCGAATACAACACCATCATGGTTGAATTCCTTGGGTGTGAAGTCCGCGAAATGCATAGCAATTCGGCGAACTTGGCAGCGCTAGTTCGGACAGGGCAAACATTCTGTCAGAACGCCCTATCGAAAAGCAAATAAGTTACAAATACAGAAAGCGCACCATTCAACACTTTATAGTTGCGTCGCGCAATGCAGAAGGGCCGACGCGGTGCTGCAATGCTGCAACTTCCGCGCCGGCCCTCCGGCAACCACAGCTAGCTGTTACAACTTACTTCACATCTTTCCAGAAAGCAGCATTGAGGCGCCAGGCGAAGACCGTGAACATGAGCAGGAACAGCAGCACCCAGACACCCAGTCGTTTGCGGTGGCTTTGTGCCGGCTCGGACATCCAGTTCAGGTAATTCACGAGATCGGCTGCCGCCTGGTCATATTCCTGGGTGCTCAGCTTGCCCGGCGTCAACTGCTCGAAGCCGGCGAACTTGTGCACCTTCTCGCCATGCTCTTCCACTTCGGCGAACTTGGCGGCGCGCTGGCCCTGCAGTTCCCACAGCACGTGCGGCATGCCGACGCTCGGGAATACGAGGTTGTTCCAGCCGGTGGCACGCGCGTCGTCACGGTAGAACGTGCGCAGGTACGTGTAGAGCCAGTCGTTGCCGCGGGCGCGCGAGATCACCGAGAGGTCCGGCGGCGTGGCACCGAAAAACACCTTGGCATCCTTCGGCGGCAGCGCGATCGTCATGGTCTCGCCCACCTTGTCGGCGGAGAACAGCAGGTTCTGGCGGATCTGGTCGTCCGTCAGATCCAGATCCTTCAGCCGGTTGTAGCGCATCATCGATGCGCCGTGGCAGTTCAGGCAGTAGTTGACGAACAACTTGGCGCCGCGCTGTAGCGACGACACGTCGCTGGTGTCCAGCGGCGCCGGCTCCAGGGGATAGCCCCCTTCGCTCGCGCTTGCGGGCATGGCCGCGAAGCAGGCGCCAACCAGTGCGAAGATCGAAAGCAACTTTTTCATCTTGTGTCCTTGTCCTCTTGTCGGGGTTCGCGCAACGCTTCAGTGCGGATGGAAGGTGACGCGCTCCGGCACCGGCTTGAATTCACCGGCGCGGCTCCACAGCGGCATGGTCAGGAAGAAGGCGAAATACAGCAGCGTACCAAGCTGCGACACCTTCTCACCCACCGGCGACGGCGGTTGCACGCCCAAGTAGCCGAGGACCAGGAACACCACCACGAAAACGATCAGAATCGTCTTGTGGAAAGCGGGACGATAGCGGATGGACTTGACCGGCGAGCAGTCCAGCCACGGCATGAAGAACATTACGATCACTGAGCCACCCATCACCAGCACGCCCCAGAACTTGGCGTCGATGAAGTAAAAGCCCAGGGCCAGGATGACAAGGATCGCCACCGAACCCGCCTTGATGCGTGAGTCCTTGCTGCGCAGGAACACCATGCCCAGCACGACGGCGAAGAACACCCACAGGATCGGCAGGAAATTCGACGTCGTGGCACGCAGCATCGAGTAGAACGGCGTGAAGTACCAGACCGGCGCAATGTGCGGCGGCGTCTTCAGCGGATCGGCCGGGAAGAAATTGTTGGCTTCCAGGAAATAGCCGCCGACTTCCGGGAAGAAGAAGATCACGGCCGAGAAGATCAGCAGGAAACCACCGACGCCCAGCAGGTCATGCACGGAGTAATACGGGTGGAACGGAATGCCATCGAGCGGAATGCCGTTCTCATCCTTCTTTGCCTTGATCTCCACGCCATCCGGGTTGTTCGAGCCCACTTCGTGCAGCGCGATGATGTGTGCGATCACCAGCGCCAGCAGCACCAGCGGTACCGCAATCACGTGGAACGAGAAGAAGCGGTTCAGCGTGGCATCGCTCACCACGTAGTCGCCGCGGATGAACAGGGACAGATCCTGCCCGATCACCGGGATTGCGGAGAACAGGTTCACGATCACCTGCGCGCCCCAGTACGACATCTGGCCCCACGGCAGTAGATAGCCCATGAACGCTTCGGCCATCAGGCACAGGAAGATCAGGCAGCCGAAAATCCAGACCAGTTCACGCGGCTTGCGATACGACCCGTACAGCAGGCCTCGGAACATGTGCAGGTAGACCACGACGAAGAACGCCGAGGCGCCGGTGGAGTGCATGTAGCGCACCAGCCAGCCCCAGGGGACTTCGCGCATGATGTATTCCACGCTGGCGAAGGCCACCGGAATGCCGGCGGCGTTCAGCGTAGCGTCCGGCTTGTAGTTCATCACCAGGAAGATGCCGGTGACGATCTGGATCACCAGCACCAGCAGCGCCAGCGAACCGAAGAAGTACCAGAAATTGAAGTTCTTCGGCGCGTAGTACTTGGAGAGGTGATCTTCCCAGAGTTGGGTGGCGGGGAAGCGGGCGTCGATCCAGCCCAGCAGGCCAGTGGTTTTGACTTCTTTTTCGGCCGCCATGATCAAGCTTCTCCTTTCTCGTCCTTGCCGATCACGATCTTGGTGTCGGTCAGGAACTGGTAGGGGGGTACGTCAAGATTTTGCGGAGCCGGCTTGTTCTTGAACACGCGCCCGGCGAGGTCGAATGTCGAGCCGTGGCAGGGGCAGAGGAAACCGGGGTCGGAACCGAGCTGGGGATTGGCGCCGGACGCAAACGGACCGGACGGAGAACAACCGAGGTGGGAGCAGATGCCGACGACAACCAGCAAGTCCTTGTGCTCGGCACGGGATCGCGTTTCGTTCTTGCAGTAGTCCGGCGTCTTCATGGTGAAGGGCACGTCGGACTGGGGATCGGCGACTTCGCCATCGGTCTTCTTGAGCGACGCCAGCATCTCGGGCGTACGACGCAGAATCCAGACCGGTTTGCCGCGCCACTCCACGGTCATCATCTCGCCGGGCTTGAGCGCACCGACATCTGCCTCGACTGGCGCGCCGGCGGCTTTGGCTTTCTCCGACGGTGCAAAAGTACTGACAAACGGAACTGCTACAGCCACGCCTCCTACGCCGCCCGCGACAGATGTCGCGATCAACCAATTGCGGCGACCTTTGTCCACGTTCTTCACGTTCTGCTGGTCACTCATTCCAAACCCCAGGGGATGTCATCAATCTGATCTTGCGTCAACCGAAAATTATACCTGAGGCACATCCCGCGACGATAGGCGAACTACTGATAGCCGACTGGTCGATAATCGGTCATACCCGCTCCATAGCCGCATCCAGGCTTGCACTCAGGGGTGCGATGATGCAGTCTTAGTCAGACGTGAACGTTAATCTGAAGCAACAAATAAGGGGAAAAAATAATGAGCATGATGAGCGAGTTCCGAACCTTTGCAATGCGCGGCAATGTGGTGGACCTGGCCGTCGGCGTGATCATCGGCGCAGCCTTTGGCAAGATCGTGGACTCGATCGTCAACGATCTGATCATGCCGTTGGTAGGCCGCGTGATCGGCAAGCTGGACTTCTCCAACATGTTCGTCACGCTGGCGGAACCGCCGCCGGGCATCCCGCATACGCTCGATGCGCTAAAGAAAGCGGGCGTACCCGTATTCGCCTACGGCAATTTCCTGACCATCGTGGTCAATTTCGCGATTCTCGCGTTCATCATCTTCCTGATGGTCCGCGCATTTAACAATATGCGCGCCAAGAGCGAGGAACCGGCCAAGCCCGCCGAGACGCCTGAAGACGTCGTCCTGCTGCGCGAAATCCGAGACAGCCTGAGAGCTCCGCGCGCCTGATCGCCAATTCGATCGGGCCCGGCTCAGACCGGATTCGGAATATCGATGAAGGTATGGCGCAGGCCGAATCGCTGCGCCAGATGCTCGCCCACTGCACGAATGCCGAATCGCTCGGTGGCATGGTGGCCGGCGGCCAGATACGCCACGCCGCTCTCGCGCGCGAGGTGCGTAGTCTGCTCCGACACCTCGCCGCTGAGGTAGGCATCCACGCCCGCCGCGACAGCGGCGTCGAAATACCCCTGTGCGCCTCCCGTGCACCAGCCGACGGTGCGTACCATCTGATCCGGATCACCGATTGCGAGGGGCTCGCGTCCCAGCACGCCGCCCACATGCGCGGCCAATGCGCGCAGCGGCATCGGCTGGGGCAGCGTGCCCGTCCAGCCGAGTTGGTCATCACTGAATCGGCCGGTCGGCGTGAACCCCAGATGCAGGCCCAGCTGCGCGTTGTTGCCCAGTTCGATATGGTTATCGAGCGGCAGGTGATACGCCATCAAATTGACGTCCGCACCCAGCAGCCGTTTCAGCCGGGCATGTTTCTGCCCAATGATCCGCGCATCCTCGTTTTTCCAGAAATATCCGTGATGCACGAGGATGGCGTCGGCGCCCGCCTCGATGGCAGCTTCGACCAGCGCCAGGCTGGCCGTGACGCCTGTGACGATATGTGTGACCTCGGGTCGACCTTGCACTTGGAGGCCGTTCGGGCAATAGTCCTTGAAACGGGGAACTTCCAATAGGTCGTTCAAGTACAATTCAAGCTCTTTTGTTTTCATTTTCTGCTCAAAACTCCAATATGTTGCGCCGCTTCTGGCTGTTTTTCGCTCAGGCTGTCACAGTCGTGCTGGCCGTGTGGTTCGTCGTGGCCACGCTCAAACCCGAGTGGCTGCAGCGCGGGCGGGTGGCCGTGCAATCGGGGTCGCCTATCGTGGCACTGAAGGAAGTTGTGCCGAGTGTGGCCGGCTCCGCGGCCGAAGGGTCTTATAGCGAGGCAGCCCGCCAGGCCATGCCCGCAGTGGTGAATATCTTTACCAGCAAGAATGGCAACAAGCGATCGCCGAATCCGCAGGCCGAAGATCCGTGGTTTCGATTCTTCTTTGGCGATCGCCTCCCGGAACGCCAGGAGCCGGTATCCAGCCTGGGTTCGGGTGTGATCGTCAGCGCCGAGGGCTATATTCTAACCAACCACCATGTTGTGGATGGTGCGGACGAGATCGAGATCGCCCTGACCGATGGCCGCAAGGCCAACGCCAAAGTGGTGGGCTCCGATCCCGAGACCGACCTGGCGGTGCTGAAGGTCACGCTGAAGGACCTCCCGGCGATCACCCTCGGCCGGATCGAGAACGTGAAAGTCGGCGACGTGGTCCTGGCGATCGGCAATCCGTTCGGCGTCGGCCAGACCGTGACGATGGGTATTGTTTCGGCACTCGGCCGCAGCCACCTGGGCATTAATACGTTCGAGAACTTCATTCAGACCGATGCGGCCATCAATCCTGGCAACTCGGGTGGCGCGCTGGTCGATGCCCAGGGCAACCTGCTGGGCATCAACACGGCGATCTATTCACGCTCGGGCGGCTCGCTGGGGATTGGTTTCGCGATTCCCGTATCGACCGCCAAGCAGGTCATGGAGTCCATCATCTCGTCGGGCGCTGTGACGCGTGGCTGGATCGGCGTGGAGCCGCAAGACATGACGCCCGAGATCGCCGAATCCTTCGGCCTGGACGCCAAGGAAGGGGCACTGATTGCCGCGGTGGTCCAGGGCGGCCCCGCCGACAAGGCCGGAGTGAAGCCAGGCGACGTGCTGGTATCAGTCGGCGAGCAATCCATTTCGGACACGACGGCGCTGTTGAACGCCATCGCGCAGTTGAAGCCGGGTGCCGAGGTCAGGATGAAAGTCATCCGCCGCGGCAAACCAGCCGATGTCACCGTGACGATCGGCAAGCGCCCTCCCCCACCGCGACGCGCGATGCCGCTGGATGAGGAAGAGTGAGCCTGCGGTTATGGCAGTGACCTCTGGATAGTGCAAAGGACCAGCAAGTTAAGTGCCAAGAAAGCGAAAACCCCGTCAGGCGACTGACGGGGTTTTTCTTTGGGGACAACGCGCGCAACGCTTGCACCTTGCGCATGTGGAGTGGACTTTTGGGTGTTAGGCCAAATCGTGGCGCTGCAGTCGACGATGCGTTAGGTAGATTACTTTTTGGACTTGAAAGGCCTGAGGGACCAGAAGAGGGGCCTGGGGTGCTTGAGGCAGACGTCCGCGGCATGGCGACTGCGCTGGGCAACGTCTCTACTTGCTTGCAGGAGCACACGGTAGGGGGACGACCTTGCACTTGAGATGGGAGCCTGTTCACGCAGGACTGGGTACGCCCTCAGGGGGCTGGTCGTCGGCATCCGGAATGCATTGGAGTCACGACCGCCGACAAAGCGGGGCACCCTCCGCGATGGAGTGGCTGTAACCAGAGCGCGAACCATGATCGCGAGGTGCGATCACCCCAAACACATCGCCCAACGGAAACACCTGGATTTGCAGGACAAAACAAAACGCCGACATCCTTTCGGATGTCGGCGTTCTGATCAAGCCGAATCTGATGCGGGCTTACACCCGCGTCAAATTAGAACTTGTGACGCATACCAACCACAGCACCGAACTGGTTGGCCGAACCATTGGTCTTGCCGAAACCGTCGACACCCATCGTCGAGTTGTCCTTGTTCTTGGCGTAGCTCATGGTCAGGTAAGCATCCGTACGCTTCGAGAAAGCGTAGTCAGCCGAGGCCACGAAGGTCCAAGGATCGCGGCCGCTGCCACGGAAGTCTTGGTAGTAGGTAGCGCCCGTCAGCGAGAACGCCGGGGTCAGCTGGTAACCCAGACCCAGCCAGTACAGGTTCGACGTGTTTTGGCCGCCCGGATTGGCAACTTGGAAAATGGTGTCAACCGAGTGACCCCAACGGTAACCAGCGAACACCTTGGCCGGGCCGAAGGCGTACGTACCAGCGACCGAAGCGCGACGCAGGACTTGGTCCTTCGCCACAGCGGTGCCAACGTTGGTTTCGTCATAGACGGCACCAACCGAGAACGGGCCGCCCGAATAGGTCAGGCTCAAGCTGTACTCGCGACCAACCTTGGCCGAACCCGGCAGTTCGCCGGCAGCGCCGCTACCCGTATCCCAGCCGAAGCTGTACAGGGCGTTGGCGGTCAGGCCACCGAAGGTACCGACGTACTTGACAGCATTGTCAGCACGTTGCGAGAACACCGGATCTTGCGAGGTGATCGAGTACTTGGTCGAGATGGCCATCGGATCGAAGGCCAGACCGAATTCATAGAACGGCGTCTGTTGACGACCCAGGGTCAGCGCGCCCCACTGGCTTTGCAGACCGACGTAGGCCTGACGACCGAACAGGCGGCTCGACTGGGCCGACTTGCCGTCGTCGATGGAGAAACCGCTTTCCAGCACGAAGACGCCCTTCAGGCCACCGCCCAGGTCTTCCACGCCGCGCAGGCCCCAACGGCTGCCGGACAGGTTACCGGAGGTCATGCGAACCACGTCGTGGCCGCCGGTCTGACCTGCGCCCGCTGCGGGCTGGTGGTTTTGGTATTCGATACCAGCGTCAACCACACCGTACAGGGTCACGCTCGACTGGGCATACGCACCGCCGGCGGCCATGGCGGCAACGGCAGCTGCAAACAGTTTCATCTTCATATCGACACTTTCCTTGTCAACTGATTGGGAAATCTTGGTTGCCCAAGTGCTTGGGCGACGCATTAACCTTCACGTCTGCGTCGTATTATGTGACACCCCCCCTCCGCGCCAGAAGACTTTTTCGCCGTAAACGCGGTTTACCGTCGCGTTTTGTTGTGATCAAGCAACAGCAAGGGGGTTGTTTTTCACCATTTTGGTGCAAAACAGCGCATTCAGACGCGGAGAATACGGTGTGCTTACAAGTCCGGAGGAACTCAGTCCGGCTGCGTCTCGCTTGCGGAAGGTGCGCCAAGCGGCTGTTTAGTGACAAAGCGGGCCATCAGCAAGCCCAGCTCATAGAGTGCGATCAGCGGCACGGCCAGCAGCAACTGGGAAAGCACATCGGGCGGGGTCACCACGGCGGCGATGATAAAGGCCCCAACGATCACATACGGGCGGATCTGCTTGAGCTTGTCCAGTTCCACCACGCCAAATCTGACCAGCACGATCACCACCACCGGCACTTCGAAGGTAATGCCAAATGCCAGGAACGTGGTCATGGCAAAGCTCAGGTATTTGTCGATGTCCGTCGACATGTCCGCACCAAGTGGCGCGTTGTAGTGCGCCATGAAATGAAACACGGTCGGGAACACAAGAAAGTACGCAAACGCGACGCCGCAGAGGAACAGCACATAACTGCTGGTGACCAGCGGCAGGATGAGCTTCTTCTCATGCTGATACAGACCTGGCGCGACAAATTGCCAGACCTGATAGAGAACCCAGGGCAAGGCGATCAGGAAGGCCACCAGCATCGTGACCTTCATCGGCACGAAGAACGACCCCGTGACATCGGTCACGATCATTCGGCCGCCCTTGGGAAGGGCCTCCATCAGCGGAGCTGCGAACAGGTTGTAGATATTCGGCGCCCAGTAGACGAGGCCGAGGAAGACGACAATCACCCCGGCAACCGCCTTGACCAGCCGCTCGCGCAACTCGATCAAATGGGAGATGAAGGTTTCCTGCTGGGTTTCGTCGTTGGGATCTTGGGAACGGGAGTCGCTCATGGCGTAGCCGCTTCAGCCGCGCTGGCTGGCATCAGGGTTCGGTGGCGGCCGCCGCCAGCCGGCGCGGCGGGCGGGACGGCAAAAGCCGTCATGGTCATTCGAAGAACGAGCGAGCGCGGCCGCTGGCGGGACGGTGCCGCTTGACGCGCGCAGCGCCGGACTGCACCCATACGCGCGAGCTCTGCTGCCGCTTGAACCAGAGCGGTCGCGCGCCCTGCTTCACGCGCCAGCTCTTGCGGCCGTTGTGGGATTTGTGGGCGGCATTCCAACTTGGTACGTAGCCGCCACCGGATGCACCCTCGCCTGACGTCGTCGACGCAGATCCTTCCACGCCCCCCAAAGCTTCGTTCAGCGCCTGAGTATGCTCGCTGACTTCTTTGTGGATGGTCTGCTCGACGTCGCGTGCGGCATTCTCGAACTCCGTGCGCATCTTGCGCAGTTCATCGAGTTCCACCTCGCGGCTGACTTCCGCCTTGACGTCATTGATATAGCGCTGCGCACGGCCGACCAGCGCGCCGACCGTCCGCGCCACCTTGGGCAGACGCTCAGGACCGATCACGATCAGCGCCACGGCGCCAATCAGTGCGAGCTTGGAAATGCCGAGATCGATCATGCGGACATCTGGCCAGGGACACAGGAAGGGCGGGCCGTCGCGAGCGCGGCCGCCGGGGGGAATGCTTCAGGCAAGTCGAAGACCGTCAGGTGCTTACTGCTGGCGGGACTTTTCCTTGGCTTCCACATCGATCGTGGTGGAATCGCGCAGTTCCTTGGCCGGGGTGCCCGGGGCACCCGGTTCCTCGGCACTGCCATCCTTCATGCCGTCCTTGAAACCCTTCACCGCGCCGCCCAGGTCTTGCCCGATATTGCGCAGCTTCTTGGTACCGAAAACGAGCATGACGATCACCAGCACGATCAGCCAGTGCCAAATGCTAAACGAACCCATTTCTTGCTCCTGATGAAGCTGCGGGCGATCAAGGTAAGCCGCCCGGCCCCGTAGTTCCGTCCCTCAAAGGTCACGTCGGGCGACGGTTGCCGACGCGACACCAGGCCAGGACACATGTCCTGGCCCGCTCATGCCCAGGCTGCCCCGGTAATCAGGGTGCCGGTGCCTTCCACTTGTCGCGCGGTCCGCCGAGTACGTGGACATGGAGGTGATAGACCTCCTGTCCGCCGTCCGTGCCGGTATTGATCACCGTCCGGAAGCCGTTGTCACAGCCGGCCTGGCGCGCCAGTTCAGGCACCTTGAGCATCATTCTAGCAAGCACATCCGAATCGCCGGGTCCGCAATCGGCCAGCGAATCGACATGCGACTTCGGAATTAGCAGAAAGTGTACCGGCGCTTTGGGATGGATATCGTGAAATGCCAGCAACTCGCCGTCCTCATACAGCTTTTGCGACGGAATCTGACCGGCCACGATCTTGCAGAAAACGCAATTGTCCTGGGATTTCATGAAGTTTTTGTTGCAGTATGTCGGATCATTCCACGCGATCGATCCGACCCGCGTTTTCTCAGAACTGCTGGTCCGGATACATCGGCTTGCGGTCATTCAGGTACAGCCAGCCCTTGACGATACGATACAGCATCCACAATGACAAAATGCTCCAGAGCGCAATCGCCACCGGGAACAGCAGCACTGTGACAAACATGAATCCGCCGACCACGGTCCAGACGATCGACCACCAGAACGTGCGGATCTGCCACGCGAAATGTGAGGCGTAAAGCGTGCCGCGCGTATCGTCGCGCTTGACATAGTTCACGACGATCGCGATCAGCGCCGTGATGCCGCCGGTCAGCCAGAAAATCGCATACAGCGCATAGAGAATATGCGTCAGCTTGCGCAGGCCATCTAGCTTGTCTGTGTCCGGGGTAGTCGTGACTTGCGTGGTGTAGTCCGTCGCCATCTTGCCCTCCAGCGTTGCGCCGTGCCCGGGCGATTCCCGGGCGCCAGGGGATCTATGCTACTCCTTGCGGCTGGCCTTCTCCGCCAGCCCGGACATCCCTTCGCGGCGCGCCAGTTCGTTGACCACATCCGACGGCGTCACGCCGAATCGTGCCAACAGCACCATGCTGTGGAACCACAGGTCGGCCACTTCGTAGACCACCTTGCCGACAGCCTCCTGGCTAAGCCCCGCGGCGCGGGCGTCCTTGGCCGCCATCACCGTTTCCGTCGCTTCCTCGCCAATCTTCTTGAGGATGGCATCGTCGCCCTTGTGGAACAGCTTCGCCACGTAGGACTTGTCGGGGTCGCCACCGTTTTCCGGCTTGCGGGACTCCAGCGTCGCAGCCACGCGCGCCAGCACTTCTGCCTCGGAGAGGGAATCGCTCATGACTTGGCCGCGTAGATGGTGGAGGGATCCTTCAGCACCGGCTCGACGGTCTGCCAGTCGCCCGATTCGGCATCGCCCTCGAACTTCTGGAAGAAGCACGAATGACGGCCAGTGTGGCAGGCGATGCTATCCACCTGTGTCACCTTCAACAGCACCACGTCTTCGTCGCAATCCAGACGAATCTCATGGACTTTCTGCACGTGCCCTGATTCCTCGCCCTTGTGCCACAGACGCTTGCGCGAGCGCGACCAGAACACGGCTTCGCCAAGCTCCACCGTGCGCTGCAGCGCCTCGCGGTTCATGAAGGCGAACATCAGCACGTCATTGGAACCCGTCTCCTGGACAATAACCGGCACCAGGCCGTTGTCGTCCCACTTCACCTTGTTCAGCCACTTCTTTGCCATGATCACATCCGGACGGGAATGCCCTCGCGGGCCATGAATGCCTTTGCTTCGCCAACGGTATGCTGGCCGTAGTGGAAGATGCTGGCGGCCAGCACCGCATCGGCGCGACCCAGACGGATTCCGTCGGCCAGGTCCTGCAGGCCGCCAACGCCACCTGATGCAATAACGGGAACCGGCACGGCGTCGCTGACAGCGCGCGTGAGTTCCAGATCGAACCCGCTCTTGGTGCCGTCGCGATCCATGCTGGTCAGCAGGATTTCGCCGGCGCCGCGCGCCGCCATTTCGCGGGCCCATTCGACGGCATCCAGGCCGGTGGCCTTGCGGCCGCCATGCGTGAAGACTTCCCAGCGCGGCGCCTCGCCTGGGGCGGAACTGCGCTTGGCATCGATGGCCACCACGATGCACTGCGAGCCGTACTTGCCAGTGGCATCGGATACGAGCTGCGGATTGGCAATGGCCGACGAGTTGACGCTGATCTTGTCGGCCCCCGCGTTGAGCAGGCGCCGCACGTCTTCCACGGCGCGCACACCGCCGCCGACCGTCAGGGGGATAAACACCTGGGAGGCCACCGCTTCAATGATGTGCAGAATCAGGTCGCGGCCGTCGCTGGTCGCGGTGATATCGAGAAAAGTGATCTCATCGGCGCCCTGCTCGTCATAGCGACGCGCGATTTCAACCGGGTCACCCGCGTCGCGCAATTCGACGAAGTTGACTCCCTTGACCACCCGCCCGTTGGTCACGTCCAGGCAGGGGATAATACGTTTGGCTAGCATGAGATTCCTTGCGCGCCGCCGCCCGAATGGCGACAGCTTCTCGCAGCTGCACGCGCCCGGCGCCGGGCACGTGCTTGTCGCTGGCTTACTCCGCGCCCAGCTTGTCCGCGCGCGCCTGGGCGTCCGCGAAGTTGAGGTCGCCGGAGTAGATCGCGCGGCCGCAGATCACGCCTTCCACGCCTTCTGGCTCCACCTGGCACAGGCGCTCGATGTCGGTCAGATTGGACAGTCCGCCGCTGGCGATCACCGGGATCGACATCGACTGAGCCAATTTCACCGTGGCGTCGATATTGATCCCCTGCAGCATCCCGTCGCGGCCGATATCTGTATAGATGATCGCTTCGACGCCGTAGTCTTCGTACTTGCGAGCGAGATCCGCCACTTCGTGGCCGGTCAGCTTGCTCCAGCCGTCGGTGGCTACCTTGCCGTCCTTGGCATCGAGGCCGACGATGATGTGGCCGCCGAATGCGGAGCACGCATCCTTCAGGAAGCCCGGGTTCTTCACCGCGGCAGTGCCGATGATGACGTACGACAAGCCATCATCCAGCCAGCGCTCGATGGTGTTCAGGTCACGGATGCCGCCGCCCAGCTGCACGGGGATCTCGTCGCCCACCTCGGCGATGATGGATTTGATGGCGGCCTCGTTACGAGGCTTGCCGACGAATGCGCCGTTGAGGTCTACCAGGTGCAGGCGACGCGCGCCCTGGTTCACCCAGTGACGTGCCATGGCGGCGGGATCTTCGGAAAAGACGGTGGCCTGGTCCATGTCGCCTTGTTTGAGGCGTACACACTGACCGTCCTTCAGGTCGATGGCCGGAATGAGCAACATAAGCGTGACGAGCGTGGTGGTTGTGTAAAAAGGAAAAAGGTAGCGATGCCGGCAAACGCGCTGGCTGTTCAGGTCATGTCAGTTTGGCAGTGGATGCGCAGTCTGGTTAGTGGCTCTGAACGATCGCTGGACAGTATCGGGGGCGCTTCAGGTACAGGTGCCTTACGGATTCCAATGCACGAAATTCCGATACAACTGCAAACCCATGGCGGCGCTCTTCTCCGGGTGAAACTGCGTGGCAAAAATATTATCGCGTGCTACCGCACTGGTAAACACGACGCCATACTCGGTTTCGCCGGCAATGTGGGCCGGGTCCTGCGCATGCACATAATAACTGTGCACAAAATAGAACCAGCTGTCGTCCGGGATCCCCTCCCACAGCGGGTGGGCGCGCGACTGGTGCACGCGATTCCATCCCATTTGCGGCACTTTGTAACGCGAGCCGTCCGGCTGCGTCATCCCGTCCAGCTCAAAGCGAATCACCTCGCCCGGCATCAGCGCCAGGCACGGCGTACTGACGCCTCCAGTGCGACTTTCGGTGCTGTGGTCAAAAAGCATCTGTTCGCCAACGCACACACCCAGCATCGGCTTGCTGGCGGCCGCTTCCAGCACCGCCTCCTGCAGCCCGGAGCCGCCCAGCGCACCCATGCAGTCCGGCATGGCGCCCTGGCCCGGCAACACCACGCGGTCCGCCGCGCGGATCGCTTCCGGCCGATCCACTACCTGGACATCCGCTTCCGGTGCCGCGGCGCGCAACGCCTGCGCCACCGAGCGCAGGTTGCCCATGCCGTAATCCACAATTGCTATGGTAGTCATGATTTCAAAACAGGCAACAATGTCTTCAGCCCGTCCACAATGAATTCGACGGCCAGCGCCGACAGGATCAGCCCCATCAGGCGCGTGCCGATATTGATCCCGGTCCGGCCAATCACCCGCGCGATGGGATCCGCCGCGCGGAACGTCATGTACACCACCGCGCCCAGCAACACTCCCAGGCCCACCAGTACCAGCAACTGGTACCAGTGCTGGGTCTTGCCGGCATAGACGATCACCGTGCTGATGGACCCCGGCCCGGTCAGCAACGGCAGCGCCAGCGGCACCACCGCGATGCTTGCCTTGGCCTCGGCCTCGTCCTCTTCCTCGGGCGTGGCCTTGGTCCGGCTGGTCTGGGCGTTCAGCATGTTCATGGCCATCATGATCATGATGATTCCGCCACCTACCTGCAACGACGCCACCGAGATATTGAAGAACTCGATGATCTGCTGACCCAGCAGCGCCGACACCCCGACCACGATTGCCACGGACACCGACGCCGTCTTGATGGTACGCAGCTTCTCCGCTTCCGTCTGCTGGCTGGTCAGGCTGATGAAGAACGGGATCGCCCCGATCGGGTTGATCAGCGCCAGCAATGAAATAAAGGACTTGAGCGTATCCATCGGTTGCGGGTGTATCGGTGTTCGTCAGCGGGCGCCGCAACCAGCCGGCACGCCTACAAGGTGTCGCGGAAGGCAGTCTGGATCAGAGGGTGCCTTTTGTCGATGGGATGATGTTGGCCGCGCGCGGGTCCAGTTCCACCGCCATGCGCAGGGCCCGCCCGAAGGCTTTGAACACCGTTTCGCATTGATGGTGGGCATTGATGCCACGCAGGTTGTCGATATGCAGCGTCACGCCGGCATGGTTGACGAAGCCGCGGAAGAATTCGATCGTCAGGTCCACATCGAAGCTGCCCACGCGCGCACGCGTGAACGGCACGTGGAACTCCAGACCGGGGCGCCCCGAGAAGTCGATCACCACGCGCGACAGGCATTCGTCCAGCGGCACATAGCTGTGGCCGTAGCGCGTGATCCCCTTCTTGTCGCCGATGGCCCTGGCAACTGCCTGGCCGAGCGTGATACCGACGTCTTCCACCGTGTGGTGGTCATCGATATGGACATCGCCGGTGGCTTCGACCTCGAGGTCGAACATGCCGTGGCGGGCGATCTGATCCAGCATGTGGTCGAGGAACGGCACGCCGGACGCCAGCTTCTGGCGACCGGTACCGTCGAGATTCAGCGAAACGCGGATTTGCGTTTCCGAGGTATTGCGGGTGACCTCTGCAACACGCATGGTGGGGTTAATCCTGCAATGAAGCGGCAAAGGCTTCAAGAAACTGCGCGTTTTCTTCGGGCGTGCTGACCGTCACGCGCAGACAGTTGGCCAGCAATGCGTGCATTTTACTCACGTTCTTGATCAATACCTTCCGCGCCAGGAGTCGATCGAATATCTGTGCCGCATCCGGCACGCGAACCAACAGGAAGTTGGCGGCGCTCGGGAATACCGTTACGCCGGGCTGCCCGGCCATCGCGTCGGCCAGCCGCGTGCGTTCGGCGCGCAGTTGGGCTGCCTGGTCGTCGAGCACGCCGACATGCTCCAGTGCGAACAGCGCCGTGGCCTCGGTCAGCACATTGACGTTATAAGGTGGGCGGACCTTGTCCAGCTGGGACAGCCATGCCGGCTCGCCGGCCACGTAGCCCAGGCGGATGCCGGCCAGGCCCAGCTTCGACACGGTGCGCATGACCAGCAGGTTGCCGAATTCGGTCAGCCGGGGCATCCAGCTTTCCTGCGCGAACGGCTGGTAGGCCTCGTCCACCACCACCAGGCTCTGGCAGACCTCTCCCTGCGCGGCGCGGACGATGGCCTCCATGTCGGCGGCGTCGAACAGGTTGCCCGTCGGATTGTTCGGATACGCCAGGTAAATGATGGCCGGCTTGTGCTCGGCCATCGCCGCCAGCATCGCCGCCCGATCCAGCGTGAAGTCCGCGCGCAGCGGCACGCCGACGAACTCGAGCCCGGCGAACTGCGCGGACATCGCGTACATCACGAAGCCCGGCACCGGCGCCATCACCTTCGCGCCCGGCCTGGCCGCGGCCAGCGCCAGCATGCTGATGATCTCGTCCGATCCGTTGCCCAGCAGCACATCCATGCCGGCCGGCACGCCCATGACGTCCTTGAGCTTCGCGCGCAGCGCCTCGCTGCTCGGCACCGGATACCGGTTCAGCGCCACCTCGCCCAGCCGCGCGGCCAGTTGCGTGCGCAGTGCGGGGGGCAGGCAGTACGGATTCTCCATCGCGTCGAGCTTCACCAGACCGTGCGAATCCGCCACATGGTAGGCGCCCATGGCGCGCACGTCGTCACGGATGATGCGTTCGATCAGGGAAGGGTCTACGGCAGGCATGAAGAATCCTCTTACGTTAAGAATTTAAACAATCAACTACGCTTGAAACGGTATTCCGCGCTGCGGGCGTGGGCCTGCAGGCCTTCACCATACGCCAGCTCGGCCGCGATCTGGCCCAGCATCTGCGCCCCGCCCTCGCTCACCTCGATCAGGCTCGAGCGCTTCTGGAAGTCGTACACGCCTAGCGGCGACGAAAAACGCGCGGTGCGTGAGGTTGGCAGCACGTGGTTCGGCCCCGCGCAGTAGTCGCCCAGCGACTCGCTGGTGTAGCGGCCCAGGAAGATGGCGCCGGCGTGGCGGATCTTCTCGCTCCATTGGCGTGGGTTCTCGGCGGAGATTTCCAGGTGTTCCGGTGCAATGGCGTTGGCGATCTCGCACGCCTCTTCCATGTCACGCACCTTGATCAGGGCGCCGCGGCCGGCCAAGGAGGCAGCGATCACCTCACGGCGCGGCATCGTGGGCAGCTGGCGCTGGATACTCGCTTCCACGCGATTCAGGTATTCCGCATCTGGGCACAGCAGGATCGACTGCGCCAGTTCGTCGTGCTCGGCCTGCGAGAACAAGTCCATCGCCACCCAGTCCGGGTCCGTGGTGCCGTCGCAAATCACCAGGATTTCCGAGGGGCCGGCGATCATGTCGATGCCCACCGTGCCGAACACGCGGCGCTTGGCCGCAGCCACGTAGGCATTGCCCGGGCCGACGATCTTGTCCACCTGCGGCAGCGTAGCCGTGCCGTAGGCCAGCGCGCCGACAGCCTGCGCGCCGCCGATCGTGAAGACGCGATCCACGCCGGCGATCTGCGCGGCGGCCAGCACCAGTTCATTGCGCACGCCACCGGGCGTGGGCACGACCATGATGACTTCCTTGACGCCGGCCACGCGGGCCGGAATCGCATTCATCAGCACGGACGACGGGTAGGCCGCCTTGCCGCCCGGCACATACAGGCCCACGCGGTCCAGCGGGGTCACCTTCTGGCCCAGCATCGTGCCGTCGGATTCCGTGTATTCCCAGCTATGGCTGCCGCACTCGATCTTCTGCTTCTCGTGGTAGGCCCGCACGCGCGCGGCGGCGGCTTCCAGTGCGGCGCGGCGCTTCGGTTCCAGGTCTTCCAGCGCCGCTTCGAGCTGGGCCTGCGACAGTTCCAGCGCACCCATCGACGATGCTTCCACGCGGTCAAAGCGACGCGTGTATTCGAGCACCGCCTCGTCGCCGCGCGCACGCACGTCGGCCAGGATCTGCGCAGCCGCGCGATCGATCGCCTCGTCCTCGGACGCCTCGAACGCCAGCACCTGGCGCAGCGCGCTGGCAAAGCCGGGCTCGACGGAGTCCAGCCGGCGGATCGACAGGTTTTCCATATCGGTTTCGTTCATGACTTCCTTCCTAGCGAGTCCCCGGTCGCTGCTGCCTCAGGCAAGCGCCGCCGAGGCCCGTTCAAACGCGTCGAGGATCGGCGCCAGCCGTTCCCGCTTGAGCTTGAGCGCGGCCTGGTTGACCACCAGCCGCGATGAAATTTGCACGATCTCTTCCACTTCGACGAGGTTGTTGGCACGCAGCGTGCCGCCCGTGCTCACCAGGTCGACGATCGCGTCCGACAGGCCGACCAGCGGCCCGAGCTCCATCGAGCCGTACAGCTTGATCAGGTCCACGTGCACGCCCTTCTTGGCAAAATGCTCGCGCGCGGTCTGCACATACTTGGTGGCCACGGCCAGCCGCGCACCCTGGCGCACCGCATTGGCGTAGTCAAAGCCCGCCGGCACCGCCACCGACATGCGGCAACGGGCGATGTTCAGGTCGATCGGCGCATACAGCCCGGTCATGCCATGTTCCATCAGCACGTCCTTGCCGGCCACGCCGAAATCCGCCGCGCCGTACTGCACGTATGTCGGCACGTCCGAGGCGCGCACGATGATGACGCGCACGGCCGGATCGGACGTGGGCAGGATCAGCTTGCGCGATGTCTCGGGATCCTCGGTCACGTGAATGCCGGCGGCCGCCAGCAGCGGCAGGGTCTCGGTGAAGATGCGGCCCTTGGACAGCGCCAGCGTCAGCTGGTCGGGCGAGGCATTGAAGGCGGGGCTCATCGTCAGGTTCTTAATCGATATTCGGGAGTCGGCTCGGCGTGCTTGCGCTGGCAATCAGGCCGCGCTGCGGGTCAGGCGGCGGATCTTGGCGCCCACCGCCGACAGCTTGTCTTCCATGCGGTCGTAGCCACGGTCCAGGTGATAGATCCGGTCGATCACCGTCTCGCCGTCGGCCACCAGGCCGGCAATCACCAGGCTGGCGGATGCGCGCAGGTCGGTCGCCATCACGCTGGCACCGGACAGGCGCGGCACGCCGGTCACCACGGCCGTGTTGCCCTCGGCGGTGATGTTGGCGCCCAGGCGGTTCAGTTCCTGCACGTGCATGAAGCGGTTCTCGAAGATCGTCTCCGTGATGCGGGCGGTGCCTTCGGCGATCGCGTTCAGTGTCATGAACTGCGCCTGCATGTCGGTCGGGAAAGCCGGGTACTCCGACGTGCGGAAGCTCACGGCCTGCGCGCGACGCGGCATGGCCAGGCGGATCCAGTCGTCACCGGTCTCGATCTGGGCGCCCGCCTCGCGCAGCTTGATCAGCACGGCGTCCAGGATCAGCGGCGGCACGCCGCGCAGCACCAGGTCGCCCAGCGTGGCGGCGGCCGCGCACAGGAAAGTGCCGGCCTCGATGCGATCGGCCACCACGGTGTGCCGGGCACCATGCAGGCGATCGACGCCCTGCACGATCAGCCGGTCGGTGCCAATGCCGTCGATCTTCGCGCCCATCTTGACCAGCAGGTTGGCCAGGTCGGTCACCTCGGGTTCGCGCGCGGCGTTCTCAAGCACCGTTTCGCCTTCGGCGAGCGTGGCGGCCATCAGCAGGTTCTCGGTGCCGGTCACGGTGATCATGTCCGTCACCACGCGGGCCCCCTTCAGCCGGCTGGCGCGGGCATGGATGAAACCGTGCTCGATATTGATCTCGGCACCCATGGCCTGCAGGCCCTTGATGTGCTGATCCACGGGACGTGCACCGATGCCGCAGCCGCCGGGCAGCGAGACGCGCGCCTCGCCGAAGCGCGCCACCAGCGGCCCGAGCACCAGGATCGACGCCCGCATGGTCTTCACCAGGTCGTAGGACGCTTCCGGCGAGTTGATGCCCGCGCCCACCAGCGTGGCGGTGTCGCCGGTCATGTCGGCCTGCATGCCCATCTCGCGCAGCAGCTTGAGCATGGTGCGCGTGTCCTGGAGATCCGGCACGTTGTCGATGGTGACGGTATCGGCGGTCAGCAGACCGGCGCAGAGGATGGGCAACGCCGCGTTCTTGGCGCCCGAAACACGGATCTCGCCTTTGAGCGGGCCATTGCCCTGAATCTGGAATTTGTCCATGTTCTGTCAGTTGCGACCGGACGGATCATGCCCGCCCGGTATCGTTGTGGCGGGAGCCGCGCATATCGGCGCCCGGCTCCAATCGGTGAAACGGCCCTGCCTTACTTGCCCTCGCCCGCCTGCCATTCGGCCGGCGTCAGCGTCTTCATCGACAGCGCGTGGATCTCGGCGCGCATGCGGTCGCCCAGTGCGGCGTAGACACGCTGGTGACGCTGGATCAGGCGCTTGCCGTCAAACTCCGCGCTGACGATGGTGGCAAAGAAGTGCTGGCCATCGCCTTCCACTTCCAGATGGTCGCAGGGCAAACCTTGGGCAATGTAATCCCTGACTTGTTCCGGTGTAGGCAGCATGTCTGTCTCTTGTGAAATCCGTCGGTGCGGCAATCAGTGCCGCAGCTTGTAACCCGTCCTGAGCATTCGCAGCGCCAGCGCGGCCAGCACTGCAAACGCGACGGCCACCACCGCCAGGCTATGCAGGGGCGGCACGTCCGATACGCCGAAGAAGCCGTAGCGGAACCCGTCGATCATGTAGAAGAACGGGTTGGCGTGCGACACCGCCTGCCAGAACGGCGGCAGCGAGTGAATCGAATAGAACACGCCGGACAGGAACGTGGCCGGCATGATCAGGAAGTTCTGGAACGCGGCCAGCTGGTCGAATTTTTCCGCCCAGATGCCTGCGATCAACCCCAATGTGCCCAAAATGCTCGCGCCCATCAGCGCGAAGACCACGATCCAGGCGATGTTGGCGAAATGCAGGTTCGCGAACCACGCCGTCACCAGCAGCACGCCCAGGCCCACGCTGAGACCGCGGATGACCGACGCCACCACRTAGGCRCCRAACATYTCCCAGTGCGACAGSGGCGGCAGCATGATRAACACCAGGTTGCCGGTGATCTTGGACTGGATCAATGACGACGAACTGTTCGCAAACGCATTCTGCAACACGCTCATCATCACCAGGCCCGGCACCAGGAAGGCGGTGTAACTGATCTGGTCATAAACCCGCACCCGGTCTTCCAGCACGTGACCGAAGATCAGCAGGTACAGCACCGCGGTCAGCACGGGCGCCGCCACGGTCTGGAAAGCGACCTTCCAGAAACGCAGGACTTCCTTGTACAGCAGGGTTCGGAAACCGACGAAGCCACCCACGGCCATCGAGGCCAGGCGCGCCTGATCGTCGGCGATGTCGATATCTGCCGGGTTTCTCATGCCGCGGGCTCCATGGCGGGGTCGGGTAGCGCGCCGGGCATGTGCCCCTCCCGCCGCATGATCTGGACGAACACGTCCTCGAGGTCTGCCTTGCTGATTTCCATGTCTTCGACTTCGCAGCCGGCTTCGCGCAGCGCGGCCAGGATCGGCTCCACCGCCTCGTAGCCGGACAGGCGCAGCCGGTGGGCGCGCTCGCCGGGGTTCGAGGGGGTACGCAGCGCTTCCAGCTCCGGCGGCAGCGTGCCGCGCGACAGCGTCAGCACCAGTTGCAGCCCGGCAAACTGGGTCAGCAGGTTGCTGGTCCGGTCCAGCGCCACCACCTCGCCAAACTTCAGCATGGCGATACGATCGCACAGCGCCTCGGCCTCTTCGAGGTAGTGCGTGGTCAGGATGATCGTGTGACCTTCGCGGTTCAGGCGCGAGATGAACTTCCACAGCGTCTGGCGCAGCTCAACATCCACGCCGGCCGTCGGTTCATCCAGTACGATCACAGGCGGCCGGTGCACCAGCGCCTGCGCCACCAGCACGCGGCGCTTCATGCCGCCGGAGAGCTGGCGCATGTTGCTGTCGGCCTTGTTGGTGAGATCCAGGTTGGCCATGATCTCGTCGATCCAATCGTCATTGCGCGTCAGCCCGAAGTAGCCGGACTGCAGGCGCAGCGTCTCGCGCACCGTGAAGAAGGGATCGAACACCAGTTCCTGCGGCACCACGCCCAGCATGCGGCGGGCCATGCGGTAGTCATCCACCACGTCATGCCCGAGCACGCTGATGCGCCCCGAATCGGCCCGGTTCAAGCCTGCGAGGATCGAGATCAGCGTGGTCTTGCCGGCCCCGTTGGGGCCGAGCAGGCCGAAGAATTCGCCGCGCTCGACGGTAAAACTGACGCCCTTGAGCGCTTGCAGACTGCGGTAGCGCTTGCGGACATCGGTAATTTCGATGGCTTTCATGGCCGAATGTCTTGTGACGGGTCCACTTTGGGGGACCGGCCTCTCTTGGAGTTGGGGAGCGCCCTCGGGGTTAGCCGCGCAGCACCTGGTGCATGAGTGTCAGGACACTTGGGGGCGACATGGGGACGAACAACCCGGAATTATAGGGGATGCGGGGGATCTCCCGCTTCGGTCCGATCCTGCCGGGCCGGCCATTCCGACGCGGCGTCCGGCCGCTCGGCCGGCGCCGGGGCATCGCATCGACCAGCGCAAACGGCGCGCGGCCACGGATGCCGGTTCAATGTCGGTGGTGGTGTTCCGGGAGAGAGGCGGCTGCAACCGGCGCCAGGCCGAGCAGTCCGTCGACGCCGTAGAGGCTGGCCAACTCGGCCAGTTGTGGCGGCACACCGGTCAGTGCCAGGGCCTGGCCGCGCCCGGCTGCGGCACGCTGCCACGCCAGAAGCACGGCGACGGCGGCCGAATCGACCTGCACTAGCGCACTGCAATCCACTGCCACGTCGCCCTGGGTCACGCGCGACAGCCCGTCACGCAGCACGGCGGCGGCGTTGCGGTTGGTCAGCGAGGCTCCGAACGAAGGCATCAGGATCGAGGGAAAGAGGGGGCGAAAAAACAAGAACTCCCGCTCGGCATACAGCGGGCGGGAGCGAGCGGCCATTGTAGACCAGTTTGGTTGCGGTGTGCTGCACCGCAACCAGATCGTGCCGGACGGGCTAGCTCTTGGCGTTGGCCAACTGGCGATTGCGGTCCTGCAGGGTCTTGATAACCCCATCCACGCCTTGCTGGCCGACGATCGTGTTGAAGCTGCCCTTGTAGGCCTCGGTCAGCCAGGCGCCCAGCACGTTGATGTCATACACCTTCCAGCCCTGCGCGGTCTTCTCCAGACGATAGTCCAGCTGGATCGGCTCGCCCTTGTTGATGACCTGGGTGCGGATCGTCGCGTCGGTGTCTTCCGGCGTGCCACGGTACGGACGGAACTGAACCTGCTGGTCGCGGATCTGGGCAATGGCGCCGGCATACGTACGGATCAGCAGCGTCTTGAATTCGTCGGTGATGATCTTCTGTTGTTCGGGCGTGGCCTTCGACCAGTTGCGGCCCATCGCGATCTGCGTGGTCTTCGTGAAGTTGGCGTTCGGCAGGATCTTCTGCTCGACCAGCGCCGAGATCTTCGCAATGTTGCCGGCCTGCATGTCCTTGTCGCTTTTCACGGTGGCCATGACGTCGTTCACCACGGTCTTGACCAGCGCGTCGGGCGAGGACGCGTCCACGGGATCCTGGGCCTGCGCGGCGCCGGCAAAGGCGAAAACGGCGACGACGGGGAGCAGCAAACGCTTCAGCATTGTGTATTTCCTTTCAATCAAGGGCTTTGCTCATCGGCGATGACGTGACGAGCGGGTGCCCAGGGAACCTTGGCCGGCCCAGCCCGACAACTGCCAGATACCGCGCCTATTGGAACACAGGCGCCAGCGGGACGTTTCACGTCCACGTAGCGCTGGCGCCACTTTCAAACACTTTGTTTCAGAGCTCACAGCACGCTCACAGGCGACCGGCCCCTTGTCCACATTGGTCCGGCCGCCTCTCAGCGACCGAAGCGCAACGTCCCGCCCGGACCAATCAATCGGTTGGGCGGCGGCACCGGCAGCGCCTGGTCGGGCTGCGTGCCCTGCTGCTGCGCCTCCGAAGCCGGCTTGCCGTCGGCTGGTGCCGCAGGCGTCCCATCTGCCGGCGAGGCAGGCTTGCCATCGGCCGGCGCACCGGGCTTGCCTTCCGCCGGAGCGGCCGGCATCGCCGGCTCCGCGGACTGGCCGTCAGCCGGAGAAGCCGGGCCGGACGGCGCGGGGGTCTCGTCGCCGTCCTCGCTCTTATCCGCCGGCGGGTTGCCGTCATAGATCAGGTACTGCCGCCGCTGCATATAGGAATCACGCAGGAACGCATACCGATCCAGCGCCGCCGCTTCGATCAGGTTCGACGCGCCCAGCAACTGCGCGCGGCCATCGACAATCCGCACCCCGGTCGCGGTATTGCGAATCCACACCGGGTAGATGTAGGCGGACGGGTCCAGCTGGCGGTCCACCAGCATGCCCACAGTGTCGCGCACGTTGCTCGGACCGAACAGCGGCAGTACCAGGTACGGTCCCGACGGCACGCCCCACACGCCCAGCGTCTGGCCGAAGTCTTCCTTGTACTTCGGCAGCCCAGCCGGCGTGGCAATGTCGATCAGCCCGCCGATACCCAGCACGCTGTTGATCGCCACGCGCATCGTGTCTTCCGCCGCACGCGTCGGCTTGCCCTGCAGCAGGTTGTTCGCCGCCGAGTACACATCGCTCATGTTGGAGAAGACATTGCCGATGGCAGTGCGCACCGGCGACGGCACGTAGTCCGCATACACCTGCGCCACCGGCTTGAGCGCGTACTTGTCGACCTGTTCATTGACCGTGTGGACGCCCCGGTTAAGCGGCTCCAGCGGGTCCTTCGGATTGGCATTGGGGCCAGTCGCGCAACCGGCCAGCGCCACTGCAGCCACGATCGCTACCACCAGCCGCGTCAGCCCCCGCGGCCGGTGTCCTCTGCCACCAGCGCTCATTTCGTTCCACCCAGACCTGGCGCGGCGGGCAAGGTGGCGGCACCGGATGCCGGAGCGGCCGGCGCCGGGGCGGCGCTGCCGCCACCCGCGCCCGCATCGGCCGCCTTGTTGTACAGGAACTGGCCGATCAGGTTTTCCAGCACCACGGCCGACTGGGTCATCGTGATCTTGCCGCCCTGCGCCAGCATGGCGGTGTCGCCACCGGCTTCCAGGCCGATGTATTGCTCACCGAGCAGGCCCGAGGTCAGGATCTTGGCCGACGTGTCCTTGGGAAACTGGTAGCGCTTGTCCAGGCTCAGTTCCACGGTGGCCAGGTATGCCTTGTCATCGAAGCGGATGCCCGCCACCCGGCCCACCACCACGCCCGCGCTCTTGACCGGCGCGCGCGCCTTCAGGCCGCCGATGTTGTCGAACTGTGCCGTCACGCCGTAGGTCTCCTGGAACGAGAAGCTGCTCATGTTGCCAGCCTTGAGTGCCAGGAACAGGAGGGCGGCAAACCCCACCACCACGAACAACCCCACCCAGTAGTCGAGCGATTTTTTCTTCATGCGATTCTCTTTTCCAATGCGATGGAAGCCACCGGCTCAGCTGAACATCAGCGCCGTGAGCAGGAAGTCCAGCCCCAGGACCGCCAGCGATGCCAGCACCACGGTGCGCGTGGTTGCGCGCGACACGCCTTCCGGCGTCGGGTTGGCCTCGAAACCTTGATACAAGGCAATAAACGTCACCGCGATGCCAAAGATGAAGCTCTTGATCACGCCATTGAGCACATCGGCACGCACATCCACGCCGCCCTGCATCTGCGACCAGAACGCCCCGGCGTCCACCCCGATCAGCTGCACGCCGACCAGATAGCCGCCCAGGATGCCCACGGCGCTGAAGATGGCCGCCAGAATCGGCATGGCGATGACACCCGCCCAGAAGCGCGGGGCAATCACGCGCTGCAGCGGGTTCACGGCCATCATCTCCATGGCCGTCAGTTGTTCGCCCGCCTTCATCAGGCCGATCTCTGCCGTCAGCGACGTGCCGGCACGGCCCGCGAACAGCAATGCACTCACCACCGGCCCAAGCTCACGGACCAGCGACAGCGCCACCAGTAGGCCCAATGCCTGCTCGGAGCCGTAGCGGTTCAGGGTGTAGTAGCCCTGCAGGCCCAGTACGAAACCGACAAACAGGCCCGAGACGGCGATGATCACAAGCGACAGGTTGCCGACGAAGAAGACCTGGTCGGTCACCAGCCGGAAGCGCCGCAGCAAGGCCGGCGACAACGCGAGCAGGGCGAAGAACATGCGGGTGGCGCGGCCGAGTCCGCCCACGAACTGGCGTACCGAGGCGCCGATGGCGGTAAAGAAGCCGGTCAACGCGATCCTCCGGCAGCAAAGTCGTCGGCCAGCGAGGGACCGGGATAGTGAAACGGCACCGGTCCGTCGGCCTCGGCATGCACGAACTGGTGCACGAACGGGTCGGTCGACGCGCGCAGCGCCTCCGGCTCGCCCTCGGCGGCAATGCTGCCGTTGGCAATGAAGTAGACGTAGTCGGCGATCTGGAACGTCTCCTGCACGTCGTGCGAGACGATGATCGTCGTCGCACCCAGTGCGTCGTTCAGGCTGCGAATCAGGTTGGCGGTCAGGCCCAGCGAGATCGGGTCCAGTCCGGCAAACGGCTCGTCATACATGATCAGGGCCGGATCCAGCGCAATCGCCCGGGCCAGCGCCACGCGCCGCGCCATGCCGCCTGAAATCTGCGCGGGCATCAGGTCGCGCGCACCGCGCAAGCCGACGGCATTGAGCTTCATCAGGACCAGGTCACGGATCATCGATTCCGGCAGGTCGGTGTGCTCGCGCAGGGGGAAGGCAACGTTGTCGAATACAGACAAATCAGTGAACAACGCGCCAAACTGGAACAACATGCCCATCTGACGCCGGACGGCGTAGAGCCCGTCCTGGTCCATCGTATCGATGTCGGCGCCGTTGAATGTGACGCGTCCGCTCTGCGGACGAACCATGCCGCCGATCAGTCGCATCACCGTGGTTTTGCCACAGCCGGACCCGCCCATGACGGCCACCACCTTGCCGCGCGGAAAACGCATGGAAAGGCCGGAAAGGATGGGCTTGTCGCCAGCCGCGTATGCAAAATCGACATCCGCGAGTTCGACGACGTTCGGGCCGGTAAAAAGCTGGCCGGGAAGGCTCGGTACGGTAGCGATCACGTTGGCACCGGATTGGACAGGCGGCCATTATAAGGGCTACCACCTATGTGCGCCGGTTGCCGTGTGGTGATCTCTACATTGCACGTTGGACAACAATCCGTGGCGTTACCGCAGGCCAAGTCGGGGTTACGGCTCACCACCCTGCCCGGCCTGCCGGAGAATGACCTGCCACTGGATCGACTCCGAGCGGATGGCGGTAGCGAACGCCTCCGGAGAATCCTGCACTGCCGTCAGCCCGGCCGCCAGGAGGCGTGCCCGGACTTCGCGCTCGTTTGTCACATTGTCGAGTTCCGCCGCCAGCCGGGCGACGATGGCTCGCGGCGTCTTGGCCGGCGCCATCACGCCGTACCAGGCGGCCGCGGCGTAACCTTCGAGGCCCGACTCCTGCAGTGTCGGCACCTGAGGTGCCAGCGGCGAGCGCGCCACACCTGTCACGGCAAGCATGCGCAGCGTGCCGGCCCGCACATGGCTCTGCACCGCCGAATACGAGCAGAAGCACGCGCTGATGCGGCCCGCGAGCATTTCCTGCACCACGGCATTCTCGCCCTTGGCGGCCACCAGCGGCACGCCACTCGGAATGCCGCGCACGGCGTACTCCGCATACAGATGCGCCGGACTGCCGGACTGGCCATATCCGTAGCTATATGAAGAAGGGTTCGAGCGCACCGCCGTCGCCCATTGCTGAGGCGTCTGCATCGGCAGGCGGCCATCGATCACCAGGAACAGCGGCATCGTGGCGACGCGTGCCACCGGCGTGAAGTCGCGCACCACGTCATAGGGCACCGGCTCCAGCCCAGGCTGGATCAGCATATTGGCCTGATGGAAAAGCAGGGTGTGTCCGTCGGAACTGGACTTGGCGACGACATCGCCCGCCATCGTGCCGGCCGCTCCCGGGCGGTTGTCGACTTCCACCGGCACACCGAGCCGGACCGCCAGCCGTTCGGCCAGCAGTCGGGCGACGGCATCGGCGACGCCCCCGGCCGGAAACGGCACGATCAGCCGCATCGGCCTGGCCGGGAATGACACCTGACGATTGAGCGCCTCGGCGCGCGGGCTTGCTGGAATGCTGGCGAGTTGGGCGCCCGATGCGGGGGCCCCCGGCGGCTGTGCGAACGCCATGGCGGCGCCCGCGCATGCGCACAGGAATGCGGCACCCCGAAGCCATCGCCGCGGGACTGCCTGGTTGGCAGCGAGTGTTGGCAACTTCGCTTTACCTCGCCAAAGCCGCGACAACTTGCGAACTTCGGACATCAATTTCCTCCGGGCCGCAGCGTGATGCATGCGACACCAAATCGGCTGAAAGGGATTCGAGGCAGTCTCTTTGTTATCGTTTTTGGGCATTGTACGAACAATGTCCGAGACGGCACAGACCACGTAAACCATAGCCGGGTGGACCCCAATGCTGGCCCCGCGAAACGCCCGCCCGAGGCCGTCGCGCGGCAGGTGATGCATGACTCGCCCCGTATAATTCCCGGATGTCTGAAATCGTCCTGCGGCGGATGGCGGCCGCCGACATGTCCGCCGTGCTGGCCGTGCAGGCGCAGTGCTACGGCAGCGCCTTGCTCGAATCCGCCGATGCGCTCGCCAGCCGCCTGGCGCTTTCGCCAGACACGTGCTGGGTCGCAGCCCTGCCTGGAGGGCACCTTGCCGCTTATTTCTTCACGCACCCATGGCCCACGTCCACGCTGCCCCCGTTTGACGATGTACTCATGGCGCACTGGCCCGCGTCAGCATCCCTGACATGGTTCGTCCATGACATGGCCGTCGCGCCGGTGGGCCGTGGCGCCGGACTGGCGGCCCGGCTCTACGACGCTGCGCGCGACGCCGCACTGGCAATGGGTCTTGCGTCATCGCGCCTGATCGCCGTGCAGTCCGCGGCGGCCTGGTGGCGCAGGCTTGGGTACGCCCCGCTGCCCGCCATCGAAGCCGCGCCTCACGCCGCGAAGCTCGCCGCCTATGGGGTCGACGCGGTGCTCATGGAGCGTAGGCTCCCGGGCTGACGAAAGGCTGACAGCATGGGTGGCAGGTGATGCCCGGCCAGCACGTGCGCGTGCAGCCGGCTGGGCCGCCTACGAAAAAAATCCCCCGCACAGCCTCATGGCTTGCGGGGGATTTTCATTGCTCAGGGCGTGGTCGCGATCGCGGCCACCCCGTCGACAGTCAGCGCATCAGTTAGCGCGGCAGTTCCGTATGGCCCATCAGGAACGCGTCAACGGACCGGGCAGCCTGGCGGCCTTCGCGGATCGCCCATACCACGAGCGACTGGCCGCGGCGGACGTCGCCCGCAGCAAAGACCTTCGGCACGTTCGTGTAGTAAGCACGATCGCCTTCGGTCGCCGCCTTGGCGTTCTTGCGAGCATCCGTATCCACGCCGAAGGCTTCCAGCATCGAGCCCACCGGGTTCGTGAAGCCCATGGCCAGCAGCACCAGGTCGGCCTGCAGCACGAACTCGCTGCCCGGCACTTCCTGCATCTTGCCGTCCTTCCACTCCACGCGGCACGCCTTGAGCGACTTGACCTTGCCGTTCTCGCCGATGAATTCCTTGGTGGCGATCGACCAGTCACGCGAGCAGCCTTCGTCGTGCGACGACGACGTGCGCAGCTTGATCGGCCAGTACGGCCACACCAGCGGCTTGTTCTCTTCTTCCGGCGGTTGCGGCAGCAGCTCGAACTGGGTCACGGACTCGGCGCCATGGCGATTGGACGTGCCCACGCAGTCGGACCCCGTATCCCCGCCGCCGATCACGATCACGTGCTTGCCTTCGGCGCGGATCTCGTTCTGGCCGTCGCCCGCCACTTCCTTGTTCTGCGGGATCAGGAATTCCAGCGCGTAGTGCACGCCGGCGAGGTCACGGCCCGGCACCGGCAGGTCGCGCGGCACTTCCGCGCCGCCGGCCAGCACGACGGCGTCGAACTGGTCGACCAGCGCCTGAGCGGAAATGGTCTCGCGGGCGTAGTTCTTGATGCCGGCCGGCAGCGCGCCGTCGGTCACCATCACGCCCTCGCGGAACGTCACGCCTTCGGCCTGCATCTGCTCCATGCGGCGGTCGATCAGCGTCTTCTCCATCTTGAAGTCGGGGATGCCGTAGCGCAGCAGCCCGCCGATGCGGTCGTTCTTCTCGAACACGGTGACGTCATGGCCGGCACGCGCCAGTTGCTGTGCCGCGGCGAGGCCGGCGGGGCCGGAACCCACCACGGCCACGGTCTTGCCGGTCTTGTGAGCCGGCACCTGCGGTGCCACCCAGCCTTCGTCCCATGCCTTGTCGATGATCGCGTGCTCGATCGACTTGATGCCCACCGGCAGCTCGTTGATGCCCAGCGTACAGGCGGCCTCGCACGGTGCCGGGCAGATGCGGCCCGTGAACTCGGGGAAGTTGTTGGTCTGGTGCAGGACGTCGATCGCCGACTTCCAATCCTGGCGGTACACCAGGTCATTGAAGTCGGGAATGATGTTGTTGACCGGGCAGCCGTTGTTGCAGAACGGGATACCGCAATCCATGCAGCGCGCGCCCTGGATCTTCGCTTCGCTGTCGGACAGCGCGAACACGAACTCCTTGTAGTGCTTCACGCGCTTGACTACCGGTTCGTAGCCTTCGTTCTGGCGCGGAAATTCGAGAAAGCCAGTCGCCTTACCCATGTTGCATCCTTGGTCTTGCTTGGCGCGAGGCGGCCGGGCCAGCCTCGCGTGGGGTCAGAATCTTGTGGACGCCGCGAGCCGTGGGCCGCGGCGCCGTCTCATTGGGCAGCTGCCGGTCAGGCGGCCATCGCCTCGCGGTCGCTGTCGCGGGCGGCCTGCTCCTTCGCGAACATTTCGCCCAGGGCACGCTTGTACTCGGTCGGGAAGACCTTGACGAACTTGCGGCGTGCCGTGCTCCAGTCCGCCAGCAGCGCCTTGGCGCGCTCGGAACCGGTGTAGCGGAAATGCTGCTCGATCAGGTTGCGCAGGATGACTTCGTCAAGCTGGCGCTTGCCGCCCATCTTGTGCCATTGCGCCTGCGCCTGGCCCTTCTCCTGGTCGGCGGCGGCCAGCACGGACTCCAGCGCCACCATCGACGTGTTGCAGCGCTTGTCGAACAGGCCGTCCTCGTCATAGACGTAGGCCACGCCACCGGACATGCCTGCGGCGAAGTTACGGCCCGTGCCGCCCAGCACCACCACCGTGCCCCCGGTCATGTACTCGCAACCATGATCGCCGGTGCCCTCGACCACCGCCACGGCGCCCGAGTTACGCACGCCAAAGCGCTCGCCAGCCACGCCGTTGAAGAAGGCCTCGCCGGCGATGGCACCGTACAGCACCGTGTTACCGACGATGATGTTGCGGGTCGGGTCGCCACGGAATTCGTGCGGTGCACGCACGATCACGCGGCCGCCGGACAGGCCCTTGCCCACGTAGTCGTTGCCGTCGCCCACCAGGTCCAGCGTGATGCCGTGCGCCAGGAACGCGCCGAACGACTGGCCGGCCGTGCCTTGCAGCTGGATGTGGATCGTGTCGTCGGGCAGGCCGTCATGGCCATACTGCTTGGCCACCACGCCGGACAGCATCGCGCCGACCGTACGGTTCACGTTCTTGACCGGCTGGATGAACGACACACGCTCGCCCTTGTCGATCGCCGGACGCGCCTTGGCGATCAGCACGTGATCCAGCGCCTTGCCGGCTTCCACCGACAGACCGTGGTCCTGCACGTCCGTGTGGTAGCGCGGCACCTCGGCCGGGAACGGTGCCTGGTAGAAGATGCGACCAAAGTCCAGGCCGCGTGCCTTCCAGTGTTCGATGCCGGCGCGCGTGTCGAGCAGGTCGGCGCGGCCGATCAGTTCGTCAAACGTGCGGATGCCCAGCTGGGCCATGATCTCGCGGGCTTCCTCCGCAACGAAGAAGAAGAAGTTGACCACGTGTTCCGGCTTGCCCTGGAACTTCTTGCGCAGCGCGGGATCCTGCGTGGCCACGCCCACCGGGCAGGTGTTCAGGTGGCACTTGCGCATCATGATGCAGCCCTCGGCCACCAGCGGTGCGGTGGCGAAGCCGAATTCGTCCGCGCCCAGCAGCGCGCCGATCACGACGTCGCGGCCGGTCTTCATCTGGCCGTCGGCCTGCACGCGGATGCGGTTGCGCAGGCCGTTGAGCATCAGCGTCTGCTGCGTCTCGGCCAGGCCCAGTTCCCACGGCGTGCCGGCGTGCTTGATCGACGACCACGGCGAAGCGCCGGTGCCGCCGTCATGGCCGGCGATGACCACGTGGTCGGCCTTGGCCTTTGCCACGCCCGCGGCCACGGTGCCAACGCCCACTTCCGACACCAGCTTGACCGAGATGTCGGACACCGGGTTGACGTTCTTCAGGTCGTGGATCAGCTGTGCCAGATCCTCGATCGAGTAGATGTCGTGGTGCGGGGGCGGCGAGATCAGGCCGACGCCCGGCACCGAGTAACGCAGCTTGCCGATGTAGTCCGAGACCTTGTGGCCGGGCAGCTGGCCGCCTTCGCCAGGCTTGGCGCCCTGTGCCATCTTGATCTGGATCTGGTCGGCCGATGCCAGGTACTCGGCGGTCACGCCGAAGCGGCCCGACGCCACCTGCTTGATCTTCGATCGCAGCGAATCGCCGTCCTGCAGTTCCAGGTCGCGTTCGACCACGTGGTCGCCCAGCAGGCCCTTCAGGGTATCGCCCTGCTTGATGGGGATGCCACGCAGCTCGTTGCGGTAGCGCTTTTCGTCCTCGCCGCCTTCACCGGTGTTGGACTTGCCGCCGATGCGGTTCATCGCCACGGCCAGCGTGGTGTGGGCTTCGGTCGAGATCGAACCCAGCGACATGGCGCCGGTGGCGAATCGCTTGACGATGTCCTTGGCCGATTCCACCTCTGCCAGCGGAATCGCGCGGGCCGGGTCCACCTTGAACTCGAACAGGCCGCGCAGCGTCATGTGACGGCGGCTCTGGTCGTTGATGATGTTGGCGTATTCCTTGTACGTCTGGTAAGCGCCCTTGCCGTCGTCGGCACGTACCGAGTGCTGGAGCTTGGCCACCGAATCCGGCGTCCACATGTGCTCTTCGCCACGGACACGATAGGCGTACTCACCGCCGGCATCCAGCATGGTTTCCAGAACCGGGCTGTTGCCAAACGCGTCGCGATGCAGGCGCAGCGCTTCCTCGGCTACCTCGAAGATACCGATGCCTTCCACGTTGGACGGCGTGCCGTGGAAATACTTCTGCACGAGCTCGCGCGACAGGCCGATCGCCTCGAAGATCTGCGCGCCGGTGTACGACATGTACGTGGAGATGCCCATCTTGGACATCACCTTGTGCAGGCCCTTGCCGATCGCCTTGACGAAGTTCTTGACGGCCTTCTCCGGCGACAGATCGCCCGACAGGCCCGTGGCCATGTCGGCCAGCGTTTCCATCGCCAGGTACGGGTGCACGGCTTCCGCGCCGTAGCCGGCCAGCAGCGCGAAGTGGTGCACTTCCCGGGCCGAACCGGTTTCCACGACCAGGCCGGTCGACGTGCGCAGGCCCTTTTCCACCAGATGGTGATGCACGGCCGACGTGGCCAGCAGCGCCGGAATGGCGACCTGGTCAGCGTCCACGCGACGATCCGACACGATCAGGATGTTGTAGCCCGAACGCACCGCGTCCACGGCTTCGGCGCACAGCGAGGCCAGGCGGGCTTCGATGCCTTCCTTGCCCCAGGCCTTCGGATAGCAGATGTTCAGTTCGTACGAACGGAATTTGCCGCCGGTGTAGTGATCGATGTTGCGGATCTTGGCGATGTCCTTGAAGTCCAGCACGGGCTGGGACACCTCGAGGCGCATCGGCGGGTTGATGTTGTTCAGCTCCAGCAGGTTCGGCTTCGGCCCGATGAACGACACCAGCGACATCACCATGTTCTCGCGGATCGGGTCGATCGGCGGGTTGGTCACCTGGGCGAACAGCTGCTTGAAGTAGTGGTACAGGGTCTTGTTCTTGGACGAGAGCACGGCCAGCGGCGAGTCATTGCCCATCGACCCCGTGGCTTCCTCGCCCGCCAGCGCCATCGGCGCCATCAGGAACTTGACGTCTTCCTGCGTATAGCCGAACGCTTG
This sequence comes from Cupriavidus sp. 01L415, assembly GCF_056400065.1. NCBI lineage: Bacteria > Pseudomonadati > Pseudomonadota > Betaproteobacteria > Burkholderiales > Burkholderiaceae > Cupriavidus > Cupriavidus sp. 01L415. The sequence continues at coordinate 67,294 of NZ_JBFTSP010000013.1, read as the reverse complement.
CTGGCGATCCAGCAGGCGCGCCACCGGCTTCTTCTCGGCGGCCACGTCCTCGGGCTTGGCCTCGAGTTCGTCCAGCTTGATGCGCACGGCGTCGATCCAGCTCTTGTACGGCTTGGCGTTGGCCAGGTTGTCCTTGAGCTCCTTGTCGTCAATGATGCGGCCCTGCTCCATATCGATCAGGAACATCTTGCCCGGCTGCAGGCGCCACTTCTGGACGATGCGCGACTCGGGGAACGGCAGCACGCCGGCTTCGGATGCCAGTACCACGACATCGTCCTCGGTCACGTAGAAACGTGCCGGGCGCAGGCCGTTACGGTCCAGCGTGGCGCCGATCTGGCGGCCATCCGTAAAGCAGATCGCGGCGGGGCCGTCCCACGGCTCCATCATGGCGGCGTGATACTCGTAGAACGCGCGGCGGTTCTCGTCCATCAGCGTGTGCTGCTCCCAGGCTTCCGGGATCATCATCATCATCGCGTGGACGAGCGGGTAGCCGGCCATCGTCAGCAGTTCGAGGCAGTTGTCGAACGATGCGGTGTCGGACTGGCCCGGATAGATCAGCGGCCACAGCTTGGGCAGGTCGTCGCCGAGCACCGGCGAAGAGATGGCGCCAGTACGCGCGTTGACCCAGTTGACGTTGCCCTTGACCGTGTTGATTTCGCCGTTGTGGGCGACCATGCGGTACGGGTGGGCCAGTTCCCAGGCGGGGAACGTGTTGGTGGAGAAGCGCTGGTGCACGAGCGCCAGGGCCGACACAGCGCGAGCGTCCTGCAGGTCCAGGTAGTACTCGCCCACCTGGTTGGCCAGCAGCAGGCCCTTGTACACAACGGTCCGCGCCGACATCGACGGCACGAAGTATTCCTTGCCGTGCTTGAGCTTGAGCGCCTGGATGGCGTGGCTGGCGGTCTTGCGGATGACGTAGAGCTTACGTTCCAGCGCGTCCGTGGTCATGATGTCGCGGCCGCGACCGATGAAGATCTGGCGGATCACCGGCTCGGTCGTGCGTACGGTCGGGGACATCGGCATGTTGGCGTCCACGGGCACGTCACGCCAGCCCAGCACGACCTGGCCTTCCAGGCGCACCGTGCGCTCGAGCTCCTGCTCGCAGGCCAGGCGGGAAGCGTGTTCCTTCGGCAGGAAGATCATGCCCGCGCCGTATTCGCCGGCGGGCGGCAGCTTCACGCCCTGCTTGGCCATCTCCTCGCGGTAGAACTGGTCCGGGATCTGGATCAGGATGCCCGCGCCGTCGCCCATCAGCGCATCGGCGCCAACAGCGCCCCGGTGATCGAGGTTCTCCAGGATCTTCAGGCCCTGGGCAATGATTTCGTGGGACTTCTTGCCCTTGATGTGCGCCACCATGCCAACGCCGCAGGCGTCATGCTCATTGGTCGGGTCATACAGGCCTTGGGCCTGCGGGCGGGCGGCGATGTCGGAGGTGTGTTGCGAGTGGTCCACGGGCTGAATTCCGGTGAAGGCTGCGCAGCCAGCAAGGCAGACCGAACGGGATGGCTGGATACGTGCGCCTCATTCGCGGGCAGACGGCAAACAGCGGGACCGCAGCGGCGTACACGAGCGTGACGCGCCGCACAATGACTGTGGGTGGAGCAACTATAAGAGAATCAGAAATGTATCGCAAAAAATTTAAATGGGGTCAGAACACATTAAATTTCGCACCAGTTCAGTACCGCATTTAAATGGGGACACATTAGGTTTCCAACACAAATTCCTCATGTTGGTGCAACGACGGCATCGGCAGTATCCAGTTCGTCGTCGGATGCTCGCCTGGGTCTTCCCTTTGGCAACGGCTGGATACGGCGCGTGGCATGACGCTCGAGTTGCGTGAGGAAGGCCGCATCGCCCAGGGGCCAGCCGCTGTGGGCATGCTTGCGCAGCATTGCCAGGGTCTTGCCGGAGAGTCCCTCGGCGGTCAACGCGCGGTAGTTGGACTGGCGCTCGAACGGCGTATTGCCCAGATCCCAGTACGCGGAGTGGTCGCTTACAAGCGGGCTGGCTTCGATACCGGCGTGATGCCGATAGCTGCTCCAACGGTCGGCCTCCGGCGTTATCACATCGCCAGCCCGCATCGCGTTGCCTTCGACATAGAGCAGGGCCGGCAGCATCCAGGCCTCTGGCTCGAAGACCGCGGAGCGGAAACGGCCCTCCCACAGGGTGCCGGTGCGGTTGGCCACGCGATTGAAGTGGCGCGCGTAGCGGCGCCCCACCGCCTGCATGGCCAGGCTCAGGGAATCCGGAGTCTTGGGTGTGGCAACCAGATGGATGTGGTTCGGACGCAGTGCGTAGGCGTGGACGGCGAGCTCGTGCTCGCGCGCCGCCATCCGCAGGCAGTCTAGGTAGTGCAGGTAGTCCTCGGCACTGAGAAAAACGGGCTGGCGATTGTTGCCGCGCTGCAACACCAATGCTGGCAGGCCGGCGGGAGAGAAACGGGGAAGACGGGCCATGGGGCATCCATGCTTAGGTGATGCCCGCATGATATCGGATCCGATCGCGGATCCGTCCCCATTTAATTTGCCACCGCGGGACGGATCGGATCAGTTGCTTTCGCTGACGGCAAAGATCCGGCGGTGCTCGCGAATCGCGTAACGATCGGTCATGCCGGCAATGTAGTGGGCAATCAGGCGCGGCTGATCGCCGCCATGGCTGGCCTGGTACTGGGGTGGCAGCAGGCGGGAATCCTGCATGAACGCACTGAACAGGTCCGACACGATCCGCTGCGCCTTGGCCGACATCCGCATCACGAGATAGTGCCGGTAGAGGTGCCGGAACAGGAAACGCTTCAGGGCAGCGGCTTCCTCATGGATCCGGGGGCTGAACGCCACCAGCGGGCCCGCGGCGCGCACGGCGTCGATCGTCTTGGGACTGGCTGCGGCGATATTGCGGCCGGTCGTCTCGATCAGATCCACGATCAGCGTGTTGATCATGCGCCGGACCGTTTCATTGATGGCGCGGCGGCCATTGATGCCGGGAAACGCGGCAGTGACCTCGGCCCGGTGGCGCCCCCACATCGGCACCTCGTCCAACTGCTCCAGCGTCAGCAATCCCGAGCGCAGGCCATCGTCGATATCGTGATTGTTGTAGGCGATCTCATCGGCCAGATTGGCCAGCTGGGCCTCCAGCGACGGCTGCGCGCCCTCCAGGAAGCGGCGACCCAGCTCGCCAAGCGCTGCCGCATTGACGCGCGAGCAATGCTTGAGAATGCCTTCGCGCGTCTCGAACGTGAGGTTCAGGCCGTTGAAGCCGCCGTAGCGCTCCTCCAGTTCGTCCACGACCAGCAGGCTCTGCAGGTTGTGCTCGAACCCGCCGTAGTTCTTCATGCAGGTGTTGAGCGCGTCCTGGCCGGCATGGCCGAAAGGCGTGTGGCCAAGGTCGTGCGCCAACGAAATCGCCTCGACGAGATCCTCGTTCAGACGCAAGTTGCGGGCGATCGACCGCGCGATCTGCGCGACTTCCAGGCTGTGGGTCAGTCGCGTGCGAAACAGATCGCCCTCATGGTTCACAAAGACCTGGGTCTTGTACTCCAGACGGCGGAACGCGGTGCTGTGGATAACCCGGTCGCGGTCACGCTGGAATTCGCTGCGCGACGACGATGCCGGTTCGGCATGCACCCGTCCGCGCGTGTGCGCGGAGCGGGCAGCATAGGGGGCGAGATGGGATTCGAGGTCGGTCATGCGGCAATCCGTTGGCTGGGTCGGGGTTGCAAGGCATAACCGATCGGTCAGGCGACCGGTGCCTCGGTTGGGGGTTTCAGTACCGCATGGCGCAGTGTTTCGCGCAGATCCGGATCCGGCACGGTGGTAATGAAGGCTTCGCCAAGTTTTTTCAGCAGGATGAACTTGATGCTACCTGCTTCCGCCTTCTTGTCCACTTTCATCAGTTCGATGTAGCGGTCGGTGCCGAGTTCCGGCGCCACCACGGGCAACATGGCCGCCTGCGTCAGCTGGCGAATGCGCGCCCGGGTTTCCGTATCGATGAAGCCCAGGCGATGCGACAGATCCGCCGCCATCACCATGCCACAGCCCACGGCCTCACCGTGCAGCCATTCACCATAGCCCATGCCGGCTTCGATGGCATGGCCGAAGGTGTGGCCAAAGTTCAGAATCGCGCGCAGACCGCCTTCGCGCTCATCCTGCGCCACCACGGCGGCCTTGATCTCGCACGAGCGCTGCACGGCTTGCGCCATCAGCTCGGGATCGCAGGCGTTCAATGCGTCGATGTTCTGCTCGATCCAGACGAAGTATGCGGCGTCGGCAATTGCGCCGTGCTTGATGACTTCCGCCAGGCCCGCGGCCAGTTCCCGCGGCGGCAGCGTACGCAGCGTATCGATATCAGCGATCACCGCATTGGGCTGGTGAAACGCGCCAATCATGTTCTTGCCAAGCGGGTGGTTGATGCCCGTCTTGCCGCCGACCGAGGAGTCCACCTGCGACAGCAGCGTGGTCGGCATCTGCACGAACGGTACGCCGCGCATGTAACAGGCGGCTGCAAAGCCGGTCATGTCACCCACCACGCCACCGCCCAGCGCGATCAGCGTGGTCTTGCGATCGGCGCCTGCACGCAACAGCGCGTCGAAAATCAGGTTCAGCGTCTCCCACTGCTTGAAACGCTCGCCATCGGGCAACGTCACCACGCGCACGGTCTTGCCGAGACCAGCCAGCGTGGCTTGCACGCGGGCCGCGTACAGCGGACCCACGGTTTCATTGGTGACGATGACGGCGTGCTGACCGCGCACGTGCGGCCGCAGCAGCTCGGCGCGGTCCAGCAGGCCGCCACCGATATGGATCGGGTAGCTTCGCGCCCCGAGATCGACTTCCAGCGTGATCATGAGTGGGTGTCCTGCGCCGGCTGCTCCGCCCCCGCCGCGTCCCGCGTGTCCGCCGTCACTCCCGCAGCGCCGGTCACCCCGGTCGCATCGGTTGCCTCGGCAGTCTCCGGGGTACTTTCGGCGGGCGGAAATACAAAGCCGGCCATTTCGAGTTGCATAAGAACCATATTAGCAAGCTGTGCTACGGACGGCTTGCCGGTTTCGATGATGAAGTCCGCGACTTCCCGATAAAGCGGGTCGCGCTGGGCGTACAGCGCTTCAAGGCGGCCCTTGGGGTCCTCGGTCTGCAGCAGCGGTCGATTCCGGTCGTGCCGGGTACGCAGCCACAGATCATGCGGACTGGCGCGCAAATAGACTACGGTGCCGTTCTCGCGCAGCGCGGCCCGATTCTCCTCGCGCAGCACAGCGCCACCGCCAGTGGCCAGCACGATGCCGCTTCGCGACGCCAGTTCGGCAATCACCTGCGCCTCGCGCTCCCGGAAGCCGGCCTCGCCTTCATGCTCGAAAATGATAGGAATACGCACGCCGCAACGCGCTTCGAGCTCGTGATCCGAGTCGAAGAACGGATAGTTGAGGCGCCTGGCCACGGTGCGGCCGACTGTGGTCTTGCCGGCGCCCATCAGGCCAACGAAGAAAAGATTCGGGCGAGAGGCTGTCACTGGACTGTCGAGGTGGTGCGGGGTAAAGCGAGGTGCGCCGGCTTGCCGGCCCAGCCCTTGGAGGCATCGCATTATCGCCCGGGTCGGCAACATTGCGAAGAAGTGATGCTAAGTCATCACGCGGAATCGCAGTCACCCAGCCATGGCTGCCTGTCGATGCCGCCAATGAAAAAGGCCGCGTCGGATCGCGACGCGGCCTGCCAGTCTACTGCATCCGGGCCCTCTGCTGCACCCGGTTGGCGTTATTTCAGCGACACATTGTCGTTGAGGATACGCGGCGTCAGGAACACCAGCAGCTCGGTCCGGTTGTTGACCTTGGCGTTGTTCTTGAACAGGTAGCCGATGATCGGGAGATCGCCCAGGAACGGAACCTTGTTGTAGTTGTTGCTTTCTTCCTGACCGTAGATACCGCCGATCACCACGGTGCCGCCATTCTCGACCAGCACCTGCGTCTGCACGTGCTTGGTGTCGATGGCGAAGCCGGCGGTGGTCTGGATACCCACGCTGTCCTTGTTCACATCCACATCCAGCAGCACATTGCCTTCCGGCGTGATCTGCGGCGTCACCTCGAGCTTCAGGTTGGCCTTGCGGAACTGGATCGACGTTGCACCGCTCGACGTAGCCGACTGGTACGGCAGCTCCGTACCCTGCTCGATCAGCGCCTTGATGTTGTTGGCGGTGACCACACGCGGGCTGGAGATGATCTTGCCCTTGCCATCGGCTTCCAGGGCCGACAGCTCCAGCGCCAGGAACCGGCCTGCCCCGGCATTGAAGATGCTGAAGGCCACCGACGCGGGGTTCGTGCCGTTGATCGCCGCCGCGGGCAGGCTCAGGGCCGGACCGTTATCCCACTTGGCGTCCTGCGTGATCGGGCTCACCACGTTGGTGTAGGTGTTGCCGTACCCGGCGCCCGAGCGCTGCGATGCAAAGCCCAGCTTCACGCCCAGGTTGCGGCTGAAGGTGTCGCTCGCCTCGACAATGCGGGCCTCGATGATCACCTGACGCACCGGGATGTCGATCTTCTGGAGGAAGATCTGCACTTCTTCCAGCTTGCTGGCGACGTCCGACACGAACAGCTGGTTGGTGCGGGGGTCCGCCGTCAGCGAGCCACGCTTGGACAGCATCCGGGTCGCGCCCATCGTCCCGCCAGCGCCGCCAACCGGAGCCGCCGCAGCGCTACCACCCGCGCCACCGCCCGTGGTCGCCTGGCCCAGCAGCATCCGGCGGACGTCATCAGCACGCTGGTAGTTCAGCTGGTACACCTGGCTGCGAATCGGCTCGAGTTCGGTGATCTGCTGCTGCGCTTCCAGCTCGAGCTTTTCCTTGGTTGCCAGTTCAGCCTTGGGGGCGACCCACAGCACGTTGCCGTTGCGACGCGACGCCAGGCCCTTCGAGTCCATCACGATCTGCAGCGCCTGATCCCAGGGCACATCCTTCAGCCGCAGTGTCAGGTTGCCCTGCACCGTGTCGCTGGTGATGATGTTCAGGTTCGTGAAGTCGGCGAACACCTGGAGCAGCGACCGGATGTCGATGTTCTGGAAGTTCAGCGACAGGCGCTCACCGCGGTAACCCTGGCCAGCGATCAGCTTATTCGGATCGTCCTTGACCTGGCGCACCTCCACCACGAACTGGTTGTCCGTCTGGTAGGAGCTGTATTCCCAGTTGCCGCGCGGCTCGATCGTCAGGCGTGCGCTGCCGTTGGCGTCGGTAGCACGCATGCCCTGGATCGGCGTGCCGAAGTCCGTCACATCGAAGCGGCGGCGCAGGTCCGCCGGCAGCGTCGTACCCATGAAGTCGACGACGAGGTTCTGGCCTTGCTGCGCGATGTTGATGCCCGAATCGCGCGACGACAGGTCCACAACCACGCGGCCAGCGCCATCGGTGCCACGACGGAAGTCGATATTGCGCACTGACGGACGGTTGGCCGCGGCCGCCGGGGCCGGGCTGGCCGCGAACGTCGGCGCTGCCGTCATGGCGGCCTGCGATACGTTGTCGATCAGCACCACGAACTGCGTGCCCCGCACTTCCGTACGATATGTTGCGCTGCGGCTCAGGTTCAGCACCACGCGGGTGCGGTCCCCGATCTGCATGACGTTGGCGCTCTTGAGCAGCTTGCCGGAGTAGTCATACTGCGCACGCCCGGCGGCAAAACCCGTGTCGAAGAAGTCGATCGCGATCTTTGCCGGGTTCTGCGTGGTGAAGTCCACAGGCTTCTGCGCCAATGGGCCCTGCAGGTCGACCGTGAAGACGGTCTGCTCGCCGACCACATTGGCGTCTACCTGTTTGAGCTGGTTAGTCTGTGCGAGTGCGGCCGGAGAGGCCAGCACGAATGCCATCGCTGCCGCGCCCGCAAGCGCCCGGTACCAACGTGCCGTGATCATGCGGATGCCTCCAGCTTCAGGCTGGTCATTTTCTCTTTCCAATCTGAGACCCCTTCCCGAACCAATTCGCGCAACACGATCTCTTGATCGCTAATGCGGACCACTCGGCCATAGCTCTGGCCGAGATACTGACCCACCTTGACGTGATGGATCTTGTTATCTACGCGTACGACACCGTAGGTCTCGCCGTTTTTCTTCAGCATGCCGAGCATCTTGAAGTTCTCCAGCGGGAAATCCTCAAGCGGCTCGTGTCGCCGTCCGGCCTCCGGCGACTCAGACAACGCCTTGTTCAGTTCGCCGATCTTGGTCTGCGCGAACGGCTCCGGCGAAGTACGACCCCCATACTCGCGCGGCACATAAGGTTTGACCTCCGGCAGCGGATCCGGCGGCGGCGACTTGGCCGTTCGCGTCTGGTTCATCCATTGCTGCAGGCTTTCGTCCTCGCTGGGGCCACAACCGGCCAGCGCCGTGACGGCCAGCGCGGCTGCCGCCAGCGTATGCAGGGCGATCCGGGGGCGTCGGGTCAGGCGGCTCATTTGGCACCTCCCTTGGCCTTCTTGGCGGCGGCATCCGCCGCTGCGCGGCGCTGCGCGGCCTGCTCTTCCGGATCCAGGGCCCGGTAGGCCATGGCGACCCCTTCCATCGACAGCGTGCCGTCCTTGGCGACTGACATGTTCAGGTTGCGCATCGAAACGATCCGGGAGAGCGCCGCCACGTCAGCGTTGAACAACGCAACGTCGTGATAGCGGCCGGTGACCTTGAGGTTGACCGGGATTTCGGCAAAGTACGCCTTGACCGTGGCGGCTTGCGGCTTGAACAGTTCGAACTGCAGGCCGCGCGCCACGCCGGCATGGTTCACGTCGGCCAGCAGCGCGTCCATCTCGGTGCTGTTCGGCAACTGGCGCTCGGCCAGGGCGACGCGCTTCTCGACCTCGACCTTCTGCGCACGCAGTGCATCCAGGTTGGCGATCTGCGCCACCTTGGTCTTGTACTGCTGCTTCAGCGTTTCATGCTCGGCATGTCTGCGGTCGAGCTCGTCGCTCTTGTCGCTCCAGTAGAACTGCCAGCCGAGCACCAGTACGATTACCGCAGCCAGCACCGAGAACAGCAGGCGTGGGACGATCGGCCAGGTTTCCGGCTCGTTCAGGTTCAGGCCACGGAACTGCGCGGTCAGGTCCTGCAGGGAGATATCGGAATTGAGCGCCATGATCAGACCTTTCCGCCTGCGGGGTTGGCCGCGGCATCGGAGGCGCCCTTCTTCTTGTCGCCCGGCACTTCCGGCGCGCGATAGGCAAAGCGCATCGAGAAATCGAACAACCGGCGTTGCTCACGCAGGTTGTTGGTCATGGTCACGGCCTTGGACTCCACCAGCTCGGCCCGGTCCAGCCATGCAACCTGACTGACGTTGCGCAGCAGCTCGGACACGCGTTCGTTGGACTGGGCCACGCCGGCCATGACAAAGGTGTCGCCGGTTTGCTTCAGGCTGGTCAGGTACACGCCTTCCGGCACCTGGCGCACCAGTTCCTCAAGCAACTGCACAGGCAGGTTGCGCTCCGCCTGCAGGCTTTCGATGGCCTTCTGACGATCCAGGAGCGCCTCGATGTCCTTCTTGAGGGTGTTGACCTCCTTGATCTGGCCATCCATCTTGGTGTTGGCCGCGGTCAGCACCTGATTGCGCGCGTTCACTGCGTCAATCTGGGAGTCGATGTAGAAACCGCCGATCAGGACGATCAGCGCACCTGCGCCCGCCGCCCCGCCCAGCATGGTGTAGACCTTCTTGCGCCGGGCTGCCTTGCGCGCCTCGTGATACGGCAGCAGGTTAACCGACGGGATGGTATTCGTCGTCGTGGACATGCTTCTCCCCCCGGTGGGTTATTGCAGCCCGCGCAATGCCAGTCCCGCACTGACGATGTAGGCAGGCAGGTCGCGCTGGAGATAGCGCTCATTGACCTTGCCCGCGGTCATCATGTTGGCGAAAGGATTGGCCAGCGTGGTGGTGATCTGCGTCTGCTGCTGAATGGCGGCCTGTACCCCGAGCAGCGAGGCATGCCCGCCAGAGAGCAGGATCTCGTCGACGCGGCCGAGGCTGGAGCTGGAGACGAAGTTGCCGATGGCACCTTGCACCTCCATGGCCAGCGCTTCCAGCGACGGCTTGAGCAGTTGCGCACGCCACGCTTCAGGCAGCGTGTTCTTGCGCTTCTTGATCTCCGCCTTCAGCGCGTCGAGCGTGAACATGCGCGCGGCACTCTGCGTGAGCTGGTCGCCGTAGCTGTTCAGCGGCTGCTCGTACAGTTCCTTCCAACCCTGATAGAAGATGGCCTTGGATCGGCTGCCACCAAGGTGGACGACAGCCACCACCGGGAGGTCCTTGGCGTCGGTCTCGGTGAGGCCGGCAGGCACGCCGAGCATCTGTACGACCGAGCGCTGCACGGCGTACTCCTCGACATCCATCACCTGCGGCTTGAGACCGGCCATTTCGGCGGCGGTCACCCGCTCCTGCACGCGGTCGCTGTTTGCAGCGGTGACGCGCACGCCGATGCCGCCTTCGGTTTCGTTGGGTCCGATGACCGCGAAATCGAAGTTGACCGCCTGCGAAGGCGGATAGAGGCGGTGCGCCTCCGACTCGACCTGGGAATAGAGTTCGTCTTCGGACAGGTTGTCCGGCAGACTGACCGTCTGGGATTCGGTCAGCATGGACGGCACCCCAAGGACAACGTCCTTGGTGCGGATGCCCGCCTTGCCGAGCGCGCGCTTGAGCGCGATACCCACGGCTTCGATGTTGACGACGTTGCCATCGGCAACGGCGTTACGATCCAGCAGTTCGCTGGCGCATTTCTCCAGACGAAAGTCGTGTTTGCCCGCCCCAACGGACAGTTCCACGACCTTGACGCTGGACGACCCAATATCTACGCCGACCGTAGTCCGGCGCAGAAGACCCGACAAGATGCCCCGTCGCAAGGTGACCCCCTGACATTTGAACTCGCCCACGGCATGACTGCTCTAATGGTGCGAGCCAGTTTCTTGGATGAAACGTTTGCTCTTTTATGTTCGTGGATTCTCACAAAAACCAGAGGCGCTGGCAATGTGCCGGTTTGACCACGCTTTCTTTTTCAGAGTGGCCATGCGAAAGCGTTGTCAAAATCCGACGGTCGGCAAAACCCTCGTTGCCAGGCGTCGCGCCATCTCTACTTCTGCCGCCCCACCCCGTCTGACGATCCCGCTCCACCCTCATGCACTCGCGATGGCCCGCCAGGCCGCGCCGCGCCTCAGACCTTCGTGACGTTACATGCTGATCTCAGTGCCATTACATCTTGTAACAGCGGGATAGCGCCTTTTGCGGCACCGCGCACCGAGAAGGCCCCATCCCCGACGATATAATCCGGGCACTCTGAACAGGTAAACCCCTTATGGTCACAGCACAACAGAAGCCGTCCCTTCCCGTCCGCCGCCCACTCTGGGTACGGGCCATGTTCTGGGTGATCGGACTGCTTGTCGCGGGCATCGTCGCCGCGGGGCTGCTGCTGGGCTATGCGCTGCTGGTTGCGGCGCCGAACCTGCCATCGCTGGACACCATCACCGACTACCGCCCCAAGATTCCGCTGCGGATCTACACCGCCGACAACGTGCTCATCGGCGAGTTCGGCGAAGAGCGTCGCAACTTCGTGCCGATCACCGAAATCCCGGAGGTCATGAAGAAGGCCGTGCTGGCCATCGAAGACGACCGCTTCTACGAGCACGGCGGCGTGGACTTCGTGGGCGTGTTGCGCGCCGGGCTGGCCAACGTGCGTGGCGGGCTGTCGCAGGGCGCATCCACCATCACCATGCAGGTGGCGCGCAACTTCTTCCTGTCCAGCGAAAAGACTTACACGCGCAAGATCTACGAGATGCTGCTGGCGTACAAGATCGAGGCCAACCTGACCAAGGACCAGATCCTCGAGCTGTACATGAACCAGATCTACCTGGGCCAGCGCGCCTACGGTTTTGCCAGCGCCGCGCGCGTCTATTTCGGCAAGTCGATCAAGGACGTGACGCCGGCCGAGGCCGCAATGCTGGCCGGCCTGCCCAAGGCGCCGTCCGCGTACAACCCGGTGGTGAACCCCAAGCGTGCCAAGGTACGACAGGAATACATCCTCCAGCGCATGCGCGACCTGCGGTACATCACGCCTGAGCAATACGACCAGGCCGTGCGCGAGGAACTGAAGGTGCGTGGCGAAGGCAACGAGTTCTCCACGCATGCGGAATACGTCGCCGAAATCGTGCGCCAGCTGATGTACGCCCAGTATCGCGAGGAAACGTACACCCGCGGCCTGACGGTCTACACCACGCTGAACAAAGCCGACCAGGACGCCGCGTACGAGGCCGTGCGCGGCGGCATCATGGCCTACGAACGCAAGCACGGCTACCGCGGCCCCGAAGCGTTCATCGACCTGCCGTCAGACGCAGGCGAGCGCGAGCAGGCCATTGACGACGCCCTGGTGGAACACCCTGGCAGCGACGACCTGCGCTCCGCCGTGGTGACCAGCGTCACGTCGAAACAAGTGCGCGCCACGTTGCTCTCCGGCGAGGTGGCGACGATCGAAGGCGCGGCATTGCGCTTCATTGCACCGTCGCTCTCGGCCAACGCCCAGCCCAAGGTCAGGATCCGCCCCGGCGCGATCATCCGCGTGACGCAGGATCCGCAGGACAGCACGTGGTCGGTGACGCAGTTGCCGGAAGTGGCCGCCGCGTTCATCTCGCTGAATCCGGAAGACGGCGAGATCCGTGCGATGGTTGGCGGCTTCGACTTCAACCGCAACAAGTTCAACCACGTGACGCAGGCGTGGCGCCAGCCCGGATCGAGCTTCAAACCCTTCATCTACACCGCCGCGCTGGAAAAGGGCTTCTCCCCCGCCACGGTGATCAACGATGCGCCGCTGACGATTGGCCCGGATACCGGCGGCCAGGTTTGGGAGCCGAAGAACTACGACGGGAAGTTCGAGGGCCCGATGACCATGCGCCGGGCGCTGGCCAAGTCCAAGAACCTGGTGTCCGTGCGGATCCTGCGCGCCATCGGCACGCAGTACGCACAGGACTACATCACGCGCTTCGGCTTTGAGGCCGACAAGCACCCGGCCTACCTGCCGATGGCGCTCGGTGCCGGAAGCGTGACGCCGCTGCAGATGGCTGGCGCGTACTCGGTGTTTGCCAACGGCGGCTATCGCATCAACCCGTACCTGATCCAGCGTGTGGTCGACTCGCGCGGCAAGGTGATTTCCGAAACGCAGCCACAGCGTGCCGCACAGGATGCCGTGCGCGTGCTCGATGCCCGTACCGCATTCATCGCGGACAGCATGCTGCGCGAAGTCGTACGCAGCGGCACGGCCAATCCGGCCAAGCAGCGCCTGGCCCGCAACGACCTGGCCGGCAAGACCGGTACCACCAACGATGCCGTCGACGCGTGGTTTGCGGGCTACACGCCCAAGCTGGTAGCCATCGCCTGGATGGGCTACGACCAGCCCAAGAGCCTGGGGGTACGCGAAACCGGTGGCGGCCTGGCGCTGCCGATCTGGGTCAGCTACATGAGCAAGGCGCTCAAGGGCGTGCCCGAAAGCCCGGATCGTCAGGCACCCGAGGGCGTTGTCATGGTCGCCGGCGACTGGACGCTGGAAGAAAACGCAGGCGGTGCCGGCGTGGCGTCGGTGGGCCTGGGCGATCCATGGCCCGGCAAGCCGGATGAAAGCTCGCGCCCGGCGCAGGATACCGAGGCGGAAAAGAAGAAGATCCTGGAGATGTTTGGCGGTGCCTGATGGCAACCTGAACCGCTGCAGCCCGAAAAAAAACCGGCCTCGATGGCCGGTTTTTTTGTTGGCGACGGTCGCCGCTTGCGGAGCGTCCTTTAGTCCCTTACCTCAGGCTCAGCGACACGCCGGCCTGCTGGCTCATGTAGCCGGATAGCGCCGCGTAGAGCTCACCGCCACCCCGGGTATCAAGCCACTGTTGCCCATCGTGGCGAAAGTGGAAGCCGCCTGCCTTGGCCGCCACCCACAATTCCTGCATCGGCGCCTGGCTGTTGACGATGATCTTGGAGCCATCCTCGAACTCCAGCTCCATCACATTGCCGGTGCGATTGATTTCGATATCGGCGTCGGCTGCGTCGGCGGCGGCTTCGATGTCGGCTTCCAGCCGGTCAAGGGCCTGTCCGGCCAGCACCAGGAACTCGCTTTCACTCAGGGGGGGCATGCTACACTCCAAGGCCGCCGGCGGCCCTGTCCAGACAAGGCGATCGCCGGCATGAATCACGGAAAAAAATGGGACATTGCGCCGGATTCCTGTGCGGATTCCGGGTGCTCCCTACAGCCATCCGAAAAGCCATCCAGACAATGAAGGACTCCCCGATGCTGCGTCGTGGTGCGATTGTATCGGCGTTTGCCGCCGGCCTCGCGATGACCCTGACCGGGTGCGGCATTCGTGGCCCGCTCGTCATGCCCAAGGTGCCGCCCGCCCCGACCGCGCCCAATGTGCCCGATCCGGGCCTGGGCCAGCCGGGCGCGGTCTCGCCGGCCCGCCCGATGGACGAGCCTGCCACGTCTGCGCCTGTTCCGGCCGAAACCACCCGCGGCACTTCCGCCCCCTCTGCACGTTGAACATGACCGATTTCTTTCACCGCCGCGATGGCGCCCTGGCCGTCGAGCAAGTGCCTCTGGCCAGTATTGCCGCCGAGTTCGGCACGCCCACCTACGTCTACTCGCGCGCCGCGCTGACCAAGGCGTACAACGCCTACGCCGCCGCATGCAAGGGCCGCAACGCGCACGTGCAGTTCGCGGTCAAGGCCAACTCCAATCTCGCCGTGCTGCAGGTCTTTGCGCAGCTGGGGGCCGGTTTCGACATCGTGTCCGGCGGTGAGCTGCTGCGCGTGATGGCCGCCGGTGGCGATCCGCGCAAGGTCGTGTTCTCCGGCGTGGCCAAAAGCACGGCCGATATGGAACTGGCGCTGAAGAACGATGTACGCGGCTTCAACGTCGAATCGATTCCCGAACTCGACCGCCTGAATGAAGTGGCTGGACGCGTGGGCAAGCGAGCCCGCGTGTCGCTGCGCATCAATCCGGACGTCGACGCCAAGACCCACCCGTATATTTCCACTGGACTCAAGGGCAACAAGTTTGGCGTGGCCTTCGAGGACGTGCTGCCGACCTATCGCGCCGCCAGCGCGTTGCCGAACCTGGAAGTGGCCGGCATCGACTGCCACATCGGCTCACAGATCACCGAGGTGGAACCGTACCTGGAAGCGCTGGATAAGGTGCTGGATGTGGTTGAGGCCCTCGAGCGCGAAGGCATCAAGCTGGATCACATCGACGTGGGCGGCGGTCTCGGCATTACCTACGACGATGAAACGCCGCCGGACATCACCGGCTTTGCCACCACACTGCTGGACCGGGTAGCCGCACGCGGCCACGGTCACCGCGAGGTGTTGTTTGAACCGGGCCGCTCGCTGGTGGGTAACGCCGGCGTGCTGCTGACGCAGGTGGAATTCCTGAAGCCTGGTGCGGCCAAGAACTTCTGCATCGTGGATGCGGCCATGAACGACCTGGCGCGCCCCGCGATGTATGAGGCCTTCCACAGGATCGAGCCCGTGGCGCCGCGCGCGGATGCGTCGATGACCTACGATGTGGTCGGCCCCGTTTGCGAATCGGGCGACTGGCTCGGGCGCGACCGCGCGCTGGCCGTGCAACCGGGAGACCTCCTGGCGGTGATGTCGGCCGGCGCGTACGGTTTTGTGATGAGTTCCAACTACAACACGCGAGGCCGCGCGGCAGAGGTGATGGTCGATGGCAGCGCCGTGCACCTGGTGCGCGAACGTGAGCAGCCGGCAGACCTGTTCCGCAACGAGCACCTGATCAAGGCCTGACACGAACGCTGACGGCGTTACCGATTGACGCTGTCGGGAAACGAAAAAGGGCGACGGAGCCTCCCTCCGTCGCCCTTCTTGTTTCCGTGGCCTGGCGTGTCAGCCCTGCGCGGGTCTGACGGGCGCCGGCTTGCGCGCCCACCACCACACACGCATCGCCAGGAGCACGAACACCACCCCGGCATAGATCGATACCTCGCTGAAGTCGTGCTTGCCAGCCTTGTGCCACCAGTAGTGCAGGATGCCCAGAAAGGCGATCGCATAGACCACCTTGTGCAGCACCTGCCAGCGCTTGCCACCCAGACGTTTGACCATCGCATTGGTCGACGTGGCGGCCAGTGGAATCATCAGCGCGAACGCGGCGAATCCCACCGTGATAAACGGGCGCTTGGCGATGTCCTTGATCATATAGGCCACGTCGAACCCGCGGTCCACACCGATCCACAGCAGGAAATGCTGCAGGCCGTAGAAGAAGGCGAACAGTCCAAGCATCCGGCGCAGACGGATGAGCCAGTTCCAGCCAGTGAGCCGGCGCAGCGGTGTGATGGCCAGCGTCACGCAAAGCATGACCAGTGTCCAGGTGCCCGTGGAACGCGTGACGAACTCCAGCGGGTTCGCACCGAACTGCGCCGTTGCGCCAAGGTAGAGCAGGCGCACGAACGGCAGCAGCGCCAGCAGCCACACGATGATTTTCACCGCACGGACGCGCGACGGCGACAGCATCGCGAGTCCGCCCCCCGGGCGTGCCGGCGCGCGCCCCGCCGGTGAGGCGGCAGTCTGGCTTGCAGTGATATCCGGCTCCACCATCAGAAGAACTTCTTCAGGTCCATGCCCTGGTACAGCGACGCCACCTGCTGGCCATAGCCATTAAACGGCAGCGTCTTACGCTTGGGCGCGAACAGTGCGGAGAAGCCGCCACCACCCTTGTCCTCGCCGATACGGCGCTCGGTCGCCTGGCTCCAGCGTGGATGGTCAACATCCGGATTCACATTGGAGTAGAAACCATACTCGTTGGCGGCAGCGATATTCCAGCTGGTCGGCGGCTGCTTGTCGACAAAGCGAATCTTGACAATCGACTTGGCGCTCTTGAACCCGTACTTCCACGGCACCACCATGCGCACTGGCGCGCCATTCTGGTTGGGCAGCACCTCGCCGTACAGGCCGAAAGTGAGCAGCGCCAGCGGATGCATCGCCTCGTCCATGCGCAGTCCCTCGCTATACGGCCAGTCCAGTACAGATCTGCTGACACCCGGCATCTGCTTCTTGTCGGCCAGCGTGATGAACTGGACGAATTTGGCGCCAGGCTGCGGCTCCACGCGCCGGATCAACTCGGCCAGCGAGTAGCCGATCCAGGGAATCACCATCGACCAGCCTTCCACGCAGCGCAGCCTGTAGACCCGCTCCTCCATGGGCGCGAGCTTCATCAACTCGTCGAGGTCATAGACCTTCGGCTGCTTGACAAGGCCCTCGACCGAAACCTGCCACGGGCGCGGCCGCAGCGTGCCGGCATAGCGGGCCGGGTCGGATTTGTCCGTGCCAAATTCGTAGAAATTGTTGTAGGTGGTCACGTCCTCGTAGGGCGTGCGTTTTTCCGTGACAACGTAGCTATTGTTGAGTGTGGCGGGCAGCTTCGTGCCCTTGCCTTGTGCAAATGCCTGACGGGCGAACCACGGCGTCAGCATGCTGCCGGCCGCCCCGGCACCTGCCATCGCCAGCAAGCGACGACGCGATTCGAAGAGATGGCGTGGAGTAATTTCTGAGGTGGCGATATCTTCACCGCGCAGCCATTTGGGGGACGGGATCAGCATGTTTCCGGGGTTCCTGGTTGCCGCATGTGCGATTAGACATGAAGCTTGGTCGAATGGTGCGCGGAGTCCTTACAGCGATTTTCGGACGGGCATCAGCACCGGGCGACGGTTCAGCCGCGTTGGTATTGCTGATAGACGGCCTGGGCCAGTGCCAGCAAACGGTCGCGGTCCAGCGGGCCGGCCAACGCGAAGCCCAGATCACGGTCGACCCAGTAGAACGCCATGGTGGCGTTGCCGGCATTCGGCAAGCTCGCCGCCGGCGAGCGCCCTGCGGAAGCGGACGGCATCCGCTCCAGCCGGAATGCGGTATCGGGCGTGCCCTGCGCCATGCGGCGCAACTGTAGCGACAACCGGGTGCCATCGTCGGCTTCATACATCAGGATCGCCATCGGGCCGCCCTCCGCCACACCCAGACGACCGCCGATCAGGTGAAAGCCCTGCTGCCGCAGGTCCGGCACCGGCAACGGCGCGCCGAGCCGCTTTGACAGCCACGCGACCATGTGGGCTTCGTCGCTGGCGGGGACTTCCACCACGTGGCGCACTTCCGGCGCGTAGACTGCGTGGCTGGCCAGCGCGTCGCGCGCGAAGCGTTCCGCAGCGGGCGCACCCGCCAAGGAAACGGTACCAAGGCGCTCGTGGGCGACCCAGCCACCGGCGCCGCCGATGCCCAGGGCGGCCACACTGGCAGCCAGCGCGAGAGGCCATCCGGTCCAGCGAGTGCCGGCGGCTTGCCTTGCCGCATCGTCGCGCAGGCCGTGTGGCCATGCTGCCAGCGGCACGGCCTCGTTGAGCACGCCATCCAGCGCCGCGTGCAAGCCAGCCGTCTGCCGACGCCAGGCGTCCACCTCACGGGCCGCCTCGGGATCGGCCGCCAAGTACGCTTCCACCTCCGCACGGCGTGGCCCGGACAGTTGTCCGTCCGCGTAGGCGTGGAGATCGGCTTCGCTGACGGGACCCATCATTTCACCCGCTGCAAGACGGAGGGAGCGGCGGCCTCGCCGCCGCCATCCAGAAGACGGCGCATATGTTCCCGCGCGCGTGCCAGGCGCGACATCACAGTGCCAACAGGGACCTCGAGGACCTGAGCCGCTTCGGCGTAGGAAAACTGCTCCAGGCTGACAAGCAGCAAGACCGCGCGCTGCGCCTCCGGCAACTGCCCGAGCGCCTGCAGCAGATCGCGGCGCAGGCCGGGATCTGCTGCAGGCGCTGCCACGTCAGGCAGGGTATCGGTCGCAGTCACGAGATCTTTCTTACGGAGGTGATTCAGACGCAGCCTGTGCATCAGCGTCAGCAACCAGGGCAGGAGGCCGTCGGCACCATCGCCCCACAGCGCACCCGGGCGCAGGCGAAAGCGCCAGCGGTAACGCAAGGCACGCTCGAGCGTGTCCTGCACGAGGTCATCAGCCAGCGTGGTGTCGCCGGTCAGGCCGCGTGCGTGACGCCGCAGACGCGGGGCCAGCGCCACCAATTGGCGATCAAACCCGTCCATGCCTTGATTGCCGGTCGGCTGCGGTCAGGGCTTGGCGACGTGCCAGACGTTGTTGAAGTTGTCGCCCGTCCGGTCACCTGCCTTGGCATCCTTGGCGAAGCGGTACAGCGGCATTCCCTTGTAAGCCCACTGGCGGGCGCCATCATCGCGCGTGATGATCGTGTAGCTGCCCGCGGCGCTCGTGCCCGGTTCAGCCAGCAGCGGCGGCCAGTTGGTGGCGCACGCGCCATTGCAGACGCTCTTGCCGCCGTTGGCGGGATCACGGTCAAACGTGTAGAGCGTCAGACCCTGCGGATCGGTCAGTGCGCCGTTGCTGATCTTGACGGTCGGTGGCATGTTGCCGCCGCTGCTGCCCATGCCCATGCCGGAGCAGGCGGCAAGCAAGACGGATGCGGAAGCGAGTGCCAATGCGGCGGGACGAAGCAGGGATGCAGCGGTGTGGCGGTTAGGGGCCATCATGAGGGTCTCCTTCTCCAGGGCGGTGCCGACAACCGGCGCCGTTCACCCTCAGTAAACACCCGATGTGATGTGTTTATTCCCCGCAGTCGAAAAAAATGTGGCGTCATCGCCGAAAAGCGCCTCTTTTGGCACTATTCGGCGGCTGGCGCAAAGGGTGTGCGCACCCAGAACTGGGTTAGACAACCGTCACTTTCGATTCTTCAAGGAATTAACAGACCCATCCGCTCCATGAAAAAGGCCTGCCACAGACATGGCAGGCCTTTTGATTGCGGCCGATACGGATGTGCCGACGGACACCCGCTTCAGAGCTCTCCGTAGCTATGAAGCCCCGACAGGAACATGTTGACGCCCAGGAACGCAAAGGTCGTGACCAACAGGCCCACCAGTGCCCACCAGGCTGCCACCGTACCCCGCAGCCCCTTCATCAGGCGCATGTGGAGCCATGCTGCATAGTTCAGCCAGACGATCAGTGCCCAGGTTTCCTTCGGGTCCCAGCTCCAGTACCCGCCCCATGCCTCGGCGGCCCACAGCGCGCCAAGGATCGTGGCGATCGTGAAGAAAGCGAATCCGACCGCGATCGCCTTGTACATCACGTCGTCAAGCAACTCCAGCGATGGCAGGCGCTCCGCGAGGATCCCATGCTGCTTCAGCAGATAAGCAACGGAAACCATTGCCGCCAGAGCGAACGTGCCATAGCCAATGAAGTTGGCCGGCACGTGGATCTTCATCCACCAGCTTTGCAGGGCCGGCACCAGCGGCTGAATCTCCTGAGCGTTGCGGGTGACCGTATACCAGAGCAGGAAGCCAACTGCCGCGGACACGACCAGCATCACGAACGGCCCCAGCGCGCGCGTGGCGTAGCGGCGCTCGTAGTAGAGGTAAAAAAGCGACGTGATCAGCGTGAACAGTACGAAGACTTCGTACAGGTTCGAAATGGGAATGTGACCGATGTCCGCACCGATCAGGTACGACTCATACCAGCGCACCATCATGCCCGTGAAACCGAGCACGACCGCTGCCCAGCAGAGCTTGCTGCCAATGCTATAGCCCGTGGCGGCCTTCGTCGCCAGACCCACCCAGTAGAACAGCGTGGACAGGAACACCAGCGCGCTCATCCACAGGATGGCCGACTGGCTGGACAGGAAGTACTTGAGGAAGAAGGCCTGCTCGGCGCGCGCCAGGCTCCCCTGGTAAAGCTGGATCGCAAACAGCGAGAGCACCGCCATGCCCACCATCAGCGGCCGGACCGCTTTCCAGTGCCAGCCGAGCAAAGCGAACGTCGGCACGGCCGCGACCAACACCGCCTTGTCGTAGACATTCATCCACTGCCCGTAGCGGGTCAGCGCAAACCCGGCGCCCACCACCAGCAGCAGCGCAAACGCCCAGTCCAGCCAGGTGAGACGGCGAAGGAAAGACGGTTCGAGGTAGGCGTCGGCCGCATCGTTCGCTGCAGCAGCGCGTCGCGTGGTCAGGCCGGGGTTGGCGTGGTTCACGTTGGAAGACATGGCATTCCTGCTTTATGGCGCATTGGCGTTGATATTGTGGAGGCGCATGGCGAGCGTCGCCGCGACATTCAACCACGCTCGCGTGACCGGCTCGCGTGTCTCCGCGTAGGCCGGACGCCGAATCATGCATATGTACTATATTGCTGGCGCACTCGCATCACCAGCCATTGATGCAGCGAATTACCGCGCCTAGTGCGCCACCGGCAGCGTCCCATCGGGCGATGCGCCATCTTCAGGGCGACTGACTTCAGCACCGCTTGCGCGACCGATATCATCGCGCAATGCCATGAACTCCTTCTCGAAGTCCATTGTGCGGCGCTGCGTGGACATGGCCATGAGCACGTGACTGCCGGCCGAGTGTCCGACATCGTCGGCGGACTTGTCCTTGACCCAGATCCAGACACGGCGCTCGCGGATGTAGAACATCGCAAACACGCCCAGGACCAGTAACAAACAGCCAAGATACACGATGTTCTTACCCGGCGCACGGGTCATCTGGAACACGCTGGCCTTGACCTCCTGGAAGTCATCGAGCTGCAGCAAAACCGGTGCGCCGTAGAAGAAACTGTCTGACAGCGCGTTGATGGCCTGCTGCAGGAACGCCCCGCTCCGGGCATCGTTGGGGATCACTGGCTGCTTGTCCTGCGCACGCACCAGTTGCCACAACTCCCACATCGATCCATTGAGAATCTTGAGCAGGACATCGGCCGCCTTCTGCTGTTCAGCCGGGGGCACGGATTTTTCAAGGAAGGCTGCAATGGCGGTGAAGCCGCCCGGGGGTGCGTCCGGCTGACTGCGTGTGGCACCCGCGAACAGGTCCATGGCCCGCAACGCGCTTTCGGCCAGTTGCTTGCGCAATTCGGCCTTGTCGGCGCCCGGCATGGAGATCTCCGCAAAGCGCCGTGCGGCTTCGCCGCGCATGGCACGGTCCTGCAGCGCCGCGCGCAACCGCATCCAGCCGCCCACGCTGCCCTGCTCATCAGCCGGAATCCGCAGGTAGCGGAACGGCTCGCTGGGCGATTCGCGCATGCCCGCCAGGAAAACCGATTGGCCATCCAGCTGCACCGGCACCATATAGTTGTTGAATTCGCGCGCCTGACCGTTGCGGTCGCGCAGCTTGTACTGCACCGACGGGCCGACGTTGCGCAGCGTCTTGTCCTTGTCCGGGTTGGCGGCAGCGCCCAGGTGGGATTCCAGCGTCTGGTTCAGGGATTTGCGTGCCACACCGCGGGCATCCGGCTTGCCCGAAGCGTCGGTGACGTTCTCGATGTTCATCAATCGGAAATCGCTGAACTCGACCGTGAGGCCGTCCTTGTCGGCATCTGTACCGGTGCCGCCCAGCGCCGCGTTGCCGCCCACCGTGCCTGCGAACGGGAACGTCGCGTGGGCACTGCCGGCCATCGGGTAGCCGACGAACTTGAGGCGCGAGCCGCCATCCTCGAAGCTCGACTGGTAGATGGCCACGCCGTCCACGATCAGCGGTTCGTTGACCTTGATGGTCGCTTCCGTCTTCTTGCCGGTCGCACGGTCCGTCACGATTACGTCCGATGCAAACAGCTTCGGCATGCCGGTGGAGTAATAGTCGACCGTGAACTTCTTGAGCGTGATGGTGAACGGCAGATCCTGCACCAGCGCCCCGTCGGCAACATTCAGGATGGCCGTCGACACAGTGGCACCTTCAGGCACGAAGGCGTTACCGCGGAAGCCGGGGTTGCTCGTAGACAGACGATGCTTGGCCGGGATGTCGCTGATGATGGCGTTGCCGTCGATTGGCGTCTTGCCTCCGAACCACATCTGCGCACGGATCAGCATGTCGCCATCGAGCAGGCCGCCGATGCAGATTACGACGATCGCCGAGTGCGCGAGGATATAACCCAGCTTGTTGGCGGCACCGGCCTTGGCGGCCAGCAGGGTGGCGCCATCGTGCTCAACCGGCTTGACGCGATAACCGCGGTTGCGCAGCAGTGCCGTCAGGCGGCCGACGGCATCGCCGCGACCGCGTGGGGCATCGAACTCGCCCCGGTGGTGAAACGATCGCAGGCTACGTTCGCGCACATGGTCTTTCCACGATCGCATCTCGACGATCATCTTCGGGCCGTTGCGTGCAATGCACAACGACGTGGATACCACCAGGAAACCCAGGATCAGCAGGAACCACCAGGAGCTGTAGACCTTCTGCAGCGACAGCGCATGGAACAGATCCGCCCAGAACGGCCCGAACTGGTTGACGTAGTTCGGATACGGTTCGTTCTGCTTGAGCACCGTGCCGATAATGCTGGCGATGGCGATTACCGTCAGCAGCGTGATGGCAAATCGCATCGAGGACATCAGCTCGACGCCGTCGCGCAACACGCGGTTCGGGGTCTTCAGGTGGAGCCCTGAAGTGGAAGGGGTCGACATGGGCGGTAAAACCGGTTCTGTACAGAAGCTGAAAATGAAAAAGGGTGGACATGCTTTGGCAAGCAGGCCACCCTCTTCGATTGTTGCCGGTGCGGCGGGTTCATCCCCTTGGGGCTGCTCCCCCCGCGCTCCGGCCCGGAACGACTCAGCGAACGCCGGCCACGTAGTCGGCGACGGCCTTGATCTCGGCGTCGGACATCCTGGCGGTGATCGTGCTCATGACCGAATTGTTCTTGCGGGTGCCCTGGCGGAATGCCACCAGTTGCGCTTCGGTGTACTCGGAATATTGCCCACCGATACGCGGGTATTGTGCGGGGATGCCGGCGCCGGTCGGACCGTGGCAGCCTGCGCAGGCCGGTACGCCCTTGGCAGCGATGCCGCCGCGATAAATCTTCTGCCCAGCCTCGATTGTGTCCTTGTTCTTGGCCGTGGCGGGCTTGAGCTGCTGCTTGGCCAGGTAGGCGCCCAGGTCTTTCATCTCCTGGTCGGTCAGGACCGACGCATACGGCGTCATGATGGCGTTGCTACGGGTCTTGTCCTTGAAGTCGGCCAGTTGCTTGTGGACGTATTCGGCCTGCTGGCCGGCCAGCTTGGGATTCGCTGCCGCGCCGCTGTTACCGGCAGCACCGTGGCAGGAAAGACATGCGGGAACATTGCGATCGGGCGCGCCTTGCGAGTAAAGCGTTTCGCCCTTGGCGGGATCCGCCTTGGAAGCGGCCTGCTCTGCGGCAGATGCCAGTCCTGTCATTGCCGCAGCCGGGACAGCCAGCGCCATGACAGCCAGAAGTTTCGCAATGCGGTTCATTCGCACACCTTGTCAGAATTGTTATGAACACCGTAATGCATGTCGGTCGACCCTTGCCGGCGGTGAGGACGCGCCTGTTTTGCAATGACCTGACATCGTGACACCGGCCCGATGGAACGGGATACACGAAGGCGCCCTGGATGGGACCGGACACCCTAGATTACGACCTGCAAGGATGCCACACGTCACCCATTCAGGAGACCGTAAACCGGGTTATTGTACAATAAATCGCTTTCCGGATTGACTTAGCTCAGCCTCTGTGGCGCCGCCACACAAGGCAAGGCCGGCCCCCCTTCCGGCGACGTGAACCACATGCCGCGCAACCCGCGCCATCGTTCACCCGCCCCAACGCATTCCCCGCATGTCACTCCTACATCAGGCCCGCTTTTTTATCACCGTCAACCATCTGCGCGACCTGCCGGCCACGGCCGTGCCCGAGGTGGCGTTTGCCGGCCGCTCCAACGCCGGCAAGTCCACCGCGATCAACATTCTGTGCAACCAGAAACGGCTCGCATTTTCGTCGCGAACACCAGGTCGCACGCAGCACATCAACTACTTCTCCGTCGCACCGGTCAAGGCGCCGGACCCACTGGCATTTCTCGTCGACCTGCCCGGCTATGGCTATGCGGAGGTATCGGGATCGGCCAAGTACCACTGGCAAGGCTTGCTGTCCGACTACGTGCAGACACGTGCGCAGCTCTCCGGCCTGGTGCTGATGATGGACGCGCGCCGCCCCTTTACCGACCTCGATTGCCAGATGGTGGAGTGGTTCCTGCCCACAGGTCGCCCGATCCATATACTGCTGACCAAGGCCGACAAGCTGACCAACAGCGAGAACGCCAAGGCACTGCGCGAAACGCGGCAGATGCTGGAGGATTATGCGGCGCAGTTGGAAAACCCGCCGCCGATGTCGGCTCAGTTGTTCTCGAGCCTGAAGCGCCGCGGCATCGAGGAGGCACAGCGTGTGGTGGCCGGCTGGCTCTCGCTGCCGGAAGCCCAGGTCGCACCCGCTGCGCCGGCGCCTGCCGCCCCGCCCTCGTCGCCTGGACCTGAGGCCTGAAGTACGAAGGCCTGACGCTCGCGCATCGCTCTGATCCGGATCGACAAAAAAAAAGCCCCGTTGCAAGCAACGGGGACGAACTTTCCCACCGGTTCAGGGCGGGTACCCGCTCAGGGAGGAGTAGCGGGGGACACCTGCGCTGCGCGAAGCAACACAAGGTGTCCGCGAGTATGATAGCGGGCACGCACAAAAGTTTAGTTTTTCTTTCGGCGTGATTCGCCGCGGGGTTTCGCGGTGACGTGCGCCGCGCATTCGTCCACGACTCTCCCAGAATCCAGCCATGTCCACCTTCCCCGAGTATCGTCCCCGTCGCATGCGCCGCGATGATTTCTCGCGTCGCATGATGCGCGAAAATCGCCTGTCGCCCGACAACCTGATCTATCCGGTGTTCATCCTGGAAGGCCAGAATCAGCGGCAGTCGGTGGCGTCGATGCCGGGTGTGGAACGTGTCTCTGTGGACCTGCTCATGCCGATCGCAGAGGACTGCGTAAAGCTCGGCATTCCTGTCATTGCGCTGTTCCCGGTGATCGACCCGTCGATTAAGACACCCGATGGCATTGAAGCCACGCGCGCAGAAGGTCTGGTGCCTCGCGCAGTCCGTGCCCTCAAGGACCGATTCCCGGAACTGGGCGTCCTGACGGACGTCGCGCTGGACCCGTACACGAGCCACGGTCAGGATGGCGTGCTCGATGACAACGGTTACGTGATCAACGACATCACTGTCGACCTCCTGGTCAGGCAAGCGCTCGTGCAAGCCGAGGCCGGGGTGGACATCGTTGCCCCGTCTGACATGATGGACGGCCGTATCGGCGCCGTGCGCAGCGCGCTGGAAGACGCGGGCCACATTCACACGCGCATCATGGCCTATTCGGCCAAGTACGCATCGGCGTTCTATGGCCCATTCCGCGATGCAGTGGGCTCCGCAGCCAATCTGGGCAAGGGCAACAAGATGACCTACCAGATGGACCCGGCCAACACCGACGAAGCCTTGCGCGAAGTGGCCCAGGATATCCTGGAAGGCGCCGACATGGTCATGGTCAAGCCGGGCATGCCGTACCTCGACATCGTGCGCCGTGTGAAGGACGAGTTCCGTTTCCCGACCTACGTGTACCAGGTAAGCGGCGAGTACGCGATGCTCAAGGCCGCCGCGCAGAATGGCTGGCTGGACCATGACAAGGTGATGATGGAATCGCTGCTGGCATTCCGTCGTGCCGGCGCCGATGGCATCCTGACCTACTTCGCCCGCGACGCCGCCCGCCTGCTGGCCGCCTGACTGCCACGCATGCAGCTGCTCGGGTTCTCGGCCAGCCAGGTTCACCCGCTCGCCACACTGGACGCAGCCAGGGACTTCCTGGCAGGCAACGCGGCCGCCCGCTTTGTCTGGGCCGATTTCAACACTGAAGAAGTCGCGCCAGCGCCCGCCGCATGGCGCGACGGCCTGATTGCGCTCACCGGCGCGCCCATCCTCGACCTGCACCTGGTCGATGCCACCAATCCTGCGCATCCGTCGTTCTTCGACACGACCAATGCGTATGACATGGTGATCTTTCGCAAGCTCACGTTCGAGACCAGTCGCCTGTTTGCTGAAGCGGAAGCTACGCATGCAGCGGAAGGCACAGGCGCAGCACTGGGTACGCTTGGTGTGTCGGCCATGCCCGCCTCAGGGGCAGTAAATGCTTCGTCGGGAGCGACATCGATGGCACCGCCGGCCACGTCTTTGGCGGGCTCGTCAGTCGACTACTCGAGCTCTGCCTCGCTCGCGTCGGCCGCAGCCTCGGCTTCTTCGACTACTTCATCGACCACGGCTGCGCCGCCGAAGTCCGCACCCCAGAAGGCATCGCGGAAGTACCCACCTGGCTTCCTGCCCGCGCTCGCACGCATCGACACCCAGCCCGTTGCGTTTTTTGTCTTCGACAATGTGCTGGTAACGATACGGCCCGGTCCATCGCGCACGATCGATCAGGTGCGCCAACGCTTGCTGGAGCTCTGTGGCGCGCCACGGCCAGCAGCATCGCAGGCCAATGGCTCGGCGGCTTTGGTTCATGGCATACGGCCGCCCACGCGGCCGGAGGACCTGATGCTGCGCCTGCTCAATGCGATGGTCGATCGCTACCTGGATCTGCGCGCTCCGCTGACGCGCCAGTTGGATCGATGGCAGCGAGCGCTACTGAGCACGCGCAGGAGCTTTTCCAGCTGGGAGGGACTACTCGACGCCCGCATCCAATTGCGTCGGCTCGAGCACCTGAGCGAAGAGCAACGCGACGCGCTGCAGGAATTCAGGGACAGCCTGCTCGACAACCGTTACAGCACAGAAGGAACGGAGGGTGCAAGCGGCAGCGCGGCGAGTCGGGACGACGTATTGCTCGTGCGTATCACCGACCTGATGGAGCACATCCTGCGCGTGCTGGCGCATACCCGGCGTCTGGAGGACTCGATCGAGTCTGCTGTGCAAATCCACTTCTCGGCGGTGGCGCACAGAACCAACCGAACCATGCGCACGCTGACTGTGATCACGGCGCTGTTCATGCCGCTGACGCTGATCACGGGCATTTTCGGGATGAACTTTGATCGCATGCCCTGGCTACGGGAGCCTCAGGGCTTCTGGTGGTCCATCGGCTTGATGGGCGCCGTGGTCGCCGTCATTGGTGCAATCTGGGGCCTGGGTCGCTTGCTGGACCGCTGACACCCCGCCCCGGTCAGATCCTTGCCTGCGGGCCGAACGCCCGTTCAAGACTATCCAGGAAGCGGCGCGCCGGTTGGTAGCCAATAACGCGGACCGGTCGCTCGCGACCATCGGGGCCAAACAGAATGATGCCCGGCGGCCCAAACAGACCGAAGCGCTTGAGCAGCGCCCGATCGTCGGCATTGTTGGCAGTTACATCGGCCTGCAGCAATACAACGTCCGCGAGCCGGGCCCGCACCTTGGCATCCGGGAACGTCAGCTTCTCCATTTCCTTGCAGCTGACGCACCAGTCGGCGTAGAAATCGAGCAGGACAGGTCGACCCGCTGTCGCGGCCTGCGCTACACGAGCATCGAGTTCTGCGATGGATCGTACGCGTTCGAAGCGAATGGCTTCCACACGAGGCGCCTGAGCACCACCTGACGACAGGCTCAGATGAGATAACGGCTGCAGCGGATCCCGACCGCCTGACGCCAGGCCCACGAGCTGAATGGCTCCTGCCAACGCGGCAAGTAGACCAATTCCCTTACCTAGCCGCAGCAGGCCACGCGGATCGGGGCCGAGTGAATCAAAAGCGCCCAGGTACACGGCGGCGACAATCAGCAACATGGCCCAGGCTGCCATGACGATCCACACCGGGACGACGGGCGTCACCATCCAGATCGCCACGCCGAGCAGCAGGAAGCCGAAGAATCGTTTGGTGGCTTCCATCCATTTCCCGGCACGTGGCAGCAGGTTGCCGGCGCCCACGCCCACCAGTACCAAGGGGACGCCCATGCCCAGTGCCATGGCAAGCAGTGCGCCACCACCGGTCATGGCGTCCCCAGTCTGCGCGATATAAGCCAGCGCACCCGCGAGCGGGGCGGTAACGCACGGGCCGACAATCAGCGCCGAGATGGCTCCCATCGCAACCGCGCCGACTATTTGGCCACCCTGGCGGCGATTCGAAGACGCAGTGAGGCGGGTCTGCCAGCGCTGCGGCAACTGAAGTTCGTAAAGACCGAACATCGACAGCGCCAGGACGACCATCAGCATCGCGAATGTGCCGAGTATCCAGGGCGTTTGCAGCGCAGCTGAAAGCCCTTCACCAGCCAGTCCCGCCGCCACGCCTACCGCCGTATAGACGACGGCCATGCCGAGCACGTAGGCCAGCGACACGACGAAGGCACGGCCTCGCGTCACGTGCTCGCCGACGACGATCGACGAGAGGATCGGTATCATCGGCAATACGCAGGGTGTGAAAGTGAGCAACAAGCCCAGCCCAAAGAACAACGCGGCGATCACACCGAGATTGCGACTGGCCAGCGCCCCCGCGATGCGGTCGTTGTCGTCGCTCAGTGCGATTCTGCGAGCCGGTGCAGGGCCGGCGGCGGTTGGGACATTGTCGTCAGTAGAGGGGCTCGCGCCGGACGGTGTCGTTGCGGACGTAGCGGGTGCCGCGGGCGTCGATCGCACCGGCGCTCCCCGGTCGCCGAACAGGCCCCCGAGTACCGAGCCACCGACCTTGTACACGCTCTCCATCGGCGGATAGCAAAGCCCCTTGTCCGCACAGCCTTGGGACGTCACCACGAGCGACCAGCGGCCATCCGCAGGCACGCCATCGAAGGGAACCCTGACAACCACGCTGCCCCGGTACGTTTCCATGTCCTTCCCGAACGTCTCGTCGAAATGGACCTTGCCCTGCGGCATCACTGGCGCGCCCAGTTTGACCGTTGCCGGCTGGGTCGCAAACGCAAAGCGCTCCCGGTATAAGTAGTAGCCATCGGCCACGTTGAAGCGGACCTCGATGGTCTTGGCATCGATCTGCTTCGCCGCGAATCGGAACGCCTGCTCGGGCGGCAGGAAGTCGTCCTCCGAAGCGGCATGCGCGACGGTATTGAGCATCAGGCAGGCGCAAATCATGAGCAAGGCTGCGACGATATGTCGCAGCCCGTTTGCCAGCCTCGCACCGGTTTTCAACCCTATTCCGATGCTCATACCCGTCATTCCCATATTCGTGTTCCGATGCTTCGAGAGTCTTCTACGGCCGCGCCGTCTGCCCCGGTGGCTTAGGCGGGCGCCGAGGGGCGACCGGTTGCTTCATCGCGCACCCAGGTCAGATAGGGTTGGAAGCCGGCCGCCACCGGCCACGCGACGAGCTCGGGTACATCATAGGGATGCTCCGCGCGAACCACCGCTTCCAGCGCGGCATATTGCCCTTGTGTGGTCTTGATCAGCAATGGCCACTCCTGCGCCTGCTCCAGCCCGCCCTGCCACCAGTACTCGGACTGGCAAGGTGACAGGCGGTTCACGCACGCTGCCACGCGGGCTTCCAGTATGGCCCGGGCCATGCGTGTCGCTGCGGCTTCATCCGGCAGGTTTGTCATCGCCATGAGCACCGATTCTGGCGCCTCTCCGGCGGACCGGATCTGAGCGGA
The DNA here is from genome assembly GCF_056400065.1 of Cupriavidus sp. 01L415. Lineage (NCBI taxonomy): Bacteria > Pseudomonadati > Pseudomonadota > Betaproteobacteria > Burkholderiales > Burkholderiaceae > Cupriavidus > Cupriavidus sp. 01L415. The sequence goes on along the minus strand of NZ_JBFTSP010000013.1, from coordinate 36,908 downwards.
TTCTGAAACAGTCATGTCGTCCTCGCCATCGTCGCCAGTATCCAGTGCACAAAACAAAAGAGCCAGGCAATAAGCCTGGCTCGATTGTAAAGCGGCGCACGCGAACCCGTCATCGCTGACGGGCTACGGCCATCACCTTATTCCGCAGCTTCTTCGGCCGGGGCTTCGGTGATTTCCGGACGATCCACCAGTTCGACCAGCGCCATCGGCGCGTTATCGCCCTGACGGAAGCCGAACTTCAGGATACGGGTGTAGCCGCCCGGACGAGCGTTGTAACGCGGACCCAGTTCGGTGAACAGCTTGGTAACCATGTCGCGATCGCGCAGACGGGCGAAAGCCAGACGGCGGTTGGCAACGGTGTCCTTCTTGGCCAGCGTGATCAGGGGCTCGACAACCTTGCGCAGTTCCTTGGCCTTGGGCAGGGTGGTCTTGATCAGCTCGTGCTGGAACAGCGAGTTGGACATGTTGCGCAGCATCGCGAGACGGTGCGACGAGGTGCGGTTAAGTTTCCGCAAACCATGACGGTGACGCATGATGATTCCTTTCTTGTTTCAGTGTTTGACCAGCTCTTCTATCGCCTCCGCAAAACAGCGCGGGCGCGGGCCGGTAGTGCTTCAATGCCTCGGGCAAAATGCCTGCGGCGCGATGACAAGCGGGAGCGCGTCGCCGCGGCCCCGCATCGTCAATTACTTCTCCAGGCCTGCGGGCGGCCAGTTCTCGAGCTTCATGCCGAGCGTCAGGCCACGGGAGGCGAGGACTTCCTTGATCTCGTTGAGCGACTTGCGACCCAGGTTCGGGGTCTTGAGCAGTTCGTTCTCGGTACGCTGGATCAGGTCGCCGATATAGTAGATGTTCTCGGCCTTCAGGCAGTTGGCCGAACGCACCGTCAGTTCCAGGTCGTCGACCGGGCGCAGCAGGATTGGATCGATCTGCGGCGTGCGGCTCGACGCGGCCTCGGCGGCGGACTCGGTACCTTCCAGCGCTGCGAACACGGACAACTGATCAACCAGGATACGAGCCGACTGACGAATCGCTTCCTCCGGCGAGATCACGCCGTCGGTTTCGATGTTCATCACCAGCTTATCCAGGTCGGTACGCTGTTCCACACGCGCCGACTCCACCGCGTACGATACACGGCGGACTGGCGAGAACGAAGCGTCCAGAACGATGCGGCCGATGACCTTGCCGCTCTCGTCGCCGAACTTGCGCACGTTGCCCGGCACGTAGCCGCGGCCTTGTTCGACCTTGATCTGCATGTCCAGCTTGCCGCCGGCGGACAGATGGGCGATCACGTGATTCGGGTTGATGATTTCCACGTCGTGCGGCAGCTCGATATCTGCAGCCGTGACCACGCCTTCTCCATCCTTGCGCAACGACACTGTGACTTCGTCGCGGTTGTGGAGCTTGAACACCACGCCCTTCAGGTTGAGGAGCAGGTTGACGACGTCTTCCTGCACGCCATCAATGGTGGAATACTCGTGGACGACCCCAGCGATCGTGACTTCGGTCGGCGCATAGCCGACCATCGACGACAGCAGCACGCGACGCAGGGCGTTACCGAGCGTATGGCCGTAACCGCGCTCAAACGGCTCCATCACGACTTTGGCGTGATGGTCGCCAAGCGGTTCAACGGCGATGATTTTTGGCTTGAGGAGTGCTGTTTGCATTAGGTTGTCCTTTTCAATACCCTCGGCTCGTTACACCGATAAGGCTGACGTTTGGAACCTGAAAATCCCATCGCACGATGGGCAATAAGCCCGACGCGCCGCAAAGCGCGTCGGGCTGAAAGCTAAGCCTTGTGATGAAGGCAAGCGCTGAACCGTTCGATGATCGATCCGGCGATTAACGCGAATACAATTCGACGATCAGGCTTTCGTTGATATCGCCAGAGATATCGGCGCGATCAGGGGCTTGCTTGAAGGTGCCTTCGAACTTCTTGGAGTCCACCGCCACCCAGGTCGGGAAGCCCGACTGCTCGGCCAGCGACAGCGCTTCGGCAATACGGACCTGCTTCTTCGATTGCTCACGTACCGTCACCACGTCGCCTGCCTTGATCTGGGCCGACGGCACGTTCAGGGCCACGCCGTTCACCAGGATGGCCTTGTGCGACACCAGCTGACGCGCTTCAGCGCGCGTCGAGCCGAAGCCCATGCGATACACGACGTTGTCCAGGCGCGATTCCAGCAGTTGCAGCAGGTTTTCGCCGGTGTTGCCCTTGCGGCGGTCGGCTTCAGCGAAGTAGCGACGGAACTGGCGCTCGAGCACACCGTAGATGCGCTTGACCTTCTGCTTTTCACGCAGCTGGTTGCCGTAGTCGGACGTGCGGGCACCCGAAGTGCGGCCGTGTTGGCCAGGCTTGCTGTCCAGCTTGCACTTGTCGGCCAGCGAGCGACGGGCGCTCTTCAGGAACAGATCGGTGCCTTCGCGGCGGGAAAGTTTGGCCTTCGGGCCGGTATAACGTGCCACTTTATCTTCCTTTGATCGATCGCGACGCCATTCAGACGCGCCGCGAGTCCGTCATCCACGTGTGCGACGGACGGTGGGCTTATGGTTCTTCATCCGCAGCGGCCTGAGCCACCCGGAGGCAACGCAAAAGCATGACAGTGTCGTCCGCATTGCGGCGGCCAAGACAGGCCGCCAGATTGTGCAGACGCAAAACGAAAACCTGCCGCAACGAATTGCAGCAGGTCAGCGCGCGATACTACCACATCGCGGAGGCAAGAGAGAAATCCCCTTCTCGCCTCCGGCACACCAAAGCGATTAGATACGACGGCGCTTCGGCGGACGGCAGCCGTTGTGCGGCACTGGCGTCACATCTTCGATCACGGCGATCTTGATACCCAGCGCGTTCAGCGCGCGGACAGCCGATTCACGGCCAGGGCCGGGGCCCTTGATGCGCACTTCCAGGTTCTTGATACCCTGGTCTTGTGCGACACGGCCGGCGTTTTCGGCAGCGACCTGAGCAGCGAAGGGGGTCGACTTGCGCGAACCCTTGAAGCCCTGGCCACCAGCGGTCGCCCACGACAGGGCGTTACCCTGGCGGTCGGTGATCGTGATGATGGTGTTGTTGAACGAGGCGTGGACGTGCGCAATGCCGTCGGCAACGTTCTTCTTGACCTTCTTACGCGCGCGCTGGGCGGCGTTGTTCGGACCTTTTGCCATTAGTTTCTTCCTATGCCTTCGGCTTTACTTCTTCAGAGCCACGCCGGCCTTACGCGGACCCTTACGGGTGCGGGCGTTGGTGCGGGTACGCTGGCCGCGCATCGGCAGGCCCCTGCGGTGACGGACGCCACGATAGCAACCAAGGTCCATCAGACGCTTGATATTCATCGTGGTTTCGCGACGCAGGTCACCCTCAACCGTGACCTTACCCACTTCGTCACGAAGCTTTTCCAGGTCGGCGTCGGTCAGGTCCTTGACCTTCTTGTCAAAAGGAACACCGGTGGCCTCGCAGATCTTGCGAGCGCGCGAGCGGCCGATACCGTAAATAGCCGTCAGGCCGATTTCGGTATGCTTGTGGTTCGGGATGTTAACCCCTGCGATACGTGCCATTCGTCAATCCTCTTTCCGATTAGCCTTGGCGTTGCTTGTGGCGGGGATCCGACGAGCAGATCACGCGCACGACACCGTTGCGCTTGATAATTTTGCAGTTGCGGCAAATGCGCTTCACAGAAGCCAGCACTTTCATGATTTTCCTCTTCCTTCAATTCCTGTTCGCTTCACTTCGTCCGGAAGACGATGCGTGCGCGTGACAGATCATATGGGGTCAGCTCGACAGTCACCTTGTCACCCGGAAGAATCCGGATGTAGTTCATTCGCATCTTGCCCGATATGTGCCCCAGTACTATGTGGCCATTTTCAAGCTTGACGCGGAACGTCGCGTTGGGGAGATTTTCCAGGACCTCCCCGTGCATCTGGATGACGTCGTCTTTTGCCATACCTAGAGCCAGCCTGTACCAGACCTTCTTCAGCGCAAGGTCAGGTTACCCTTGAAATTCGCCTTCTTCAGAAGCGACTCATACTGCTGCGACATGACATAGGACTGTACCTGTGCCATGAAGTCCATCGTGACGACCACGATGATCAGCAGCGAGGTTCCGCCGAAATAGAACGGAACGTTCCAGCGCAGCACCAGGAATTCCGGCAACAGGCAGACCAGCGTGATGTAAATCGCACCAGCCAGCGTCAGGCGCACCAGGATCTTGTCGATATAGCGCGTCGTTTGCTCGCCCGGACGGATGCCCGGAATGAAGGCACCGCTTTTCTTCAGGTTATCCGCAACTTCCCGACTGTTGTAAACCAGAGCCGTATAGAAGAAGCAGAAGAAAATAATTGCAGCAGCGTACAGCAGGATGTAGACCGGCTGGCCCGGCGACAGCGTGGCAGCCAGGTCCTTGATGAACCGGCCAACCGCACCTGTCGAGTCAGACGTAAACCAGCCCGCGATCGTCGCCGGGAACAGGATGATCGACGATGCAAAGATCGGCGGAATCACCCCGGCCATGTTCAGCTTCAGAGGCAGGTGCGACGACTGACCGCCGTACACCTTGTTGCCAACCTGACGCTTCGCATAGTTCACCAGGATCTTGCGCTGGCCACGCTCGACAAACACCACGGCGAAGGTCACACCAGCCACGATTGCCACGATCAGGATCGACGCAATAATGCTCATGGAACCCGTACGGACCAGTTCGAACAGTCCGCCGATCGCATTGGGCAAGCCCGCAGCGATACCACCGAAAATGATGATCGAGATGCCGTTGCCCAGACCACGCTCGGTGATCTGCTCACCCAGCCACATCAGGAACATCGTACCGGTCACCAGCGTGATCACCGCCGTCGCCCGGAACATCAGGCCCGGATCAATCACCAACCCAGGCTGCGACTCCAGCGCGACTGCAATCGACAGCGCCTGGAAGGTGGCCAGAACCACTGTGCCATAGCGCGTGTACTGCGTGATCTTGCGCTGCCCTGCCTGCCCTTCCTTCTTCAGCGACTCCAGCTGCGGCAGCACGATCGTCAGCAGTTGCATGATGATCGACGCCGAGATGTACGGCATGATGCCGAGCGCGAAGACGGTAAAGCGCGACAGCGCACCGCCCGAGAACAGGTTGAACATCCCGAGGATGCCACCCGACTGACTCTGGAAAAGCTTCGCGAGCTGTTCCGGATCGATCCCCGGCACCGGAATATGTGCGCCGATGCGGTAAACGATCAGGGCCAGCACCAGGAACATCAGCCGGCGCTTGAGATCGCCGTACTTCGCCGTGTTCCTGGCTTGCGCGCTTGCATTGGGTTTCGCCGTGGCCAAACGATGCTCCGACTGTGACTTCGCCTATGCTGCGAATACTGCTGCGAAATTACGCAGCGATCTGGCCGCCAGCGGCTTCGATCGCGACCTTGGCACCAGCGGTGGCGCCCAGACCCTTGATCGTTACCTTGCGGGTCAGCTCGCCGGCCTTGATGACCTTTGCGCTCTTGACGAGATCGCCCACCAGGCCAGCTTGCTTCAGGACCAGCAGGTCCACTTCAGCAGCTTCCAGGCGTTCGATGTCACGCAGGGTCACCTCAGCGGTGAATGCCTTGGTCAGCGAGGTAAAACCACGCTTCGGCAGGCGACGATACAGCGGCATTTGACCGCCTTCGAAGCCCACCTTGTGGAAGCCGCCCGAACGCGACTTCTGACCCTTGTGACCGCGACCGGCGGTCTTGCCCAGGCCGGAGCCGATACCGCGGCCGACGCGACGCTTGGCGTGCTTCGAACCGGCAGCCGGTTTCAGGTTGTTCAGTTGCATGTTGCTCTCCGAGTCCCCGGTATCAGGCCAGAACCTTGACCAGGTACGAGACCTTGTTGATCATGCCGCGCACGGCGGGCGTGTCCTGCAGCTCCGACACCGAATTGATGCGGCGCAGGCCCAGACCACGTACGGTGGCGCGATGATCCTCGCGCGTGCCGATCAGGCTGCGCACGAGTTGCACTTTTACGGTTTTCTGCGACATTTCGTTCACCTTAGCCGAGGATGTCTTCGACCGACTTGCCACGCTTGGCAGCAATCTCGCCCGGCGTGCTCATCTTCTGCAGACCGTCGATGGTAGCGCGGACCATGTTGTAAGGGTTGGTCGAGCCGTGCGACTTCGTCACCACGTTCGTCACGCCCATTACTTCGAAGATCGCGCGCATCGGACCACCGGCGATCACGCCAGTACCTTCCTTCGCGGGCATCATCAGCACCTTGGCGGCGCCGTGCTTGCCGATCACCTCGTGCTGCAGCGTGCCGTTCTTCAGCGAGACCTTGACCATCTTGCGACGGGCTTCGTCCATTGCCTTTTGCACGGCCACCGGAACTTCCTTGGCCTTGCCCTTGCCCATGCCGATGCGGCCATCGCCGTCACCAACCACAGTCAGCGCAGCGAAACCGAGAATCCGGCCACCCTTCACCACCTTGGTGACGCGGTTGACCGAGATCATCTTCTCGCGGAGGCCGTCGTCGCGTTCGTCCTGCTGGACTTTTGCTTGCATCTTTGCCATGACGTATCTCTCTCTATGCGCTTAGAACTTGAGGCCGGCTTCGCGCGCAGCGTCAGCCAGGGCCTTCACGCGGCCGTGGAAGCGGAAGCCCGCGCGGTCGAACGCAACGGTTTCCACACCGGCAGCCTTTGCCTTCTCGGCAACGCGCTTGCCCACCACGGTGGCGGCGGCAACGGTCGCGCCGCTGCCGGTCAGTTCTTTGCGCACTTCTGCTTCGGCGGTCGAAGCCGATGCCAGCACTTGCGTGCCGCACGGCGAGAACACCTGAGCGTAAATGTGCGAATTCGTACGGAACACGGTCAGACGGCTGACTTTCATCTCCGCGATCTTGGCGCGGGTCTGACGTGCACGGCGCAAACGAGCGTCTTTCTTGTTCATCATTGCACCCCTTACTTCTTCTTGGTTTCCTTCAGGATGACGCGCTCGTCGGCGTAGCGAACACCCTTGCCCTTGTAGGGCTCAGGCGGACGGTACGCGCGAACTTCCGCGGCAACCTGACCGACTTTCTGCTTGTCCGCACCCTTGATGATGATCTCGGTCTGCGTCGGCGTTTCCGCCTTCACGCCTTCCGGCATCTCATGGATCACGTCGTGCGAGAAACCAAGCTGGAGCTTCAGCGCAGCACCTTGCAGCTGGGCACGGTAGCCCACGCCAACCAGGGTCAGCTTGCGCTCGAAACCGGCGGTTACACCCTTGACCATGTTGGCCACCAGGGCGCGCATGGTGCCTTGCAGGGCGTTTGCTTCACGCGATTCGTCAACCGGCGAGAAGGTCAGCGTGCCGTTATCGACATTGACCTTGACCAGGCTGTGAATCGGCTGCGACAGCGTGCCGAGCGGGCCCTTAACGGAGAGCACGCCAGCCGCTACATTCACTTCCGCGCCTTTCGGCAGCGCGATGGGAGCTTTACCTACACGGGACATAGTTTGCTCCTTACGCGACGTAGCAGAGAACTTCGCCGCCCACGCCAGTGGCACGTGCCTTGCGGTCCGTCATCAGACCCTGCGGGGTCGAGATGATCGCGACGCCCAGGCCGTTCATCACTTGGGGGATCTCGCTGCGGCCCTTGTACACGCGCAGGCCGGGCTTCGAAACGCGTTCAATGCGCTCGATGACCGGACGGCCGGCGTAGTACTTCAGACCGATGCTCAGTTGTGCCTTGCCGCCTTCTTCCTGCACTGCGAAGTCGTCGATGTAGCCTTCGTCCTTCAGGACCTTGGCGATCGCCGCTTTCAGCTTCGACGAGGGCATGACCACCGACGCCTTCTGCACGCCCTGGGCGTTGCGGATGCGCGTCAGCATATCGGCGATAGGATCGCTCATGCTCATACTGTTTCTCCTGTAGCCTGTGCGTAATTACCAGCTGGCTTTCGTCAGACCCGGGATTTCGCCCTTGAAGGCGATTTCGCGGATCTTGTTACGCGCCAGGCCAAACTTGCGGAAGGTACCGCGGGGACGACCGGTGATCGCGCAGCGGTTACGCTGGCGGGTCGGGTTCGCGTTGCGCGGGAGCTGTTGCAGCTCGAGACGCGCCAGATAACGCTCTTCTTCCGACTTTTCTTGGTCGTCAATAATGGCCTTGAGGTTTGCGCGCTTGGCGGCGTATTTTGCCACCAGCTTGGCGCGCTTCTTCTCACGTTCAATCAGAGCCAGTTTAGCCACGGTTACCCCTTAATTACGGAACGGGAACTTGAACGCATTCAGAAGAGCCTTGGCTTCCTCGTCGTTCTTTGCCGTCGTCGTGATGCTGATGTTCAGACCACGCAGTGCGTCGATCTTGTCGTACTCGATCTCGGGGAAAATAATCTGCTCTTTCACACCGATGTTGTAGTTGCCGCGACCATCGAACGAACGGCCCGACACACCACGGAAGTCACGCACGCGCGGCAGGGCCACGGTCACGAAACGATCGAGGAATTCGAACATGCGCTCGCCGCGCAGGGTCACCATCGCACCGATGGGATAGCCCTGGCGGATCTTGAAGCCGGCGATGGCCTTCTTGGCCTTCGTCACAACCGGCTTCTGACCGGCGATCTTCGTCAGGTCGCCCACGGCCAGTTCAATGACCTTCTTGTCATTGATGGCTTCACCGAGACCCATGTTCAGGGTGATCTTGGTGATGCGCGGCACTTCCATGACCGACTTGTAGCCGAACTGCTCGATCAGCGCCGGCACAACCTTTTCTTTGTAAAACTCTTGCAGACGTGCTGCCATGCTCAACTCCTATCTGTGCCCAGAATCAAGCAGCCACGACGGCACCGGTCGTCTTCAGGAAGCGCACGCGCTTACCGTCTTCGACCTTGAAACCGACGCGCGACGGCTTGCCATTGGCATCCACGAGCGCAATGTTGGAAATATGCAGCGGCATGACCTTGTCGACCACACCACCGGTGGTGCCCAGCATCGGGTTCGGGCGAGCGTGCTTCTTGGCAACGTTCACGCCCTCTACCGCAACCTTGTCGCCGAGCACGGCTTGCACGGTACCGCGCTTGCCCTTGTCTTTGCCGGTCAGGACGATGACTTCGTCGCCTTTGCGAATCTTGTTCATGGCGGCTCCTTACAGCACTTCCGGCGCGAGCGACACGATCTTCATGAAGCGCTCGGTACGGAGTTCACGAGTCACCGGCCCGAAGATACGGGTGCCGATCGGCTCGAGCTTGGTGTTCAGCAGGACAGCTGCATTGCTGTCGAACTTGACGAGCGAACCGTCCGCGCGGCGCACGCCCTTGGCGGTACGCACGACGACGGCATTGTAGATATCGCCCTTCTTCACGCGACCGCGCGGCGCTGCGTCCTTGACGGTCACCTTGATGATGTCGCCCACGCTCGCATAGCGGCGCTTGGACCCACCCAGCACTTTGATGCACAGCACTTCGCGCGCACCAGTGTTATCGGCCACTTCGAGCCGGCTTTCTGTCTGAATCATGGTGTTTGTCTTCCCAACTTAATCCGCTGAACCCAACAGATATCGAGTCCACCGGTCAGTCTTGGTCCCGTCGGCAACCAGCTTTGCGCCAGCACCGTTTGGGTTGATCAACTTTGAAGTCGGTAGTTACCGGGCAACCTGAAATTCAGGACCGCCTGGCCTTGGCTCGCTTCAGAGGCCCGCCTGGGTGATGCTGCTAGGGCGAACGCAATAAAGCGGAAGTCCAGGATTATAGCACATAACCCTGGACTTGCAAGTCAACCAAGAACTGTTGTTCTTAGATGACGCGTGCAGCTTCTACCAGCCGGGAAACCACCCAGGACTTGGTCCGCGACAGCGGACGCGTTTCCTGGATCTCGACCTTGTCGCCTTCCTTGTACTGGTTGGCTTCGTCGTGTGCGTGGTACTTCTTGGAACGCAGCACGTACTTGCCGTACAGGGGATGCTTGACGCGGTTTTCGATCAGGACCGTGACGGTCTTGTCCATCTTGTCGCTAACGACACGGCCTACGAGAGTCCGGCGAAGCGACGTTTCAGTCTTTGCAGCTTCAGTCATTTCGCGTTCGCCTTTTCGCTCAGCACGGTTTGCACACGCGCGATGTCCTTGCGCACCTTCTTCAGCTGGCTGCTGTTCTGCAGCTGCTGGGTGGCCTTTTGCATGCGCAGGCTAAATTGGGCCTTCAGCAGCTCGGAGAGCTCCTGGTTCAGGCCTGCGGCGTCCTTGCCGCGAAGTTCGGATGCTTTCATCCCTGCTCTCCTTACGTCCCGACCTGACGCACCACGAAATTCGTGGCGATCGGCAGCTTGGCGGCCGCAAGGCGGAACGCCTCACGCGCCAGCTCTTCGCTCACGCCATCCATTTCGTACAGCATCTTGCCCGGCTGAATCTCAGCCACGTAGTATTCCGGATTGCCCTTACCGTTACCCATACGGACTTCGGCGGGCTTCTTCGAAATCGGCTTGTCCGGGAAAATCCGGATCCAGATGCGGCCGCCACGCTTGATGTGACGGGTCATCGCACGACGTGCCGACTCGATCTGACGCGCGGTCAGACGACCACGTCCCATTGCCTTCAGGCCAAACTCGCCGAAAGACACGGCGTTGCCACGGGTAGCCTTACCCGTGTTGCGGCCTTTCTGCTCCTTGCGATACTTCCTGCGCTTAGGTTGCAGCATTCTTATTCTCCACTCTTCGCATCTGCGCCAGGCGCAGCGCGGCGACCGGCGCCAGCACCGGCGCCACCGCGACGGTTGCCACCCGGACGGCCGCCTTCGCCTTCACGGCGACGACCTTCCGGACGACCCGGGCGACGACGACGGTCTTCCTGGGGCTCTTCCACCACGGGCGCTTCGTTGCGACCCAGGTGATCACCCTTGTAGACCCACACCTTGACACCGATGATGCCGTAGGTGGTTTCGGCTTCGGAGAAGCCGTAGTCGATGTCGGCGCGCAGGGTGTGCAGGGGCACACGACCTTCGCGGTACCACTCGGTACGCGCGATTTCGATACCGTTCAGACGACCCGAGCTCATGATCTTGATGCCCTGGGCACCCAGGCGCATCGCGTTCTGCATCGCGCGCTTCATTGCGCGACGGAACATGATGCGACGCTCGAGCTGTTGAGTAATCGAGTCGGCGATCAGCTGCGCATCGGTTTCCGGCTTGCGGATTTCCTCGATGTTCACGTGCACGGGTACACCCATGCGACGTTGCAGTTCGGCCTTCAGCAGTTCGATGTCCTCACCCTTCTTGCCGATCACCACGCCCGGACGCGAGCTGTAAATGGTGAGACGGGCATTGCGGGCAGGGCGCTCGATCACGACACGGCCAACCGATGCGTTCTTGAGCTTCTTCTTCAGAAATTCGCGAACTTCGATGTCTTCTTTCAGCATGCCGGCGAACTTCGTGTTGTTGGCGTACCAACGCGAAGCCCAGTTACGGCTGACGGCCAGACGGAAGCCAGTCGGATGAATCTTCTGTCCCATCGTGACTCCTTAGTTGCCGAGCGTCACAGTGATGTGACAAGTTTGTTTCTCGATGCGGTTGCCGCGGCCCTTTGCCCGTGCGGTGAAGCGCTTGAGCGAGGTCGCCTTGTCGACGAAGATCGACTTGACCTTCAGGTCGTCGATATCGGCGCCTTCGTTGTGCTCAGCATTGGCGATGGCCGACTCGACCACCTTCTTCACGATCCCGGCAGCCTTTTTCGGGCTGAACGTCAGGACATTGAGCGCGCGCTCGATCGGCAGACCACGGATCTGGTCAGCGACCAGGCGCGTCTTCTGGGCGGAGATGCGGGCACCGCGATGAATCGCTTTCACTTCCATGATGGCACCTTACCTCTTCGCTTTCTTGTCAGCCGCATGGCCCTTGAACGTGCGGGTGAGCGCAAATTCGCCGAGCTTGTGGCCAACCATGTTTTCCGTAACGTACACCGGCACGTGTTGACGGCCGTTGTGAACGGCGATCGTCAGGCCGATGAACTCCGGCAGAATGGTCGAGCGACGCGACCAAGTCTTGATGGGCTTCTTGTCCTTGCCGCCCGTGGCCGCTTCCACCTTTTTCAGCAGGTGGGCGTCACAGAACGGACCCTTTTTTGCGGAACGTGTCATGTTCTAGGCTCCTACCTACCGATTAACGCTTGTGGCGCTTCTGCACGATCATGCTGGCAGTGCGCTTGTTGCTGCGGGTACGGTAACCCTTGGCCGGGGTACCCCACGGGGAAACCGGATCGCGACCAGCGGCGGTCTTGCCTTCACCACCACCGTGCGGGTGGTCCACCGGGTTCATCACCACACCGCGAACGGTCGGGCGAATACCACGCCAGCGAGTTGCACCGGCCTTGCCGATGACGCGCAGGCTGTGCTCTTCGTTGCCCACTTCACCGATGGTGGCGCGGCACTCGATGTGCACGCGACGCACTTCACCGGAGCGCAGACGCACCTGAGCGTACACGCCTTCACGGGCCAGCAGCACGGCGGAACCGCCAGCAGCGCGGGCGATCTGGGCACCCTTGCCAGGCAGCATTTCCACGTTGTTGATCGTGGTACCGACCGGGATGTTGCGGATCGGCAGGTTGTTGCCAGCCTTGATCGGCGCTTCCGCGCCATTCAGCAGCGACTGGCCGGCTACCATGCCCTTGGTGGCGATGATGTAGCGGCGCTCGCCGTCAGCGAACAGCACCAGCGCGATATTGGCGCTGCGGTTCGGATCGTATTCCAGGCGCTCGACCTTGGCGGGGATTCCGTCCTTGTCGTTGCGCTTGAAGTCGACCACACGGTAGTGGTGCTTATGACCACCGCCCTTGTGACGGGTGGTGATGTGGCCGTTATTGTTACGACCCGACTTCTGGAATTGCTTTTCCAGCAGCGGTGCGTGCGGCGCGCCCTTGTGCAGGTCGTTGTTCACGACCTTCACCATCGAGCGACGGCCCGGGGAAGTCGGCTTGGTCTTGACGAGTGCCATGATTACTTGGCCTCCGCTTCAAAATTGATTTCCTGACCCGGCTTCAGCGACACGTAAGCCTTCTTTACGTGGTTGCGACGGCCCATGAAGCGGCCAAAGCGCTTTTGCTTGCCCTTCTGGTTCAGGATCTGAACGGACTGCACCTCGACCTTGAACAGCAGTTCGACGGCGGCCTTCACTTCTGCCTTGTCGGCATCACGAGCCACTTCGAACACGACCTGTTCATTCTTGTCGGCGACCAGGGTTGCCTTTTCGGAAACCACCGGCGCGAGCAGCACCTGCATCAAACGATGATCGTTCTTGGCTACTTGCGTCATTTCAGCAACTCCTCGATCTGCGCGACAGCCGCCTTGGTCACCAGCACTTTCTTGTAGTGCACGAGCGACAGCGGATCAGCCTGACGCGGCTCCACAACAGCCACGTGCGGCAGGTTGCGGGATGCCAGGTAGAGATTTTCGTCGAGGCTATCGGTGATGATCAGCACCGAGTCCAGGCCCATGGCCTTGAACTTGTCGGCCAAGAGCTTGGTCTTGGGCGCATCGACGGTGAAACCGTCCACCACATTGATACGACCTTCACGTGCGAGCTGCGAGTAAATCGAGCGCATACCGGCACGGAACATCTTCTTGTTGACCTTCTGGCTGAAGTTCTCTTCCGGCGAATTCGGGAAGATACGGCCGCCCCCGCGCCACAGCGGCGAGGAAGACATACCGGCACGAGCACGGCCCGTACCCTTCTGGCGCCAAGGCTTCTTGGTCGTGTGCTTGACCTCTTCACGATCCTTCTGCTTACGGTTGCCGCTACGAGCGTTGGCCTGGTAAGCAACTACGATCTGGTGAACGAGGGCTTCGTTGTAGTCACGGCCGAACACTTCGGGCGACGCGGCAACGCCGGCGCCGATTTGACCGTTGTCCTGGAGGAGCTTGAGTTCCATTACATGCGCTCCTTAAGCTTTGGCCTTGACGGCCGGAGTAACGATGACCTTGCCGCCCTTGGAACCGGGGATGGCGCCCTTGACCAGCAGGAGCTTGCGCTCTGCGTCGATCTTGGCGATTTCCAGGTTCTGGACGGTGCGGGTGACGTCACCCAGGTGACCCGTCATGCGCTTGCCGGGGAACACACGGCCCGGATCCTGCGCCATACCGATGGAACCCGGCACGTTGTGCGAACGCGAGTTACCGTGGCTGGCACGACCCGATGCGAAGTGGTAGCGCTTGATGGTACCGGCGTAGCCCTTACCGATGCTCACGCCCTGCACGTCGATTTTCTGACCAACCTGGAACAGGTCGACAGACAGCGAGCTGCCAGCTTGCAGCTCGGCAGCCTTGGCTGCATCGATGCGGAATTCTTTGATGACTTCACCGGCTTCCACGCCGGCTTTGGCGAGGTGACCCGCCAGCGGCTTGGTGACGCGGCTTGCGCGCCGGCTGCCGAAGGTGACTTGAACCGCGGTGTAACCGTCGGTCTCGTCCGTCTTGATTTGCGTCACGCGGTTGTCGCCGACCTCGACCACGGTAACGGGAATCGAATCACCGTCGTCCGTGAAAATACGGGTCATGCCAACCTTGCGACCTACAAGGCCAAGGCTCATGGTTTGCTCCATTCCCAGCTGCGATTGGCCGGGGCTGATTAATACACGAAAACTGTGTGAGTGCGGGTTGCGCGAAAGAGATTGCGCACGACCAAAACGGTCCCCACTACCCGGAGAAACGGGTAGCCTTACACTATATCGCACTAATTTGGAAAGGGCAACATGCGATGCGCTTTTTCCTCTGCGGTGCACGCTCACGTGTTTTTTTGCGGCGTTTCCAGCATAAACACGGTGCGATGCACGAGATAGCGTGCGAATCGGTGAGCGGGAATCGTGCGGCGGTCAATCGCTGCCGTTCGGGCCGGCGCGATCCGGCGCCTCCAGCCCCCAGTCACCGAAGTCCAGCCAGTCATCGCCGAGTAATTCGAGCGGATGCTGCGTGCGACCCGAACCATTGCCGCATCCCATGGCATCCGCCGGGCAATATTTATCGCAGCCCCAGCAGATGCGCTCGGGATGCTTGGGATGGAGAGGAAACTTCTTTGCCATCGCGGTCGGCTGAAACAGGTTCGGGCACATGCCCCACCCGTCGACGTATAGCCTAGACGCCGCCGCCCGACTCGTCCGATTGCACGAGATTTGGCACAGATCAAATTCGTGATGCCCGCCCAACCGACTTCGACCAGGCTCACACCAAAGCAAAAACGGCGAACTCACGTTCGCCGTCTTCTTGCTGCAACAAGCCGGAGACCCCGGCCCGAAGCACCTTACACCTTGATCTCGACGTCCACGCCGGCCGGCAGATCCAGCTTCATCAGCGCGTCAACGGTCTTGTCCGTCGGGTCGACGATGTCCATCAGGCGCTGGTGGGTGCGGATCTCGAACTGATCGCGGCTGGTCTTGTTGACGTGCGGCGAACGCAGGATGTCGAAGCGCTGAATGCGCGTCGGCAACTGCTTAGTCGAGGATCTTTGCCACGACGCCGGCGCCGACGGTACGGCCGCCTTCACGGATAGCGAAGCGCAGACCTTCTTCCATGGCGATCGGGGCGATCAGCTTGACGGTGATCGACACGTTGTCACCCGGCATCACCATTTCCTTGTCCTTCGGCAGCTCGATCGAGCCCGTCACGTCGGTCGTACGGAAGTAGAACTGCGGGCGGTAGTTGTTGAAGAACGGCGTGTGACGACCGCCTTCGTCCTTCGACAGGATGTACACCTCGCCGGTGAAGTGCGTGTGCGGCTTGATCGAACCCGGCTTGCACAGCACCTGGCCGCGCTCCACGTCTTCGCGCTTCGTGCCGCGCAGCAGCAGACCCACGTTGTCGCCAGCCTGACCTTGATCCAGCAGCTTGCGGAACATTTCCACGCCGGTGCAGGTGGTCTTCACCGTCGGGCGGATACCCACGATTTCGATTTCTTCACCGACCTTCACCACGCCACGCTCGATACGGCCGGTCACCACCGTGCCACGACCCGAGATCGAGAACACGTCTTCCACCGGCATCAGGAACGTGCCGTCCACAGCGCGCTCCGGCGTCGGGATGTACGTGTCCAGCGCGTCGGCCAGGTTCATGATGGCCACTTCGCCCAGCTCGCCCTTGTCGCCTTCCAGCGCCAGCTTGGCCGAACCCTTGATGATCGGGGTGTCGTCGCCGGGGAAGTCGTACTTCGACAGGAGTTCGCGCACTTCCATTTCGACGAGCT
Source organism: Cupriavidus sp. 01L415 (assembly GCF_056400065.1). Taxonomy (NCBI): domain Bacteria; kingdom Pseudomonadati; phylum Pseudomonadota; class Betaproteobacteria; order Burkholderiales; family Burkholderiaceae; genus Cupriavidus; species Cupriavidus sp. 01L415. The sequence continues at coordinate 20,755 of NZ_JBFTSP010000013.1, read as the reverse complement.
CGAGCAGCTCGGCGTCATCCACCATGTCGCACTTGTTCAGGAACACGATGATGTACGGCACGCCAACCTGGCGGGCCAGCAGGATGTGCTCACGCGTCTGCGGCATCGGGCCGTCAGCGGCCGAGCACACCAGGATCGCGCCGTCCATCTGGGCGGCACCCGTGATCATGTTCTTCACATAGTCAGCGTGGCCCGGGCAGTCAACGTGCGCGTAGTGGCGGTTGGCCGTTTCGTACTCGACGTGCGCGGTGTTGATGGTAATACCGCGTGCCTTTTCTTCCGGCGCTGCRTCGATTTCGTCGTACTTCTTGGCGGCGCCACCGAACTTCGAGGCCAGCACCGTGGCAATCGCTGCCGTCAGCGTCGTCTTGCCGTGGTCAACGTGACCAATCGTACCTACGTTCACGTGCGGCTTGGTCCGCTCGAACTTTTCCTTTGCCATGTTTCAGCTCCTAATGGAATACAGTCTGATTCAATTCTTTGCACCACCACGCAGGTCATGCGTGGCGGTGAAGCGTCTTTTTACTTGCCCTTGGCCGTCATCACGGCTTCGGCGATGTTCTTCGGTGCCTCGGAGTAGTGCTTGAATTCCATGGTGTACGTGGCGCGGCCTTGCGTGGCCGAGCGCAGCGACGTGGAATAACCGAACATTTCCGACAGCGGGACTTCGGCCTTGATGATCTTGCCGCCGCCCACCATGTCGTCCATGCCCTGCACGATGCCGCGGCGGGACGACAAGTCGCCCATCACGGTACCCGTGTAGTCTTCCGGCGTTTCCACTTCCACGGCCATCATCGGCTCGAGCAGAACCGGGCTGGCCTTGCGCATGGCTTCCTTGAAAGCCATCGAGCCGGCCATGCGGAACGCGTTTTCGTTCGAGTCCACGTCGTGGTACGAACCGAACGTCAGCGTGACCTTCACGTCCACCACCGGGAAGCCAGCCAGGATACCGGTCGGCAGCGTGTCGACGATACCCTTTTCGACCGCCGGGATGTATTCGCGAGGAATCACACCGCCCTTGATGGCGTCGATGAACTCGAAGCCCTTGCCCTGCTCTTGCGGTTCCAGCGTGATCACAGCGTGACCGTACTGGCCGCGGCCGCCCGACTGCTTGACGAACTTGCCCTCGACGTCTTCGGCCTTCTTGCGAATGGTTTCGCGGTAGGCCACCTGCGGCGCGCCGATGTTGGCTTCCACGCCGAATTCGCGCTTCATGCGGTCGACCAGAATTTCGAGGTGGAGCTCGCCCATGCCCGAAATGATGGTCTGACCCGATTCTTCATCGGTACGCACGCGGAACGACGGATCTTCAGCGGCCAGGCGGTTCAGGGCGATGCCCATCTTTTCCTGGTCAGCCTTGGTCTTCGGCTCGACGGCCTGCGAGATCACCGGCTCCGGGAACACCATGCGCTCGAGCACGATCGGTGCAGCCGGATCGCACAGCGTGTCGCCCGTGGTGGCGTCCTTCAGACCCACTGCAGCGGCGATGTCGCCGGCCAGCACTTCCTTGATTTCTTCGCGCTGGTTGGCATGCATCTGCAGAATACGGCCGAGGCGTTCCTTCTTGCTCTTGACCGGGTTGTACACGGTGTCGCCCGAATTGATCTTGCCCGAGTAGACGCGGAAGAAGATCAGCTGACCAACGAACGGGTCGGTCATGATCTTGAACGCCAGTGCCGAGAACTTTTCGTTGTCGTCAGCCTTGCGCTCGAGCTTCTTCTCGCTGTCGTCCTCGTCCGTGCCCGTAACCGGCGGAATGTCGACCGGCGACGGCAGGAAGTCGATCACGGCGTCGAGCATACGCTGCACGCCCTTGTTCTTGAACGCCGTGCCGCACAGCATCGGCTGGATTTCGCAGGCGATGGTACGGTCACGCAACGCCTTGACGATCTCGGCGCGGGTCAGCTCTTCGCCGCCCAGGTACTTTTCCATCAGCTCTTCGCTGGCTTCGGCGGCGGACTCGACCATCTTCTCGCGCCATTCTTCAGCGGTGGCTTGCAGCTCAGCCGGGATGTCCTGGTATTCGAACTTCACGCCCTGGCTGGCTTCGTCCCAAATGATCGCCTTCATTTCCAGCAGATCGACGACGCCCTGGAAGCCGTCTTCAGCGCCGATCGGCACCACGACGGGCACCGGGTTGGCCTTCAGGCGGGTCTTCAGCTGGTCGTAGACCTTGAAGAAGTTCGCGCCGGTACGGTCCATCTTGTTGACGAATGCCAGACGCGGCACGCCGTACTTGTTGGCCTGACGCCAGACGGTTTCCGACTGGGGCTGCACGCCACCCACTGCGCAGTACACCATGCACGCGCCGTCCAGCACGCGCATGGAACGCTCCACCTCGATGGTGAAGTCCACGTGGCCCGGGGTGTCGATGATGTTGAAGCGGTGCTCGGGGTAGTTGCCGGCCATTCCCTTCCAGAAGGCCGTGGTGGCAGCGGAGGTGATCGTGATGCCACGCTCCTGCTCCTGCTCCATCCAGTCCATGGTGGCCGCGCCATCATGCACTTCACCGATCTTGTGGTTCACACCGGTGTAGAACAGGATCCGCTCGGTCGTGGTGGTTTTACCCGCGTCAATGTGAGCCGAAATACCGATATTGCGGTAGCGCTCAATGGGAGTCTTACGAGCCACTTTAATCCTCTATTCGTCCGTGAGGCGCCGGCATCTCATGCCCCGCGCCCCTAACACAAACGGGCGAGATGTGTAAAAACACAGCCCGCCCGGCAACCAACAACGTTTCTCGCGCGCTTTAGAAGCGGAAGTGCGAGAACGCCTTGTTGGCTTCGGCCATGCGGTGCACTTCGTCGCGCTTCTTCATCGCGCCGCCACGGCCTTCCGATGCTTCCAGCAGCTCACCTGCCAGGCGCAGCGCCATCGACTTCTCGCTGCGTTTTTTCGCGGCCTCGCGCAGCCAACGCATCGCCAATGCCAAACGACGCGACGGACGGACTTCGACCGGAACCTGATAGTTGGCGCCGCCCACGCGACGGCTCTTCACTTCCACCACCGGCTTCACGTTGTTGATCGCAACGGAAAACACTTCGATGGGGGCCTTGCCTGCCTTCTTCTCGATCTGGTCGAACGCGCCGTACACGATACGTTCGGCAACCGACTTCTTGCCGTCCAGCATCAGCACGTTCATGAACTTGGCAACTTCAACGTTGCCGAACTTCGGATCAGGCAGAACGTCCCGCTTGGGGACTTCACGACGACGTGGCATCTTCTTTCCTTTAGATTCAGTTGAGAGCGCGATCAGATATTTCCCGCTCTCCGGCCACCAACTAGCTTGCTCGCAGCAAATTCGCCGGGTGACCACTTACTCGACGGCACGGCGCATAAACGCTCCGTTTTACCGCCGCCTGGTGACAGCACCATGACTCGCGCCACAGGCTATCGGTTGTAGCTTCGGGCATCAGCCCAGGTTGCCTGAAAAAGCTTAGGCAGCCTTCGGACGCTTCGCACCGTACTTCGAGCGAGCCTGCTTGCGGTCCTTCACGCCTTGCAGGTCGAGCGAACCACGGACGATGTGGTAACGCACACCCGGCAGATCCTTTACACGGCCGCCGCGGATCAGCACGACCGAGTGTTCCTGCAGGTTGTGGCCTTCACCGCCGATGTACGAGATGACTTCGAAGCCGTTGGTCAGGCGCACCTTGGCGACCTTACGCAGTGCCGAGTTCGGCTTCTTCGGCGTCGTGGTGTACACGCGGGTGCACACGCCGCGACGCTGCGGGCAGTTCTCAAGCGCCGGGCTCTTGCTCTTGATGACTTCAGAGACGCGCGGCTTGCGAACCAGTTGGTTGATAGTTGGCATTGTTCAATCCAGCTTGGTTTTACAGAAACACCCCTCCGCCGGCTTCATCGGCCTGAAGGGGCAACTACGGGTTTTGGACGGGATGGAGAGCGAGCGCTCAAAAGGAAGGGCTGTGAAGTGACAGACTTGCCAAAGAGCGCGAGCTCGCCCGGATCCCGCTCCGCTCCTTGCCAGATTGCGGACCAGAGGCCACAAACCCGACGGACGAGCGAAATCCAAAGCCAAAAACTCGAATCTGGCATCCTAGCAGTCGGCTTTGCAACGGTCAAGCGGTATACCCGTCGTATACCGATACATTGCTAAGGGTGGCCTCGCGAAGGGCCGCAAGCGGGTCTCAAAAGGGTCACGTGAATGTCGGCGATTCCAGGCAGCGCCCCTAGGCGACCGCCCGCAATGTCTCGAGAATTTCCTCGCCATAGCGCTCGAGCTTGGATGCACCGATACCGGGCACCTCGGCCAATTCGTCAAGCGACTCCGGCGCGCTTCGGGCCAGCTCGGCCAGCGTGGCGTCGTGGAAGATGACGTAGGCCGGGACGCCGTGCTCGCGCGCGGCCTCGGTCCGCCAGCGGCGCAGGGCCTCCCAGTTCGCCAGCGCATCGGCATCCATCGTGGCGGTATGGTCCGTTCGGGGGCCTCGCCCGGCACGGTCGCCCGAGGACTTCCCCGGTTTGCTGACCTGGCGGCGCAGGGTAATCGGCGTTTCGCCCTTGAGCACTGCGCGGGCGGATTCGCCCAGCAGCAGAGCGCCATGGCCACCATGGTCAATGACCAGCAGCCCGTGCGCAATCAGCTGGCGAAAGATCGCGTGCCATTCCGACACCGAGCGGTCCTTGCCGATGCCGAACGTCGAGATCTTGTCATGGCCCCACTGCCGGATCTTCTCGGAAGCATTGCCCCTCAGCACGTCCACCAGATGTGTGGCGCCAAAGTGGATGCGGCTGGCTTGCGCAGTTCGGTACACGCAGGACAGTGCCATCTGCGCCTCGCGCGTGCCGTCCCAGGTGGCCGGCGGCTCCAGGCACGTATCGCAGTTGCCGCACGGCTCGGCGGTCTCGTCGAAATACGCCAGGATGCGCACGCGCCGGCAGCCAGCCGTCTCGCACAAACCCAGCAACGCGTCGAGCTTGGCGGACGAAACCCGCTTGTGGGCATCGTCGGCTTCGGACTCGTCGATCATCCGCTTCTGCTGCACCACGTCGCCGAGGCCGTACGCCATCCAGGCATTGGCGGGCAGCCCATCCCGGCCCGCGCGACCGGTTTCCTGGTAATAGCCTTCCATGCTCTTGGGCAGGTCCATGTGCGCAACAAATCGCACATCCGGCTTGTCGATGCCCATCCCGAAGGCGATCGTCGCAACCATGACGATCCCTTCCTCCTCGCGGAAACGAGCCTGGTGATGCTGGCGCACCTGCGCTTCCATTCCGGCGTGATAGCCCAGCGCCTTGATGCCGTGACCGGACAGCCAGGCAGCGGTGTCTTCCACCTTCTTGCGTGACAGGCAATAGACGATGCCACTGTCATGGCCGCCGTCGCCGTTCATGTGTTCGCCCTTGATAAAGGCGAGCAACTGCTGGCGCGCGTTGTCTTTCTCGACGATGCGGTAACGGATATTCGGGCGATCGAAGCTCGAGATGAAGACACGCGCGTCGTCCAGCGCCAGACGCTCGACGATCTCATCGCGCGTGACCGCATCGGCCGTCGCCGTCAGCGCGATCCGTGGTACGTACGGAAAGCGTTCGTGCAGGACCGACAGCTGGATGTATTCGGGCCGGAAATCGTGTCCCCACTGGGACACGCAATGCGCCTCATCGATGGCGAACAAACCCACTCGGGTGCGCTCCAGCAGATCGAGGAAGCGCGGCGTCATCAGCCGCTCCGGTGCGACGTAGAGGATCTCCAGCCGCCCGGCCAATAGGTCGCGCTCCACGGCAGAGGCCTCGCTGCTGCTCAGCGTGGAGTTGAGCACCGCGGCCCGCACGCCCGCCTCGGTCAGGGCGGCAACCTGATCCTGCATCAGCGCGATCAGCGGCGACACGACGATACCCACGCCCTGCCCTGCCTGCTGCCGCAGCAACGCCGGAATCTGGTAGCAGAGTGACTTGCCGCCACCCGTGGGCATCAGTACCAGGCAGTCACCACCTTCGGCCACGTGGTCGATGATCTCCGCCTGCCGGCCGCGAAAGGCGTGGTAGCCAAAGACTTCTTTGAGGATCGCCAGAGCGCGCGGCATGAGGGACAGCGGAAAGTGGAAAACCGGGAAAGGCGTAACCATACCACTCCATGCCTCCCCGAGCCGCATGTGACCTCGCATGTGACGGTATGTGTCTGTCCCAGTGTGGCAGGTATGCCAATCGCTCTCGATGAGGTCGACCTCAATCCGGAACACAGGCCGGACTGCCCATTGGCTGGGTCTTGATGAATTGGGTGACGAGATGGATATGCGTGAGAGTGATACGGGCAATGTGCCAACCGAGGCGCCCGTCGGCTTGGGATGAATCCGGAGTTCTGCTGGGCGCGGTTTCATTACGCCGCGCCAGGTGACGAAGCGCACGCATGGACCGCCCAATCCGGACCAGGTTGCGCGAGCGCAAGGTTGCCGCTTGCCACCCTGTTCTAGGATCGCGCGATCAACCATTCGGCCACCTGTATGTCGTCCACATTCGCCATTCCCGCTTCGCACGCAGCATCGACCTTGCAAGAAACCTTGTTTGTCAGTGGCAGCGACCTCTTCGCGCTAGGGCACTATCCCGGCAACCCGGTCTACCCCGGCGCATTGATGCTCGAGCGCATGCTGGCGATGGCGGGCGCGCTTGTCAGCGGGACGCTGGGCCAGCCCGCCCGTGCGACCGCTGTCAAGCGCGTGCAGTATCTGGGCGTGGTCGTTCCGGGCGATGTGGTGACACTGGAAGCTTCCGTGCTGGAGCAAAGCGCAAACAAGGTGGCATGCCAGGCCGTCGCCAGTGTCGGCGGTGACCCGCGTGTCCGCGCGACGATCGAGTGCGGGCTCGACTCCGGAATCGCCCCGTCGCCGGTTCTTTCGAATCCGGCAACGGCCGTGAAAGACACGAACACGCCAGCTCTGGCGCATCAGGAAATTGCGCGCCTGCTGCCACACCGCTATCCGTTCGTGCTGCTCGACACGGTGCAGACCTATAGCCCTGGCGCGCATATGCTGGCGACCAAGGTCATCAACCGTGAGTCGCCAATCCTGGGGCGCAAGCCTCCCGACACCTATCCGGCCGCGCTGGCGATCGAGTCCTTTGGACAAGCTGGCGTGGCCCTGTATTTCCTAAGCCAGATGGATAACGCACCAGCGCACGCGCTGGTCGGCGCCATGCGCGACGTGACCTTGCTTCGGGAGATTCCGTACGACACCATCCTCACCCTGGATGTCAGGATCGAACGCATGATGGCAAACGCCGTGGTGTTCGGAGGCGATCTCCGGATCGGCGCTGAGGCTGTGATCCGGATTGGTAGCCTCGTGGTCATGATTGCACCGATGCAGGCCGGGTCCTGACGCCACATACGTAACCAATCGGGCGAGTCACTATCCTCCAAAGGGTAGCGGTATCGGCAAGGCCTGTTCCTGGAAGGGATTGGGCAGCACCGGCCGGGGCACTGGCGCCGGGGAGGCGCTGCGGCGCAGCGCGTCGAACTGCAGCTGTCTCGCGCGCTGCTCCAGCGCCTCGCAAGTACGAGTGTCCCCCCGACGCGCTGCGCAGGCTTGTTGCTGCTTGAAACGCTGCGCCCACAGACCCTCGATCGGCAGAGGGGGCTTGGGGGACAAGGCCAGGCTGAACGGTTGGCCGGGTGGCAATTGTGCAAGCGCTGCGCCACAGCACATGGCAAGCAGGACGGGAAAGATTCGATATGGTTTCAGCAGCGTGGCCAGAGTCGCACGCATCTTCGGATCCTCGTCGAGCGCAGTGATGCCCCACCCTAGCGTCCGCCTTGTACCGCGACCTTGACCCTCGCCAAGCCGTCGGCACGGGACGAAAAAAAACCCGGCTCGGATGAGCCGGGTTTTTCACTACTTACTACGGAGTGGATCGCGATCAGGCCGCGCCGTCCTCGCCTTCGGTCGCCTGCACCACCGGCGGCTCGATGAAGAGCGATTGCTCTTCGTCCGAGATCGCCTGGGCGCGTTCGCGCTCGGATGCCTCCCGTGCCTTGCGTGCACGGTGGTAGGCCAGGCCGGTACCGGCCGGGATCAGACGGCCAACGATCACGTTTTCCTTCAGACCACGCAGGTCGTCGGTCTTGCCCATGATCGCGGCTTCCGTCAGCACGCGCGTGGTTTCCTGGAACGATGCCGCCGAGATGAAGCTGTCGGTCGACAGCGACGCCTTGGTGATACCGAGCAGCAGGTTCTCGTGCGTGGCCGGACGCTTGCCTTCGGCGATCACGCGATCGTTCTCGTCGAGCAGCTCCGAACGCTCCACCTGTTCACCCGGGATGAACTTGGTGTCGCCCACGTCCGCGATCTGCACGCGGCGCAGCATCTGGCGCACGATCACTTCGATGTGCTTGTCGTTGATCTTCACGCCTTGCAGACGGTACACGTCCTGCACTTCGTCGACGATGTAGTGCGCCAGTTCCTCGATGCCCTTCAGGCGCAAGATGTCGTGCGGGTCCGCAGGACCTTCCACGATCATTTCGCCCTTGTTCACCACCTGACCGTCGTGGACCAGGACCTGCTTTTCCTTGGCGATCAGGAACTCGTGGGCGTTGCCGTCCAGGTCCGTAATCACCAGGCGTTGCTTGCCCTTGGTGTCCTTGCCGAACGACGTGGTACCGGTGACTTCCGCCAGCACGGCGGCGTCCTTCGGCGAACGCGCTTCGAACAGCTCGGCCACACGCGGCAGACCCCCGGTAATGTCGCGGGTCTTCTGCGATTCGGTCGGGATACGTGCGAGCACTTCACCCACGTGCACCTGCTGGCCGTCCTTCACGGTAATCAGCGCGCCCACCTGGAAGCCGATGGTCACGGAGTGGTCCGTGCCCGGAATCTTGACTTCCTGGTTGTTGGCGTCGAGCAGCTTCACCTGCGGGCGCAGGCCCTTGGTGGCAGCCGTACGGCGCTTGGCGTCGATCACCACGAGGGTCGACAGGCCGGTCACTTCGTCCATCTGCTTGGCGACGGTCACGCCTTCTTCGACGTTCTCGAACTTGATGGTGCCCGAGTACTCCGAGACGATCGGTCGCGTCAGTGCGTCCCACGTGGCCAGCTGCGTGCCAGCCTTGATTGCCTGGCCGTCCTGCACCAGCAGCGTGGCGCCATACGGGATCTTGTGGCGCTCGCGCTCGCGGCCATGGTCGTCCGTGATCATCGACTCGCCCGAACGCGAGATCACGATCAGTTCGCCCTTGGCGTTGGTCACGTAGCGCATGGTCGCCGTGAAGCGGACCGTACCGGTCGCCTTGGCTTCCACGCTCGACGCCACTGCCGCACGCGATGCCGCACCACCGATGTGGAACGTACGCATGGTCAGCTGGGTGCCCGGCTCACCGATCGACTGCGCGGCGATCACGCCCACCGCTTCACCCGAGTTCACCAGCACGCCGCGGCCGAGGTCGCGGCCGTAGCACTTGGCGCACAGGCCGTAGCGCGTGTCGCACGACAGCGGGGTGCGGACCTTCACTTCGTCCACGCCGAGGCTGTCGATCAGGTCGACCAGATCTTCGTCCAGCAGCGTGCCGGTTTCGATCGCGGTTTCCTGGGTTTCCGGGTTCACCACGTCGGACACCGTCACACGGCCGAGGATACGGTCGCGCAGGGCTTCGATCACTTCACCGCCTTCGACCAGGGCCTTCATGGCCACGCCGTTGGAGGTGCCGCAATCGTCTTCCACCACAACCAGATCCTGCGTCACGTCAACCAGACGACGGGTCAGGTAACCCGAGTTCGCGGTCTTCAGTGCCGTATCGGCCAGGCCCTTACGGGCGCCGTGGGTCGAGATGAAGTACTGCAGAACGTTCAGGCCTTCACGGAAGTTTGCCGTAATCGGCGTTTCAATGATCGAGCCATCCGGCTTGGCCATCAGGCCACGCATGCCGGCCAGCTGACGGATCTGCGCCGCGGAACCGCGCGCACCCGAGTCAGCCATCATGTAGATCGAGTTGAACGATTCCTGCTTGACGGTCTTGCCTTCGCGGTCGACCACGTCTTCGTGCTGGAGCTGCTCCATCATCGCCTTGCCCACCTGGTCGCCGGCGGCGCCCCAGATGTCCACGACGTTGTTGTAACGCTCCTGGTCCGTCACCAGACCCGACATGTACTGCTTGTCGTATTCCTTCACCTTGGCAGCTGCGTCGGAGATGATCTTCTCCTTCTGCGGCGGCACCAGCATGTCGTCGATCGCGATCGAGATACCGGCGCGGGTGGCCAGGCGGAAGCCCGACTGCAGCAGCTTGTCAGCGAAGATCACGGTCTCGCGCAGGCCGCACTTGCGGAACGCTGTGTTGATCAGGCGCGAGATTTCCTTCTTCTTCAGCGGCTTGTTCAGCACCGAGAACGGCAGGCCCTTCGGCAGGATCTCGGACAGGATCGCGCGGCCGACCGTGGTGGCCTGCAGCGTGATCTTGGGCGCGAAGCGGGCATCGCCCACGGCGTCCTTGTCGACGAGTTCGTACTCGGTGATCCGCACGTTCACGCGCGAAGCGAGCTCGACCTCCTTGTTCTCGTAGGCGCGGATGACTTCGCTGATGTCAGCGAAGGTCATGCCTTCACCCTTGCCGTTGATCTTGTCGCGGGTCGTGTAGTACAGACCCAGCACCACGTCTTGCGACGGGACGATCGACGGGTCGCCGTTGGCCGGGAACAGCACGTTGTTGGACGCCAGCATCAGCGTGCGGGCTTCCATCTGCGCTTCCAGCGACAGCGGCACGTGAACAGCCATCTGGTCACCGTCGAAGTCGGCGTTGAACGCCGCGCAGACCAGCGGGTGCAGCTGGATGGCCTTGCCTTCGATCAGCACCGGCTCGAACGCCTGGATACCCAGGCGGTGCAGCGTCGGCGCACGGTTCAGCATCACCGGGTGCTCGCGGATCACCTCTTCGAGGATGTCCCACACCACCGGCGTCTGGCTTTCCACTTCCTTCTTCGCCGCCTTGATGGTGGTGGCGATGCCCATCGTTTCCAGCTTGTGGAAGATGAACGGCTTGAACAGCTCGAGCGCCATCAGCTTGGGCAGGCCGCACTGGTGCAGCTTGAGCGTCGGGCCCACCACGATGACCGAACGGCCCGAGTAGTCCACGCGCTTGCCCAGCAGGTTCTGACGGAAACGGCCGCCCTTGCCCTTGATCATTTCGGCCAGGGACTTCAGCGGACGCTTGTTGGCGCCGGTCATCGCCTTGCCGCGACGACCGTTGTCCAGCAGCGAGTCAACCGCTTCCTGCAGCATGCGCTTTTCATTGCGCACGATGATCTCAGGGGCCTTCAGCTCCAGCAGGCGCTTCAGGCGGTTGTTACGGTTGATGACGCGGCGGTACAGGTCGTTCAGGTCCGACGTCGCGAAGCGGCCGCCATCCAGCGGCACCAGCGGACGCAGTTCCGGCGGCAGCACGGGCAGCACTTCCAGGATCATCCACTCGGGCTTGATACCCGAGCGCTGGAACGCCTCCAGCACCTTCAGGCGCTTGGCGAACTTCTTGATCTTGGCTTCGGAACCGGTGGCCTGCAGCTCGGCGCGGATCTGTTCGATCTGCTTCTCGATGTCGATGCCGCGCAGCAGTTCACGGATGCCCTCGGCGCCCATCATGGCGACGAATTCACCCTCGCCGTACTCATCGCACTTCGCGATGTAGTCGTCTTCCGACATGATCTGGCTCTTCTTGAGCGGCGTCATGCCGGGTTCCAGCACCACGAACGCTTCGAAGTACAGCACGCGCTCGATGTCGCGCAGCGTCATGTCGAGCACCATGCCCAGACGCGACGGCAGCGACTTCAGGAACCAGATGTGGGCGGTCGGGGCAGCCAGTTCGATGTGGCCCATGCGCTCGCGGCGCACCTTGGCCAGCGTCACTTCCACGCCGCACTTCTCGCAGATCACGCCACGGTGCTTCAGGCGCTTGTACTTGCCGCACAGGCACTCGTAGTCCTTGATCGGGCCAAAGATCTTGGCGCAGAACAAGCCATCGCGCTCCGGCTTGAACGTGCGGTAGTTGATCGTTTCCGGCTTCTTGACTTCACCGTACGACCACGAACGGATCTTCTCGGGCGAGGCGAGGCCGATCTTGATCGCGTCGAACTGCTCTTCCTGCTGAACCTGCTTAAAGAGATCGAGCAATGCTTTCATTGCAACTCCTTGTTTCGCCGCGGCACCGACTTCTGTTCGGGGCCACGGCATTCATTCTGTGGGAAATCCTGTGCTGGTCGGCGCCGGCCTCGGCCGGCGCCGTCATCTCGTCGATCAGTAGCGATCGAGGTCGATGTCGATACCCAGCGAGCGGATTTCCTTCACCAGCACGTTGAACGATTCCGGCATGCCGGCGTCGATCGAGTGCTCGCCCTTGACGATGTTTTCGTACACCTTGGTACGGCCGTTCACGTCATCGGACTTGACCGTCAGCATTTCCTGCAGCACGTACGACGCGCCATAGGCTTCCAGTGCCCACACTTCCATTTCACCGAAACGCTGGCCACCGAACTGGGCCTTGCCGCCCAGCGGCTGCTGCGTCACCAGCGAGTACGGACCGGTGGAACGGGCGTGCATCTTGTCGTCCACCAAGTGGTGCAGCTTCAGCATGTGCATCACACCCAGCGTGACAGGACGCTCGAACGCTTCGCCGGTACGGCCATCGTGCAGCGTGACCTGCTGCTTGGAGGCGGTCAGGCCCTTCTCCTTCGCGATGTCGTCCGGGTACGCCAGGTCCAGCATGCGGCGGATTTCGTCCTCGTGCGCACCATCGAACACCGGCGTCGCGAACGGCACACCCTTCTTCAGGTTGCTGGCCAGTTCCAGCACTTCGGCGTCAGACAGGCTGTCCAGGTCTTCCGGCTTGCCGCTCTCGTTGTAGACCTGGGCCAGCAGCTTGCGCAGCTCCTGTGCCTTGGTCTGCGCCTTGAGCATGTCGCCGATGCGCTGGCCCAGACCGCGCGCGGCCCAGCCCAGGTGGGTTTCCAGAATCTGGCCCACGTTCATCCGCGACGGCACGCCCAGCGGGTTCAGCACGATGTCAGCCGGCGTACCGTCTGCCATGTACGGCATGTCTTCGATCGGAACGATCTTCGACACCACACCCTTGTTACCGTGACGACCGGCCATCTTGTCACCAGGCTGCAGGCGACGCTTCACGGCCAGGTACACCTTGACCATCTTGATCACGCCCGGCGGCAGTTCATCGCCCTGCGTCAGCTTCTTGCGCTTCTCTTCGAAGGCCAGGTCGAACTCGTGACGCTTCTGCTCGATGGCTTCCTTGACGGCTTCCAGCTGGGCAGCCACTTCCTCGTCGGCCGGACGGATGTCGAACCAGTGGTACTTGTCCAGGTCAGCCAGGTACTCGCGCGTCAGCTTGGCGCCCTTGGCCAGCTTCTTCGGACCGCCATTGACGGTCTTGTCGAGCAGCAGGCGCTCCAGACGCTGGAACGCGTCACCTTCCACGATACGCAGCTGGTCGTTCAGGTCCAGGCGGTAGCGCTTCAGTTCGTCGTCGATGATCGACTGGGCACGCTTGTCGCGGGTCACGCCTTCGCGGGTGAAGACCTGGACGTCGATCACGATACCGCTCATGCCCGACGGCACGCGCAGCGAGGTGTCCTTCACGTCCGACGCCTTCTCGCCGAAGATCGCGCGCAGCAGCTTCTCTTCCGGCGTCAGCTGGGTCTCGCCCTTCGGCGTGACCTTGCCCACCAGCACGTCGCCGGCTTCCACTTCGGCACCGATGTAGGTGATGCCGGACTCGTCCAGACGCGCCAGCTGCGCTTCGGCGAGGTTGGAGATGTCGCGCGTGATTTCTTCCGGTCCCAGCTTCGTGTCACGGGCCACGACCGACAGTTCCTCGATGTGGATCGAGGTGTAGCGGTCTTCGGCCACCACGCGTTCGGAGATCAGGATCGAATCTTCGAAGTTGTAGCCGTTCCACGGCATGAACGCCACCAGCATGTTCTGGCCGAGCGCCAGCTCGCCCAGGTCGGTCGAGGCGCCGTCGGCGATGACGTCGGCACGGGCCACGATATCGCCAACCTTCACCATCGGACGCTGGTTGATGTTGGTGTTCTGGTTGGAACGCGTGTACTTGATCAGGTTGTAGATGTCGACGCCGACTTCACCGGCCACGGCTTCGTCGTCATTCACGCGAATCACGATACGCATCGCGTCGACGTAGTCCACCACGCCGCCACGCATCGCCTGCACCGCGGTACCCGAGTCAACGGCCACGGTACGCTCGATTCCGGTACCCACCAGCGGCTTGTCCGGACGCAGGCAAGGCACGGCCTGACGCTGCATGTTCGCGCCCATCAGTGCACGGTTCGCGTCATCGTGTTCCAGGAACGGCACCAGCGAGGCTGCCGCGGACACGATCTGCGACGGCGCCACGTCGATGTACTGGACGCGATCCGGCGTCACCATACGGGTTTCACGCTCGGAGCCTTCGCGGGCGGACACCAGTTCGTCGGTCAGGTTGCCGTCGGCATCGACCGTCGCGTTGGCCTGCGCCACCACGTACTTGCCTTCCTCGATCGCGGAAAGGTAGTCCACCTGGTCGGTCAGCTTGCTGTCCACCACCTTGCGGTACGGGGTTTCCAGGAAGCCGTATTCGTTCAGGCGGGCGTACAGTGCCAGCGAGTTGATCAGGCCGATGTTCGGACCTTCCGGCGTTTCGATCGGGCACACACGGCCGTAGTGGGTCGGGTGCACGTCACGAACTTCAAAGCCGGCGCGCTCGCGCGTCAGACCACCCGGGCCGAGTGCGGACACACGGCGCTTGTGGGTGATTTCCGACAGCGGGTTGGTCTGGTCCATGAACTGCGACAGCTGCGACGAACCGAAGAACTCGCGAATCGCCGACGAAATCGGCTTCGAGTTGATCAGGTCGTGCGGCATCAGGTTCTCGGTCTCGGCCTGGCCCAGACGTTCCTTGACGGCGCGCTCCACGCGCGACAGGCCGGCGCGGAACTGGTTCTCAGCCAGTTCGCCGACGCAACGCACGCGACGATTGCCCAGGTGATCGATGTCATCGACCTCGCCCTTGCCGTTGCGCAGGTTGACCAGGATCTTGATGGTCTCGAGGATGTCCTCGTCCTGCAGCACCATGCTGCCTTCGCCGCTCGGACGCGACAGGCGGCTGTTGACCTTCATGCGGCCAACGCGCGACAGGTCGTACGATTCCTCGCTGTAGAACAGGCGCTGGAACAGCGCTTCCACGGCATCTTCGGTCGGCGGCTCGCCCGGGCGCATCATGCGGTAGATGGCAATACGCGCGGCCGTCTGGTCGACGGTCTCGTCCACGCGCAGGGTCTGCGACATGTACGGACCCTGATCCAGGTCGTTCGTGTACAGGGTCTGGATCTGCTTGACGCCCGCTTCGCGCAGGTTTTCCAGCAGCGTTTCCGTCAGCTCGTCGTTGGCGTTGGCGATCACCTCGCCCGTGTCCGGGTCGATGATGTTCTTGGCCAGCACGCGGCCCAGCAGGTAGTCTTCCGGCACGCTGATCAGCTTGGTGCCGGCGGTGTCCAGGTCACGGATGTGCTTGGCATTGATCCGCTTGTCCTTCTCCACGACTACGCGACCGTTCTTGTCGAGGATGTCGAAACGCGCGACTTCGCCACGCAGGCGCTCGGGCACGAACTCCAGCTGTGCACCTTCCGATTGCAGCGTGAAGTTGTCGAACACGAAGAAGTGCGCAAGGATCTGTTCCGGGGTCAGCCCAATGGACTTCAGCAGAATCGTCACCGGCATCTTGCGGCGGCGGTCAACGCGGAAGTACAGGATGTCCTTCGGGTCGAACTCGAAATCCAGCCACGAGCCACGGTACGGAATGATCCGTGCCGAGAACAGCAGCTTGCCCGAGCTGTGGGTCTTGCCCTTGTCGTGCTCGAAGAACACGCCCGGCGAGCGGTGCAGCTGGCTGACGATGACACGCTCGGTGCCATTGATCACGAAGGAGCCGGTCGAGGTCATGAGCGGAATTTCGCCCATGTACACTTCCTGCTCCTTCACTTCCTTGACCTTGCCAGGGTTTTCACGATCGTTGATGATCAGGCGAACCTTGGCACGCAGCGCCGAATGGAACGTCAGGCCACGCTGCTGGCATTCCTTGACGTCGAACGGCGGGTTGGACAGGTGATACGAGACAAACTCCATACGGGCAAGCCCGTTATGGGAGGAGATTGGGAAAATCGCGCTGAAAGCGGCCTGCAGACCCTCGGTTTTGCGACGCGCGGTCGGCGTATCCGCTTGCAAGAACTGGGTGTAGGATTCAATCTGGGTGGCAAGCAGGAATGGAACCTGGTGAACCGTCGCGCGCTTCGCAAAGGATTTGCGAATGCGCTTCTTTTCGGTGAAGCTGTACGCCATGGGATCTCCGAATCATCGCAGGGCTGGCTGGACCTGGCCGGCACCTGAGGTGTTCAGCGACTGGGAGGGGATTTGGCGGTTGGCCGCTACCAACCTCTGGCTGACGGTGTCCGCACGCTGCGGGCGGTGTGGTCATTGCGCGGCGCAATGCCTGTACTCGCCCGGGGGACACCCGACCAAACTTGTCTTCTGCAGTCGGTTCAGAAGACAAACATCAGCAACCACTTAGTGTGCCACTGATGTTTGGCTTCTGCAGGAACAGCGAGTTTTTTCGCCATCCAAGCAGCTTTTAAGCCACATTTTCCGTGATCCGGCCAGCTTGCCGGCGCGCCAGGTGCGCAATCAAACACACCCACAGAAGCGCAAAAAGGCTGGCGCCGGGAATTTCCCTTTGCCAGCCCCATCCGCGTGCCGCGAGGGCACGCGCGGTACCACTTACTTGACTTCGACCTTTGCGCCGGCGTCTTCCAGCTTCTTCTTGGCGTCGTCGGCGGTAGCCTTGTCCACGCCTTCCTTCACGGGCTTCGGTGCGCCATCGACCAGGTCCTTGGCTTCCTTCAGGCCCAGACCGGTGATTTCGCGCACGGCCTTGATCACGCCAACCTTGTTCGCGCCAACTTCGGCCAGCACAACGTTGAACTCGGTCTTTTCTTCAACAGCGGCAGCACCGCCAGCGCCCGGGGCAGCAGCCACGGCCATGGCGGCAGCGGACACGCCAAACTTCTCTTCGAACGCCTTGACCAGGTCGTTCAGTTCCATCACGGACATCGCGCCTACGGCTTCGAGAATGTCGTCTTTAGTGATTGCCATTTGGAATACTCCTAGATGTGATTCGGTATCGGTAATGCGATCTGTCTATGCGAGGCCTGCGTCAGCTCAGGCAGCAGGGGCTTCCGCTTCCGCGGGAGCGCCTTCGCCCTTCTTGGCAGCGAGGGCAGCCAGCAGACGGGCGAAGCCCGACACCGGTGCCTGCATCACGCCAAGCAGCTGAGCAATCAGTTCGTCGCGGCTCGGGATCGAAGCCAGCGCCTTGACGGCGACTGCATCGAGTACCTTGCCGTCGTACGACCCTGCGCGCAGAACCAGCTTGTCGTTGGTCTTGGCAAAGTCGTTCAGAACCTTGGCCGAGGCCACTGCATCTTCGGAAATACCGTAGATCAGCGGACCGGTCATTTGCTCTGCGAGGCCTGCAAACGGCGTACCTTCGACGGCACGGCGGGCCAGCGTGTTCTTCAGAACGCGCAGGTACACGCCTTGCTGACGAGCGGAAGCACGCAGCTTGGTCAGATCGCCAACCGTGATGCCGCGATATTCGGCGACGACGATGGTCTGGGCCTTGGCGACTTGCGCCGAAACCTCAGCAACGACGGCCTTCTTATCTTCAATATTGAGTGGCACGGTTTAGCTCCAAAACGATGCGGGTGGTCCGGAATCTTCCGGCTCAAACGCATCAGTCCAAACGAACGGCGTCCGATTGGCCCGAATCACCCGGGACATGCCCGGATTCATCAATCCCTTCGGGTGCGCCATCTGCGCTGGCGGGCCGACGAGCATCGGGGCGAACCCCGCATGCGCCGACCGATTAAGTCCACGCTGCCAGACTTCGGCGGTGTGAACACCAGCGGTCTTTGATAACCAGCAACGCTCGCTTCGCTCTTCGCGTGGCGGGCGTCGCTGCCCAAAGCCTTGCTCCGTCGCCTTGCGGCGGCGGAGACGATCCCGGCAATGCCGGCATCTTCAATTCCTGCCCTGGTCGGTGTTATCGGGAGCCGTCCAGGTGGTTGCCGTCAGCTTAGGCCGACAGCGATGTCTGTTCGACGCGAACGCCAACGCCCATCGTGGACGACACGGCGATCTTGCGCAGGTACACGCCCTTGCTCGTGGCCGGCTTGGCCTTGACCAGCGCGTCCAGCAGTGCGGACAGGTTGCTCTTGAGCGCAGTGTCTTCGAACGAACGACGGCCGATGGTGGCGTGAATGATACCGGCCTTGTCGACACGGAATTGCACCTGACCAGCCTTGGCGTTCTTCACAGCCTGGGCCACGTCCGGCGTCACGGTGCCGACCTTCGGGTTCGGCATCAGGCCGCGCGGGCCGAGGATCTGGCCCAGCGTACCGACGATACGCATCGTGTCCGGCGAAGCGATCACGACGTCAAAGTTCAGGTTACCGGCCTTGACTTGCTCAGCCAGGTCTTCCATGCCGACCACATCAGCGCCAGCAGCCTTCGCGGCTTCAGCCTTTTCGCCCTGGGCGAACACGGCCACGCGAACGGACTTGCCGGTACCGGCCGGCAACACCACGGAACCACGCACAACCTGGTCCGACTTCTTGGCGTCAATGCCCAGTTGCACGGCCACGTCGATCGACTCGTCGAACTTCGCCGAGGCGCAGCTCTTCACCAGGCCCAGGGCCTCGTCGATCGGGTAGAACTTGGTACGCTCGATCTTCGCCTTGTTGGCGGCGACGCGCTTGGAAACCTTAGCCATTTACAGACCCTCCACGGTGATGCCCATCGAACGGGCCGAGCCGG
The DNA here is from genome assembly GCF_056400065.1 of Cupriavidus sp. 01L415. Taxonomy (NCBI): domain Bacteria; kingdom Pseudomonadati; phylum Pseudomonadota; class Betaproteobacteria; order Burkholderiales; family Burkholderiaceae; genus Cupriavidus; species Cupriavidus sp. 01L415. The sequence continues at coordinate 1,891 of NZ_JBFTSP010000013.1, read as the reverse complement.
CGATCGTACGCACGGCGGCGTCCAGATCGGCAGCGGTCAGGTCAGCGTTCTTGGCCTTGGCGATGTCTTCAGCCTGAGCGCGGGTGATCTTGCCAACCTTGTCGGTATGCGGCTTGGGCGAACCCTTGGTAATGCCAGCTGCCTTCTTGATCAGCACGGTCGCGGGAGGCGACTTCATCACGAAGGTGAAGCTCTTGTCGGCGAAGGCGGTAATCACCACCGGCACCGGCAGACCAGGTTCCATACCTTGGGTCTGGGCGTTGAACGCCTTGCAGAACTCCATGATATTCAGACCGCGCTGACCCAGTGCGGGACCAACGGGCGGGGAGGGATTTGCTTTACCAGCCGGAATTTGCAGCTTGATAAAGCCAACGATCTTCTTGGCCATTTCTACTCCAATCCGGATCCTTTCCTGCTCGGAAAACGGATCCTGTTGAGTCGTAACGCGCTATCGTCGCGCCATTCAGCGCAACCTCACGCTCCTCTTCAGGCGCGGCCTTTCGGCTGCCCTATCTGTCCGCCGCCGCCCGGTGGGGCTACGGCGATCAAACTGTTAAACCTTTTCGACCTGGCCGAACTCGAGTTCGACGGGGGTCGCACGACCGAAGATTGTGACCGAGACGCGCAGGCGCGATTTCTCGTAGTTCACTTCCTCGACGTTGCCGTTGAAGTCGGTGAACGGACCGTCCTTGACGCGCACCATTTCGCCCACTTCGAACAGCGTCTTGGGACGCGGCTTCTCGACCCCTTCCTGCATCTGGGTCATGATCTTGTCGACTTCCCGCTGGGAAATCGGGCTCGGGCGGTTGCGTGCGCCACCCACGAAGCCGGTCACCTTGCTGGTGTTCTTCACCAGGTGCCACGTCTCGTCGGTCATTTCCATTTCCACCAGGACGTAGCCAGGGAAGAAACGGCGTTCCGTTACCGACTTGTGACCACCCTTGATCTCGACAACTTCTTCCGACGGCACCAGGATGCGGCCAAATTTGTCCTGCATCTCGGCGCGTTCGATGCGCTCTTGCAACGCGCGCTGTACGCTCTTTTCCATGCCGGAATAGGCGTGCACCACATACCAGCGCTTCTTCGACGAAGGCGATTCCGCGGCGGCGGTTTCCTGCTGAGCGTTATCCGTCATGTACTACCTCTTATTTCCAGCTCAACACGAGTGAGAAAATTACCCACTCAATGAGCTTGTCAGCCGACCACAGGAACAGTGCCATGACCACAACAAAGGCGAACACCAGCCCGGTCATCTGACCGGCTTCCTTGCGCGTCGGCCAGACGACTTTACGAACTTCCCGGTACGATTCCTTGGCAAATCCCACAAAGTCCTTGCCCGGGGCGGACACCAACGCCACAACAACACCCAGTGCGAGGCCGGCAAACAGCGCGGCGCCGCGCACGTAGGACGGCTGCTGTGCCAGTGCGTAGAAGCCGATTACCCCGGCAACCACCAGAAGCACCGCCACGCCTAGCAGCCACTTGCCGCTCGAGGCGCCTACGGTTTCAACATTGGGATTGGCCATGTTTCGCAAACGAGACTAAGCCGCGTCACGATTGTTCTTCGCGACGCGGCTGATTGAATTGGCAGGGGCAGAGGGAATCGAACCCCCAACCTTCGGTTTTGGAGACCGACGCTCTGCCAGTTGAGCTATACCCCTAAAAACAACTTTGGGGTCGGCGATGCCGCCAACCCCTCTGGCAAACGAGCGCGGCCGGTTGGTGCCGCGCTCGCCAGTTTTACTGCTTAGTCGAGGATCTTTGCCACGACGCCGGCGCCGACGGTACGGCCGCCTTCACGGATAGCGAAGCGCAGACCTTCTTCCATGGCGATCGGGGCGATCAGCTTGACGGTGATCGACACGTTGTCACCCGGCATCACCATTTCCTT
>NZ_JBFTSP010000012.1:0-141231 GCF_056400065.1 Cupriavidus sp. 01L415 | reverse complement strand
GGCCAGCGCTTTGCCTCGGACTTCCTTCAGACTCCCAGTCGCCCGGGAAACCCTTGTCTCTGGCTAACACTTCCCCTTGCCGGGTGTGTAAGGGACTTGCACCCTCAAGTGAGTGCGCCCTGCCGGGCGCACCACGAAAAAGGGCCGGCAAAGGCCGGCCCCGGGCAGGACTGCTACCACCGAAAAGCTGTCAGGGTTTCGATTCCGGTACGGAGTCGAGACCGGTCTCCTTGACGACCGATTGCGCCGCCGGCGCGGCCAGATATTCGAGCAGCGCCCTGGCTTCCGCCGGATGGGCGGCATTGACGGGAATGCCCGCGGCAAAGCGCGTCACCGACTGAACGTCCTCCGGAATCCGTCCGGCAAAGGTCACGCCGGGCACTGGCAACAGTTCGCTGACTTGCTGGAAGCCGATCTCGTACTGACCGTCCGCCACCACGGTGGCCACGGGGATCTTCGGAATCATCTTCGCCTTGGCCTGTAGCGCGGCGGGTTCCCCCAGGCGCTTGAACAGTTCCCGCTCGATATAGACGCCGCTGGCGCTATCGGAATACGCGATTGACCTGGCCTGCATCAGCGTCTGCCGCAGCGCGTCGAGGGTGCGGATGTCGGGCACCACCGCCCCCTGGCGGACCACCATGCCGATCCGCGAATCGGCCAGTTCCACGCGCGACTTCGGATCGACCACGCCCTTCTTGATGAGATCGTCGAGCGCATAGCCGACCATGATGACCACGTCCGCCTGCTCGCCACGCGCGAGTCGATTGGGAATGGCTTCCGGCGCCTGCCCCATCGACGGCCCGAGCGCGGTGTCCAGCGTGTTGCCGGACTGTGCGGCGAACTTCGGTCCGAGGATCTTGTAGGCGGCGGTGAATCCGCCCGAGGTCATCACGTGAATGTCCGCGGCCTGCACGGCGGGGGCCAGCAGCGCGGTGGTGGCAGCGGCGGCCAATGCGGCCGCCCAGCTTTTATACATGTTGTCTCCTGTCGGCGGCGCGGCATCTGTCGTGCCATTCGTCCCCGGCGTGGTTGCGCCAGGCTGGGGCGGATTCGCGCCATATCGGCCGCACTATAGATATCGCAATGCAGCACCGCTAGTCGGCTTTCGTGAATGCGGCCTTCAGTTCTCGTGAACACCCAGTCACCAGCCCGCCATCACGAGTGCAGAACTCGCCGGGCGGCGATATGGAACGCCGCTGGCGACGAGGCAGACGCAGATTGGCGCTTGACGGCCATCGACGCCCCACATATTCTTTTATGAACTTCTTGTTCATTTTTGAACATAAATGCGGTTTGTGAAGAGCAGACCGCCGCAACGGAGCGTCCCCATGATTTCAGGAAAGATCGGCATCAACGGTGCCGGCATCGGAGGCCTGGCCGCGGCCATCGCCTTGCGCAAGCTCGGCATGGATGTCGTGGTGTTCGAGCAGGCCGCGCGATTCGCGCGCGTCGGCGCGGACATCAACCTCACACCTAACGCCGTCCGCGCGCTGCACGGCCTGGGCGTGGGGGATGCGCTGCGCGAAACCGCCGCGCGCCCGACGCACCGGATCAGCCGCATGTGGGATACGGGCGAGGAAACCTCGCGCCTGGCAATGTCCGATGACGCCGAGCGCCGCTACGGCGCCCCGCAGCTGACGATGCATCGGGGCGACCTGATGTCCGCGCTGGAAGCCGCCGTGCCGTCATCGTGCGTGAAGCTGGCCCACAAGGCGGACAGCATCGTGCCGCGCGAGCAAGGCGCCACCATCCGCTTTGCCAACGGCAGCGCCGAAGACGTGGACGTGCTGATCGGCGCCGACGGCATCCACTCGATCGTGCGCAAGGCCATCCTTGGCGAGGAGCATCCGATCTTCACTGGCGTAGTGGCCTATCGCGCCGTGGTCCCCGCCGAACGGCTCGCAGGCGTACCCAACATCGGCGCGTTCACGAAATGGTGGGGCGCGGAGCCGACCAGCCAGATCGTCACGTTTCCGCTCAACCGGGGCCGCGAGATTTTCGTCTTCGCGACGGTGGCGCAGGACAGCTGGCGCAATGAATCGTGGACCACGCCGGGCCGGGTGGAAGACCTGCGCGCCGCCTATGCCGGCTTCCACCCGGACGCCCGCGCGCTGCTCGACGCCTGCGACGACGTCCTGATCTCCGCGCTCTATGTGCGCGATCCGCTGCCGTCGTGGTCTGCCGGCCATATCGCGCTGATGGGCGACGCCTGTCATCCGATGATGCCGTTCATGGCGCAGGGCGCCGGCATGGCGATCGAGGACGGCGTGGTGCTGGCCCGCTGCCTGGCCGAAGCCGACGCAGACACCGCGCCCGCCGCGCTGGCGCGCTATCAGGCCGCGCGTCGCGCGCGGACCAGTCGCATCCAGATCGGCTCGCGTGGCAACGAATGGCTCAAGGCCGGCGGCAATGCTGACTGGGTGTACGATTACGACGCCTGGAACGTGGCACTCGACTGAGCCCGCCGTTCGTTCTTCACTTCATTTCCCCGATGCCCAAGCCAGCCCCGCTGCCAGACCTGTCTTCCGAATTCGATGCCGACGACGCGGCAGGCATGTCCCAGCAGCTGGTCTCCCCGGTCATCCGTGGCCTGCGACTGCTGCGCTTTATCGCGGAAGGCGGATCGACCGCCAACCTGAGCGAGGTGGGCCGTCGCATCGACGTCAACCGCGTTACCGTCATGCGCCTGCTGGCAACGCTCGAGCACGAGGGCATGGTCGAGCGATTGCCACAGGGCGGCCATACCGTCGGCTTCTCGTTCCTGAAGCTGGCCTCGCACGTGCTGGCCGCCAATGACCTGACCACATTCGCGCGACGCGTGCTGGCGCGCCTGAGCGGATCGCTGCAACTGTCCGCCTATCTGGCGGTGCCCGATGGTGGCGACGTGCTCTACCTGCTGCGCGACATGCCGAACACCGGGCTGGTCAGCAATATCCAGGTGGGCAGCCGCGTGCCGGCGCACCTGACCACGCCGGGGCGGATGCTGATCGCACATCTGTCGCCGGAACAACTGCGCGAGCGGCTGGGCGACGATCCGTTGCCGACCGTCACAGGCCAGAGCCCCGGCACGCACGCGCGGCTGGCGGAAATCCTCGCCGCCGACCTCGAGCGTGGTTGCGCCTGGAGCTTCTCCGCATTCGAGCCCGGCATCGATGCCTGCGCGGCGCCAGTGCATGACGCCACCGGCGAGGTCGTGGCGGCCATCAGCGTCGCGGGCCCCCAGCAGCGATTCGAAGCCGATGGCACGTTGCGCGAACGCGTGCAGAAAGAGGTCAAGGCCGCGGCCAAGGATCTCTCGGCGCTGCTGGGCTATCGACCGTAAGAGGTGGTTCGTCTTCGGGTGCGCACCGGCCGTGGACGCTCCCGCGCCATTGGCTGGTCCGTCGGCTTGGGTAGAGCACTGCTCGCCCAGAGCAGTTGGTCGGGGCGGCTGGCATTCCCTCAAGACGAGAAGGCGCATTTCCTGAAAGTCATGCGTGACGTTTCGTGATTACGCTATCCGTGTTCCATTTCACGGAGTGCGTATGATCAATTCTGCAAATTCAATTGGCTCTGGGCATACCTCTCCACAAACAGGGATAAATCAACCCGGGAGCAAGGAAGCAGCGATATCGAAATTGAATCGCTCAGATGCAAGACCAGAATTGAAGAGCGCCATCATGCAGGTGCTGGATTACCGGAACTCGAACGAGCATGATCTCTCGTTTGAAAGAATGGGGAATCTGGAATCGTTATGGTCTTGACCGGGAACGACCACACACCCGCCGTCGCGCCCCCGGCTTGCATCGTGTACCGCACTTACGGAATTTGCGCCGATCATGCGCCGGTAGCGAATCGCAAACGACCTGAAAGTGAAGCGAAGGCGAATGCAGCGCGATCGCCTTTCGCGGCGTTCAACGTGCTTCAACTCGCACGCCGTTTGCGCCATCGTGCCATGTCAGCGGCAAGCTCTTTGGATGGAGCAATCGGCCCTTTGAAAAAGGGCGGAGCCGTCATGTGGCCGCGATGAAGATGACCCGCTTTTCACGCGGGGCCACCTGATAGCGCGTGGTATAGACTCAAGTCACGCATCCGCCTTACCTTGGCGGGCGGTTTCGACGCGAGGTGCATCTATGATCCGAGTTCTGTTTGCCGCGATGCTATGCGGGATCACGCTGGGCGTGCTGGGTTGTGCCAGTCCGCAGATGGGCGCCGATAATACGCATCGATTCAACAGCGATCCATACAACTACGAATTCAGCCGGAATCTGTAGCGCACTGCTGGCGCCAGTGTCCCAGCCGTCGGCCGGATGGGGCACCGGCAGCAAAAGCTCTCCCCCGCCTCCGTTGTTTCACTCCCCTCCGCCACGCCCCTCCTCGCCGAATAAAGCAGCCTCTCAGGCGAACTTCCACGCCCGCCTTTCCTCTCTCGCCCCGAGCACGTGCGGCGGATCCGAGCCCGCTGCTGCATTCCGGACAACTTTCCAATTGACGGGACGATTGGGTTAGCACTCGCCGTGCACGAACCCATACCCTTGCTGCACCGGAAGGAGACCGGAATGAACCATATCGTCAAACAGGACGGAGGAGAGAGGAGAGCGCATGAAAAGAATGGGAGCACTCTGGGCAATGGCGGTAGCAGCGGCGCCAGGCATGGCGGCGGCACAATCGGGGGTGACCCTCTATGGCGTGGCCGATCTGTACACCGAGTACGTCAATACCGGCGCGAGCCATGTCGCGCGCGTCGAGGATGGCGGGCTGTATCAATCGCGGTGGGGCCTGCGCGGTAAAGAGGAACTGGCGGCGGGTCTGTTCACGGTATTCACGCTGGAGACTGGACTTGCGCTTGATAGCGGCACCGCGCAGCAAGGCGGACGCCTGTTCGGGCGCCAGGCCTGGGTCGGTCTGAGCAGCAATGACTGGGGCGCGCTGACACTCGGCCGGCAAAACACGCCGATTTACTACATCGAGGGGCAAGCATCGGCCTTTGGCTTCTCGCCATATGGCCCTCTGGGACGCCTGCAGAATGGCGGTCCTGCTGGTAGTAGCCTGACTGCACGCGTCGACAATTCCATCCGATACGAAAGCCCCGAGATTGCCGGACTGCAGGGCAGCGCGATCTATTCATTCGGCGCCGAACGGTCCAGCGCCCCACGCGACGCGGACACGTTTGCGGGCGGCGGGCTAACCTATTCACGCGGCCCCCTGTGGATGGGCGTTGCCTACGAACGCACCTACAGCATTAGCGCCGTCGCGGGTGCGGATCGGGACGAGCGCGCGATTGGCGCCACCTACGAATTCCCCTGGCTGAAGTTATTCGCCAACGTACGCCAGGCCACACGCTGGGTGCCCGGGCAGTCGACGCTGAAGGATCGTGGTTTCCATGTCGGCACGACCATTCCCGTGGGCGGCGCCGGGCTGGTACTGCTGGCGTACGGCATGCAGCAGTCCGTCGGCACACCCAACCGTGGCCAGCAGGCGTCGATCGGGTACCAGTATTCGATGTCAAAGCGGACCACGCTCTATGCCAACGCCAGCAAGATCTGGAACACGAACCTGGCCAACTATACGTTCTCGAATATCCCGAATGGCGTCACGGCAACCAGCGTGACCGATCCGCGCGGGGTCATGATGGGCATGCGGCATCTATTCTGATGCACGCACGCAGGCCGGTCACCGTTGCCAGTCCGGTGCCCGCGCCCGCGATCGGCGTCAATCACCGGAAGAATCATGAAGCGCTCTACCCTTGCCGTAGCTTTTGGCATGCATCTGTTCTGCGCGTCGATCGCATCCGCGGCCGACGTGATGCAACTGCAGACTCTGGGGGCGGACGCGGCCGTTCGGCTAGCGGAGGCCGCCAGCCGGTTCGCCAGCGATCGCAAGCTCGCTGTCAGCATTGTCGTGGTCGACGTATCCGGCCACTTCCTCAGCGGCGTGAGAATGGATGGCGCCCCGTTTGCGACCTTTGACGTCGCGCGCGGCAAGGCCATTGCTTCGGCGGCGACGGGAGGCGCCTCCGGTGCCGATCTCGTCAAACGCTATCAGGCCAACCCGATCGTGTTCGGCCAGATGAGTTCGCTGGTCTACGGCGGGCCAGTCTTTCCATCGCAGGGTTCCCTGGGCGTGTATGTTGGCGGCCGGTTTGTCGGCGCCGTCGGCGTGAGCGGCGGGCCATCGGACGCGGATGAGGAAATCGGGCGCCGCGGCCTGGCAGCGATCGGAGCGACCGAGGCGCCCTGAGCGCCAGGTTTCCCAGGGCACCTCGGCCATGCGATGGCGCACGCCAGTGCGTCACATGCTATGGCGCTGGATCAGGAAGCGCTCGATCCGCGTTGCGAGGTCCACCGGCGCCTCATCCATCGGATAGTGTCCCGCGTTGCGTACCACGTCGATGGTCAGGTCACGGAATGCCTTGCCGTACGTCTGCGTCATGACATCGACGGTCAGCGACGGGTCGTGCTCACCGACCAGCAACAACGTTGGAATACTGGTTCCCGCGATATCCGCAGCGAGATCGGTGTCGGCCCATGCCCGGAAGTACGCAGCAAATGCGTTGACATCGGCATGCCGCGTCGAGGCGCGGGCCATCCTGCTGACCCAATGCCGGCTCAGGCGTTCTCCAGTCGAATGATTGATGACAGCAAACCTTGCCTCGAGATCGTCGGCGGCGCGTTCAAACAGAGCGCGTGTCGGTTCGTCGAACGGCACCGGCGAGGGCGGCACGGGCGTAACGCCAACCATGGCGATAACGCGCGCGGGGGACAGCATGGCGACGGCCTGCATGGCCTTGCCTCCCAGGGAATGCCCGATCAGCGAGAAGCGATGCCATCCCAGCGCGTCGCCAAACGCCAGCACGTCGTCTGCGATCTCCCGCAGATCAAACCTGCCCGGCGTGCCCAATCGGGCGCCATAGCCTCGATAGTCGATGAAGGCATAGGTGAAGCGTTCGACGTCGAGTACATCCGGAAGCGGGCCCCAACCGCGTGCATGGCCGAACCACCCGTGCAGGGCAATGACTGGGTGCGGGCCGTGTCCAATGATGACAACACCGCCGTTTTGATCTTGCTGCATTGCGTTTCCTCCGGTCGTCGATGGGGCGTCCATATTGCATGAGGCGCCGCGTCGCGAGCCGTCGGCCCGTCAAGTTCTCGGACCATCCGGTAAGTACCGCGCCGTGCGGCACCCGGCGATCGGCGGCGAACCCACCGGAATCGCAGAACGGAGGACGTTTTGGTAAACGGCTCCCCAAATTGGGAAGCGCATTTTGTCCGAGTCAGTAGAGTAAGCGCCTGGGCCGATGCTGTCGCCCACAGAGAGAGATTCACCAGGAGACAAGAGTCAATGCCAAGTCGGACGCCTTCACCCATTCGTACCGTTTCCATGAGGAAAACCAGGCGTGCCGCCATCGTTGCGGCCATCATCGCCGCACTCCCCGCGGCAATCGCCGGCATGTGGCCCGGCGCCGCCAACGCCGCCGCAGCCGACGCCAACGCACCGGCCAACTGGAAGCCGTCGAAGCCTATTGTCTTCATCGTCCCGTTTCCACCGGCGGGTATCAATGACGTACTGGCCAGGACCCTGGCGCAGCGCCTGTCGAGCACGCTGGGACAGCCGGTCGTGGTAGAAAACAGACCGGGCGCGAGTGGCAACATTGGTGCCGAGGCGCTGGTACGGGCGGCACCTGATGGCCACACCATTGGCATTCTGAACAGCATCCACGCCGTGAATGCAGCGTTCTACCGCAAGCTCCCCTACGACGTGGCACGCGATCTGGTGCCCGTCGCGCCGTTGGGCGAGTCGCCGCTGGTGCTCGTCACGAATCCGCGCACGCCTTACAAGTCCGTCCCCGAGCTGATTGCCTATGCCAACGCGAACCCCGGCAAGATCAACTACGGCGGCCCAGCCAGCTATCCGCTTGAGATGATCAAGACGATGGCCGGCGTAGACATCACCAATATCCCATACAAGGGCAGTGGCCCGACGATCAACGACATGATTGCCGGTCACATCGATCTGGCGACGGGACCACTGCTTGAGTACATGCCGCATGTCAACTCGGGCAAGCTGAAGCTGCTGGCGGTAGGCAGCGCAACTCGTCTGAAGACGCTGCCAAACGTGCCCGCTGTGGCAGAGAGCATTCCCGGCTACGACATCACTGTCTGGTATGGCGTGTTCGCGCCCAAGGGGACGCCCGCGCCCGTGGTCGAGCGCCTGCGCGCCGAAATTCGCGCGATCATGAACGATGCGGGAATCCGCTCGAAGATGAACGGCCTGAGCGTAGACACCGCCTTCAGCGAGGCTGGCGTGATGGGACTGACCACGCGTCTGGCCCGCGAAACGCAGCGCGCGCAACAAATCGTTGCCAAGACCGGTGGCTACCTGAACTAGACCCGGCAATCCCCTGCCACGAGGAGCCCGACGTGAAATTTTCCACGGAGCGCCGGCAGCTGGCCGCCCACATGCTCGCGTTGTACGCGCTGGCGCTGGCGCTGCCGTCGTTCGCGCAATCGGCATCGGAAGTGAGCGAAGCGTCATCGACGCGGCTCATAGTTGAACAGGTATGCGCGGCATGCCACGGCAGCACTGGCCAGAGCGTTCGGACGGACTATCCCAGCCTGGCGGGCCAGAACGAGGACTACCTGTTCAAGCAACTGCGGCAGTTCAAGGGCAGCGTCGGCGAGCCAGCGCTGCGACACGACGCCACCATGGCTGCGATGGTGCAGAACATGAGCGACGCGCAGATGCACGAGGTGGCGCGCTATTTCAGCCGGCAGCTACCGGCACGCGGCCAGGCCACCCTGCCGCAACTGGTCGAGGCCGGCAAGGCGATCTACTGGAAGGGCAATCCTGCCGCGCGGCTACCGGCTTGTGTTTCATGCCATCGGCCGAACGGGGAAGGTATCGCGCCGGACTTTCCACGCATTGCAGGCCAGCAGCCTGACTACGTTGTGAAGCAGTTGCACGCATGGAAGGCCGGCACGCGCGGGGGGCCCGGCAAGCTGATGAGCCTGCTGGTGCCGCTGATGACAGACGAGGAAATCGTCGCCGTTGCGCAGTATGTCGCGCAACTTCACTGACAGATATCACATCGCCGTCCAGTGCGATGCATCCACGGACGGCGGCCCAATCAAAAGGAAATCCAACGATGACGATCAATCGGAGACACTGGCTAAAAGCTGCCGGCGCGCTTGGACTCGGCGCCACTTCGCTTAAGGTGGCGGCCCAGGCGACGGCAGGCCGCCACCCCGCGCCCACTGCGGCCGCTCCAGCCTCGCTCCCTGTAATCCGACCGGGCAAGATCCACCGGATCGAATCCGCCAACGAGACGGTGCGCGTCGGCATTCTCGATCCCAAGGCAACGCCCGTCGCCAGCATCGAGTCTGGCGATCTGGTGATGTACCCCAACACGTGGGTCAATTGGGCCAACGGCGCAGCCTATGGCATGAGCTTCGAGGATCGGGAACCGGTGCGCAAGCGCTTTCCGCAGGGACCGTACTCGAATATCGGGCCCGTGGAGCTGCGTGGGGCGATGCCCGGCGACGTGGTGGAATGCCGGATGGTCAAGCTGCGTCCAATCGGCTGGGGCTGGAATTCGGCACCCAAGGGTGTCGGCGCATTGCCGAACGATTTCTCCAGGCCATACCTGCGCTACTTCCAGTTCGACGAGAACCGGCAATACACCGAGTTCGCGCCAGGCATCCGCATCAAGCTTGCGCCGTTCCAGGGCGTGATGGCGGTGCAGCCGGCCGGCGACGAGCCCGTCAGCGGCATCCTCAGCGGCCCGTATGGCGGCAACCTTGTATTGCGCGAACTTGTCGAGGGGACCTCACTGTTCCTGCCGGTCCAGCGACCCGGCGCGATGATCTGGACCGGTGATTCGCATGCTGCCCAAGGCGATGGTGTGGTCAATCAGACCGCCATCGAAACCGCGATGGAGGACATGCAGATCCAGTACTTCCTACACAGGCAACGCCCCCTGCCGATGCCGATGGCGGAGACACCCAGTCACTGGATCATTCTCGGATTCGGCAAGAATCTCGATGAGGCGCTCGTCGCATGCTTGCGGCAGATGCTTGACTGGGTGAGCGCCGCGACCGGGATGGATCGGCAGGACGTGTATTCGCTTGCCAGCATCACCTCGGACTTCCGCATCACGCAGTACTCGAACCAGACGGCCAGCAATTACACATCGATTCCCGCGAAGACGGTGCATGGCATGCTGCCCAAGGCCGTGTTCGACGCGACGATCCAGGAAAAACTATCGCGCTCTCTGCGCGGCTGACCCTGGTGACTGCCTGCGTTGCGCCTCAGTCTCCCGCCGCACCGCCCGGCAAGCCGGTGCGGCGAAACTCCGATGGACTGAGTCCCAAGTGCTGGACGAAGAAGCGCGAGAAGTGTCCTTGCGCGCTGAATCCCAGTTGGTGGGCGACGTCACCGATGGTGGCGTGCCGTTCCGCCAGCAAACGCGTGGCGATGCCGATGCGGATCCAGTCGAGATACTGCTGCGGCGAAACTCCCATGCATGCTTTGAACTGATGGAACAGTCGGCTGCGAGACATGCCCACCGCGCTGGCGACCATGTCGACGTTGGGATTTTCTCCGGCGTGGATCCGTATGTATTCGGTCGCACGCTTTATCCGGTAGTCCAACGGCCGGGTGCATGCCAGCACTTCGGTCATCGACCGCTGCTGAAGATGGTGGGCGGACACTCTGCGCGCCAGTTCCGCGACGGCGGCCTCGCAATTGGCCGCACCCAGCCCCGCCTCGTCGGTCAAGTCCCGGACCAGGCAGGTACCAAGGGCCGTTAGCGATGCGACGCTATCTGTATCCATGCGCACCAGCGCTTCGCTGAAACGCAGACCGCTGGCGGGATTGTTGACGCCGAGCGCGTGCCCTAGCCATTCGGGGTCCAGAAACAATGCCAGCAGCAGTGAAGGCGAGCCTTCCTTCGCGCACTTTGCGTGTGTCGACCAGGGGTTGATCAGGAGCGCGGAATTGTCAGTCAGCGTTGTCTCCTGGCCGTCGATCTTGAAAGTCGCGTCCGTGCCGCCGACCTTGAAGATCAGATGAAACTCCGCATGGGCATGCGCGACTAGCGGCCCCGAGATGCGATGCAGGGTGGCGCGGCCAAAGCTGCCGTGCACGATCCGTATCTGACGGTCCTTTGCCATTCAAGTTGTCTCCACAAGCAGCCACGGGGCATTGTGCCGATGCTTTCCAAGGAGAGCGCCCTCTGACATGGCCTCGCCACCCGCCCGTGCTGCAAACGTTTGCAGCTAGCTTATGTCAGTGCCGCCATCGCCGTCAAGGGGCCGGGTGCGCGCTTGCGTGGTTGGCTTGCTACTCCTCTACGCCCAGTCCCAGGGAGGCCGGATGCCGGCCTGGCCGGCCAGTGCCTCCAGCGCCACAGCGGTTGCGGGCGCGAGAGCAATCCCGTTTACACCGCGTTCGCTAGCTGCGGCATGGCCTCGCTCCCCCGGCAGGCGCGGAGGGCCTTCCGCAGAAGGTGGCAGGCCGTGGATGGCGGCCACCAGTTCGGTCAACTGTGCTTGAAACTGTGCACGGTCCAGCAGTTGTGCGATATCAATGACCAGCATCCACGCATTCTGGGTGTGGCGATGCTTGGCGGAGGGCGACTTTAGCGCGGGCGCCAGAATCGGATGACTGGTCAGAAGGCTGCAAGCTATTTCGGCCATCAACGCCAGGCCCGAGCCTTTCGGCCCGCCCAGCGGCAATGGGGTTGTCGCCTGGGACGCGTCAGTGGTCGGATTGCCCAAGGCATCGATGGCCCAACCCGGTTCAAGCGGCTGACCGGTGGCTCGCGCCTGCATCAGCTTGCCGAAGGCAACCGCCCCCGAAGCCATGTCGAACACTATCGGCTCGCCGAGTCCCGGACAAGCCATGGATAACGGGGCCGTCGAAACACCCGCCACCGTCGCGCCGTGGTAAGCCATCAGCGGCGCCGACGCTGCCATCGCCATTGCGAACATTCCTGAACTGGCCACATGGGCTGTGTGAAAGCCTAGCGCGCCGGTGTGTGTCGTCTCGCGCAAAAGCACCAGGCTTGCGCCGCCCCGCCGGGCGCAGGCGATCGCCTGGTCTGCGGCAGCGCGCATGCCCAGCGCACCGGCGCAGCGATCGCCTTCGATCACGGTCAAGGCTGGCAGGCTCAGTCCGACCCGTGGTATCGCCCAGCCATTCATATCACCCGAAGCCAGCCACGCAGCATACTGCGGGATACGCGAAACCCCATGAGCAGGCGACCCGCGGAGGTCTGCCCAAACCAGACTCTCTGCTACCAGCGAGGCGGCCTGTTCGTCGAGGCCCGCCGACGCGAGCAGCGTCTGCGCGAAGGCTTGTAGCCCGGTCGCACTCATCACTGTCGGGTGACGCGCAGTCATGCGACCTCCGTACCCGCCTCGTACGCCGGGAAGAATTTGTACAACCAGTCCGTGACAAGGTTCAGTGCCGCGCGGCTGTCATCGGAGAAAATGAAATGATCGATCTCCGAGAAAAGATGCAGCTCAGCCGGCATCCTGGCATTGCGGAACAGCTCGATGGACTGCTCTGTTGGCGTGACCGAATCATCGGCCGGATGCAACAGCAGCAGGGGACGGGGAGCAATATCGCCGACCACTGCATTGGGCCGGAATCGCAACATACTTTCAACCACCTCGAATGGGAAGTCCATGAAGCTCCCCTCAGGCAGGTTGTCGCGCAGCTCGGGAGGGATCGGCACGATGTCGAAGCGCGAGACGCGCATCGACTGGCCCTTTGCCAGCGCCGCACGGCCTTCTTCCACCATTGCCTCAAAGCGCTGCCAGGCCAGCGCACCGGCATGCTGCTGGCGCAGCTTCAGTTCCCCATCGCCCCATCCGGCCGATGAAATACAGGCACCGACGCGGGCGTCCACGCCTGCTGCATAGACCGCCACGGCCGCACCGAAGCTGTGGCCCATCACGGCAATCTTCCCGGGATCCACGCCGGGCACGCTTTGCAGAAAGCTGACCGCGTTTCTGGTGTCGCTCACCTGGTCTTCGCATAGCACCTTGCCGCGCTCGCCCTCGCTATCGCCACAACCTCGCATGTCAAAGCGCAGCACCACATAACCGAGTGACGAGAATAGCCGGGTAGCCAGTTGGACCATCCCATCATTCTGGTTGCTGCCGAATCCATGCAGTACAGCGATAGCGGGACGTTGCTCGCCTTCGGCGAGATCAACAGGCAAATGCAATGCGCCGGCGAGCCGAAGCCCGTCGGAGATAAATGTCACGTTTGTGTGCACGCTTGGTTCTCCAGGTTGCTAGCGTGCGATGTTGTACGAAAACCGCCGCTCTCTGGCTGCCCAAGCATCCAATGACTTACCGAATCGTCCGCTTAGTTCGAGGATGACGTGACCTGACTCGAACAACGTCCAGGGTCAGGGCGGTCGAGCCAGCCATGTCGGCAAACAGGACGGTAATGATCTTGCGCTCGCCGCCGGTCTCTCCGCGCGCCTCCCGCGCCGCCTGTTCGGCACGGATGCGTTCAGCCAGGTGTGGCGGGGTCTATTGGATGGGTGCAGCGGACACCCCGCCGAGTCCAGAAGAGCCAAGAAAGGGGGGCAGTTCACCTTCGCTCCCCTTCCTTTTACGCTTCCAGCTTCATCGGCATCGACCTGCGCCGTGATTTTGTCGCCAGGTACAGCGCGTGCGCCACGGCCGGCGCCACCGGCCCCACCGACACCTCGCCACAGCCTTGCGGCGGACGGTCGCTGTCGACGATCACCACTTCGATCTTCGGCATCTCCGCCAGTTGCAGCAGCGGGTAGTCGTGGAAATTGCTTTGCTGCACCACGCCTTCCTTGAAGGTGATCTCGCTCTTGAGCGTATTGGTCAGCGCAAAGCCGATCCCGCCTTCGATGTTCGCGCGGATCAGGTTCGGGTTGATCGCCCTGCCCGCTTCCACGGCGCACACCACGCGGCGCACCTTGAAGGCCTTGCCGGCGCGCTCCAGTTCCAGCGCCATCGCCACGTAGGTCTGGAACGCTTCACCCCGCCCCGTGTACAGGTTGAACGTGAAGCCCCGCGTGACGTTGGGCGCCGGCTTGCGATCCCAGTTGGCGCCCCTGGCCGCCGCATCCAGCACGCGCACGGCCAGCGGGTTGTGCGCCAGCAGCCCGCGGCGATAGCGGTACGGGTCCATGCCCGCCGCGTCGGCCATCTCGTTCACGAAGCTCTCGAGCATGAAGATGCTCGACGTCGATCCCACGCTGCGCATGAAGCTAACGGGAATCGGCTGCTTCACGTCAATCATGTCCACCTTGAGGTTGGGCACGCGGTAGACGCAATCGTAGATCGCCTCGAGCATTGTCTCGTCCCAGCCACCGTTCTTCGCCATGCGATCGGCCTTGATCACACCGTATAGCGACTGCCCCGTCAGCCGCGCATGCATTGCCAACGGCCAGCCGCGCTCATCGAGCACCGCACGAAAGCGTCCGGATACGCCGGGGCGATAGAAGCCATGGCGGATGTCGTCCTCGCGCGAGCGGATCACCTTCACCGGCTTGCCCACCGCCGCCGACGCGCGCGCGGCATGCACGACGAAGTCCGGCAGGAACTTGCGCCCGAAGCTGCCGCCGAGGAACGTCGTGTGGACGATGATGGTCTCGGGCTTGCGGTTGTAGAGCTTGCCCAGCGCGTGGCGCACGAAGTCCTGGCCCTGGATCGGTCCCCAGACTTCGATGGCATCCTCGCGCACGTGCACCGTGGCGTTCACGGACTCCATCGTTGCGTGCACGATGTAGGGCGTGTGATAGTCGGCTTCGACGATCTTGCCGCCAGCGGCCAGCAGCGCGTCCGGGTCGCCCAGCTTTGTGGCGACCACCGCTTCCGGCGCGCCCAGCGCGGCCTTTCGCGCCGCCATGATGTGATCGCTGTCGAGGCTTCTTGCCGCGCCCGGATCGACGTCGATCTCCAGCGCGTCGGCGCCCTTCTTGGCCAGCCAGTAGCTCGTGGCCACCACGATGGCCGTATCCGGGGCCTGGACCACGGCCTTCACACCCGGCATGGCCTTGACCGCATCGGCATTGCGGATGCCAACGACCTTGCCGGTCACGGTCGGCGGCATCTTCAGCGCGCCATACAGCATGTCGCCGACCTTGACGTCGATGCCAAACTCGGCGGAACCGTCCACCTTCGCCGGCGTGTCCAGACGCTGCAAATCCTTGCCGATCAGCTTGTGGGCGGCCTCGTTCTTCAGGCGCGGCGTGGGATTCAGCGGCAGCTTCGCGGCTTCCTCGGCCAGTTCTCCATAGCCAAGCGAACGCCCCGTGGCGCCGTGATAAACGCGGCCCCGCTCCGTATGGCACTGGCCGGGGCGCACCTGCATGCGCTTTGCGGCGGTCAGCACCAGCACCTCGCGCGCCTGCGCCCCCGCGATGCGCAAGCGCTGATAGAACAGCGTGGCCGACATCGACGCGCCCACGAACTGCTGCGGCTCTTCATACGCGGCGCCGGTGCGATAGGCGTCGCGGCCGGTGACGAAGGTCACCCTGATGCCCTGCCAATCCGCGTCGAGCTCATCGGCCAGCACCTGCGGCATGCCCGTGTAGACGCCTTGCCCGCATTCGCATTGCGACAGCCCCAGCGTGATCTTGCCGTTCGGCTCGATCCAGATCCAGTCGGTGATCTCGCTGGTGCCATGCGGCCCGCTGTCGACGGTGCGATTGGCGAGCACCGGCAGGGGAATGCACAGCGCGCCCGCAATCGCCGCGCTGCCCTTCAGGAAACCACGGCGCGACAGGCTGGCGACCGTTTCACTTTGCAGCGGCATGTACGGCCTCCCGGATTCGGTGATAGGTGGCGCAACGGCACAGGTTGCTGACGGACGCATCGATCTCCTTGTCGGTGGGATGCGGGTTCTGCCTGAGCAGCGCGGTCACGGCCATCACCATGCCGGACTGGCAGTAGCCGCACTGCGGCACATCCTTGGCGATCCACGCCTGCTGCACCTTCGTCGAGCGGTCCGGCGACAGTCCTTCGATGGTGGTCACATTGCGTCCCGCCACGCTGGAGACGGGCGTCACGCAGGACCGCTGCGCGTGGCCGTCGATGTGAACGGTGCAGGCGCCGCAAGCGCCGATCCCGCAGCCGTACTTGGTGCCGGTCAGCCCGGCGTCATCGCGAATCACCCACAGCAGCGGCGTGTCGCCGTCGCCGTCGAAGCGGGTCGCTTTTCCGTTCAACACAAAGTCCATGGTTGCCTCGCTCGTGCAAGAAAAGACGGCCGCAGGCCACCCTGCACGGTGCGGGGTGCGGCCAGGTACGACTCAGATGTAAAAGAGGGAGGTGCGCCGCGCGGGCGCGCTCGAACTAGTCCGCGGTGATGTGGTACGTGCGGATCAGCGTCGCCCACGCCGCGGTGTCATCGCGGATGCGTGCGGCCAGGGCTTCGGGGGTGCTCGCCACGGGTTCCAGGCCCTGGCGCTGCAAGTCATTGCGGACGGTAGGCGTGGCAAACAGCGCGCGCACGTCGGCGGACAGCGCATCGGCCAGCGGCTGCGGCGTGGCACCCGGCACCAGCAGCGCATACCAGGAACTCACGTCGATGCCCGGCACGCCTTGTTCCGCCAGCGACGGCACGTCAGGCGCCGCCGGGGAACGCTTCGACTGTGTGACAGCCAGCGCGCGCAGCGCGCCCGACTGGATGAACGGCGCCAGCGTCGGCCACGTGCCGAACAGCACCGGCACCTGCCCGCCGACCACGTCGTTGACGGCCTGCGTCGTGCCTTTGTACGGCACATGCAGCATGTTGACGCCGGCCTTGTGATGGAACAGTTCGCCCGCCAGATGCAGGCCGCTGCCGACGCCGGGACTGGCATAGCCCAGCGGCGTCCTGGCCTGATCCGCCTGCCTTGCCAGCGCGATCAGTTCCGGCACCGTGCGCGCCTTGACCGACGGATGCACGGCCAGCACGTTCGGCGAGCTCGCCAGCAGCGATACCGGCTTGAAGTCGCGCGTAACGTTGTAGGACAGCGCAGGAAACAGCGTGGGATTGATGGTCAGGTTGCCGGCCGGCACGACCAGCCAGGTACAGCCATCGCCGGGTGCGCGGCGCACCGCATCGATGCCGATATTGCCGTTGGCGCCGGGCTTGTTGTCGACGACGATCGTCGTGCCCCGGCGTTGCTGCAGCCCTTGGGAGACGGTGCGTGCCAGCTGGTCCGCGGCGCCGCCGGCGGGAAATGGCACGACGATCCGCACGGTCGCGCAGGCGCTCGCGGCCTGTGCCGAGCCGGCGAGCCCCGTGGACAGCAGCGCGGCGGCCAATCCCAGCCACGCGGCACGCCGGGTAATCATGCGCCCGGATGCTCGCCCAATTGCACTCCCGGATACACGCCCGGAGGCCCATCGTGCTGCGCGTAGTGGTGCGCTCGGTGCGCTCGCCTTGTGGCTGCCGTCCTGCATCGTCGTTCCTGCCCGTTCTTACGTCATTCGTTACGTCATTCGTTGGCCACCCTGCCCTGCGGGACTGGCCGGTAATCCAGCAGGCTCGACAGCTCCGCCGCCGCGCCGCGCACCTTTTCGACCATCGAATCCAGTTGCGCCGGATCGATCCGCGATGCGGGGATCGTCGCCCCCAGCGCGGCCACCACGCGCGTGGTGCGGTCTCGCACCGGCGCGGCAATCGTCGAGATGCTCGCCTCGAAGAATCCCTCGTGCAGCACGTAGCCGCGTTGCCGGTCGCGCTGCACCATGTCGTACAGCTCTTCCACCGTGCGCGGCGTGCTTTCCGAATACACCTCGAGTCGAGGCTCCGGATACAGCTCGCGCAACGCCGCGAGCGACAGGTCTTCCAGCAGCACCCGGCCCAGCACCGTGGCATGCGCCGGCAGGCGCGTGCCCACGTTGACCGTGCTCGTGAAAGGCCGCGCTGCCACCGACTTGGCCACATACACGATCGACCGGCCATCACGCACGACCAGGTTGCACGGGTAGTGAATCTCGTCGCGCAAGCGGTCCAGCAACGGTCGTCCGAGTTCGGTCAGCTCCAGCGACGCCAGGTAGTCGAACCCCAGCCGCAGCACCGCCATCCCCAGGCGGAATTCCCGCCCGCCGTCCGTGCGTTCCACGAACCCCATCATTTCCAGCGTGGCAAGCAGCCGGAAGACTGTCGAGCGCGGCACCTGCAGCCGCCTCGCCAGTTCCGCCGCCGACAACGTGCGGTCCTTGCTGCTGAACTCTCCCAGCAGCCTCAGCCCCCGCTCCAGGCCCGGCACGATGTACTTGTCCTGTGTTTCCTCTGCGGGAAGATCTTTGCTCATGGTCTCTCTCTGCTTGACGTTCGGTTGTGGGGCCGGCCTGTCGAGGCCAGCCGACCGGCAACGGATCGATATAACATGACGCGTCGCGCACAGCACGCTCGCGCGCACTGCCTCACCCGGAACACTAGCAGATGTGTTTTATCTATGAAACCTAGATTCACATCAGGAACGTCTTCACTGTAGGTCAGGGTTGTTGATGACTCAACTTGAGTAAACCACCGATTGACATTCCCCTATCGCGCAAGGTCTCGCATCGCGTGGCACAAAGTTGCCCATATGCCCCCGTGTGAGACAATCGCGCCCGGTTTCCAGCCGCCCCGCGGCATTCCTTCCCTGCTCCGTCAGTCATGCCCAATTCGCTCCGCCCCCAAGACAATGCGTCCGACATGACCGACCCGTGGTCGGACCTCGACGAAGCCGGCACCGGCCTGACCGTCAACGACTTCCTGACCACGATGCTGAGCCAACTGGTCACCGCGCTGCGCAGCAGCGTGACGGAGCCCTACGCGTCCCAATTCAACCTGACGGTGCCCGAATGGCGCCTGCTCGCGCTGCTCGCACATGGCAAGGAGCTGTCGTTCGCGGAACTGGTCAGGCAATCCACCTCCGACAAGGCGCTGGTCAGCCGCACGTTGCGACTGCTGGAAGACCGTGGCCTGGTCACGCTCGAGGCGGAAGGCAATACGCCGCGCAAGCGCCTGATCTGCCGTATCACGCCAGCCGGGGAGGCGCTGCACGCGCAGGTCATTCCGCTGGCGCAGCGCGGCCAGGCGTCCGTGATCCGCATGCTCTCCCCCGAGGAACGCCACGGGCTCTATGTCGGCCTGCGCAAGCTGCACGGCATCTGCACCAGCGCCGGCAAGGCATGAGCCCGCCATGACAAAACGCCCTGCGCCGCAATGCGGCAGCAGGGCGTTTGTCATGAAGCGGAGCCGAAACCGGAACCGCTTTGAAGCGACCTCTCAGACTTCGAGTTCTTCCAGCACCTGACCCTTGGTCTCGATGCCGAGGAAGTACACCGTGATGGCCGCCAGGAACGGCACGGCGGCCAGGCCGTAGAACGCGGTACTGAGGTTGCCGGTGCCGATCGTGCCGGCGATCAGGCCCGGCGCGAAGATCGCCGAGATCTTCAGCCATGCGCCACCCAGACCACAGCCCATCGCCCGGATGCTCGTCGGGTACAGCTCCGGCGTGTAGACATAGGCCGTGATAAAGCCGCTGGCGAGGAAGCCCATCGCCAGCGCGCAGAACGTGGCCACCACGTAGACCGACGACGCATGGAACACACCGGCCAGGATCAGCGATACCGTGCAGAGAATGAAGGACACGTTGATCACCGGCTTGCGACCCACCTTGTCCACCACCATCGCGCAGATCAGCGAACCCACCACGCCCAACACCGATGCGCCCGCCGCCAGGTTCAGCGCCAGTTGCAGCGGCGCGTGATAGACGGTCTTGTAGATCGTCGGGAGCCACGTCGACAAGCCGTACTGAATAAAGCCACAGGTTGCCCACAGCATCCACACGGCCAGCGTGCGGCCGATATAGGCGCGGCCCACCAGGTCGCGCACGCGGCGGCGCGGATGCTTCGCGCTCAGGGCATCGAAGACCGCTGCATTGGCGATCGGCGGCAGCGGCTGCTTCGCGCGGGACTCGAATTGCTGCAATGCCTGATTGGCCTCCGCGAGCCGGCCCTTTTCCGCCAGCCAGCGCGGCGATTCCGGCACCAGACGGCGCAGCACGAAGTACAGCACGATCGGCACGCCGCCGAGGAAGTACATCACCTCCCAGCCGAAGCGCGGCACGAGGAACGCACCCGTGGCGTTGGACACCATCAGCCCGATGGGGAACACGATTTCATACAGCAGCACGAACCGGCCCCGCCCGTGGGCGCGCGTGACCTCGTTGATGTAGGTGGCGGCCACGGGCAACTCTCCACCCAGCCCCAGGCCCTGCACGATCCGCAGCAGCGCGAAGATCTCGAACGACGGTGCGAAGCCACACGCGATGCTCATCAGACCGATGATGCCCGCGCTCCAGCCAATCGACCGCAGGCGGCCGAACCGTTCCGCCAGCGCCGGGAACAGCAGCGCGCCCACGAGTTGCCCCACGGACGGCGCCGCGATCAGGAAGCCGATCTGGCCCGGCGTGAGCGACCACTTGCCGATCAGCAGCGGCAGCGTGGCCGCGATGGCGATGACGTCGAAGCCATCGAAGAACGTGGCCAGGCCGATCAGCAGCCGGGCGCGGATGTGCATCGCGTTGCCCGGCATGCGCTCGATGCGCGCGATGATCTGGCCGCGGGTCACCGTGGTGGCCGTCGTGTGGGTATCGGCGCGGGCGCCAACGTCGTTGGCCGCCGCGCCGCCAAGCGTGGCGGCGGCAGCGTTCGCGCCCGGGGGCGCGGCGTCATGTCTCTGGATCAACACGGTATCTATTCCCGAATCTCGTGAGGGGCAGGCACCCGCGTGGCCGCTTGGGCGGCTCGTGTGCGCAGGCATTCGTCGTGGCCGCGGCAAGCACGCGGCAGGGGGAAATCAGATATCCAGCACCAGGCGCTGGCCCTTGCAGCCGGATACACAGACCATCATGGTCTTGTTCGATGCGCGCTCGCTGTTGCTCAGCACGCTGTCGCGGTGGTCCGGACAACCGTCGAGCACGGCCGTCTCGCAAGACCCGCACACGCCTTCGCGGCAGCTGTATTCCATCTGCACGCCCGATTCCAGCAGCGCATCCAGCAGCGACTTGCCAGCGGGCACGTGCACAAGCTTGCCGGTGCGCTGCAGCGTGACGCTGTATTCGCCTTCCTGCACGGCTTCCGTGCCGGGGTCGGCGGCAAAGCGCTCGATGTGGACGTTGGCGTAGCCGTTGGCTTCGCACGCGGCCTCGAACGCATTCAGCATCGGGCCGGGGCCGCAGCAATAGAAGTGCGTATCGGCATCCTGTCCGGCCAGCATGGCCTTGAGGTCCGGCGGCGCGCCGGCTTCATCGTCGAAGTGAAAACGCACCGCATCGCCATAGGCCGCGAGCTGCTCCACGAAGGCAGCTTCCGAGCGCGAACGGGCGCAGTACAGCAGCGTGAAGCCGCGGCCGCGCTCGGCCAGCCGGCGCGCCATGCAGACGATCGGCGTGACGCCGATGCCGCCGGCCACCAGCACGGTATGCGCGGCGTCTTCCTCCAGCGCGAAGTGATTGCGCGGCGCGGCCACGGTCAGCGTGGTGCCCACGCGCAGCTGCTCGTGCACGAAGCGCGAGCCCCCGCGGCTGTTGCGGTCCAGCAGCACGCCCACGGTGTAGCGGTCGCGCGCTTCCGGCGCGCCGCACAGCGAGTAGCTGCGCACCAGGCCGTTGGCCAGGTGCAGGTCGATGTGCGCGCCCGGGCTGAACTCGGGCAGCACCGCGCCGGTGGGATCTTGCAGTTCGATGCTGACGACACCGCGCGCTTCAAAGCGCATGGCCTGCACGCGCATCGTCAGGGATTGGCTGGCACTCATGACGGCTTCCTTCTTAATACGGCTTCAACGCTTTTCCGTCAGGAACTTGCCTTCCGGACCGCCGGCGTTCTTCTGCCGGCGGGTATTGCCATCGATCCCGCCCTCGATCGCCCATTCGGCGAACATGGTCGGACCCGGTTCAAATGCGCGCGGCTCCCAGTGGGCGTCGAGCTGGTCTTCGTCGGCGTAGTACTCGATCAGGCCACCGGCCGGATTCTTGAAGTACCAGAAGTACGCCGAGGAAATCGGGTGCCGGCCCGGACCGAGCTGCGTATCCCAGCCGGTGCGCGACATGTGCATGCCGCCGCCGAACACCTCGTGGATATCGCGCACGGTGAACGCCACGTGATTCAGCCCGCTCCGGGGTTGCGGCAGTTGCAGCAGGAACAGGTCGTGGTGCCCGCCCTCAGCGGCGCAGCGCAGGAACGCGCCGCGATCCGGGTAGCGGTCCGACGGCACGAAGCCGAACTTCTCCACGTAGAAGCGCTCGGTTGCCTTGACGTCCTTCACGAAGAACACCACGTGGCCCACTTCGATCGGCGTGGCGCGTTCGTAGATCGGGCTGCGCTGGTTCAGGCGCGGCTTGTCGTTCCACGTATTCATCACCGCGCACTCGACCTGCACATCGTGCTTCGCCGAGACCTGGAAGCGCACGGCCAGCCCGTTCGGATCGGTGCAACCGATGCGGGCGCCGTTCTCCAGCGATACGAACATCGGCTCGTTGCCGATGGCGTCGCGAATGGCGTGCAGCGATGCCTGGTTGTCCACGCCCCACACCACTTCGCGCAGCGTCGGGCCATCCTCGATGGCCGGCGCCAGCGACGCGTCGCCGATCTTACGCACCAGTACGCGGCAGCCGTTCAGCGTCTCGAAGTCCAGACCCTCGGCGTCATCGCGCCTGATGGTCAGGCCCCAGTCGCTGAAGAAGCCGCGACACGCGTCGAAGTCGTCCGCGCCGTACACGATTTCATCGATTCCCAATACCTTCATGATTCCAGTCTCCGTCATGCCGTTTGCAACGGGCTCAGTTGGCGGCCCACGGCAGCGGTTGTTCGTTCAATCCCCAGTACACGCTCTTCTGCTCCATGTACTGCAGGATGCCCAGTCGTCCCTTCTCGCGGCCCAGGCCGCTGTCGCGCCATCCGCCGAACGGCGTCGCGATGGAGAATTGCTTGTAGGTGTTGATCCATACGTTGCCGGCTTGCACGGACCGTGCCACCCGCCATGCGCGCTTGTAGTCGCGCGTCCAGATGCCGGCCGCCAGCGCGTACACGCTGTCGTTGGCCTGCTCGATCAGGTCGTCCTCGTCGTCAAACGGCATCGCCACCAGCACCGGCCCGAAGATTTCCTCCTGGCAGATGCGGTCGTCGTTATCGAGCCCCTCGATGATCGTCGGCGTATAGAAGTAACCGTTGGGCAGGCCTGCCACTTCGGGGCGCAGGCCGCCGGTACGCAGCTGGCCGCCGTCCGCGACGCCCATCGCCACGTACGATTCGATGCTGTCGCGATGCCGGTCGGTAATCAGCGGCCCCATCTGGGTGCGCTCGTCGGCCGGATCGCCCACGCGCAGTTTTGCGGCGGCGGCGGCCAGGCGGTCGATGAACGGCTCGTACTGGGAGCGCGCCACGAACAGGCGCGAACCGGCGATACACGACTCGCCCGACGAACTGAAGATGCCGTACAGCACGCCATTGACCGCGTGATCGAGGTCGGCATCGTCAAACACCATCGTCGGCGACTTGCCACCAAGCTCCAGCGACACCGGCATCATCTTGTCGGCGGCGATGTGGGCAATGTGCTTGCCCGTGGTGGTGCCGCCCGTGAACGACACGCGACGCACCAGCGGATGCTTGGTGATGGCGTCCCCGATCACCGAACCCTTGCCGGGCAGCACGCTGATCAGGCCCTTCGGCACGCCGGCTTCCTCGCAGATCGCGGCCAGTTCCAGCGCCATCAGCGGCGTGACTTCCGCCGGCTTGACGACCACGGCGTTGCCAGCGGCCAGCGCCGGCGCCATCTTCTGCGCTTCGCTGGCGATCGGCGAATTCCACGGCGTGATGGCCGCCACGACGCCCATCGGCTCGTAGACGCTCATCGTCAGGCAGTCGCCGCGCTGCGGCGTGATGGATTCTTCCAGCGTCTCGCACGCCGCCGCGAAATACTGGAACGTGCCGGCGGCGCTGGCCACCAGTGCGCGGGTTTCGCTGATCGGCTTGCCGTTGTCCAGGCGCTGGCGCTGGGCCAGGGGCTCGGCGCGCGCGCGGATCAGTTCGGCCACGCGATACAGCACGGCGGCGCGCTCGTGCGGCTTGCGCTGGGCCCAGCCGCTGGTCAGGAAGGCGCGATGCGCGCCCTGCACGGCCTCTTCCACATCGTCGAGGCTGGCCGCGTTCAGTTCCGCCACGACCTCGCCGGTGGCGGGATAGCGCGTGGCGTAGCGGTCGCCCGCACCCAGGCGCCATTCGCCGGCGATGCAGATCAGGAGGGGATGTTGCGTGGTCATGAGTCAGGCTCGCTTCAGATCGACACCGCGTGAGCGCGGTTGCCGAGGGCGCGCACCACGCTGAACACGGTCAGCGCGGACGTCTTGGGATTGGCCGCAAGCGGCTTGCCGCGCATGGTCAGCTCAAAGCCGCCAAACGCGCCGCGTGCTTCCACGTGATGGACGTTTTCCACCGCGGCCGGGTCGGCCAGCAGCCGGACCGAGGTACGGTCCAGGCCCAGCCCGGCCAGCGACACCGTGGCCGCGACGTTGGCGTTCTTCGGATACAGGCGCGCCGCATCGCGCGCGGTGCCTTCGAAGATCACCGTCGGCTCGGTCAGCGCGTCGAGGTCGAACAGCTGGGCGGCTGGCGTGCCGAGCCAGGCGCGGGCCGGCTTGCGGCCGGTGTAGATGACTTCGTCCAGGCCGCCCACGCGGGCCGCGGCCAGCGCATCGATCGCACCGATGGCGCCCGACAGCAGCTGCACCTGCGTGTTACCGCGGCGGGCCGCCGCCTCGAGGCGCTCGGCCAGCCCGGGCTCGGACAACGCGCCGACGGACACCACCATGCAGGGGATGCCGCGCTCCAGCGCCGGAACGATGTGCTCTTCCAGCGCGTGGTGGCCGGCACACTCGACCAGCAGATCGGGGCGCCGGTCGCCATCGGCCAGGCCCGTCGCCACGCGGACGTTGGGTGCCAGCGCGGACAGCGCGCCGCGCGCCTCGTCCTGCGTGCCCTCCGGCACGATCACGACGTCGAACACGACGTCCGGATCGGACTTGAGCAGTTCCAGCACGCCGCGGCCAATCGCCCCGCAACCCACCATGGACACATGCAGCATGGACGTTTCTCCTCAGGCAGCAGCCGTCGCCGGGCTGGCGATGGGTGCCTGCTTGTTGACCGGCGGGCCGGCAAACACGGTCTTGAAGGTGCCGATCGACAGCATGTCGATCTCCAGCATGAACGGACCCGGCTCGATGGTGGCTTCTTCCAGCGCGGTGCCGATGTCGGCCAGGTTGCTCACGCGGCGGTGACGCAGCGCCAGCGACTGGCAGAGCTGCGCGTAGTCCGGCGTATGCAGGTCCACGTAGTGGCGGCGGCCGCCGTATTGCGCGTCCTGGATGTTCTTGATCACGCCATAGCCCTTGTCGTTCATCAGCACGATGACCATGTCGGCACGCTCCTGCACGGCGGTGGCCAGTTCACCCAGGTTCAGGATGAAGCCGCCATCGCCGGCCAGCGTGAAGGTCTTCTTGCCCGATACGGTGGCCGCCGCGCCCACTGCCGCGCCGATGCCCATGGCAAGGCCCTGGCCGATGCCGCCGCCCAGCGCATGCACGCCGGCACGCGAATCGAAGATCTGCAGGTGGCGGTTGCCCCAGGTGCTGTTGGATACGGTCACGTCGCGCACCCAGTTGAAGTTGCGGCCGACGGCCTGTTGCAGCGCCTGCACCAGCGTGCTGTACGGGCCCAGGCCATCGACGAGCGCGCCCACGGCCACGTCATGCGCACGGCGCAGGTCGGCGGCAAAGCCGGCGTCGATCTGCATGCGGCCTTCCAGGCGATCGGCCAGCCCGTCCAGCGCCAGCGCGGCATCGCCGCTCACGAAGTAGTCGCTCTGGTAGCAGCGGCCTTCCGATGCGGGATCGGCGTCGATGCGCAGCAGCGGGCGCGGCAGCTTCAGTTCGTACTTCAGCGTTTCATTGCCGCGCAGGCGCGAGCCAACCACCAGCATCGCGTCGCAGGTCTGGTAGAAGGTCTCGACCGGCTTGTGCAGGTTGTAGGCACCCAGCGAGCGGGGATCGTCCTCCGGCACGATGCCGCGGCCCTGCGTCGACGTCACCACGCCAAAGCCCAGGTCCAGCAGGCGCTTCACCTGTTTGGTGGCATGACGCGCGCCACCGCCCAGCCACAGCATCGGCCGCTTGGCGCGCGCCAGGTGCTCGGCCAGCGCGTCCAGTGCGTGCGCGGACGGCTGGTGCTGCGCCACCGGCAGCGGCTGCAGGTCGGTCGGCATGGGGATCAGCGCGGCCTGGATGTCGATGGGAATCTCGACGCTGACCGGGCCGGTGGGCGCCGTCAGCGCGGTCTGCACGGCCAGCTTGATCGTCGACAGCGCGGTATCGGCGCTGCGAATGCGGAACGCGGCCTTCGACACGGCCTTCAGCATCGTCAGCTGGTCGGGCGCTTCGTGGATGTAAGCGAGGCTCTGGTCCAGGTACGGCGTTTCGATCTGGCCCGTGATATGCAGCATCGGCGTACCGGCAGTCAGCGCTTCCACCATCGCGCCGGCGGCATTGCCGGCGGCGGTGCCCGTGGAGGTCAGGCAGACGCCCAGGCCGCCCGTGGTGCGGGCATAGGCATCGGCCATGTTGGTGCCGCCCGCTTCGCCGCGTGCCGGCACAAAGCGGATCTTGCCGCGTTCGCCCATCGCGTCGAGGATGGGCATGTTGTGGATCGAGATCACGCCGAATGCAGCCTTGACGCCGCATTGCTCGAGGAAGGCTGCAATGGCGCAGCCCACGGTGACTTGTTGTTGCTCGTTACGCATAACGGGAGAGTCCTCCGGAAATATCGATGTGGCTGCCCGTGGTGTACGAAGACAACGGCGAGGCAAGGAACAGGATGGCGCGTGCGGCTTCCTGCGGCAGGCCGAGACGGCCGAGTTGAATGTTTTTCTGACGGGCCAGGCGCGCGGTCCACGCACCCCAGTCCAGATGACGGTCCTCTTCGGGGCGCGCCTCGAAGCGGCGGCGCCACTGGCCCGATTCCACCAGCCCGATCAGGATGCCGTTGACGCGAACGCCACGCGGCGCGAATTCGGTGGCCAGCGATCGCACCAGGTTGTGCACGCCGGCGCGCGCGGCGGAGGTCGCCACCATATGCGGCTCCGGCTGCGTGGCCAGCAGCGAGTTCACGCAGACGATGGCACCCTGCGATGACTGCTCCAGCTGCGGCAGGAAGGCGCGCGTCGGATGAATCACCGAGAAGA
Source organism: Cupriavidus sp. 01L415 (assembly GCF_056400065.1). NCBI lineage: Bacteria > Pseudomonadati > Pseudomonadota > Betaproteobacteria > Burkholderiales > Burkholderiaceae > Cupriavidus > Cupriavidus sp. 01L415. The sequence continues at coordinate 113,979 of NZ_JBFTSP010000012.1, read as the reverse complement.
ACTTGAGCTGGAGTTCTTCCACCCAGGCGGCGTCCTCGGTATTGGCGAACGTCGACACGCGGCCCTGGCCGGCGTTGTTCACCAGCATGTCCACCGGCCCCAGTTCGCGCGCCACGTCGGCGGCAAAGGCGTTGACCTGCTGCGGGTCGAGCACGTTGCAGGTGGCCGCATGGAGGCGGCATCCTGCAAAGCGCTTGCGCAGATCGGCTTCGGCGCTGCGCAGGCGGGCTTCGTCGCGGCCGCACATGGCCACGGCCGCGCCGGCTTCCAGCAGCAACTCGACGGTCGCCAGCCCGATGCCGGAGGACCCGCCGGTCACGACGGCTACCTTGCCGTCGAGTTCAATCATGGACATCGTCCTCACTCCCCTCACTCGCGATTCAATGAAACGACCTTGCCGTGCCGATGTGGCCGGTAGTCGAGCAGGCGCGAAAGCTCGCCTGCGGTGCCCCTGACTTTCTCCACCATCAGGCCCAGCTGGTCCGGGTCGATCCGCGAAGCCGGGATGGTGGCGCCCAGCGCCGCCGTCACCTTGCCCGTGCGGTCGCGCACCGGTGCCGCGATGGTGGAAATACTGGCTTCGAAGAAGCCCTCGTGCAGCACGTAGCCGCGCTGGCGGTCCTGCTGCACCATGTCGAACAGCGCCTCCGCGGTGCGTGGCGTGCTGTCCGAATAGACCCGCAGTTGCGGCTCCGGATAGATGTCGCGCAATTGCGCCAGCGACAGGTCTTCCAGCAGCACGCGGCCCAGCACGGTGGCGTGCGCCGGCAGGCGGGTGCCGACATTGACGTTGCTGGCGAACGGGCGTGACGCCGCCGACTTGGCCACGTACACCACCGACCGGCCATCGCGCACCACGAGGTTGCACGGGTACTCGATGTCGTCGCGCAGCTTGTTCAGCAGCGGCCCGCCCAGCTCCGTCAGCTCCAGCGACGCCAGGTAGTCAAACCCGAGCCGCAGCACCGCCAGGCCCAGCCGGTATTCGCGGCCGCCATCGGCGCGCTCCACGTAGCCGGTGGCTTCCAGCGTGGCCAGCAGGCGGAACACCGTGGAACGGGGCACGCTCAGCCGGCGCGCCAGGTCCGCCGCGGACAGCACGCGGTCACGCGCGCTGAACTCGCCCAGCAGGCGCAGACCACGTTCCAGCCCCGGGACGATGTACTTGTCCTGGATTCCGGCGGAGATGGGTTGGGTGCTCATGGCTCGATGCTCGACTGACGGCGCGGATCAGCGCTTGACCTGGGTGAGCGGGTGCTCGGGCGGGTACGTCGGCGTTATGGGCTTCTTGGCGCCCAGCATCACGCACATCAGCGCGTCTTCCTCGCCGATGTTGATTTCCTCGCGATACACGCCCGGGGGCACGGACACCAGGTCGCGGTCCGTCAGGATGGTCTCGAAGCGCTCGCCGTCCTTTTCCAGGATCAGCTTGATCTTGCCGCGCAGGATGAAGAAGACTTCTTCCACATCGGTGTGCAGGTGCGACGGGCCTTCGTGCCCTGCCGGGATGATCATCGTCGAGAACGTGAAGTTTTCCGACGGCACCGTGTTGGTGTCGGCGGCCACGCCCGTGCCGCCCGTGCCCAGGTAACGCATCTGCGCGCGGCGGTACTTGGGGTCGTAGTCGGCCTGGAACTTCAGGGCGTCCCAGTCATAGCGGCGTGTGCTGAACCGCGCGACGCGGGATTCCATCCATTGATCGAACGAAGCGCCATCCGGTTGTTCCCAGCTGCGCTTGATGTTTTGCTGTTGCGACATATCGCTCATTTGGTGATTTCCTTCGTTTCAGTGCATGACAAAGCCGCCGTTGACCGCCAGCGTCTGGCCGGTCACGAATCGGGAAAGGTCGGACAGCGCGAACAGCACGGCGCCGCAGACGTCGTCGGGGACTTGCTCGCGCGCGATGGCGCGCTGGTTGCGATACAGGTCGTGCCGGTGTTGCGGCACGTATTCAGTGGCTTCCACCAGCGTCAGGCCCGGCGCCACCGCATTGACCGTGACTTGCGCATCGCCAAGCTCGCGGGCCAGCGATCGTGTCATGCCGATGATGGCGCTCTTGCTGGCCACGTAGGCCAGCAGGTTCGGCGCGCCCCACAGCGGCGTGTCCGAGGCCAGGTTGATGACGGCGCCACGGCCGCTGGCGCGCAGGGCCGGCGTGCAGGCGGCGGTCATCAGCCAGGTGCCGCGCACGTTGACGTTCATCACGCGGTCCCACGTGGCGATGTCGAGCGCGGTGGCATCGCGGCCGCCGGAATCGGTCACGGCGCCGTTGTTGACCAGGCCGTCGAGACCACCGAGCGCTTCCACGGCCGCCGCGGCGCAAGCCTGGACGGAAGCCGGATCGATCAGGTCCAGTGTGAGCGGCACGGCCGTGAAACCACGAGCCTGCAATGCGGCGGCGGATTCGCGCACGCGGTCGTCGAGGATGTCGGCCATCGCCACGGCGCCGCCGGCTTCGGCAATCGCGGTGGCAAAGGCCAGGCCCAGTCCGCGCGCGGCGCCGGTCACCAGCACCTTGCGGCCGGCCAGCAGGTTGTTGGCGGGGACGTGATCAAGCATGGCTTGCCACTCCAGCCGGTTGCAGCATCGCCACCGGTTCGTCAGCCACTTCGGCGTCGGCGCGGCGCTTCAGCAGACGGCGCACACGCGTGATGCCGGCATCGTGCGCGTAGAGCATCTCGTGATCGCGCGCGTTCGGCGCCATCGATTCCAGCACCACGCGGTCTTGCTCCAGCACGTCCCAGTGCAGGCCTTCCAGGCGGTTGCGATAAAGGAAGCGCCACACGTCGCGCTCCCAGCCCTGGACGTGGCGGGTACGCCAGAAGAACACCAGGCAGTGCTCCTCATCGACTGGCGTGGCCATGCCGACGATGCCGAACGGACCGCCGGGGCCAACCTTGTCGCGATAGGGGATCGACAGGCGCAGCCACAGCGTGCCGGTTTCGCCGAATTCCACCCAGTCGAAATTCACGCCGCGCTGGCCGGTCTTTTCGAAGACCAGGCCGTGATCGGTTTCCACGACCTGCATCACGGCGGACTTTTCGCCGCTGGCCATCGAGTGCGACACCGCATGCAGGTAGGCGCCGTGCATCGGGTCCATGACGTTGTCGATCGCGTAGCGGTAGTTGCAGTCCCAGTGCGCCACGCACAGGAAGTGGCTGTGCTCGTCGGATGCCAGTTCTTCGGGCAGGCGCAGCGCGTCGGCTTCGGTCGGCGCACGGTCGCCGAACCACAGGAAGATGGCGCCGGCCTTTTCTTCCACCGGATAGCTGCGCACGCAGGTGCGCCCTTCCAGCGGGCAGTTATCGACGGCCGGCACGCTCTTGACCTGGCCGTCGCCGCCCACTTCCACGCCGTGATACCAGCAGGCGACGCGGTCGCCGAGGTTCCAGCCCATCGACAGACGGGCACCACGGTGCGGGCAGCGGTCTTCCAGCGCGTGCAGCGCGCCGGCGTTGTCACGCCACACCACGATGTTCTGGGAGAGGCGCGTGATGCCGATGGGCGCGTGGGTGACCTGCCACGAGGCGGCCACCGGGTACCAGTAGTTGCGCAGGCCGGTGTTCAGGCGCGCTTCGGCGCGTGCTTGCTTGTTCGATTCCATTTGCTTGTCTCGCTGCGGCTCTGGGATGCGGGCTCAGGCGCCCAGTCGATGGATTTCGGCGAGGAAGCGTTCCTCGGTCCAGCCCTGGCCGTCGGCGGCCAGGAAGCCAGCGTGGTTGAAGGCGCGGACGATGTCCTCGGGGGTCTTGGCGCCGCCTTCGAAGGCGGACTCCAACGCGTCGCCCAGGGCGTCCTCGTAAGCGGTGGGCGCGGCGGCGCGCGTTTGCCAGACGATGTTGACGACCTTGCCCGGCTGCTCGATCTGGCCCTTGCCCGCTACGTTGTTCGGCGCGGGGCGCTCCCACGGCACCAGGTTCGGGTTGTACGAGAGGCTTTCCATTGCGCTTTGCTCCATGGCTTTGCTTGTTGGGGACGGCTGGCTCAATCCGTTCGCGTTCACTGGTGGTGTTTTACCTGTGAAACATGAGTTTAAATATTGAACACAGGTACGACTATAGACAACGACGCTTCAAAAATTGACTGGGGTTAACCCGCCGTTCTGGCGAAGAATGGCCGCTTGTTCGGCCAGTGCCAGCGACGCGGCACCCGGCCGCAATAGGCCGGCGTGCCGAATGAGAAGAGAACTAGGCTTGCAGCGTCGCGCGGATTAGCCGGGCCACGGACTGCGCCTGCTCGATGTAGCAGGCATGCCCGGCATCGGGGATCAGGTGGAATGGCAGGCCGAAGCGCTCCGCCAGCGCGGCGGAGGCGGCGGGCGTGGTCACGACGTCCTGCGCGCCGCAGCCCACCTCGACCGGCCGTGCGGCGCTGGCGAGGTATTGCCCGATATCGTCGCCACAAAGCAGCGCCACGGCCTGGCGATAGCCATCGGGATTGAGGCGCTGCATATTCCAGCGCACCCACGCCTGGGCATCGGACGTGGCCGCGGCACTCAGCAGCCGCGTGGGACCGCGCTGGGCCAGGCCATCGACGCCGAGGGTTTCCAGTGTGTGCAGGCGCTGCCCGGCCACCTCGCGCGATTTCTCCTCCTTGCCCGGGGCGCCGTAGCCGAGCGCCGGGCTCAATAGCAGGAAGCGATCCGGCAGCGTCGCCGGCGCCGCTTGTGTCGCATAGGCGGCCGCCATCAGCGCACCCAGTGAATGGCCGACGATCAGGTCCGGCTTCACCTGCAGCGCGGCGAGCAACTGCCCGAGCCTCGCCGCGTAGTCGCGCGCGGTCGGCGCGGGCATCGGCAATGGCGTCGACTGCCCATAGCCGGGGGCGTCCCAGGCAATGACGCGCGCGTGTGCCGCCAGCAAGCTTGCGCAGGGCAGCCACGATGCCGCGCCGGAACTGATGCCATGAAGTAGGACGATGACCGGCCCCCGGGTCCCGCCAACGCGGCAGGTCAGAAGGGCGCCGTCATGGCCGACCATCACAGCGCGTTCGGCGAAATGGCTGTCGAGGGCGGCCAGCAGGTCTGCTCCTGGCGCAAGTGCTCGATGGGGCGCGTTATGTTCCATATATGAAACCTATGTTTGCAAATAAAACCCTTCGACTATAGGCCGTGATGAATCCGCTGTGGGATCAGGGTAAACATGGACGACGAATGCGCCGGATCGCAGCGCCGCGCCGGGCGGATTCGACGCCCCATCACGAGGCACAACCCAGGCGCAACCGGCCCGCACCCCGAAAGCCGCGTCGCGCATCGCCCTCACGACAATCACCGCTTGCCGCCGCCACACGCCGTGCGCCGACCCGGTGCGCGCCGCTCCGCTTTCTTGTGCAGCCATTCCCCTCTCGCGAGTGGCACCCATGCCGCACCGCGTCGTCGTGGCAAGACCTCACTAGGGATCACCCTTATCTACGCCGCCCGATCTCGTGACTATATTTCGCTGAACGTTTCTTATGTAGTTCATTGTTTTACTAATGAAACACAACGTCGGCAGCCCCCCATACCGCGGCCGGCAGCGGAAACGCGAAAAGAGCCCACGAAAAAACGAGAGAAGGAAACGGTAGATGAACATCGGAAAGTATGCGGCTGGCCTGCTGGCCGCCGCGCCCCTGCTGGCCTCAGCCCAGTCGTCCGTCACCCTGTATGGCGTGGTGGATACGGGTGTGGAATATGTGAGCAACGTTGGCGCGGGCGGACATGGCGTCGTCCGCATGAACACCCTGACCGGCACCGTGCCTTCGCGTTGGGGCCTGCGTGGCACCGAGGACCTCGGCGGCGGGCTCAAGAGCATCTTCGTGCTGGAGTCGGGCTTTGCGCCGGATTCCGGCACCCCCAACCAGGGCGGTCGCCTGTTCGGCCGCCAGGCGCTGGTCGGCTTGTCCAACCAGTGGGGGCAGATCTCCTTCGGTCGCCAGTACACCATGCTGTTCTGGGCCACGCTCGATCCGGACATCCTGGGCCCGAACGCCTTCGGCTCGGGATCGCTGGACAGCTACCTGCCCAACACGCGCGCCGACAATTCCATCGCCTACAAGGGCACGTTCGGCGGCCTGACGCTGGGCGCCACGTACAGCTTCGGCCGGGACAACGCCAACGGCGGCCCGAGCCCCTCGGGCACCAACTGCGGCGGCGAGAATCCCGCCGACAAAAGCCAGTGCCGCGAATGGTCGGCCATGATCGGCTGGGACCAGAAATGGTGGGGCGTCACGGCGGCGTATGACTCGCAGCGCGGCGGCCCGGGCGCGTTCGGCGGCTTGACCAGCAGCAGCCTGCGCGATGACCGCGCGTCGCTTTCCGGCTACGTCCTGCTGAACAAGACCAAGCTCGGCGCCGGCGTGATCCGTCGCGAGAACCAGGGCAGCGTGACGCCCTTGTCCGAGCTGTACTACATCGGCGCCGCGTACGACATCACGCCCGCCTTCACGCTGGCCGGGCAGGTCTACTACCTGAACTACCAGAACAGCGACAACAAGGCGATGCTCTACGCCGTGCGCGGCATGTACAACTTCAGCAAGCGCACGGCCGTCTATGCCACGGCCGGCTACATCAACAACGACGGAACGCTGGCGATGTCGGTCAGCGGCGCGCAGGCCGGTGCCAACCCGAAACCGGGTGGCCAGCAGTTTGGCGCCATGATGGGCATCAAGCACATCTTCTAAGCCCGGCGGATGCGCGCGGCGCCGGGTAGCTTTCCGCTGCCCGGCGACCGTGCACCGAATCCCCCCACGGGAACGCCGGCACAGCACCGCTTCCCCATACCGCTTCCCCGTACCCTTCTTGCGCGGCGGACGACCTGTCCCCTGACTGGCGCGAGACCTGACCAGAGGTGTTTCGATCATGATGACTGTCCGCCGCAACCGACCCGGCTGCAACCTGCTCGCCGCCATCGGCGCGACCCTCGGCGCCACCGCGCTGTTTGCCGCCCTGCCGGGGATGGCCCAAGGTAGCTACCCCAACAAGCCGATCACCATCGTCGTGGCCTACCCGGCCGGCGGCGACACCGACGTGCTGGCCCGCCTGATGGCCGAGAAGCTCAGCGCGCGGCTCAAGCAATCCGTCGTCGTGGAAAACCGTACGGGCGCCGCCGGCACCATCGGCAGCGCCTACGTGGCCCGCGCCGCGGCCGACGGCTACACGCTGCTGGTGGCGCCCAACACCGTGTCCATCGCGCCGCTGGTGCTGAAGGCCGGCACCGGCGCCAACTACGACGTGCAGAACGATTTCACGCCGATCGCGCAGCTCGGCACGCAATCGCTGTTCGTGGTGGTGAACAAGAACAGCGGCATCGCGAAGATGAGCGACCTGGTGGCGCGCGCCAAGGCTGGCAAGCTGGAGACGTATGCCACGCCGGGCAATGGATCGCCGATGCACATCATGGGCGAGATGTTCAACAAGTCCGCCAGCGTGAAGCTCTCGCAGGTGCCGTACCGCGGCACGGCGCCGGCCATCGTCGACGTGCTGGGCGGCCAGGTCCCGATGACCTACGTGACCTATGGCGCCGTGGCGCAATACGTCGGCAATGGCAGCCTGGTACCGCTGGCCGTGGCGGACCAGAAGCGCTCTCCATTCGCACCGAACGTGCCGACGCTGGGCGAGCTGGGCTACAAGGATGTGGAGATCGGCGCGTGGCAGGCGCTGATGGGCCCGAAGAACCTGCCGGCCGACATCGTCCGCACGCTCAACGGCCATATCAACGACATCCTGAAGCAGCCCGACGTCGTCGCGAAGATGGCCACCATCGCGGTGACCCCGGTCGGCGGCGAACCCGCGGTGCTCCAGAAGCTGATTGCCGCGGACACCGCGCGCTATACGAAGCTTGTGAAAGAGTTCGGCATCCAGGCGGACTGAGCGCTTGTTTCATCTTCCGGCGCCGACAACAACGGTAGTCCTGGCAGCCCCGGCAACGTCGTCGCCGGGGCCTTTTTATGGCTGCGGCCTCATGACTCCCCGAATGCCGCGTCCACCATCGCGCCGGCCAGTCCGATCAGCAAGGCAACTGCCGAGGCGATAAAGCAGCGGACGGTCCTGCGGTATTCGCCCACTTCGTCATCCTCGATTCGCAGCGCCCGGAACAGGGCCACGATCTGCAGGACGACCGCGACCAGCAGCGAGACCGCGGCGAAGACAGCACGGACACCCCAGTGCCCCGGCGTCTCCAGCCCCCAGAAGCGCCAGAACGCCAGCGAGAACCCGAGCAGTACGGTGATGGCCGTGATGATGCCCTGCCGGTAGCCGGAGGGAACAAGCTGCGGCGCGGGCGGCTTTGCTGGCGTTGGAGGCGGCGGTGGCGTCGGTGGCGGGTCCTGCGGGACGGGCGGCGAGGTCATGGCAATGCCTTTCTGCTCGGGAGCGGCGAGTGGAGTATAGGTGCCGGGAAGAGTGAAGGGAGGTGGAGGGAGGCGACGGGAAGCAACGGGACACAACAACGCATGACGTGCGCGCGCAAAATGCGAATCGTCTTGTCGACGGGATACGGGTCACGGGCAACACTTGGCGCACTCGCCGGCGACCGGCGACGCCAACCCCGACCCGAAAGGAAGACCATGCCCGTATTGACCCAAACCCGCGACCCGGCCCATCCACACCATGACACGTGCTTGGTCACCGCCGAGGACGCCCATACCGTGCTCGCCGGCATCGACGGTGTGCTGGAGTTACTGGAGCGACAAAGCGAGACGTCCGAAACCTCGTTCAACGCGTTCTGCCTGCTGTGCCTTGTCAGGGGCCAGATCGAGGACATCCTCAGCGACACGTCCGCGCATCGCTAGAGCGCGCCTGCGCGTGGGTGAGTGGGTGGGCGCGGGTGATGGCGCCCTGCAGTGCCTCGCCATGCCCCGCCGTATCCCGATGGTCGCGGGCACCGGGGCAGGCTGACGACTACATCAATGACGTTGATGTCAGTGGCGAAGGCGGTTGGCGAAAACAGCTGACGACGGTATCAGAACCTGATGCACGCAAAGCTCTTCTGCTTGGGCCGCGTACGCTCGACTTCGACGGGCGCGCCGCTGTCGGTTTCGTCCTGGACGGCGATGCCGCAGGTCGGTCGGCCGACCAGGCTCCTCAGCTGACCCATTATCGAGCGCTCCGCATCGTCGTCGTCGCCGGTGCCCACCAGTCCGTGCGCCACATATTTGTGACCATCCTTGGGCGTGAACTTGACCATCGACCGGCAAGCGTACGGCCCGATGCTGCCGTCGATCGCCACGACCAGCGGGCGGCCCGCGCGGACCTTGAGGCTTTGCGCGGCGCCCTGGGTCTCGATGCGAAGATTCCCCTGGTAGCAGCCCTTCTCGTTGACGATCGGGGTGGTCATGGAGAAATTCCCCGTGCCGTGGATTTCCGCGGCCGGCTCGTCCGGCTGGATGGGAGGCATCACGTAGGTGGAGCAGGCAGTCAGCGCGACCGCGCATGCCAGGACGGAAATGCGAAGCGGATTCATCGGCACGACATTTTCTTGCTGGGATGTCAGGTAAACGGCACTTCAGCACGTTTCCTGATGGCCACCCGACGCCGTCCGCCGATCTGCGTCGGCCGATTCGCCCGCCAAACTAATCAAACTAATTACAAGCACCGGTAAGTTGCGGGCGCGTTTCTATCATGGAGGACGCGCATGCCCGCCCCCATCGCCGCGACAAATATGGCAACCCGTCGGCGGCGGCACGCTGGTACGGAAGATGCGCAGGGGTGAGACGCCTTGCCCTTGATGACTTCACGCCACCCTCACCGGAGACGCCATGGACCCGAACGACCCCAACCCGGAAGACAAGGATGCCGCCGCCGCGGCAGCCAGGTCGAACCTGCGTGCCGACGCCGATCAGTTGGCGAAGGATCTCGACGATCTGCTCGCCCAACTGCCCAGCCTGACCGGGGAGGCCGTTAGCACGGCCAAGAAGACCTTCCTCGCCAAGGCCGAACGCGGCGCCGACACGCTGGCGTCGATCAAGTCGTCGGTGTGTCACAGCATGGAGCAGTGCCAGGAGTGCGTGACCGAGTACGTGCACAAGGAGCCCATGCGCGCGCTCGGCATGGCATTGGGCCTGGGCGTGCTGCTTGGCGCGCTGCTGTGCCGTCCGGGGCGACGGAGCTACAACGGCGATTAGCGGTTGCTTCAGAATGAAGCACACCTCTCAGGCCGCTAGCGCCGCGTCCTGCCTGGCATCGCGGATTGCCGACAGCAGGATCGCCGCCAGACGCTCGACTTCCGGCGGCATCTTGGCCGCGGCGCGCACCATCACCAACGAGAGCGACGGCAACGTCGGCAAGCCAGTCTCGGCGGTCGGCAGCTCGCGCACATTCGCCGGCAGCCCGTAGCGCGAACGCACCGTGAGCCCCAGCCCGGCTGCGGCAGCGGCCCACAGGCCGCCCAGATTCGGGCTGGAAAACGTGACACGCCACGGAATACCGGCGCGGTCGAGCGCGGCGGTGGCAGCGGCGTGGAACTGGCACGGACGGTCGAAGGCGACCAGCGGCAACGGCTCGCCAGGCGTGTACTGCCACGGCACGCTTGCGGAACCCACCCAGCACATCGGCGGCTCGTCGATGGGCTCGGCCATGCGGTGGCCCATCGCGTAGCCAGCCTCGGCGGTGTGGCCAGGTTCCGCCCGGTGATCCGCCCGATAGTCCGACTCATCATCAGCCCCATCGTCCGCCCCGTAGCGTGCTTCCGCCCTGCCCCCTCGCCCCGTCTCCCGCAAGTCTGGCGGCTGGTGGACGTTGGCCCAGACCAGCGCGAGGTCGCAGTGGCCGGCGTCGATACGCGCCAACAGGTCGGCATTGCGCGACACCACCGCTTCGATGCGGATTTTCGGATGCGCGCGCGCAAAGCGGCCCAGCACCTCAGGTAGCAGCCCCTCGCCGAACTCCTCCTGCAAACCCAGCCGGATGCCGCCGGCCAGATCCACACCGCGTATCGCCACGGCGGCCTCGTCGTTCAGGTCCACCAGACGGCGCGCGTAGCCAAGCATCGCCTCGCCCGCTGCCGTCAGCGCCAGGCCTCGCCCCGACTTGCGGAACAGCGGGGTGCCGGCCTGCTCTTCCAGCTTGCGGATCTGGGCGCTGATGGCCGATGTGGATCGGCCGACGCGATCGGCAGCGCGGGCAAAGCTGCCCAGTTCCATGCCGGCCAGCAGGCTGCGCAGCGCCGCCATGTCGAAATTGGTCCGCGACATCGCATCATCCTGTTTTATCGAACGGTTAGCGAAATATTTTCTGATATTCAGGACGAATTCTCGGTGACAGACTGGGTCCGGTCAATCGGCTTTCCGGAGCACCTGTCAATCATGGCCTCGCAAATCCTTGTTTCCTCCCCCGCGTCGATCACACGGCACTTCGGCCCCACGCATCGCTGGAAAGTGCTGGGGGTCGGCGTGGCCGCCAACGCCAGCGTCATGGCGGCGGCCAGCGGCATTCCCACCACGGCGGTCTGGCTGCGTGGCGACTACCAGCTCGACAACGCCGGCTTGGGGCTGGCGCTTGGCGCGCTCGGCTTTGGTATCGCGCTGTCCGAGTTGCCCTGGGGCGTGGCGGCTGACCGCTGGGGTGACCGCCCTGTCCTGTTGGGCGGACTGACGGCGACCGGTGCCGCGCTGCTGGCGATGGCGCTATGGCTGGCGCCGGAGGCTGGCCATCTTCCGCTGCTGGCATGGCTGATGGTGGCGATGGCTGCCGTCGGCCTGTTCGGCGGCAGCGTCAACGGGGCCAGCGGCCGGGCGGTGATGCGCTGGTTTCACGAAGGTGAGCGCGGCCTGGCGATGAGCATCCGGCAAACCGCCGTGCCGCTGGGCGGCGGCATCGGCGCGCTCACGCTGCCGTGGCTCGCATCGACGGTCGGCTTTGCGTGGGTCTATGGCTGGGTGGCGTTGCTGTGCGGCGCGTCGGCGCTGCTGACATGGCGATGGCTGCACGAGCCGCCGCCAGAGGGGGCGACTCATGATGCGAATCTCGGTGCGAACGTCGGCAACAGTGCTGGGTCGGGTGCTACCGTTCACGCCACCCCGACCGCAGCCACCCCCAATCCGCTGCGGCGCCTGCGGATCTGGCGCATCGTGGCGGCCATCGGCATCCTCTGCGTGCCGCAGTTCGCGGTGCTGACATTTGCGTCGGTGTTCCTGCACGACTTTGCCCACGCCGGACTTGGCGCTATCACGGCGACGATGGCCACCGTACAGGGCGGCGCGATGGCGATGCGGGTCTGGAGCGGACGCTGGACCGACCGTCACGGCAATCGCCGGCAATACCTGCGCGCCTGCACGGTCGTGACGGTCGCCGCTTTCCTGGTGCTGGCCGCTTGCGTGCACGGCAGCGGCGCGATTGCCGGCGGCAGTGCGTGGAGTCTGGCCCTGCCCGTCATCCTTGCCGTGGCCGGCGTCTGTGTCTCCGCGTGGCACGGCGTGGCGTACGCCGAGTTGGCCGCGATGGCGGGCGCCGACCGCGCCGGCACCGCGCTGGGCATGGCCAACACGGCGGTCTTCTTCGGCTACTTCCTCACGCCGCTGTGCCTGCCGCACTGGCTGGCGCTGACGTCGTGGCCGGTGGTGTGGGCGACGACGGCTGTGGTGGCGATGCTGGCGTGGCCGCTGTTTCCGTCACCACGGCGCGCCGTGGCTTGATAGCCCCCTCCGAAGTGGGCTCAAATGTGTCGACTTCCCGACGTTATACGTCCCGAGATTATTCAACCCCAACTCAGAAAAGGGAGAAGTCATGGGTCGTATCCGTCTGGCCGGCTTGTTGCTGGCATTGAGCACGCTCGCGGGCTGCGCGGTGGTACAGAAGCCGATTCCGGCTTCCAGCGCGCTGTTCGAAAACAAGACCACCACTATTGCCGTCGCCGTGGAAAAGCTGCCTGAACCGACGCAGATCATGCTTGGTCAGCAGGGACTGCTGGACATCGTGATCAACAAGGCCAACGCGGCGGCCATCGTGGAGCGCCTGCAAAAGCAGGATTTCTCGATGATCAGCGACCTCGGCAAGGCATTCGGCACAGGCCTCGAATCGCGCCAGATCAAGGTGGTGATGATCGACAAGCCGCTGGATACGGAATCGCTGCCCAAGTTCACCGAGGGCTCCGGCCAGGGCGTTGCGCTGCGCGACTATCGTGCGCTGGCCAAGCAATACAATGCCGACCGCCTGCTGCTGCTCACGCCGCGCGAGCTGGGAACCGTGCGCTACTACTACGGCTTCCTGCCCCAGGGCGCGCCGGTCGGCCACGTGGCGCTGACGGGTCAGCTGGTCAACTTGTCCAGCAACCGACTCGAATGGTACGAGCGCGTGGAAATCAACACGGCGGCCCTGGGCGAGTGGGACCAGGCACCGGAGTACGAGAACCTGATGCGCGCCGTCACGGAAAGCACGCGTAGCGCCACTTCCCGGCTGCGAGGCGCGTTTTTCATGGAAAACCTGAAGGCCCCGGTGCAACCGGTGGCTGGTACGCCGGTTTCGGCCGCACAGTAAGCGGCGGTTGGCGTCGGTTAGCGCCGACCACGTTGGAAGCGATGCGTCGAGCCGCTATTTGGTGAGGCAAAAAAGAGAGGGCCGAGTCCTGCATTACTGCAGGACTCGGCCCCTTGTGCTTGCGCTTGCCATCGTCGTGAGGTGCCGTGGGGCGGCAGTATTTCTGTGCCTTGGCAGCCCGCCTCCCTTGTTATGCAGGCCAACCGGAATCACGGATACGCTACTGCCGGGCGAGGGGGACTTGATCCGCATGTGACGCCTTCGAACAGTTCACATGCAGCGGCGCCCGCCATGACGGATCGCCTGGCGAGCCGCCCGGTTACCCCTTTGCCACCCAGGGGCCACACACGCCGATTGCCGGCACCAAACAAAAACCCGCCAGATTGGCGGGTTTTTTTGCTGAAGCAGAGGCCTACAGGTTCAGGACGGTAGCGATTCCGACAACCTGTTGTTGGCTTCATCGCCTTCCTCATCCGGCCACGTGCGGCCGACCATCCACTCATACAGTGTGGGCAGCACGATCAGCGTCAGCAGCGTGGCGGTGATCAGGCCGCCGATGATGACGATGGCCAGCGGACGCTGCGTCTCGGAGCCGATGGCGCGCGAAATTGCCATCGGGAACAGGCCCAGCATGGCCAGCAGTGCCGTCATCAACACCGTGCGCAGCCGGTCCATCGATCCCGTCAGCACAGCCTGGCGCACCGGCATGCCTTCGTCGCGCAACTGGTTGAAGTACGTCACCATCACCACGCCGTTCAGCACCGCCTGCCCGAACAGCGCGATGAAGCCAATGGCCGCCGACACCGACAACGGAATGCCGGTGAGGAACAGCGCGAACACGCCGCCGATCAGCGCGAACGGGATGTTCGAGATGATCAGCGTGGCGCTCTTGAACGACTTGAACGCGTTGAACAGCAGCAGGAAGATCACCAGCACCGACAGCGGCACCACGATCGACAACCGCGCCATCGCACGTTCCTGGTTCTCGAATTCGCCGGACCAGCTGATCTTGACGTCTTCGGCGTTCACGTTCTTCTTGACCAGCGCCTGCATGTCCTTCACCACGCTACCCATGTCGCGGTCGTGGATGAAGATGCCGATCGACGTGGTGCGCTGGCCATTCTCGCGGCTGATGTTCATCGCGCCCGATGCGGCACGGAACGTCACCAGCTGCGACAACGGCACCTGCGCGCCATCCGGGGTCTGCATGAAGATGTTCGGCAGGTTCGGCAACTCGCGCTCGCCCGGCCGCAGGCGCACGGCCACGCTGAAGTGCTTCTCGCCTTCCCACAGCTCCGTGGCGGCCTTGCCGGCCAGCGCGGTTTCCATCAGGTCCTGCACGTCGGCCACGTTGATGCCGTAGCGCGCCGCCTGGGCCCGGTCGAATTCCAGCACGTACTGCGGCAGTTCGCCGTCGCGGTCGATGAACGCGCGCATCACGCCCTTGACCGACTGCACGTTGGCCAGGATCTGGTCGGCCACCTGCTTGTTGTGCTCCAGGCTGTCGCTCTGGACCTTGATGACGATCTGGCCCTTGATCTGCGAAATGCTCTCGAGGATGTTGTCCCGCACCGGCTGCGAGAAGTTGGGCTCGATGCCCGGCAGCTGGCGCAGGTTGCGGTTGATTTCCTCGATGATCTTGCGCTTGTCGTAGCCCGCGCGCCATTGCTTGTCGCCCTTCAGGTCGACCAGGATTTCCACGGTATTGATCAGCTTGGGATCGGTGCCGTCATCCGGGCGGCCCACCTTGGAGATCGTGGTATTGACCTCGGGCGTCTTGCGGATGACGCTGCGCAGCAGGCGCGCCTGGTCCCGTGCCTCGTCGATCGAGACCGACGCCGGCAGGTCGAAGCTGACCCACATCGATCCCTCGTCCAGTTCCGGCAGGAATTCGCTGCCGAGGAACTTGCCCACGCCCACCGTCGCCACCAGCAGGGCCAGCGCAATGCCGACCACCTTCTTCTTGTTGTCCAGCGCCCAGGCCAGCATCGGTTCGTAGATGCGCTTGCAGTGGCGCACCACGAAGTTGTCCTCGTGGGCAATGTTCTTGGTGAGCAGCAGATGGCACAGCAGCGGCACCACGGTCAGCGACATGATCAGCGAACCGATCAGCGCGCCGGTCACCGTATAGGCCATCGGTGCGAAGATCTTCCCTTCGTGCCGCTGCAGCGTGAAGATCGGAATGTGCGCCGCGATGATGATGACCATCGAGAACACGGTCGGGCGGCCCACTTCCGAGGTCGCCTGCAGGATCGCGTACAGCCGCGCCTTGCTGTCCTTGATCTGGTGCTCCTTCAGCTCGCCCAGCCGCTTGAAGATGTTCTCGACGACGATCACCGCGCCGTCCACGATAATCCCGAAGTCCATCGCGCCGAGCGACAGCAGGTTGGCCGGAATCCCCACCCACGTCAGGCCGATGAACGTCGACAGCAGCGCCAGCGGAATCACCAGCGCCACGATGGCGGCGGCGCGCACATTGGCCAGGAACAGGTACAGCACGGCCATCACCAGCAGCGCGCCCTCCACCAGGTTGCCGAACACCGTGTGCAGCGTCTTGTCGATCAGCGTGGAGCGGTCGTAGTACGGCACGATCTTCACGCCCTTGGGCAGGATCGTGGAGTCCAGCAGTTCGATCTTCTGCTTGAGTGCCTCCAGCACGATGGACGGATTCTCGCCCTTGCGCATCACCACGATGCCCGAGACGATGTCGTCCTCGTTATCCTGGCCCATCAGCCCCTGCGGCGGCGCGGCCCCCACCTTCACTTCGGCAATGTCCTTGACGAGGATCGGCGTGCCGTTGGTCTCCGTCACCACCACGTTGGCGATGTCGGCCGAGGTCCGGAAGCTGCCCAGCGACCGCAGCAGGAACTGCTGGCGGCCCTGCGCCACGGCACCGCCGCCGGCATTGGAGTTGCCACGTTGCAGCGCGGTGAACAGTTGCGACAGCGAGACCTTGGCGTCACGCATGCGCGCCAGGTTCGGGTTCACCTCGTACTGCTTGATGGTGCCGCCGATGGTCACCAGGTCCGCCACGCCAGGCACCTGGCGCAGGTTCTTTTCCACCACCCAGTCCTGCAGCGTGCGCAGTTCCTGCGCCGTGTAGCCCTTGCCGGTCAGGCGGAAACGGAAGATCTCGCCGATGGCGGTGGAAAGCGGCGCGAGGTCCGGATGGACCCCGTCAGGCAAGTCCACGCTGCGCAGGCGCTCGATGATCTGCTGGCGCGCCGTGACATCGGTGGCCTTGTCGTTGAAGGTCACCATCATGAACGACAGGCCGAACTGGGTGTGCGAGAACACGCGCACCGAATTGGGCGTGCCCGCCAGCGCGGTCTCGATCGGGATCGTGACCTGGCGCTCCACTTCTTCCGCGGCACGGCCCGGATAGAGCGTGATGATGTTGACCTGGATGTCGGAAACATCCGGGAAAGCCTCGATGGGCAGGTTCTTGAAGGCGGCCAGGCCGCCGGCGACGAAGATGATCAGGCCCAGCCAGACAAACAGCTTCTGGTGCAGCGCAAAACTGACGATACGGGAAATCATGGGGCCGTCGTCCTCATTGCTTGGACGACGCGCGCGCCGCGTTCACGGCCGTGGCATCGCGCAGGATGTCTTGCAGGTAGAGGTTGCCATCGGTGATCACCACATCGCCATCCTTCAGGCCTTCCACCACCTCGGCGGTGCCGGGCATCTGCACGCCCAGCTTCACCTGGCGACGCTCGAACGTGTTCTGCGCGGTGCGCACGAACACGTAGTTCTTGTTATCGGCCAGGAACACGGCCTTGGACGGCACCGAGATGCCCTGGAACGACGCTGCCTTGAGCCTCGCCGTGACGAACATTTCCGCCTTCAGGCGGCGGTCGGCATTGGGCACGACCAGCCGCACCTTGATGCTGCGGGAATTGGGATCGACGTAATCGGCGATCTTGACCACGGTGCCCTCGAAGGTCTCGCCCGGATAGGCGGTGCTGGTCAGCCGAACCGTCACGCCGGGCTTGAACAGCCCCATGTCCGCCTCGGCGGCGTCGACCTGCGCCCACAGCGTGGTCGGGTCGGTCACCAGGAACAGCGGCGCGGTGGGCGGCTGGTCGGGACGCAGCTCCATGCCCGAATTGATATTGCGCTCGACCACCAGCCCCTCGATCGGGCTGCGCAGCGCAAAGCGCTGGTTGACGGCATCGCCACCAGCGGCCGCGCCATACATGCGCAGCGCGGCCTGGGTGCGCTGCTGGTCGGCGGCGGCGCGGGCGCTGTCCGCCTGGGCCTGCTCCAGTTCCTTCTGCGCGATGATGCCGGCGCCGTACAGCTCACGCTGGCGGGCCAGTGACTTGGCGGCCAGGGCACTGTCCGCGGCGGCCTTGCGGGCATCGGCCTGCGCCACGCCGAAATCGGGCGAGGTCAGCATCGCCAGGGGCTGGCCGGCTTTCACGGTGGTCCCAGAGTGGGCCAGGACCTCCATGACACGACCGGCAAACGGCGTGGTCACGCGCACGGTCTTGTCTTCGTTCCAGACCAGCCGGCCCGGCAGGCTGAGCATGCGGTCGCCGCCGCTCTTGACCGGTTGGCCGACGATGCCCGGCAGGGTCTTGACGCTGGCCGGGAACTGGATCGTCTGCCCGCTGACCTTGGGCTCGTCGTCGGGTTCGGGGCCTTCCTTCTTGCCGCAGGCGGCGAGTGCGAGTGCGCACAGCGATAACGCGGCGACCAGCCGCACGGCGCCATTGCGGGGGAAGCTGCGAGACACGGGGGACAGGGACTTCAAATCAAGGACGCGGCGCATCGGTACGGACCTGGGGAAGCTTGTTGATATCGGAATTCGTGGTCTGGAGGGCGGTGAGGTAGGCCGACAGGGCCTTGGCATAGTTGCCCTGTGCCTCGACGGCATCCAGCCGGGTCTGGCGCAGCGCGCGGCGCGCGTCCAGCAAGTCCAGCACGCCGCTGGCACCCTTGGAATAGGCGAACTCGGCGCTGTTGGCAACGGACTCCGCGGCCGGCAGCACGGATTCCCGCATCTGCTGCAGCGATCCGCGTGCCGCATCCAGCTGGCTGCGCAGGCGCTCGATGTCGTTCTGGGCCGACAGCAGGATGCGATTGCGGTCATCCAGCGCCGCGTAGTAGTCCACCTCGGCGCGGCGCGCCTCGCCGCCATAGCTGTGGCGCACATACAGCGGGATCGACACGAACACGCCGTAGCTGTTGCCGCTGCCGGTGGTATTGGTTTCGGACACCGGGTAGTGCTCGGCCTGCGCCCCGACGGTCACATCCGGCACGCGGCCGGCACGGGCCAGGTCGCGCGCGGCGGAGGCGGCGGCCAGGCGCGCCTCGGCGGCCGTCACGTCCGGGCGGCGCTGCAGCACCTCGGGGTCAATCGGGGGCACCGGGGCGTCCACCGTCGGCCAGTCCGGCACCAGCCGGTTGTCCAGCAGCGTGCCGGGCACGCCGATCGCGGCGGCCAGTGCGGCCTTGTCGCTGACGTGGTCGGCCTGCGCGGCGCGCAGGTCGTTCTGCGCACGCAGCGTCTCCAGCTGGAGCTTGGTCACGTCGGCGCGGGATACATCCCCGGCTTTCAGGCGGGATTCGTTGGCTTGCTGCGTGCGGCCATACAGGCCGACGGTTTCCGTCAGCACTTCCACACGCGTCTGGCTGACCACGGCTTCATACCAGGCCTGGTCGACGGCGCCGATCTGCTGCGCCACCACGGCCTGTGTCTGCTCCCCGACGGCGGCGCTGGCCTTGCGGGCCGCATCCACGCGCAGATTGCCCTTGTTGGCGGTTTCGATGACCTGGTCGACCCGCAAGGTCGAATCCACGGTCTTGCTGCGCAGGTTGCCGGACCCGACGCCGAGATGCGGGTTGATATTGGCTACCCCCAGGCTCAGCACCGGGTTGGGTCGTTGGGAAGCAATCTCGATATCGGCCTGGCTGGCTTCCTCGCCACGGCGGGCGGAAATGATGTCGCGGTTGCAACGCAGCGCGTCAAGGCGCGCCTGGGCCAGCGTCAGGGTTGCCTTGGCAGGCGGGGGAATGCAGGGGCCGTCCGGCGGCATGGGCGCGCTGGCGGCATGGCCTGCGCTGGCCACCAGGGCAAGCAGCGTTGCCGCGGCGGCTCGGGAAACAGGAAAATGCACGATCAGTCTGGCTCGATTCGACAACGATCAGAGGTAAACGACCGTGCCAGTCTAACGGTGCACCGGGATGGCAACTTTTCTCGATATTGATCCCGGAAGCCGTCAAATTTATGTTCGCCTGATGACTGCGCACGATCTCCCGAGCGCATTCAAACCCAATCTCATTACAAACGCCTTTCATCCTGTCGATAAATCTCGGGAATAGCAGGGAAAAGCAGCGTTCAGGGAAAACACCGATTGGCTGGGCATATTTACACCCGGATTACCCGGCGCGGCCTAAAGGCGCTATCAAAATGCGGCCCCGAACGGGGCGTGGCGAGGGTTGCGGTTCGTCTCTCATGGCTGCCGGGCGGCGACGATCCGCTGGGCACGCTCCAGCACCGGTCGATCGACCATCTTTCCATCCACGGCGATGGCCGCCCCCTGCGCGGCGGCGGCTTGCTCGACCACGCGCGTGGCCCATGCCAGCTCCTCCGGGGCGGGCGCCAGGCCAGCGTGTACGCCCGCCACCTGATTTGGATGGATCAGCAGCTTGGCGCCAAACCCGAAGCGCCGGGCGCGGGAGGTATCCGCCGCCAGCGCTTGCGCATCGCCGATCGCCGTGCACACCCCGTCGACCGGCGCGGGCAGCCCGGCCGCCCGGGAGTGCGCCACCAGCTGGCTGCGGAAGTAATGCAAGGGCTCGCCATCGTCGGCCACATCGAGGTCGAACATCAGGTCGATGCTGCCAAACAGCAATCGCGCGATACCGCGCGTGCGCGCCAGATCCGGCAGGTCGGCAAAGCCGGCAGCGGTCTCGAGCAGCGCATGGCAACGCACATCGGGCAGCGTGGCCTGCAGCGCGGCGACCGATCCGGCGTCCGCCTTGGGCAACACCAGCGCGGCGACGGCCTGGTCGCGACACCACGCGAGGTCGTCCGCGAAGTACGCCGTATCGGCGCCGTTGATGCGCACCAGCAATGCCACGCCCACGGCGTCGGCCTCCGCGAGCAAGCCGCGCCACGGTGCGGCGAGTCCCGCACGTGCTTCGGACTTGGCATCCGGCGCCACGGCGTCCTCGAAGTCGACAATCACGGCATCGGCGCCGGCGGCAATCGCCTTGCCGATCCGGTCGGGCCGGGTGGCCGGCACAAACAGGTAGCTGCGCGGCGGGCGGGCGGTGGTGGCAGTGGCGGTGGCAGTCATGGCGATCGTGGTGGTCGTGGTGGTGGTGGTCATCGGCGGCGCCTCCCCTCAGACCACGCCATCGGCGTGCAGCCGGGCCACCTGCTCGGCGGCGCAGCCCAGCTCGGCCAGGATCGCATCGGTATGCTGGCCCACGGCGGGGACCGGGTCCATGCGTGCATCGGTCACGCCCGGCGGCAGCAGCGCCGGAATGTCGCCCGCCGGCGATGCCACGGAGCGCCAGCGCGCCCGCGCGGCCAGTTGAGGATGCTGCCAGACGTCGGCCATGGTGTTGACCCGCGCATTGGCGATCCGGGCATCCTCCAGCCGCTGCACCACCTGCTCCGCCGTCATGCGCGAGAACGCCTCCACAATCCGCTCGCGCAGCTGCGCCCGGTTGGCGCTGCGCAGGCTGTTGGTGGCAAACGCCGCATGGCTGGCCAGATCGGGTTCCTCCAGCACCACCTTGCAGAAGATGGCCCACTCGCGCTCGTTCTGCAGGCCCAGCATCACCGTCTTGCCGTCGCCAGTCGGGAACGGTCCGTAGGGATAGATCGTGGCGTGCGCGGCACCGGCGCGCGGCGGCGGCTCCGCGCCGTCGAACGCGTAATACATCGGGAATCCCATCCACTCGACCATCGACTCCAGCATCGATACGTCGATGCGCTTGCCGCGCCCGGTCTGGCCGCGTTCGATCAGCGCGGCCAGCACGTTGGAATACGCGTACATGCCGGCGGCGATATCGGCCACGGAAGCGCCCGCCTTGACGCCCTCGTCGGACGTGCCGGTCACCGACACGAAGCCCGATTCGCTCTGCACCAGCAGGTCGTAGGCCTTCTTGTCGCGATAAGGGCCATCGCCGCCGTAGCCCGAGATATCACAAACGATCAGGCGCGGATAACGTGCGGAAAGCGTCTCGTAGTCCAGCCCCAGCCTGGCCGCCGCACCCGGCGCCAGGTTCTGCACCAGCACATCGGCGCGGGCCAGCAGCCCTTCCATCACCGGCCCGGCGGCGGGCGCCTTGACGTCCAGCGTCAGGCTTTCCTTGGAGCGGTTGGTCCAGACGAAGTGCGAGGACAGCCCGCGCACGCGGGAATCGTAGGCCCGCGCAAAGTCGCCGGGGCCGGGACGTTCGATCTTGATGACGCGGGCACCCAGGTCGGCCAGCTGGCGCGTGCAGAACGGCGCGGCAATGGCCTGTTCGAGGGAGACGACGGTAATGCCTTCGAGGGGACGGGACATGGCGGGGCGGGGTCGGTTGCGCAATGCCGCCAATCTACCTGCCAGCCCGGACCCTGTGAAATAGGGATTGCGGAAGGCTCCATAAGTAGAATCAATACCCTTGGCCCAGGGAGACCCGATGGACATCCGAGCAATGCGATATTTCGTGGCGATCGTCGACCACGGCAGCCTGACCCGTGCCGCCGAGGTCGTCTGCGTGGCCCAGCCCGCGCTGAGCCAGCAACTGGCCGCCCTGGAGGAGGAATTCGGCTTGCCACTGGTGCACCGGGGCGCCAAGGGCGTGCGGCCCACGGAGGCCGGCAAGACGCTTTACCGTCACGTGCGCAACATCCTGCGGCAGGTGGAGATTGCCGGCGCCGATGTGCGCGTAGCCGGCGCGGAGGTGTCCGGCACGGTGGCCATCGGCCTGCCGACCACGGCGGCGGCGGCCTTTGGCATGGCGCTGGTGCGCAGCGTGCGGCAGCGCTACCCGCAGGTGCGGCTGCAGTTGTTCGAGAGCATGAGCGGCTATATCTCCGAGCTGCTGAACCAGAACCGGCTCGACTTCGCCATCCTGTTCCGCGATACGCCGTCACGCGCCGTGGAGCCCGAACCGCTAGCCAGCGAGCCGCTGTACCTGATTGGCACGCCACCCGGGCCGGCACCGAAGCCGGGCAGGCGCGCGGCCGGTGGTGACCTGGCTTCGGCGGCTTCAGCGGCGCTGGCCACCATCGCACTCAAGGCGCTCGACGGCGTGCCACTGGTGCTGCCGAGCGGCTCGCAGGGCCTGCGCGAAGTCGTGGAGCGCAGCTTTGCCAAGGCCGGCATCGCGCTGAACGTGGTGGCGGACCTCGATTCGCTGCCATTCCTGCTGTCCGCCGCACGCGAAGGTCTGGCCTGCACGATCCTGCCGGAATCCTCGCTGGGCGAAGGCGATGCCGCGGTGGCGCGGCGGCGCATCCTGCCCGAGCTGCGGCGCACGCTGTCCCTGTGCTGGCCCCGCGCCCTGCCACGCTCCAACGCGGCCGAGGCGGTGGCCGAGATCCTGCGCGAGATCGTCGCGGATCGCATCGCTTTGGGCGGATCGCTGGCGCCCCCGGCAATAAGCAAGTGACCGCGGGCAAGTGACCGGCGACAGATGACCGCCGTGACAACGGTATGTCAGACGACCGCATGTCAGTACCCGGTATGTCAGGCCTCCATATGCCGGGTACGCCGCCCGGCGGCCCGCAGGGGGCTTCGCCTTGACATGGCGGCTTCGGCGCACGCATTATCGCCCTCAGCATCTGGCCGTACCACGTAGCTGTCAGTCAACGCTGTTTCCGCCCCCACCGGCGCCCGCCGCCAGCCTTCGTTGAATCCTCGCGCGCCATGGCGACTGCCCCGGCCAACTACGAGTTCAAGCCTCACGAACGGCCGATGCTGCCGGGGTCTCCGGCCACGCCCGAGCACCCGACGCCGCGGCGCATCGCGTACTTCTGCGTGGGCGTGCTGATTGGCCTGACCGGCGGTTTCGGCAACGCGCTGGTCGTGGCCAACCTCAACAACATCCAGGGTGTGTTCGGCCTGTACAGCGACGAGGCCGCGTGGTTGTCGACGGTGTACGTGATGACCAACGTATGCATGTCGATGTTGCTGATCAAGTTCCGGCAGCAGTACGGTCTGCAGCACTTCACCGGCCTCTTCCTGGTCGGCTACGCGGCGACCACCGCCGCCCACCTGTTCACCCATTCCTTCACCACCGCCTTGCTGGCCCGCGCCGCCAACGGCGTCGCCGCCAGCGGCCTGGCCACGCTGGCGCTGTACTACATCATCCAGGCGTTGCCGGCCAGGCACCGGATGCGCGCCGTCGTCATCGGCTTTGGCGTGCCGCAGCTGGCCACCCCGCTGGCGCGTACGTTTTCCACGACCATGCTGGAAGGCGGCAACTGGCAGACGATGTACCAGTTCGAACTCGGACTCGCGCTGCTTTCCATCGTGGCCGTGGCACTCCTGCGCCTGCCGCCGAACGAGCGCCTCAAGGCCTTCGAGCCTCTCGACTTCGTGACCTTCGCGCTGTTCGCGCCGGGCATGGCGCTGCTGTGCGCGGTGCTGGGCGAGGGCCGCATCCTCTGGTGGACGGAAGCGCCGTGGCTGGGCTATGCCTTGTGCGGCGCGGTGGTGCTGATCTCGGCCGCGCTGTGGATCGAGCACAACCGCGTGAATCCGCTGCTCAACACGCGCTGGCTGGGCAGCGCCGCCATGATCCGCTTTGCCGTGGTGGCCACCGCCGTGCGCATGCTGCTGTCCGAGCAGCCTTATGGCGCGGTGGGCCTGCTGACCTCGCTCGGCATGGGCAACGACCAGCTCATCTCGCTCTACATCGTCGTGTCGCTGGCCACCGTGGCCGGCATCGTCACCAGTGCGCTGACCGTGAACCCGAAGAACCTCGGACGGCCGATCCGCATTTCGCTGGTCCTGATCGCCATCGGCGCGTTCATCGATGCCGGCTCCACCAACCTCACGCGACCGTACAACATGTATTTCACGCAGTCGCTGATCGCGTTTGCCGCCGTCTTCTTCCTGGGGCCGTCGCTGCTGATCGGCATTTCCGTCGCCATCCAGCGCGGCATGAGCCACTACGTGAGCTTTTCGGCCCTGTTCAGCATCACGCAATCCCTGGGCGGGCTGGCGGGGTCGGCCTTGCTCGGCACCTTCCAGACCTATCGGGAGAAATTCCATTCGCACGCGCTGGTGCAGAGCATCGTCCTGTCCGATCCCGTGGATGCCGAGCGCCTCCGGCTGCTGGGCAACGTCTACGGCCGCTGGGTCGGCGATCCGACGCTGCGCCAGGCGGAAGCGCTGACAGCGCTGGCCCAGCAGGTGACGCGCGAAGCCAATGTGCTGGCCTTCAATGACGTGTTCCTGCTGATCGGCGTCCTGGCCACCGTCACCTTCGTCGTCCTGCTGGGGCTTTACCTGGCCAATGTCATACCGGGCCATGTGCCGGAGAAGTCCCCGCCTGCCGCACCAGACGAGAAGGAGAAGGCAAAGGAGAGCGCATCGTGACAGACCAGCAGGACCGCCCGTCGCCCGCTCCGGCCGCGTCAGAACGGATGAAGGACCCCGTGGAGGTCGCGGTCTCGCCCAAGGGCTGGGCGCCGCCGAAGGGGACGCTGCGGCTGACCATCCTGATCATCGTGCTGGCCGTGGTCAGCGTGCTCATTATCCTCTACGCCTGGGGCCTGCCGCCCTTCACGCCGGCCCTCCAGAGCACCGACAACGCCTACGTGCGCGGCCAGACCACGATCATCAGCCCGCAGGTCAGCGGCTACGTGACCGAGGTGCCCGTGCATGACTTCGAGGTAGCCAAGGCCGGTCAGGTGCTGCTGCGCATCGACGACCGCATCTATCGCCAGCGCGTGGAGCAGGCGCGCGCGTCGCTCAATACGCAGATCGCCAACCTGAACAACTCCGAGCAGACGCAGCGTGCGCGCGAGGCCACCGTGGTGTCCCAGCAGGCCAACATCGACAATGCCCGGGCACAGCTCTCGCGTGCGCAGGCCGACATGAAACGCGTGGATGAGCTGGTGGCCGATGGCTCGGTCTCGCTGCGCGAGCGCGACCAGACCCGCGCGGCGCTGCGTCAGGCGGAAGCCGCCGTCGAGCAGGCGCGCGCCGCCATCGAGATTGCCCGGCAGGACGTGCAGTCGGTGCTGGTGGGCCGCGCCGGGCTGAAGGCAGCGGTGGAACAGGCGCGCGCGGTGCTGGAACTGGCGGAAATCGATCTGTCGAATACGGTCGTGGTGGCCCCGCAGGCCGGACGGCTGAGCCAGATCGGCGCGCGGCTGGGGCAGTACGTCACCTCCGGCACGCAACTGATGTTCCTGGTGCCAGCCCAGTTGTGGGTCATCGCCAACTTCAAGGAAGCCCAGACGTCCCACATGGCGCCGGGGCAGCCGGCCCACTTCCGGGTGGATGGGCTGGACAACGCGCGACTGAGTGGCCACGTCGAACGCCTGGCACCGGCGGCAGGCTCCGAGTTCGCCGTGATCGTGGCGGACAACGCCACCGGAAACTTCGTCAAGGTCGCGCAGCGGATCTCGGTACGGATCTCCATTGACCCCGGGCAACCGCTGGCGGAACGGCTGCGGCCCGGCATGTCGGTGCAGGCGGAAGTCGATACCAGCGGCGGCAAGCCGCGTGCGCGATGACGCGAGGGAGCAGCCGCCCGTTCCCGCCGCCGGGCGAGATGCCGCGTGGATCGCGAACGCAGCCGGCAACCGCATTGGCAATCCCATCGGCGCGCATATCTGCAACCCCATCGGCGACCAGTCTGGCGACCCGCTTTCTGGCCCGATTGGCCCGATTGCCGACGGCATTGCCAACGATTTTGCTGGCGGGGTGGCTCGCCGGCTGCATGGGCCCGCGGCCGCCCGTGCCCGATGAGGCCAGCGTCACGCCGCCGGTGGCATGGCGCGTGGACGTGGGGCCGACCGCCGCCATCGAGCGCGACTGGTGGCAGACCTACGGCGACCCCGAACTGGCCGCGCTCGTGGCCGAGGCGCTGGAATACAACGACGACATCGCCATCGCCGCCGCCCGGGTGCGCGAAGCCGACGCCCAGGCACGCGCCGCCCGTGCAGACCTGTTTCCCACGCTGGATTTCACGGGCAGCGGCAATCGCGCGCGGGCGATCAATGCCTTCGGGCAGGCCGTCGCGCTCAACACGGGGCAGCTGACGCTGGAGGCCTCCTACGAGGTGGACCTGTTCGGCCGCATCCGCGATGCCGTTGGCGCGGCCCGCGCCAACGCGCTGGCCAGCAAGGCCGCGCGCGACACCACGATCCTGTCCGTGGCCGCAGCCACGGCGCGCGGCTATATCACGCTGCGCGCGCTCGATGCCCAGCTGGAAGTCGTCAGGCAGACGCTGCTGTCGCGCGCCGATGCGTTGCGGCTGGCGCGGGACCGCGCGCGGGCCGGCTATACCTCCCAACTCGAATACGAGCAGGCCCGCGCCGAGTACGAATCGACGGCACAGGCCGTGCCGCAGGCCGAACTGGCCGTCGCGCGGCAGGAAAACGCACTCGGCGTCCTGATCGGCAAGCCGGACGCCGGCGCCATCGCGCGGGGGCGGACCTTGCAATCGCTGCAGCAGCCCGCCGTACCGGAAGGACTGCCATCGGACCTGCTGCGCCGCCGCCCGGACATCGCGCAGGCGGAATACAACCTCGCGGCCACCGACGCCAGCCTTTCCGCAGCGCGCAAGGCCTACCTGCCCCGCATTCCCTTGTCGGCAGCGGGCGGACTGGTCTACGTCACCGGCCTGGCCAATCCGATCCGAATCTGGTCGATCGGCGGCAGCGTGCTGGCGCCAATCTTCGAGGGCGGGCGGATCGTGGCGGGTGCCGATGCCGCCGCGGCACGGCGCGACGAGGCCGCCTTCGCTTACCGGCGCGTGGCGCTGACGGCCTTTCGCGAGGTCAACGACAACCTTGCCGCCGTGCAGAAGCTGGGAGAGCAGGAACAGCGGCTGCAACAGCAGCGCGACGCGCTGGCCGCCGCGTTGCGGCACGCCACCAATCGCTACCGCGCCGGCTATTCGCCCTACCTGGAACAGCTCGACGCCCAGCGCCAGCTGTTCAACGCCGAACTGAGCCTGATCTCCGCCCACGCGGACCGCCTCAATGCCAGCGTGGCGCTCTACCAGGCGATGGGAGGCGGCTGGCGGCAATAAGAATTGCTTATGGCCGTAGTCGGCGATTGAATTTCTCCTGCCGGGCCGGCTCGGCTAGAGTGGGCGCCAGCATGGGCAAGCCCGATGACCGGGCCCCGACAATCGCCCGCTACAGGAGACCACATGCTTCGCACCCACCGCGCCCTGGCAGGCCTTGCCACGGCCTTCGCGCTCGCCGCAACCGGCGCCGCGCACGCCGACACCTATCCATCCAAGCCCATCCAGATGATCGTGCCGCAGGCACCCGGCGGCACCAACGACATCGTCGCGCGCCTGGTGGCGGCGGACCTGTCGCAGCGGCTGGGACAGCAGGTCGTGGTGGAAAACCGCCCGGGAGCCGGCGGCAACATCGGCACGCAGACCGCGGCGCGCGCCACGCCGGACGGCTACACGCTGCTGATGACGATCAGCAGCACGCAGGCCATCAACCCGTCGCTGTATCGCCAGATCCCGTTCGATCCCGTCAAGGATTTCGATCCGATCGCCCCGGTGGCCAGCGTGCCCAACGTGCTGGTGGTCAACCCGGCCTTCCCGGCCAAGTCGATGGCCGAGCTGATCGCGCTGGCCAAGGCCAAGCCGGATTTCTACCGCTATGCGTCGGCCGGCAACGGCACGCTGAATCACCTGTTGGGCGAGATGCTGAACAGCATGGCGGGCATCAAGCTGGAGCATGTGCCGTACAAGGGCGTGGCCCCGGCACTCAATGACGTGTTGGGCAACCAGGTGCCGATGGCATTCGCGAGCCTGCCGTCCGTGCTGGCCCACATCAAGGCGGGCAAGGTACGCGCGCTGGGCGTGAGTTCCGCCAAGCGCTCCCCGTTCGCACCGGACATCCCGGCGATCGGCGAGACCGTGCCCGGTTATAGCGGCGATCTGTGGGTCGGCCTGTTTGCGGTGCGCGGCACACCGAAGGACGTGACGCAGAAGCTGGCCACCACGCTGCAAGCCGCGCTGGCCGACAAGGCATTGCGCGACAAGCTGGCCGCACAGGGCGCCGAGGTGCTGACCGGCACGCCGCAGCAGTTTGCCGGCATGCTCAAGAGCGATATCGACAAGTGGGGCAAGATCGTCAAGGCCTCGGGCGCGCAAGTGGATTGAGCCGAGACCGACACCCGGCCAGGGATTTCCCGAATGTCTGCGCCATGTCCGCGTATCATCGCGGACGCCTCCGACACGCCTGAAATCCCCGTTCGACCATGCCTGACCATACGTTGCTGTCCGCCCTGCTCATCTTTGGACTCGGGGGGGTGCTCGGCGGCGTGGGCGGGCTCTTTGGCATCGGCGGCGGCCTGATCGCCATCCCCGCGCTGGGCCTGCTCTACGGCATGGACCAGCAACTGGCGCAGGGCACCTCGCTCGTGATGATCGCGCCCAATGTGGTGATCGGCTTCTGGCAATACCGCAAGCGCGCGAATATCGAACTCAGGACGGCCATCGTCCTGGGTCTTTCCGCCGTGCTGGCCACCTACGCCTCGGCCCGTCTGGCCACTTCCCTCGACGCCCAGCTGCTGCGCCGGATCTTCGCGGTGTTCATGATCGGCCTGGCCCTTTACTTCCTCTGGCGCCTGCTGCCCGGACGCGCGGCAACGCAACCGCAGGCACGGCTCTCATCGCGCTGGATTCCGGCGCTGGGCGCCGTGGGCGGTGCGTTCTCGGGATTCTTCAGCGTGGGCGGCGGCGTCGTGGCCGCACCGGCGCTGGTCGGCCTGTTCGGCATGCGGCAGGCCGTGGCGCAGGGCCTGGCCCTGGCGCTGGTAACGCCCGGCGCCGTCGTCGCGCTTTCCACCTACGCGCAGGCCGGTCACGTCGACTGGTACAGCGGCATTCCGCTGTCTCTTGGCGGCATGCTGACGATCTCCTGGGGCGTGGCGCTGGCGCACCGCATGCCGGAGCGCCGGCTGCGCGCGGCGTTTGCGCTCTGCCTGATCGCGACGGCCATCGTGATGCTGGTGCGCGGCTAGCAACTGGCGGCTGAAGACTCAAGGCTCAAAGCTCCCCCCTCTGCCACGGCACGCGGCTGCCGGCACCCGGCCGGACTCGCCGCGCGAGACGCCCCTACCCCGCTACGAGTTGCTTGCGCGCGGTCATGCTGTGCATCAGGCCGAAGGACAACATGGTCGCGCCCGCGATCAAGGCCGGGATGCCTACCAGCGCGAACAGCGTCGGCATGCCAAGCCCCATCGACATCATCGTCGCGCCGCCCACCGATCCCACGACGGAGCCCATGCGGCCCACGCCATTGGCCCAGCTGACGCCGGTGGCGCGGCAATCGGTCGGATAGAAGCCGGCGCTCAGCGCATTGGCGCCCACTTGCGAACCCGAGATGCAGAAGCCCGCCAGGAACACCGCCACGCCGGCGGCAACCGGCGCATCGGCCAGGTTGCCGATGGCGGCGATGAACACGCCCGCCAGCGCATAGCTGCCCGCCAGCACAAAGCGCGGATTGAAGCGGTCCATCAGCCAGCCCAGTGCGATGGCACCGACGGTGCCGCCCACCTGGAACATCGTCGTCACCAGCGCGGCGGTGCGCAACGACATGCCGGTGCTGCGCAGGAACGTGGGCAGCCAGCTGGACAGCAGGTAGATCACCAGCAGGCTCATGAAGAATGTCAGCCAGAACAGCAGCGTGCCGCGCAGCAGTTCCGGCTTGAACAGGTGCCGCGCCGGCGATCCGACCGGGCGTTCGGATACGGTGAACGTGGCGCCGCGCAGGTCGGCCGTGGGTGCGATGCGCTGGAGCGTGGCCACCACGCGCGCCGGCTCGGCGCCCGTCATCACCAGGTAGCGCACCGATTCCGGCAGCAGCCTGACGAGCGCAACCGCCAGCACCAGCGGCAGCACGCCGCCGACCACCAGCACCGATCGCCAGCCATAGGCCTCGATCAGCCCCGCCGATGCCAGCCCGCCCAGAGCAGACCCGAGCGTGAAGCCGCAGAACATCGTCGTGACCAGGAATGACCGGCGCTTCTCCGGACAGAACTCGGAGGTCAGCGTGATGGTGTTCGGCATGGCGCCGCCGAGCCCCAAGCCCGTGAGAAAGCGCAGCGCGATCAGCTCCCACAGCTCGCCGGACCATGCCGACGCCAAACTCGCCACCCCGAAGAACAGCACGGAGAAGATGAGGATGCGCTTGCGGCCGTAGCGGTCGGCCAGCGGACCAAACAGGAACGCGCCCGCCATCAGCCCGGCGAGTCCCGCGCCAAACAGTGGCGCAAGGTGGGCGGGCGAGAGCTGCCAGTCGGCACGGATTGCCGGCGCGATAAAGCCGATGGCGGCCGTATCGAACCCGTCGATGGCGACGATCAGAAAGCAGAGCACGACGATCGTGACCTGAAACGCCGATAGCGGCTGACGGTCAATGAAAGCGGTAACGTTGAGCGGTTGGCTGGCAGGCATGGTGTCTCCTCCGTGGTTGCCAGTGAATGGGCGAGCGAACGGCAGCCGGCGATGTCGATGGCTCGCCTGGCTTGCCGGAAGTACGGCTTGATTCGGAATGCGGTCCGGATGGGTGCGGATGCAGCCCTTATTCGGCCCCTACGCGGCCCGGGTGTGCCCCCGGTGCCTCATAGCCAAGGCGTCTGGCTCAAGGCGCGTTCGGCGCGCCAGCCATGCAGCCACTGCAGCGCGTCGTAGAACTGCGCTTGCGTGCGGCCGGTCCAGAGCGTGTTGCGCACGAAGCGGTCCACGCCTTTCGCGTGATAGACCCGGCCCATGTCGCGGGCGGCGTACAGCACGCGCGCGGTGCGTGGGATGCGGGCCTGCTCATACAGCCTGAAGGCCTCGACGAAGTCGCCATCGGTCGCTTCCACGGCGGCACCCAGCGTCACCGCATCTTCCAGCGCCTGGCAGGCGCCCTGCGCGACGTATTGCGTCATCGGGTGCGCGGCATCGCCGAGGATCGTGGCGCGGCCAAAGCTCCAGCGCTCCACGGGATCGCGGTCGGCCGTGGCCCAGCGCTTCCACGACGTCGGGCGGTCCAGCATCTGGTGTGGCAGCGGATGGATGCCTTCGAAGTACGACAGCACTTCCTCCTTGCTGCCATCGCGCACCCCCCATGTTTCCTGCTCGCGGCTGTGGAAGGTGACGACGAGGTTGTACTGCTGGCCGCCGCGCAGCGGGTAATGCACCAGATGGCAATGCGGGCCGGCCCACACCACCGGCGCGTTGACTTGCAGATCCTCGGGCATGTTGCCGACATCGACCACCGCGCGATACACCACGTGGCCGGTCACGCGCGGCTCGTCGCCGATCAGCGCATGACGGATCGCGGATTTCACGCCATCGCAGCCGATCACCGCGTCAGCGGTATGCCGCTCGCCGCGCTGGTCGATCACCGTCACGCCGTTGTCGTCCTGATGCAGCGCATGCACCTGCGTGGCCGTACGGAACGTGATCAGCGGGTGATCCTGCACAGCTTCCAGGATCGACAGGTGAATGTCGGCGCGATGGATCACCGCGTACGGATTGCCGAAACGCTCGCGATAGGCAGCGCCCACGTCGACGCGCGCGATGTCGCTGGCGTCGATGGCATCGCGCAGGTTCAGGTAATCCGTGAAGACGGCGCGGCCACGGGCCGCCTCGCCTACGCCCAGCGCGTCGAGTGCCGCAAAGGCGTTGGCCGCCAACTGGATGCCGGCGCCGATTTCGCCGATCTTCTCGGCCTGCTCCAGCAGTTCGACCCGCACGCCCTTGCGTGCGAGGGCCAGCGCCGCGGCCAGCCCGCCGATGCCGCCGCCGACGATCAGGACCTTGCGCGAGGTGTTGGTAGAGGGTTTCATCGTTGTCTCCTGGCCTGCTACGACCTTGTTCGAAAACAGCCGTCAGGCCGTGAAATCGGGTTGGCGGCCCGGGGCCGCCTGGGCAAACGCGGGATGCACGCTGGCATGCGTGTACACAGCCATGGCCCGTTCAAATTTCTCCAGGTCGCAACCCATGCGCAGGGCGTTGGCCACCTGCGGCACCAGGGCGACGTCGGCCAGCGTCGGCGCGTCGCCGAAGCACCAGCGGCCACGGCCGTGGCGCGCCAGCAGTCGCTCCACGGCCGCCATGCCCTCGTCGATCCAGTGCCGATACCAGGCGGACTTCTGCTCGGGCGTCACCTTCAGCACATCCTCCAGGTAGCGCAGGATGCGCAGGTTGTTGACCGGGTGCATATCGCAACTCACCACGCTCGTCAGTTCCAGCACCCGGGCGCGCAACTCGGTCTCCAGCGGAATCAGGCGCGGCACCGGATGGCGCGCATCAAGGTAGTCGATGATCGCCAGCGACTGGCCCAGCCGGAAATCGCCATCCACCAGCGCGGGCACGGTGGCGGACGGGTTGATGCCCTCGACGTACTCCGCCTCGTGGTGCTGCCCCTTGCGAATGTTCACGGGCAGGTAGTCGTACGGCAGGCCCTTCAGCGCCAGCGCAATGCGCACGCGGTAGGACGTGGAACTGTTGAAGAAACTATAGAGCTGCATGATGCGTTCGCCTTCCCTCGTTGCGACTCAGATGACTGCGACCTTGAGTTCGCCGAGCCCATCGACGCCAGTCACCATGGTGTCGCCACGCTTGACCGCGCCCACGCCTTCCGGGGTGCCGGTGAAGATCACATCGCCCGGTTCCAGGCGGAAGAACTGCGAGAGGTACGCCACGGTTTCCGCCACCGACCAGATCAGGTGCGATACGTTGCTGCGCTGCTTCGTCTCGCCGTTCACGGTCAGCCAGACGGCGGCGTCCTGCGGGTGGCCGATCTCGCTGGCGCGGTGGATCGGCGCGACCGGCGCGGAGGCATCGAACGCCTTGCCGATTTCCCACGGCCGGCCCATTTCGCGCATCTTCATCTGCAAGTCGCGACGGGTCATGTCCAGGCCGGTGGCGTAGCCCCAGACGTGCGACAGCGCGTCGTCCACGGCGATGTCCGAGCCGCCCTTGCCGATCACCGCCACGAGCTCAGCCTCGTAGTGATAGTTCTGCGTCTGGGTCGGATACGGAAGCTCCAGCGTCTTGCCGTACGGCACTGGCACGATGGCGTCGGCCGGCTTGCAGAAGAAGAACGGCGGCTCGCGATCCGGATCGAAGCCCATTTCGCGGGCATGGGCGGCGTAATTGCGGCCTACGCAGTACACGCGGCGCACGGCGAAGGTGTCATCGCTGCCGACGACGGGGATGGCAACGGTAGCGGGCGGGGGAAAGACGTAGGACATGGTCGGGTCTCGTGAATCGAAAGGGTGAGCGGGGGCTGCGACGGTGCCCGGGGGCACGTCGTGGCAACGGTTTTGAAATGGATTAAGGGCCGGGGTGTTGCGGATCAGGTGCGCGCTTCGCGCAGCAGGTTCAGCGCCGACAACACCGGGCGGTCCGAGTAGCTGAACAGCACCGCGTCATCGACGGCGGCAAGCTGCACCGGGGCCCAGGACGGCGCGACGAAGACATCGCGCGGCTCGAACTGGAACTGCTCGTCGCCGATGCGCACGGTGCCGCGGCCTTCCACCACGCTGTAGACGGTGGCATCGGTGCTGCGATAGGTCTTTCCCTGGAAGCCTGCGGGCAGGTACTGCATGAACGTGGCGATGGTCGGCATCGGCCAGCCGCCTGTGGCGGGGTTCACATAGCGCAGCTTCACGCCATCCCACGGATCGAGCTCGCCATTGCGGTAGAGCTGGTCGAGCGCTTCGCGCGACCGCGCATAGGGATACGAGAAGATCGGCGAGGTGGGATCGGTCACGCGATGCCGCACGGGCACCATGTTGTGGCCGAAGCGCGCCAGGCTGTCGCCCTCGGGGCGCGTGACGGGCTGCTGGGCTTCCGGGTAGTTTTCGGCAAACCCGGCGTCGAACTGCTGCACCAGCGGAATGTCCAGGCCATCGAGCCAGATCACCGGCTCGCCGCCTTCGTCCGCCGACGGATTGCCGTGGTCATGCCACGTCCACGACGGCGTGATGATGAAATCGCCGGGATGCATGGTGGTGCGCTCGCCGTTGACGGCGGTCCAGGCGCCCTTGCCTTCCACGATAAAGCGCAACGCGGATTGCGTATGGCGATGGCTTGGCGCCACTTCGCCCGGCAGGATCAGCTGCAGGCCGGCGTAGAGCGTGGAGGTGATGCTGGACTTGCCGGGAATGCCGGGGTTTTCCAGCACCAGCACGCGGCGCACGGCTTCTTCCGCGCTGATCACGCTGCCGGCCTGCATGACCAGCGGGCGCACCTGCTCGTACTTCCAGATGGCCGGCACGATCTGCGGCCGGGGCTCGCGCGGCACCAGCGCGTGCAGGGACTCCCAGAGCGGGGTCATGTGGCTGCGGCCGATGCGCTGGTAGTAGGCGACGCGATCCGGTGCGATCTCCACACCTTCGACGACGCGGGCAGTGGCGGTATTCGACATGCTGTCTCCGTTACTTTTTGTCGATGCCGTTTTGAGGCAGCGAACTGTTGATTGGATTTATACGCCGCGCCCTATAAGATTTGAAATGAAGTTTTGATCTTATGTATATCTTTCACGGTATAGGTGGAACGCAATGGACTGGACCCAGCGGCTCAGGCTGCGCAATCTTCAGATGCTGTTGAGCCTGGCGGAGACCGGCAACATGAGCCAGTCGGCCACGCTGCTCAATACGACGCAGCCGGGGCTGTCGAAGTGGCTCAAGGATCTCGAGGACGATATCGGCCTGCCGCTGTTCGAGCGCCAGGCGCGCGGCCTGCGGCCGACGCCGTATGGCGAATCGCTAATCGAGCATGCGCGCCGGATCGAAGCCCAGCTAGACAGCGCGCGCGACGACCTGCAGGCCATGCGCGATGGCGGCAGCGGGCTGGTGGTGGTGGGCACCTCGGGGGCGTCGTCCGCCGATACCGTGCCGCTGGCGGTGCTCCACCTGTTGCAGCGCCAGCCGCGCGCGCAGGTACGGCTGGTGGAGACGACCATGGACCGGCTGATGAGCCAGCTCGCGCGCAGCGAGATCGACATCGTGGTCGGCCGCTCCGCGCCGGAGTTGCAGGACCCGCAGATCCGGGCCGAATCGCTCTACATGGAGCCGATCCACTTTGTCGCCCGGCCACGGCATCCGCTGGCGACGCGCGGCGACGTCACGTGGCAGGACCTGCGCGCGTATCGCTGGGTGGTCTGGCCGCGCGGCACGCCGATCCGCAATGCCCTGGAAGGGGCGCTGGCCAGCGCGGAACAGTCGCTACCGGCCGATATCGTGGAAAGCAACTCGACCGTGCTGAATCTCACGCTGCTGAACAACAGCGACATGATCGGCCTGGCCTCGCACCGGACCGCGCGACGGCTGGAGGAGCTGGGCGCGCTGAAGATCGTGCCGCTTCGACTGGCGGGCTTTGGTTCGGTGTCGATGTACTGGCGCGATGACGGGATCAAGCGCGCCGCGGTGGCGACGATGCTGGACTGCCTGCGGCGCGCGGCGGAGCGGGCGCCCGTCGAGGACGTGGCGCCGCTTGGGGCCACCTGACCCGCACGCGCCCTCTCATTGTCTACTTCCGTCGTCTACTTCCGTCGTCTACTTCCGGAACACCAGGCTGAAATTGTTGGCCGGCATCGCCACGGGCGCGTCGCACGTCATGCCCTGCGCGGCCCCCAGCGCGATGACCGCCTCCATATCCCGCACCCCCCATTCCGCATCGGCCGCGCGTAGTTGCGTGTCGAACGCCTCGTTGCTCGGCGCCGTATGCGCGCCGTTGCGGCGATACGGCCCGTAGAGGTAAAGCACCCCGCCCGGCCCGAGCCGCTTGCCGGCGCCGGCGAACAGCGCCTCGGTAGCCGCCCACGGCGAAATGTGGACCATGTTGATGCAGACCATGGCCGCCACGCGGTCGATCCCCCACGGCTCGGCGCATACGTCGATTGCCAACGGCGGCAGGACGTTCGACACGCCGGCATGGGCGGTCCACGCGGCGATCGACTCGCGCGAGGTCGCGTCCGGATCGCTCGGTTGCCATGTCACGCCGGGCAGCGCACCAGCGAAATGGACCGCGTGCTGGCCGGTGCCGCTGGCGATCTCCAGCACGGTGCCGGACGCCGGCAGCACATCACGCAGGACCGCAAGGATCGCCTCGCGATTACGATCGGTGGCAGGTGCCATGCGGCGTGCGGAGGGATCGGGGGACGGGCTGGTCATGGGGGCTCCTGTGAAATGCAACCCGGAATGGTGGCACAAATTGGCGCCCCGGATTGGCTGCCCGGATGGCGGCATCCGGGCCGCGTCGCCCACAAGGGTAGCAGGCCCGCCGCATCTGCACAGATGGCGCGGCGGGCCCGCGCCGGTCAGCCCTTCGACAGACGAATGCTCGACGGCGTGGCCGTCAGGTAGCCCACGGCCGCGCCGAAGCGGTCCTTGTAGTTGGCCCGGATCAACGGATCGAGTGTCGGCTTGACCTTGTCATGCAGCCCCGCTTCCCAGTCGCCCGGATGCTGGAAGTTGCTCATGATGTAGGTCCATCCGTGAATCTCGTCCACCGCATGCAGGCCGGTGGATTCCGCGCCGGCCGGGCAAGAGAGCACGCGCGACAGCACCTTCGTGTCGACGTTGTACGCCCACAGGAAGTTGTTCACGTGCGTGTTGCTGTCCTCGCCGATAAACAGCGTGCGCAGCGCCTCGGAGAACTTCAGGTTATCCGGCGTCGCCACCTTGTCCGGGTTGGCGAAGTTGCCGAGCGCGTCCTGCGCCTTCCTCGGCCCGCCGCCCAGATCCTCCGACACCAGCGCCGGCACCGGCGCCATGTCGATGGGCACCCACTCGCTCTCGATGCGCGCGCCGGCCTGGTCCGACTGGCCACCGCGCAGGTTCAGCTCGTACACCGCGCCCGAATACGGGCCTTCCACGCGGATATGGCCGGCATTGGCCGCGTTGCCCGCCAGCATGCTGGTCTCGATGCGCGAGATGGCCGAATACGCCTTCTTGTCCGCGATATTGACCGTGGTGCCTTCCATCTTGGTAAAGCCCAGGCTGCCGCCAGCCAGCGCCGCGTAGCGGTGCGTCTCCAGGAAGGCCGCCGCCTTTTCCTGGCCGGGCATCACCTTCACCCAGTTCGGCTTGCCGTCAAAGAGCACGCGCGTGTAGCTGCCGTCTTCCGGATCGGACCACTTGACGTCCATGATGTCGGCCACCTTGATGCCGCCGTCCACGAGCTTGCGGATCTCGGCGCTGCTGGCGCTGCCCAACGGAATCCACGACAGCGTGGCCGCGCCCGGGCCGGTGCCCGACGTCTGGTGCCACCGGCCCACGTAGAGCCTGCCGCTGGAGAGGTCGCGCGGCTTGTCGGCGATGTACAGGAACAGGCCGCCGTTGGTGGCGTCGTCGCCCATCAGCACGGTGCGCTCGTCCGGCATGACCTGCACGAGTTCATGCGAAATGCGGCCGAGGCAGTAGTGCTTGCGGATCGATCCGGTGCCGTCCGGATGCACGGTGACCTCCGGCAGGTGGCCATAGTGATACGGGTTGGCGCGATCGGGGTCACCATACAGGTTCTGGCTGCAGCCGCGCAGCTTCTTGTCGGTGGCGGCACGCGTGGCGTCCGGCTCGTATTCCTCGCTGGACAGGTGCGTATTCCACGGCGACAGGCTGGCGCCGCACGTGATCCACAGCCCGTTCACGCCGGAGGTATCCACGTTGTGATAGCGCACCGGCGTCAGCTTGCCAGTCTTCGGGTTTTGATCCAGCGTGATGACGGCGATCGGGGACGGCAGCATGCCGTGCATCTCCGCGTTGGCCTGGTTGCGCGTCGTGTACTCGAACTGCACGACCGCGAAGACGGTGTTGCCCTTGACGCCCGGCACGCGTGCGCGCGGCAGCGTCAGCAGCGAGCTGCCGTCCGGTCCATCGGAAAAGAAATGACGTGCGCGGCCGGGCACCGAGGTATCCATGATCGGCTGGTTGCGGACGTCGTAGTACCCGCCTGCCAGCACCGGCTGGCCCTTGGCGTCCGGCAGCATGTCGCCCGTGACGAAGAATGGCTGGTACGCCAGCGTGAAGTCCTGGGCGCTGCCATCGGTGTAGGACACCCTGAGCGAAGATCCGACCGTGGTGGTCGCCATCGCCGCCGGGGTATCGAGCCCGGGAGCGGGCATGCCGTTGAAGGCGGCCGAGGCGAATGTGGCGCCCGCCTTGCGCCGGGGCGCGGCGGCCAGTGCTGCCTCCATCGCCCCCATCCCGCCCAGCAGCCCTGCGGCGGCCGTACCAAGCGGTAGCATCGGTGCGCCACCAAGGATCTTCAAAGCCCGGCGACGGGCGGCAACAGGCGTATCGGTCATGGCACGATCAGAAATTGGGGTTGTTGTGGACCAGCAGGCAGGCCCGGCTAGCGGGGCGAGAACCCGGGGCGACGCCGAGCATAAGCCACTTGTGTGACAGCAAGTTGACAAACTCCGGGGTGTCACAAAGCCCGGACCCCGGCTGGGGCGCCGGGCTGCGCTACACTCGCCCTCCTGCACCGCCAGCTTTGACCGAACGGTGCCGCCGGCGCCGCCCGCGCCGCGCGTTTTTGCCCAATTTTGCCGCCTTGCCCACTTATACCCTCGCCGCTCCCGTCCACGCCGACATCGAAATCCGCAAGAGCCGCTTCATCGCGCTGGCCGTGCCGGTGCCGGATCGCGATGCGGCCATGGCCGTCGTCCAGGACCTGCGTGCGCAACACCCCACCGCCACGCACGTATGCTGGGCCCTGCTGGCGGGCGGCCAGTCGGGCATGTCGGACGACGGCGAGCCCTCCGGCACCGCCGGGCGCCCGATCCTGGAGGTGCTGCGCCATCACGATCTGGACGGGGTGCTGGCCGCGGTGGTGCGCTACTACGGCGGCATCAAGCTGGGCGCGGGTGGACTGGTGCGCGCCTATACCGATGCCATCGCCGGCGCGCTGAAAGATGCCGAACGCGTGGAGCGGATCACCTATGCCACGCTGACCGTCGATGTCGACTACGCCGACGAGCCCCGCGTGCGCCGCTGGCTGGACCAGTCGGCGGGCGA
Source organism: Cupriavidus sp. 01L415 (assembly GCF_056400065.1). NCBI lineage: Bacteria > Pseudomonadati > Pseudomonadota > Betaproteobacteria > Burkholderiales > Burkholderiaceae > Cupriavidus > Cupriavidus sp. 01L415. The sequence goes on along the minus strand of NZ_JBFTSP010000012.1, from coordinate 74,352 downwards.
AGGCTGCACGCTGGCCGACACGCACTACGATGCGCTGGCCCGGCTGGTGATCCGGCTGCCGGCCACGCTGCGCGCGCAGGCCATCGACACGCTGCGCGACGCCACGCATGGCCGCGCGCAGTTTCCCGACGCCCCCGACGCGGAGACCTGAGATGGCCGATCCGCACGATGACGACACGGCGTACCGCGCCCGCATCCTGCCCGGCGAGACGTGCTTTGCCGCGCCGGCGTCGCTGAGCCTGCTCGAAGCCGCGCTGCTCGAAGGCGTACGCCTGCCAAGCTCCTGCCGCAACGGCACCTGCCGCGCCTGCATCAGCAAGCTCCACGCGGGCAGCGTACGCTACCGGATCGAATGGCCCGGCCTGAGCCCCGACGAGAAGGACGACGGCTTTATCCTGCCCTGCGTGGCCTGCCCGACCAGCGACGTCACGTTCGAACCGGTGGGCATGCCCTGAAGTCAGCCGGCCAGACCCGGACAACCACCACCCCATCCTGAACGGCTAGTGCTGGCTGGCCCCGGCCGCGCCAATGCCGGTCATCGCCCGCACGAACTGCGCACCGTAGCGCAGGCGTTCGGCGCGCGCCTGCGCGGATCGGTCCAGTGCCGATACCAGCCAGGCGCAGGCGAAGGCCAGGGTCATCGAGAACAGCGCCGGATTGGCATAGGGGAAGATCGCCTTGCCATGATGCAGGATCCCCACCCAGACGGTTGGGCCGAGCACCAGCAGCGCCACTGCCGACACCAGCCCGGCCAGGCTGCCCGCCACCGCGCCGCGCGTGGTCAGCCCCTTCCAGAACATCGACAGGAACAGCACCGGGAAATTGACCGAGGCCGCAATCGCAAGCACCAACCCGGACAGGAAGGCGATGTTCTGCTTCTCGAACATCACGCCCAGCACCATCGCCAGCAGCCCGATGACCAGCGTGGCAGCCTTGGAGACGCGGATCTCGTCCTTCTCGCTGGCCTGGCCGCTGCGAAACACGTTGGCGTACAGGTCGTGGGAGACCGCCGATGCCCCCGAGAGGGCCAGCCCGGCCACCACGGCCAGGATGGTCGCGAACGCCACCGCCGAGATGAAGCCGAAGAAAAGATTCCCGCCGATCGCATGCGCCAGGTGCACTGCCACCATGTTGCTGCCGCCAATGATCTTTCCGGCCGCGTCGCGATAGGCCGTATCTGCCCCTACCATCACGATCGCGCCGAAGCCCACCACCAGGATCAACACGTAGAAGTAACCGATGAAGCCGGTGGCATAAAGCACGGACTTGCGCGCTTCCTTCGCGTTTGCCACGGTGAAGAAGCGCATCAGGATATGTGGCAGGCCGGCCGTGCCGAAAATCATGCCCACGCCGAGCGAAATCGCATCGATTGGATTGGACACCAGCCCGCCTGGGGACAGGATCGCCAGTCCTTTCTCGTGCACCTTCGCCGCCCCCGCGAACATGGCTTCCGGGCTATAGCCGAAATGGGCCAGCACCATCACCGCCATGAAGGTGACGCCACCCAGCAGCAGCACCGCCTTGATGATCTGCACCCAGGTGGTGGCCAGCATGCCGCCGAACATGACGTAAAGCACCATCAGTACGCCGACAATGACCACGGCCGATTCGTAACTCGTGCCAAAGAGCAGCTCGATCAGCTTGCCGGCGCCCACCATTTGCGCCACCAGGTACATGATGACTACGGTCAGCGTGCCGAAGGCAGCGGTGATGCGCACCGGTTTCTGGGCCAGGCGGTACGAGACCACATCGGCGAAGGTATAGCGGCCCAGGTTGCGCAGCCGTTCGGCGACGATGAAGAGGATGATTGGCCATCCTGCCACCACGCCCAGCGCGTAGATCAGCCCGTCATAGCCCTTGTCGAACATCATCGCGGAAATACCGAGGAAGGATGCCGCGGATACCATGTCGCCGGCAATCGCCAGCCCGTTCTGGAAACCGGTGAGGCCGCCACCGGCCGCATAGAAGTCCGACGCCGAACGCGTGCGCCGTGCGGCCCATCGCGTGATTCCGAGCGTGAAGACCACGAACAGCAGGAACATCGCGATGGCGCTCCAGTTCAATGGTTGCGGCGTGGTGTCGCCCTGGATGGCGGGCGCCGCCATGGCGGCAGTGCCCGCGAGGCTCAGGACAGCGGCGGACAGCAGATGGTGTACGGGGTTCATGCTTTGCACTCCTTGCGCACGCGCTCGTTGAGCGGGTCGAGATCGCGATTGGCACGGTGCACGTAGATCGCGGTCAGCAGCACTGCCGTGAAGATCACTGCCACCCCAACGGGAACGCCCACCGTCATCACGCCTGATCCGACCGGCGTGCCGAGCGTGGACGGCGAGAATGCCAGCAGCAGGATGAACCCGAAGTAGATGGCCAGCATCGCCACCGTCAACGACCAGCCGAGGCGAGCCCGCCCGCTAGTCAGCCGAATGAAATCGGGGTGATTCTGGATGGATTCCAGTTGTCGCGCGTCCATGATGGTCTCCTTTGGCGCAGGGCCTGGCGTGGCGGCTCTGGGTGGCCGCCATCGCAAGTGGATCAAGGTGAATGGTTCCCTCTTGTGCTTGCGAGAGGGCTGATTGGTGCGTCAGTCGGTGCGTCAGATGGCGCCGACCGGCTGCTCGTGCGTGATTTTCGGGCGCATGTCCACCACGCGCCGCGCCTTGCCGACGACCGTGCGCTCGATACCGTCCGCGGGCACCACCTGCACACGCGTCGTCACGCCCACATACGTCTTGATCCGCTCCTTCAGCTCACGCTCCAGCCCCGCACGGTCATCGTCCGACAGCGAGACCGAGCGCTCGGGCCGCGCCTCGACACGCACCTCCAGCTTGTCCAGGTGGCCGTCGCGGGTCACCACCAGCTGGTACTGCGGCGCCAGCGCAGGCACCTTGAGGATCAGCTCCTCGATCTGCGACGGAAATACGTTCACGCCACGGATGATCAGCATGTCGTCCGAGCGGCCGGTGATCTTGCCGAGCCGCCGCATCGACCGCGAGGTCGGCGGCAGCAGGCGCGTCAGGTCACGGGTGCGGTAGCGGATCACAGGCAGTGCCTCCTTGGTCAACGAGGTGAATACCAGCTCGCCTTCCTCGCCATCGGGCAATACCTCGCCGGTCACCGGGTCGATGATCTCGGCATAGAAGTGGTCTTCCCAGATCACTGGGCCATCCTTGCTCTCGACGCATTCGCTGGCCACGCCCGGGCCCATCACCTCCGACAGGCCGTAGATGTCCACCGCATCGATCCCCGCACGCGCCTCGATCTCGGCCCGCATCGCATCGGTCCACGGCTCGGCGCCAAAAATGCCAACCTTCAACGAACTCTCGGTCGGGTCCATGCCCTGCCGTTCCATTTCCTCGATCAGGTTCAGCATGTACGACGGCGTCACCATGATGATGTCAGGCTGGAACTCGCGGATCAGCTGCACCTGCTTCTCCGTCTGGCCGCCGGACATCGGGATCACCGTGCAACCGGCCTTCTCCGCGCCGTAGTGAGCGCCCAGGCCGCCGGTGAACAGGCCGTAGCCATAGCTGACGTGGACCAGGTCGCCGGGGCGGCCGCCGGCGGCGCGGATGGAGCGTGCCACCACGCTGGCCCAGGTCTCGATGTCCTTCGCCGTGTAGCCGACCACGGTCGGCTTGCCGGTCGTGCCGCTGGACGCATGCACACGCGCCACCTTCTCGCGCGGCACCGCGAACATGCCGAAGGGATAGTTGTCGCGCAACGTCTGCTTGGTCAGGAACGGGAACTTCGACAGGTCGGCGAGCGACTTCAGGTCGTCCGGATGCACCCCTGCCGCGTCGAACGCCTTGCGGTAGTGCGGCACGTTGGCGTAGGCATGGCCCACGCTCCATTTCAGCCGCTGCAGCTGCAGGGCCTGCAATTCGTCACGGCTGGCGCGCTCGATCGGCTCCAGCTCGTTGGGGGTGGGGGTACGTTGGACCATTGTCTACTCCATCTCATTATGATTACGCCGCATGCGTGGCATGCACGCACGGGCGCACTACGGCTGCAGGCAACACATCAGATATGCGAGCGGCTTTGCACCACGCGGAAGCGGTTGGCGACGAAGGCGGCATCCGACAGCGAGGCATTCGCCGCGGGGTTGGCGCCGGTGGCATGGAAGTCGCTGAACGCCGCCGACTGGTTAACGAACACGCCGCTAGTCAGGTTCAGCGACAGCGCCACGCCCGCATCCTCGGCGGCATCACGGATCGCCTCCGTCACGCCCGCGTCGGTGGTGTAGGCGGACAGCGTCAGCGCGCCGTGATCCCTGGCGCCGCGATGGGCCAGCGCGATGCTGTGAGCGGTGCTGTCAGTGGCAACCACGAAGGAAATCGGGCCGAACAACTCCTGCATGATCTTGCCTTCGTCGCTGGCATCCACTTTCAACACCAGCGGCGTGCGAATGCGCGCGCCGGGAAATTCCGGGTGCTCCAGCACGCGACTGTCGGCGACGATCTCGCCCAGCGCGCGCGACGCCTCGATGCGTGCCACCACGCCATCGTTCTGAATGGCCCCCAGCAGCTCGACGGCCTTCGCCGGGTCGCCCGTGAGTCGGGTCACCGCCTCGCCGATCGCGGCGGCAACCTGGTCGAAGCCCAGATGGCCTTCCGGCGTATCGATGCCATCCTTCGGCACGTAGATATTCTGCGGCGCCGTACACATTTGGCCCGAATACAGCGACAGCGACAGCGCGATATTGCGCACCATGCCCTTGAAGTCGCTGGTGGAGTCGATGACGATCTGATTGACGCCGGCCTTCTCTGTGTAGACCTGCGCCTGATGCGCATTGCGCTCCAGCCAGTCACCGTTGGCGGTGCTGCCGGTGAAATCGATCAGGCGTACTTCGGGGCGCAGCGCTAGCTGCGACGCCATGCGTTCGGTCGGATCATTGGCCACGAGCGTGACCAGGTTCGGATCGAAACCCGCTTCCTGCAGCACCTCGCGCGCCACTTCCACGGTGATCGCCAGCGGCAGGATCGCGCCCGGGTGCGGCTTGACCACCACCGCGTTGCCGGTGGCGAGGCTGGCGAACAGGCCCGGGTAACCATTCCAGGTCGGGAACGTGCAGCAGCCGATGACCAGGCCCACGCCGCGCGGCACCACGGTGTAACGCTTCTCCATGCGCAGCGGTTCGTTCTTGCCCTGCGGCTTTTCCCAGATGGCCCGCTTCGGAATCCGGTGCATCTCGTCCCAGGCGTAGGCCACGGCTTCCAGCCCGCGATCCTGCGCGTGCGGGCCACCGGCCTGGAAGGCCATCATGAAGGCCTGCCCCGTGGTGTGCATGACCGCATAGGCAATCTCGAAGCTGCGGCGGTTCAAGCGCTGCAGGATTTCCAGCGACACGCCGACCCACGCTTCCGGACCCGCCTTGCGCCACGCGGGCATGCCCTCCGCCACGCCGGCAAAGAGCTGGTCGAGATCGGGCTTCGGATAGATGATGCTCAGTTCCTGGCCGTATGGCGAAACTTCCTTGCCAGCCTGGCCGATAACCCCTGGCTGGGTCAGCGCGAACGGCCGGTTCAGCCGCGCCTCGAAGGCGGCCTTGCCATCGGCGTTCGCCGTTTCGCCATAGGCCCTGGGGCTTGGCATTTCCGGGAAGGGACTCCAGTAGCCGCGCTCGGCGATGGCTTGGGTGGCTTGTTCCAGCAGCGCCTGGTGGCGTTCGAAAAAGGGATGGGACACGAGTTGCTCCGGGGGGCGAATTGAATTCTGGGTGTCTGGGGCTGGCAGCGGGCGGGCAGGAGCCGCCTCAGGTTTCCTGGTCGAAATCGAGCACCAGCTTGTCGCTGATGGCGTAGCTCTGGCAGGTCAGGATGAAGCCGCGCGCCACCTCGTAGTCTTCCAGCGCGAAATTGATATCCATGTCGACTTCGCCTTCGATGCGCTTGCAGCGGCAGGTCGAGCAAACCCCACCCTTGCAGGAGTACGGCAGCTCGATGCCCTGCGCCAGCGCGGCGTCCAGCACCGATTCCTTTTGCTTCTCCAGCGTGAACGACCGTGTGCGGCCGTCCTGGATGACCGTGACCTCGCACTGCTGCCGGCCGACCTGATTGTGGGCACGCGCCGCTGGCCGGGCGGACGGGATGCTGGTGGCAAACAGCTCGCGCTTGATGTGGTGCTGGCTCACGCCGCCGGCGACCAGCGCCTGGGAGACTTCCTCCATCATCGAATGCGGGCCGCAGATGAAGGCCACGTCGATGTCCTGCGGACTGATCCAGTGCCTGAGCAGCGCATTGACCTTGTCCCCATCGAGGCGGCCGTTGAACAAGTCGATGTCGAGCTGCTCGCGGCTGAGCACGAACACCAGGTTGAAGCGCCGCAGGTAGGTATCCTTCAGGTCTTCCAGCTCTTCCTTGAACAACACGGACGACGAGGCGCGGTTGCCATAGATGAGCGTAAAGCGGCTGTCGGGCTCGGCATGCAGCGTGGTCTTGATGAGCGACAGCATCGGCGTGATGCCGCTGCCGGCAGCGAATGCCACATAGTGCTTCGCGTTGGCGGCCGACAGCGGTACGTGAAAGTTACCGGACGGCGGCATCACTTGCAGTGTCATGCCCGGTGCCAGGTGCTCATTGGCCCAGTTGGAGAACAGGCCACCGTCGACGCGCTTGATCGCCACGCGCAACTGCTCGTCCTGCACCGCGGAGCAGATCGAGTAAGACCTGCGGACGTCTTCGCCATCGATATCGGTGCGCAGCGTCAGGTGCTGGCCCTGCATGTATCGATAGGTGTGGGCCAGGTCTTCCGGGACGGCAAAGGTCACCGCCACCGCGTCGCGGGTTTCTCGCGTGACCGAAGCTACGGTCAGATCATGGAATTTGCTCATATCGCCATCTCTTTCGCTGCCCGATGCGGGTCAATGCGCCTTGAAGTAGTCGAACGGCTCCTTGCAGTCGCCGCAGCGGTACAGGGCCTTGCAAGCGGTGGAGCCAAACTGGCTGACCACGCGTGTGTGGCGCGAGCCGCAGTGCGGGCAGACCACCACCGGCGCCTGTGACGCCTTGCGGCCGATGCCGCTGATGTCGATCACCTGCTGCGCAGGCGGCGCGATCCCGTAGCCGCGCAGGCAGTCCTTGCCGCGCGGCGTCATCCAGTCGGTGGTCCAGGCCGGCGCCAGCCGCGTCTGCACGCGCACCTGGTCAACGCCCCGCGCCAGCAGCGTGTGTTCGATGGCCTCGCGGATCACGGTCATCGCCGGGCAACCCGAGTACGTGGGCGTGATGGTGATGACGCAGGCGTCGTCCACCCATGCCACGTCCCGCACGATGCCCAGGTCCACCACCGAGATCACCGGGATCTCGGGATCCGGCACCTCGTCGAGCCAACCCCAAACCTGGCTGACGTCCGCGCGGGCAACCGCTTGCGCTGTCATGGCACTCACCACTGTGCGCCGGGATGGGCGCGTTGCAGGAACTGCATCTCGGCCAGCAGGTAGCCAAGGTGTTCGGTATGGCGGCCATGGCGGCCGCCACTTTGCGACCACGTGCCCGAGGGCAGGCGCAGCGTGGCCGCCTCCAGCACTTCGGCTACATGTTGCCGCCATGGCGCGGCGAGCGTGGCCGGATCGGGAACGATGCCGTCGAGCGCCAGCGCGGCCTCGACCTCATCGGCCTCGAACAGCTCGCCGGTGTACATCCACAGGTCGTCGATGGCGTCCTGCATGCGGCGGTGGCTTTCTTCCGTGCCATCGCCCAGGCGCACCACCAGGTCGCTGCTGCGGCGCACGTGGTAGGTCACTTCCTTGAGCGACTTGGCGGCGATCTCGGCAATGCGCGCATCCGTGGACCGCTGCAGCCCTTCCAGCAGGAAGTAATGCCAGGAATCGAACAGGAATTGCCGCGCCAGCGTATCGGCATAGCTGCCATTGCGCTGCTCCACCAGCAGCAGATTGCGGAACTGGTGTGCGTCGCGCAGAAAGGCGAGCTGGTCAGCGGTGCCGCCCGTCCCCTTCACTTCGGCCGCATAGCCCAGCCACAGGCGGGTCTGGCCGATCAGGTCGAGCGCGACGTTGGTCAACGCGATGTCTTCTTCCAACGCCGGGCCACGGCCGCACCATTCCGACAGGCGCTGGCCGAGCACCAGCGTGGAGTCTCCCAGCCGCAGCAGGTATTCGAGCTTGTGGTCATTCATGGCAATGTCTGGCATCGGGATCAGATGTGCTTGACGGCTTCCGGCATCGGAAAGAACGTCGGGTGCCGGTAGACCTTGCTGTTGGCCGGCTCGAACAGCGGGCCCTTGTCGCCCGGGCTGCTGGCCATCACATCGTCGGCCTTCACCACCCAGACACTGACGCCTTCGTTGCGGCGCGTGTAGACGTCGCGGGCGTTATTGATCGCCATTGCGCCGTCGGGCGCGTGCAGGCTGCCCACGTGCTTGTGGGCCAGGCCATGCTGGCTGCGGATAAAAATCTCCCAAAGCGGCCACTCTTTCATGGCAACCTCCTGTGCAATGCGTTTTCGAGGGGGAGCGGCGTGGTGCGCCGCGAAGAATCAGGCGGCAGCCTGTTCTGAGTGCAGGACCTGCTTGTCGGCGTGGGCCACCAGTCCATCGCGGAACCACACGCCGTCTTCCCATGCCTTCACACGCGTGCGCAGACGGTCACGGTTGCAGGGCCCGTTGCCCTGGATGACGTCGTAGAACTCGGACCAGTCGATCTCGCCGAAGTCGTAGTGGCCACGCTCCTCGTTCCAGCTCAACGCGGGATCGGGGATGGTCAGGCCGAGGTACTCGGCCTGCGGCACGGTCTGGTCGACCATCTTCTGGCGCAACTCATCGTTGGAAAACAGCTTGATACGCCATTGCATGGACTGCGCGCTGTTGGGCGAATCGCCATCGGATGGGCCGAACATCATCAGCGCAGGCCACCACCAGCGATTCAGCGCATCCTGCGCCATCTGCTTCTGCTCCGGCGTGCCGTTGCAAAGCGCCATCATGATGTCGTAGCCCTGGCGTTGGTGGAACGATTCCTCCTTGCACACGCGCACCATGGCACGCGCATAAGGGCCGAACGAGCTGCGGCACAGTGGCACCTGGTTGATGATGGCCGAGCCGTCCACCAGCCAGCCTATCGCGCCAATATCGGCCCACGTGAGCGTCGGATAATTGAAAATGCTGGAGTACTTGGCCTTGCCCACATGCAGGTCACCCAGCATCTGGTCACGCGAAACGCCCAGCGTTTCGGCGGCACTGTAGAGATAGAGCCCGTGGCCGGCCTCGTCCTGGATCTTCGCCAGCAGCACGGCCTTGCGTTCCAGCGTCGGCGCACGGGTAACCCAGTTGCCTTCGGGCAGCTGGCCCACGATCTCCGAATGTGCATGTTGCGAGATCTGGCGGATCAGGGTCTTGCGGTAGGCCTCGGGCATCCAGTCCTTGGCCTCGATTTTGATGCCGGCGTCCACGCGCGCCTGGAACTCGCGCTCCTGCGGCGCCATCTCTTCCATCGTGCGGAGCCTCGTTGCTCCCGTCTCCACCAGCTGTGCGTACATCGTGTGCTCCGCTATTTTTGGCATCCCAACCCGGCGGTTGATCTGCATCAATTTCGTAAGTTGAAACCGATGGTAGTGATACAATTTGATTCAATCAACAGACGTTTGTGTATCACTTTCAGGGACCCTATGACGCCCGCCACTGACACCGAAACCGTCTCCCCCCGCATCGCGCGACTCGCGCGCGGCCTGAAGCTGGGCGCTAACTCGATGCTGGTGACGTTGTTCGGCGATGTGGTGGCCCCACGTCCGCAGGCGGTCTGGCTGGGCAGCCTGATCCGGCTGGCGGCGCCATTCGGCATCAATGACCGTCTGGTGCGCACCGCCACCTTCCGACTGACCGCTGACGACTGGCTAAGCGCAACCCGAATCGGGCGCCGCAGCTACTACGGGCTTTCCACGACGGGACTGCAGCGTGTGCTGCATGCCGGCAAGCGCATTTATTCCGGCGAAGCCGCCGAATGGGATGGCAACTGGACACTGGTGATGGTGCGCGGCGACGTACGCGCCACGATCCGCCAGAAGCTGCGGCGCGAGTTGTTGTGGGAAGGTTTCGGCGCCATCGCACCAGGGGTGCTGGCGCATCCCAATGCGGACCTCGCCTCGCTACGTGAGATCGTCCTGGCAGCGCACGCGCAGGAATATGTAGCGGTAGTGGAAGCCCACGGTCTCGAGGGGTTCTCGATCCGGCCGCTGCAGGTGCTGATGCACCAGACCTTCAAGCTGGGTGACGTGGCCACCGCTTGGGGGGCGCTCGTGCGACGGTTTTCTCCACTTGTTGAAGACGCTGCAGGATTGGCGCCGGTGGATGCGTTCTTCGTGCGCACGCTGCTCGTGCATGAGTATCGGCGCGTACTGCTGCGCGACCCCAACCTGCCCGAGGCGTTGCTGCCGCAGGATTGGCCGGGGCGCACGGCGCGAGAACTGAGCCGTACGCTTTACATGGCCCTGGTCGGCCCGAGCGAAGACTACCTGCACCGCGTGGTGGAGGTGGCGGACGGTTCGCTGTTGGACGCGAGCCAGATCTTGCGCGAGCGTTTTGGTGCCGGCCCGCAGGCGGTGCCTTGACCGGCGGGCCAGTCCAACTGGACTGGCGTGCACAACAGTACGACCGACTTCCCGCAATCGCCAGCGTCCGAATTCGCACCTGGAACGGACTTTCGATCCAGGCCCGCCTGACCCTCAGTCCGTGGCGCGGCCGTTCACGGAAAAAAACCGCAGCGCGATCTTGAGCGCATCAGGCCCGGTGGGGTCCGAGAATGCCTGCCCTGGCGCGCCACCGCTCCACGCGTGGCGCAGCCCTTCGATCTTCACCAGCCGCAGGAATGGGCGGACGCCGGCTTGCCAGTCGAACACGTCCACCGCGCGCCGCGCGCCGCGCCGCACGCGCCGGGGTGGCAAGGCCGCGGGCACCGGGCTACCCGGCGGCAGCAGGTCCAGCCACATGGCGGCCGCCGTGGTGGCGTTGTCGTAGCTCACCACCGTATCGTCGTCACCGTGGAGCAGCAGCAGCGGTGGCGGCCTGCGGCCGGCCAGCGCCAGCCGGGCCGCCACCGGGTCCGGCGAGCGTTCGCCGCGCATGGCGCGCGGCGCCTGCGCGGCGTTGGTGGCGCTGTAGGGCACCGCGCCGGAATGGGACCCCACGGCGGCAAAGCGGTCCGGATAGCGCAGGCCGAGCATCATCGCCATCGCGCCGCCTGCCGACAAACCCAGCGCGCAGACGCGCTCGCCGAGGATCGCATAGCGCCGGCAGACATGGTCGATCATCGACATCAGCAACGCCGCCTCCGATGCGCCGCGCGCGCCGGGCCGGAACCAGTTCCAGCAACGCTGGGCATTGGCCTGCACCGATTGCTCGGGCATCAGCACGACCCAGCGTGCATCCCGCGCGATCGTCGCCACACGGGTGCTGGCGGCAAAGCTGGCAGCGTCCTGTCCGCAGCCATGCAGCAGCACCAGCAGCGGCGCCGGGCGCGCGGCGCTGACGCCGGGCGGCACGAAGATCCGGTAGCGGCGCTGGCCGAGGGACCCGATCCCGAGGCCGAAGCCCCACAGGCCTTCCTCCCAGAAGGCGCCGCCCTTGCTGACCGGCGCCCGCGCGGGCGTGACCACGCCGGTCAGGGCCTGCTGCGCCGCCTTGCTCATGGCGCGGCCCATCGCCTTGCTGACCGCGCGGCCTTGCTCCTTGGCCGTACGCAGGACGGAGTCCGTCACCGAGCGCTGCAGACGCCTGGCACTGCGCGCTGCCTGCTTGCCCAGCGTGGTCCACAGTTTGGTACTGCCCGTGCGCCGCTTCATCCTGCATCGCCCTTTCGTAACCGGTGCTCCGTGGCAAGGTGCCACCGTCGCGATCTTGCACCAGTATCGCGGGCGATTGTGTCAGGTTTTCATGGCAGGGCTTGTCAGAAGGCGCCGCGCAGCGCCAGATCGGCACCGAGCAACAGCAGGCCGCAGAAGAACAGGCGGCGGAAACGGTCGGCGCTGATCCGGTGGCGCAGCCACTGGCCGAAGAACATGCCACCGAGCGCCGGCACCAGCGCCAGCGCGGAGGCGCCCAGCACCGGCGTGTGCAGCAGCGCGCCGCCCAGCGCCAGGCTCACGGCCAGCGCGATCGTGGACACCGTGAAGGACAGCCCGAGCGCCTGGACCATGCTTTCCTTGTCGAGGCCGAGACCCTGCAGGTAAGGCACGGCCGGGATCACGAACACACCGGTCACGGCGGTGATGGCCCCGGTGACCAGCCCGGCCAGCGGCGCCATCCAGCCTTCCATGCGCAGCGGCACGGTCAGCCTGACGGCGGCCAGCCCCATGATGGCGTAGACGATCAGCGCCACGCCGAGCGCGTTGGTCGCATGATCCATCATCTTCGCCGGCACCAGCGCGGCACACAGCCAGGTGCCTGCGCAGATCGCCACCAGCATCGGCCACAGCCGCCGCAGCAGTTGCCCGAAACGCGGCCCGCCAAAAAGCTGGACGACGTTGGTGACCATCGATGGCGCCACCAGCAGCGCGGCGGCCTGCACCGGCGGCATCACGAGCCCAAGCAGACCCACCGCCACCGTGGGCAGGCCCAGCCCGACCACCCCTTTCACAAATCCGGCCAGCAGGAAGGTCAGGCCGATGAAAACGATCTCCTGGCCGGCGTGGAACGTCGACATGCTCTCTACTCCAATGCAATGAACGAACTCAATGCCCGAGCTTAATGCCCGGCCGCGTCGTGCGCCGCGCGGCTGTCGGCCGGCGCTTCGGCGCGCTCGTTGAGGCCGTAGTCGCGTAGCACCTGCGCAACGCGCAACCGGTAGTTGGCAAACACGCCGCCGCGCCCCGCCGCCTGTGCCTGGCGGTGATCGAGCATGTTGCGCCACGCGATGACGGCCGCCTCGTCGCGAAAGAACGAGAGCGACAGCAGCTTGCCCGGCGTGGTCAGGCTCTGAAAGCGCTCCACCGAAATAAAGCCATCGATCTGCTCCAGCGTCGGCTTCAGATGGGCGGCGATATCGAGATACGTATCCTGCCGGCCCGGTGCGGGCTCGACTTCAAAGATCACAGCAATCATGCGGGGTGCTCCAAAGTTTCTGTTATTGGAATTGCGGAATGCGCGCGTTCACGGACGGGCGGTAGCGGAGCGTACCCAGCAGGCGCGCAGGTTGCACGCCGCGCTGCAGCAGTCCCTCGACCGTGCAGGCGGCCAGCACCTGCGCGAGCGCATCGCCCGGGCAGCCGTGCCGGCCGGTGCCGAAGGTCCACGGCTTGCCGGCGTTGGTGGCGTGGCTGGTGGCGTGGCTCACCGTATCCGGGTCGTGCGATGCGGCCGCCAGCAGCACCAGCACGGCGTCTCCGGCCTTCACCGGCACCCTGCACAGCGTGGCATCCGCCGCCAGGAAGCGCCGCGTGTTCTGGACGGGCGGATCGGTGCGGGCAACGTCGGCGACCAGGGCGTCGAGATTGCCCAGGCCCGCGTCTCGTTCGACGTCCGGCCCGCCTTCCCGCCCGAGTTCCAGCCCGCCCTCCCGGCCCAGCCGCACGAGCGTATTGCCCACCAGACCCGCCGTGGCCTCGCACGCCTGGATCATCAGGCCGATGGCGTTGGCGGTCAGCACGGCCGGATCGATATCGGCTTCGCCCGCCACCGCCAGCATCGCGTGAAGCAGGCCATCGGACGACGCCCCGGCGGCATGCTCGCCCACCCATTGCGTCAGCCAGCGGGCCGCGGCCACGCCGGCCTCCACATCGGCGGGCGTCGCCAGCGGCGACATCGCCGTGGCAAAGGTCGTCACGAATCCGGCGACGCGCGTCGACACGTGGCCGTCGCCATCGCGCTCCAATGGCAGGCCCAGCAGGTCAGCCACGGTCAGCACCGGCAGGGTGAACATCCAGCGATTGGCCTCGTGCCCGTCATCGCTGTCGACGCGCGGCAAGCCCGCCGCCAGCGTGCGGGCTCGCGTGCGTGCAGCGCTCAGGTCGATGCCGGCCATCTGCCGCAGCAGGATCGTCTTCAGCGACGCGTGATTGACGCCATCGTTCATGCGGACCAGGCGCCCGAACAGTTCGCCGGCAGCATTCCCCGCGAGTGCGGGCGGCACGGGCTGTGCGGGGGGCCGGACACGGCAATCGGGATGATTGAGAACTTCCTCCACGGCCTGCGCGCTCGCGGCCACCCAGAGCCCGAGTGCGTCATGGCGATGGAACGGATGCTGCCGTGCCAGATCCCGGTAATAGGGATAGGGGTCGGCATGCGTGACAGCGGCAATCGGGTCGGTGGGGAGCATGGCGTGTCATGAGATTCCGGGATGCGTGCAGTGTGCTATGCCGCATGAGCCCGAAGTTTCACCGCGACGTGAACAATGGAATGTACGCGCAACGATCTTTGCTGCCTTGTCAGGGACCCCGAACGCCCCATGACGGCGCGCATGCCCTGTGCAGCGGACGCCGCCGCCGGTTGAGATTTAAGCGATTTCGTTACGCCCATTCAAATTAGTCAGTTCGCCTTGGCAGGGTGCGGCTTGTGGTCGAAACTCGACACACCACGGCAAGGCGGTGCCCGTTGCATGCGCCCTTCGCGCGGCGCCGCCTGGGTTGTCATGACTCTGGGAGATCACCATGGTACGAATACTGGCGTTGAGCCTGCTGGCGATGTCGCTGGTGGCATGCAGCAGCCCCGCTCCGAAGGCGTCGGCGCCCCCGCCGGCGGCGAAGGCTGCCGCCCCGGCTTCGGCGGCGGCGCCGGCACAGCCCGACGCCAATGCCGTCGACCCGGCCGCGATTCAGGCGCTCAAGACCATGGGCACCTATCTGCAATCGCTGAAGCGCTTCCATGTATCGATCGAACTGTCCGGCGAGCGGGTCCTGACCGACGGCCAGAAGCTGCAGCACACGGCCAGTTCCGAGCTCGACGTCGATCGCCCGAACAAGCTGCGGGCCCAGATGCGCAGCGCCCGCTCGCAGCGCGATCTCTTCTACGACGGCAAGACGGTGACCCTCTATACGCCTGCGCAGAAATACTATTCGAAGGCCGAGTTCAGCGATAACCTCGCCGGGCTGGTCAATCGGCTGGAGGAACGGTATGGCGTCGAGATTCCCACCGCCGATCTATTCCTCTTCGGCACGCCAGCCGCGCCGCTCAACAATATCGAGTCGGCGATGAATGCCGGACAGGACATCATCAACGGCGAACTCTGCGATCACTACGCGTTCCGCCAGGGCCAGTTCGACTGGCAGATCTGGATCGCCGCCGGCAGCAAGCCCTTGCCGCGCAAGCTCGTGATTACCAATCGCGGTGACGAGGCGCGTCCGCAATCGGTCACCCTGCTCAAGTGGAACCTGAATCCCACCTTCAAGGATTCGACGTTCAGCTTCACGCCGCCGAAGGACGCCAAGATGGCCGAGTTCGTTCCGCTGAAGACCCGGTAAAGGAGATCGCCATGAAATACGGATTCGGCAAGTCGCTCCTGGTCCTTTTGAGCGCGCTCGTTCTGGCGACCTACGGCTGGGCCCCCATGGCTGAAGCCGCACGCGGCGGTGGTGGTGGCGGTGGCGGACACGCCGGCGGAGGGGGTGGAGGTGGGCGCGCAGCCGCTACGGGCGGCGGTGGCGGTGGTGGCGGCGGACGCGCGGCCGCAACGGGTGGCGGAGGCCGCCAGATCGACAACAGCCACGCGGACGCGCGGACCAACAATGTCCGCAACACCAGCGTCAACAGTGTCAATAGCAACCGGAACGTCAACGTCAATTCGAACCGCAACGTCAACGTGAACGTCGAGGGCGGGGGCTGCTGTCACGGTGGCTGGGACAATGACTACCATCCGGTGGCCACGGCCGCCGCCGTCACCGCCACCGTTGCCGTGACGTCGGCCATCGTCGGCTCCATGGTCCGCACCGTCCCGCCAGGGTGCGTCCCCGTCAACTACGCCGGCATGGTCTACCAGCAGTGTGGCGCCACCTGGTATCAGCCACAGGGATCGCAATACGTGGTGGTCAACGCGCCCTACTGACGGGAGATACGCAGGAAGATCAGTGATATGAGCGGGGCGCCGGTGCTGCGGTCGCCCCGTTTTACAAGAAACGCTCGGCCATATCGAGCAGATTTGCTGCAGGCAGCAAACCCGATCGCGGAAAGCGTATCAGCGCGAAGGCGCGGACCATCGGCGGATCACCGGGAATCCGCGCGGACGCCACGTCAATCACGTCCCCTTCGCCAGTCGCGTCGGGAGGCAACAGGACGTTCATCCGGGTGAGCCGCATCCGGCGGGACTTCACACGCAAGTGCGATTTCGCGTCGGCGATGACCCCACCCAGGATGTCGAGCTGGCGATCCAGCGTGCCCGTGGTCACGGCCAGACGCGCCAGTTCGTCGTCGTTCTCCTGGATCTGGGCATTGAGCTTCGACAGTTCGCCGGGGTCCGGCGCGCTCCCGCCGCCGACCACCGAGGACATCCCTTTTCCCTGTGTCTCCAGCAGCCGCAGGCGTGTCTTGAGCAGGACGATCTCGCGCTTGAGCACATCGCGTCTTGACAGCTTTCCCGCGATTTTTGCGATCCCCTGCACCGCCAGCTGATCGAGTGCGCGCCGCAGGATCTCCTGCCGCAGATCCGCTTCCGTCCCCGCACAGATCCGGACCTGATGGTCGCCGAAGCTGATCGTCGTCAGCGGCACGTCCGAGCGCATCACGCCATTCTCAAGCGCCGTGCCCAGCGTCTGCCGCTCCGACATCGCCATGCCGAGCACCGCGTAGGCTTCCTCGGCGAGCGGAGCCGAGTCGAAGAATGCGCGCAAGTCCGTCGACCGGCTGATCGTGGTCTCCACATCCTCGGCGGTCGCGAAGAAGGCCCGGATGCAGGGGTCCGTCGCCCAGGCTGCCCGATTCCCCTCGCGCGCGGCGGGCAGGTCCGCGACCACCTTGCCGACATAGTCCAGCGCCACGCCGGCTTGCGGCGACAACTTCTTCTGGTAGCCGGAGACCAGCCGCAGACGCGGGTTGAGCGCCGTCATCCGCTCGACGATCTCATCGAGGTCGCGACGCTCATGCACAGGCGGCCGGGACGTGCGCCGGCGCAGCCAATTCACAATACTCATGAAGCGGCCTGTGGCCTTCGCGCCCGGTTGCTGGCTCGTCCTGTCCTACTTGGCCGGGCCGGGTTGCACGGACACGGCAAGCGCTTCCGTGTAGACCGCCTGGACCCGGTCCCCCTTCTTCACGTTCTTCATCTGCTCGGGGTCTTCCACCATCAGGTCCAGGACGCGCCCCTTGGGCCCCTTGACGGTGACGATCTGCGCTTCCTTGTTCACCGCGACGACGTCCGCCACCACGGTGACTTCACGCCCCACCGTGCCACCGGGCTTTGCACCCGGCGCGGCACGGTCCGCGCTCTCGCGTTCCTGCATCGAGGGCGGCCCGCTGCCCTTCTTGAGGCTGACGGTGAGCGCCTCCTTGTACTCGATGGTGACGATATCGCCCACCTTCAGCTGGTCGAAGTTCCGCACGTCCTCGCCCACCACGAGATCCCTCACCTTGCCGGCCTTCGTCTTCAGCGTGACCTTGCGCGCCGCGGCATCGATCGCCGTAATCGTCGCGGTCACCTTCGCCACGCCGGTCACGGTCGTCTGGTCAGGTGTGCGCGACACATTCGTCTGCACCTCGGGCTGCGCCACGGCCGGGCCTGCGAAGGCTGCCATCGCGGCCACGACAATCATCGTCTTCCTGATCATGTTTTCTCCTTCATTCACCCATTATTTGATGGTGTAGCCGCGTCCTTCCATGCATGCCGAATACGCGCGGTAGTAGGTGCTCATGGCGTTCTGCGTCTGGGCTTGTCCCGATGCCTGCGCATTGCGCTGGTTCTGGCGCGCCCGGGCGCCGCCCGCCATCGTGCCGACCGCGGCACCGGCGGCCGCGCCCTTGCCGGCATCCCCCGCAATGCCACCGATCACCGCGCCACCGAGTGCGCCTCTCGCTGCACCCCCCACCCGTTCGCCGCCGCCAACGGCCGGGCCGGCGGGTGCGGGCGGCGGCGCCGCGGCCACCGCCGCCGGGTCGATCCCGGTATTGGTCTTGGCCCACGAATAGCAATAGCCGTCGTCCTTTTGCTGCTGCTGCGCGCTCTGCCCCTTGGCGGGATAAGGAATGGGCTTCGATTGCGCGACGGCGCCAAGCGAGACCATCGTCGCTATCGCGATGGCCGCACACCGTATGGTCAATGTCGTCATGATGATTACCTCCTCGCTGTCTCCATGGCCCTGCTCGCCTGCCAGACGGTCATGAGCTGCCTCCGCTGGACGCCGGAACATCGGGCGCGGCCCCCGGCCCCGCTCCATGCGCAGGAGGCTGGGCGGCCTGCTTCTGCGCGGTACGACGCTCCAGTCCCCAGAAGAACATCGGAATGAAGAAGATGGCGATCACGGTCGCACCGAGCATTCCGCCGATCACGCCCGTGCCGAGCGACTGCCGGCTGGCCGCCGACGCGCCACTGGCAATCGCCAGCGGGATACAACCAAGAATGAACGCCAGCGACGTCATGATGATCGGACGCAGCCGCAGCTTGGCCGACTTGACCGCGGCGTCATACGCGCTGAGTCCCTCCTTCACGCGTATTTCCACGGCGAACTCGAAGATCAGGATGGCGTTCTTGGCGGCCAGTGCAATCAGCACTGTCAGGCCAATCTGGAAGTAGACGTCGTTCTGCATGCCCCGCAACAGGATGCCCACCAACGCGCCAAACAAGGCAAACGGCACCGCCAGGAGCACGCCAAGCGGCAATGACCACTTCTCGTACTGCGCGGCCAGGATCAGGAACACCATGAGCAATGCAAAAGCAAACACCAGCGCCGCCGTCGAGCCGGCCTTCTTCTCCTCATACGCCTGCCCGCTCCAGCCGTAGCTGTAGCCCTGGCCCAGCACTTCCGCCGCCACTTCCTCCATCGCCGTCAAGGCCTGACCCGAGCTGTATCCGGGCGCCGCGTCGCCGGTGATCTTGGCCGCGGGAAAATTGTTGAAGCGCGTCACCAGATCGGCGCCCGGCGTGTAGCGCGACGTCGTGACGGCCTTGATCGGCACCATGTCGCCCTTCGCGTTGCGGACGTAGAGCTTGTCGAGATCCTCGGGACGCGAGCGGAACTCCGGCTCCGCCTGCAGGATGACCTGGAACAGCCGGCTGTTCTTGGGAAACTGGCTGACGTACAGCGAGCCGAACATCGTCTGCAGCGCCGAGTAGACCTGATCGACCGGCACGCCCTGCGTCTCGGTGCGCTCCCGGTCAACGTCCACCAGCAATTGCCGGGACCGCGTGTTGATCGTGGAATTGACGCCGCGCAGCTCTGGCCGCTGGCGTGCCTTGGCGATGAAGGCGCGCACGCGTTCCTCGAGCTGCTGATAGGTGCCATCGCCGGTGGATTGCAGCCAGAACTCGAAGCCGCCGGTAGTACCGAGGCCCGGGATCGATGGCGGATTGACCGGAATAACAACCCCATCGCGGTAGGTCGAGAACTCGCGGGTGGCCCTCGCGATCAGGTCCTCCGCGCTTTCCCCTTTGCCGCGCTCGTGAAAGCCCTTGAGCGTCACGAACAGCGTCCCCGCATTGGCCTTGTTCTGGGAATCGATCAGGCTGTAGCCATCGGGCGAGGCCACCGACTTCACGCCCGGCTGCTTGGCGAACCACGCCGCCGCGCGACCGGACAATTCCTGGGTGCGATCCAGGCTGGCCGCGTCCGGCAGAATCACCGCGCCAAACAGATAGCCCTGGTCCTCCACGGGAAGGAACGATGACGGGATGCGCATGAACAGCAACACGCTGACCACGATCAGCGCGGCGACCAGCGCCAGCGAGATCACGACGCGCCGGATCACGAGCTGGATGGCGCTGCCATACCCCTCGACCAGGCGGTCAAAGCTCCGGTTGAACCAGCGGAAGAAGCGGTTCTTCTCGTGCTCCCCCGGCTTGAGCAGGATGGCGGCCAGCGCCGGTGACAACGTCAGCGCCACCACCCCGGATAGCAGCACGGAAACCGCCAGCGTGATGGCGAACTGCTTGTAGAGCTGCCCCGTGATGCCGGACAGGAAGGCCACCGGGATGAACACCGCCAGCAGCACCAGCACGATGGCGATCACCGGCCCGCCCACTTCATCCATGGCGTGCTTGGCGGCCTCCTTGGGTGGCATCTTGAACTCCACCATGTTCCGCTCGACGTTCTCGATCACCACAATGGCATCGTCCACCACGATCCCGATGGCCAGCACCATGCCGAACAATGTCAGCATGTTCACGGAAAAGCCGAATGCCGACATCGCCATGAACGTGCCGATGATCGACACCGGCACCGCCAGGATCGGCACCAGCGTCGCCCGGAAACTCTGCAGGAAGATATAGACCACCAGGATCACGAGGATCACGGCGTCACGCAGCGTATGCACCACCTCGTTGATCGATTCGTGCACGAACTCGGTGGTATCGAGCGCGATGTCGTATTCCAGGCCCGGCGGGAACGTCTTCTTCATCTCTGCCAGCGTGTTGCGCACCTGCTCCGCCACGGCCAGCGCATTCGCGCCCGGTTGCTGGTAGACCGCCAGCAGCGTGGCCGTCTTGCCCTTGTAGCGGCTGCGCAGCGAATAGTCCTTCGAGCCCAGCTCCGCGCGGCCGATGTCCTTGAGGCGCACCAGCGCGGCCTCGCCCGACGCGGCACGCAGGATGATGTTCTCGAATTCCTCCGGCTCCGTCATGCGGCCCTTGGTCGCCACCGGGAAGGTCTGCTTGACCGGGCCCGCTGTCGGCGACTGCCCGATGCGGCCCGCGGAGAACTGCTCGTTCTGCTTGCTCACCGCGTTCTGGACGTCTTCCACCGTGATCCCCAGCCGCGCCATCCGGTCGGGGCGCAGCCAGACCCGCATGGCGTAGTCCGGCGTGCCGAAGATGGAGGCCTGGTTGGCGCCCGGGATGCGCTTGAGCGCATCGAGGATATAGATATTGGTGTAGTTGTCGACGAAGGTCTGCGGATAGCTGTTGTCCGGCGAGTAGACCGCGATCACCATCATGAATGCCGACGACCGCTTCTGCACCGACACCCCCTGCTTGGTCACCGCGTCCGGCAACGTCGGCAACGCCAGGTTGACGCGGTTCTGCACGTCGACCTGCGCCAGCGCCGGGTCCGTGCCGATCTCGAAATAGACCGTCAGCGTCAGGTTGCCCGTCGACGAACTGGTCGACGACATATAAAGCATGTTGTCCGCGCCGTTGACCTGCTGCTCGATCGGCGCGGCCACGTTCTGCGCCACCACTTCCGAGCTGGCGCCAGGATAGGTCGTGGTCACCGTGATACTGGGCGGCGTGATGTCCGGGAATTGCGCGATAGGCAGGTTGACCATGGCCACCAGCCCACCCACCACGATGATGATCGACAGCACCGACGCGAAAATCGGCCGGTCGATGAAGAAGTGGGAGAGCTTCATGGCTTCGCCCCTTCATGCGCCGCTCCCGGGGTGGCGCCCGGCGGATTTGCGCCCGGATTCGCACCTGACGCTGCCCCGGCTGCGCGACCCAGGCTTGCCGCACCGGGTCCGCCCGGCGGCGGTCCGGATGTGGCCTGCCCGGCCGGGCGCGGGGCTGCCGGCACGGGCTTGACCGACGCACCGGGAATCAGCCGCACCGAGCCATCGACGATCACCTGGTCGCCTTCACGCAGCCCGGACCGTACGACCCAGTTACCCTCCGACCATTCCCCTACTTCCACCACGCGCGACTCGGCCTTGTTGTCCTTGCCCACGGTCCAGATGGTTTCGCCGCGCTGACCCTGTACCACCGCTTCCTGCGGCACGGTAATGGCGCGCGTCCGCTGTGCGCCAAACAGCTTGACGCGCACGAACTGCCCCGGACGCAGCGATCCGGTCGGGTTGGCCACCTCAGCGCGGACCAGATAGGTCCCGGTCTCGGCATTGAACGACGCATCGGCAAAGGCAATCCGGCCGCGATGCGGATAGACGCTGCCGTCGGCCAGCACGATCTCCACCTCGAACTTGCCACGCTCCGGCATTTTCAGCGACCCGGAGGCCTGCTGCGATTGCGACTGCAGCACCTCGTTCTCCGACAAACTGAAATTCACCCACATCGGGTCGAGCTTCGCCACGTACGTCAGCAGGCTGTTGCCCGCATCGATATAGGTGCCGACCTGCTTCTTGGCGAAGCTGCTCAGGCCACTGACCGGTGACATGATGGTCGTATAGCCCAGGTTGAGTTTCGCGTTGACGACGTTGGCCTTGGCCTGCTCGACCGCGGCGGCGGCGGCCTGCTCCTGTCCCGTGGAGTCGTCCAGGTCCTTCTGGCTCAGGGCATTCCTGGCGGCCAGCGGCCGGACGCGATTCAGGTTGGCGCGCGCCGTGGTCAGCCGCGCCTGTTGCTGCGCCAGTTCTGCCTCGGCTGCGGACAAGGCGGCCTTGAACGGCTTCTGATCCATCCGGAACAGCACTTCACCGGCCTTCACCAGCGAGCCCTCGGTGTAGAGCCGCTGTTCGAGAAAACCGTTGACCCGCGCACGGATCTCGACCTGCTGGGAGCTCTGCGTCTCGCCGACAAATTCGAAGGTCAGCGGCACATCGCGCAAGGACACCGTGATGACGCCGACTTCGGCCGCCACGGCCGCTGGTGGCTTGGTTTCCTTCTTGCCACACCCGGCGGCCAGGACGATGGACAGGCCGACGAGGATCCGTTGCCAGTTGTTGTTGTTCAGACCGCTTCGCATCTCGATCTCCTCCCTGGCATGGCGTCGCGATTCTCCGGCGCGCCGCCTCGTCCCCGGCAGGCCATGGCGTCCTGCCGGTGCGCCTTCTACTTGCTGCGACTTCGGATGCCTGACAACGCCCGCACCGGGTGAGCCAAACGACGCCTATCCTGCGGGGCGCGCCGATCTCGCCTCTAAGAGTGCGTCTCGCGCCAGGTCATGACAATTGGACCAAAGTCCAACGCACGGCAGCGTCATGGCGAGCCACTCCATGGCTTGACGGATTGCATCAGGTCCATCAGCTGGCCGGCGCTGAATGGCTTGCGCAGGTAGCCGATCGCCCCGGCGGACAGGGCCTTTTCACGCACATCGGGGACGTCGTACGCCGTGATAAACAGCACGGGCAAGGCTGCCGGCGCTAGGCGCCGCTGGATCTCCAGTCCGCCGATCTCGGGCATGCAGACATCCAGGATGACGCAATCCGGCCGGTACCAGGGCTCCCTGGCGATCTTGTCGAGCAGCGCCAGGCCGCTGGTGTAGGTGTCGACCGCGATACCCGCCGCACGCAGCAGCCGCGCGATGGCGCGCGCTACGGACTCGTCATCGTCCACGACGGCGACAAAAGTTTCGGAAGGACCCATGAGGAGGAGACCTGGATGCGTAAGGCAATCGCGGTCATGCGCATGTCATGACAACATGTCTTCTCAACAGGCTATGAAACGCAGGCGCCCGGGGATATTGGACCAAGGTCCATCCGCGAGGGTCCGGCGTGCGTGCTAGTGCGGCGGGCGCCCCTCCTCGATGGCGGCGAGGCCGATCTTGTCGGCGATACGCACCAGTTCGGGCAGCGACGTGACTTCCAGCTTCCGCATGACGCGCGCCCGGTGCGCCTTGATGGTCTTCTCGACGGTGCCCAGCTCACACGCCACCTGCTTGTTGAGCCGGCCTGTCACCACCCAGGCCATGACCTCGCGTTCCCGGGGGGTCAGCCGATCGACCCGCGCATTCAGCTGCCTGAGTTCGTTGCGTCGCGCGTGGCGCTGCACGGCGACCTCGCACCCCCGGGCCACCGCGGCCAGCAGGACCGTATCCGAGACCGGCTTCAGCAGGAAATCCATCGCCCCGGCCTGCATCGCGACGACGGTCAACGGCACGTCCGCATGGCCGGTCAGGATGATGATGGGCAACTTTTCCCGCAGCATCTGTTGCAGCGCGATGCCGTTCACGCCGGGCATCTCCAGATCCAGCAGCAGGCATGCCGGCTCGCTGTCCGGGTCAACGGCCGCGAAGAAGTCGTTGGCCGAACTGAACGGGATCGCGCAATGCCCATGCGCCGCCAGCAGCCGGACCAGCGCGCGCCTGACGCTTGCTTCGTCATCAACGATATAGATCTTCGGCATTGTTTCGCTCATTGCGCCCTCCTTCCGAGAAGGAACGATGCATGGCCGCACCCATGGCCGCCGTACGCCCCACGCCCCGATCCGGCAGCACGGCCTCCGGTGGCAGGGAGAACCGGAAGGTCATGCCGCCTTCCTCGTTATTGCGCGCCTGTAGGTAACCGCCGTGGCGCTCGACGATGGAGCGGCTGATGGAGAGCCCCAGACCCATGCCATGGGGTTTCGAGGTGACGAACGGCACGAACATGTTGTCCAGTTCACCGGACGCGACGCCGCAACCGGTGTCACACACCGAGACCTGCACCATGCCGTCGGCCTCCGCCGCCAGCACGCTCACCTCCCGGGCGCAACCCGCACCGGGGCCGCGCGCATCGCTCGTATTTCTCGCATCGATGGCATCGAACGCATTCAGCAGCAGGTTCAGCAGCACCTGCTGGATCTGGACCGGATCACCGATGACGCGCGGCAGTGAAGGCGCCATGCGGCGCCTGACGACGATGTCGCGGCTGAGCGCGTCGGCACGGACCAGCGTCATCACATCCTCGATGACGGCATTCAGGTCGACTGGCGCGAACTGGGTGGCCTCGCCCCGGATCAGCGCGCGAATCTGGCGGACCAGCGCGCTGGCACGACACGCATCGCTTGCTACATCCTCGAGGATCTCGCGCACCTCCGCCACGTTCGCGGGATCGGTATCGAGGTATTTGAGCGCGGCCTGCGCATTGCTGGTGATGGCGGTCAGGGGCTGGTTGAGCTCATGGGCCAGCGACCCGGCCAGTTCGCCCATGCTGGAGACTCGCGACAGATCCACGAGCCGTCGGTAGTCCGGATCGGATGTCGCCAGCGAACCGGGCGACTTGCCCGTGCCGGACGTCGTCCCGCCACGGCCCGCTTGCCAGCCGGCGAACAGGCCGCCGATCTTGCAGGCGACCAGTCCGAACGCCGTCGCGACCGCCAGCCGGATGGGAAGCGTCATGGCGAAATCCCCAGGGGATGTACAGCGCGGCAAACACGATTGCGCGCGACGCGAGGCGCTCGCACGGCGCAAGGCATCCCAGTGCAACGCAGGATGCCTCCACGCTTTGCCCGACGCACATTCTTTGCACCCCTACCACCTTAGGTTTCATTTTTGGCGATTGCAAACTTTGCCGAAGACCATCGCCTCGCCAGCGGCGAGATGCTGCGATCACCCGGCAACGCGTGGCGAGTGCTGCGTCGGGCGCGGCGATGGCTTCGCAGGAACTGATACGCCTCATGCAAGCCTTCTCTCCGGACGTCTCTCCTCATCCCCTCTCGTTTTCCCGGACTGTCCCAGAATGCAAAAACGTTGTCCCGGATAGTCAAAACCACCGGCAACCAATCTTCGATACTTCGCCGTCATGACTCGACGGTGGCGCGGCCCCGGTGCGAGTCCCACTCGCAACCCTTTCCGCATTCATCATGGATTTTCTCGCTGACACAACCGTCCTGTTCGTGCCCGGCCTGCGTGACCACGTACCGGAACACTGGCAGACACTGCTCCAGGCGCAACTGCCCAACGCCCGCTCGGTGCCCCCGCTCGAGCACGACAAGCTGAGCCGCGCCGCACGCGTGGCCGCACTGGATCAGGCGCTTGCCGCCATCGACGGTCCGGTCGTACTCGTGGCGCACAGCGCAGGGGTGATGATCACCGCGCATTGGGCCGCGCTCCATCAACGCAAGATTCGCGCCGCACTGCTGGCCGCGCCTGCCGACCTCGAAAGCCCGATGCCCGCTGGCTATCCCACCCGGGCGGCCCTCGACGAGCACGGCTGGCTGCCAATTCCGCGGCATCCCCTGCCTTTCCCGAGCATCGTCGCCGCCAGCCGCAACGACCCGTTGGCCGCTTACACGCGCGTGGAACAGATGGCGCGCGACTGGGGCGCCGGACTGGTCGATCTCGGCGAGGTGGGACACCTCAACCCCGCAGCGGGATACGGGCCGTGGCCGCAAGCCACGACCTTGCTCGAACGCCTGCTGCGCAACGCGTAGACGCATAGCCCTAGCCCCATCCAACAACGATTTCGCAGTACCTGGCAGTACCCATTCCGACGGGAACACCCACATCGCAATAGTGAGAAAAAAATGAAAGGAGATACACGTATGAAGTTCAAGGGCATGGCCACGGCCGCATTGCTCGTCTGCGCGGGGAGCGCCTTCGCGCAGTCGAACGTCACGCTATATGGCGTGCTCGACATGAACCTGGAGTATGTCAACCACGTGGGTCAGGTGCCAACCGCCGCCAACGGGTTCAATCGGGGTCCTTCGAACCACGTCTATCGGATGGACTCCGGTGGCATGGCCGGGTCCCGCTGGGGTCTGCGCGGCACCGAAGACCTTGGCAATGGCCTCAAGGGCGTGTTCGTGCTGGAGTCCGGCATCAGCGCCGATAACGGCACGCTGCAGCAAAGCGGTCGCCTGTTCGGTCGCCAGGCATTCATCGGCCTGCAAAAGGCGGGGATCGGGCAACTGAGCCTGGGCCGCCAATACACCTCGATGTTCGAGGCGCTGGCCAACTTCTCGCCGACCGCCTACGCCACCCAGTACGAGCCGGTGGTGCTGCAATCGGGCGCGAACTTCCGCGAGGACAACACCGTCAAGTACACCGGCCAGTTCGGCCCCGTCACCGCGCTTGCGCACTTCTCCTTCGGCACCGGCCTGGCCCTGCCCCAGACCGTTGGCGTGGCAACGCCGATCGGCGGCAATGGCGAAGTACCCGGCCAGTTCCGGCGCGATACCGCCTACGGCACCGCCTTCGCCTATCAGACCGGCCCGTTCGGCGCGACGATCGGCTACGACCAGTGGAACCCGACAATCGGCACCAGCAGCGGCACGATCAAGAAGGCCGTGGTCGGCGCGAGCTATACGTGGAACAACACCGCCAAGATCATGGGCGGCTACCGCTGGGGCCAGAACAAGAACGCGGCCGGAACGCTGATCCAGCGTGACGACTTCTTCTGGATTGGCGCCAACTACCAGGTGACGCCGGCCATCGGCCTGACGCTCGAATACAACTACGACAACGTCAAGAGCCTCTTCGGCAATACCAGCGTGGCCAATCCGTGGCAGGTCGCGTTCGTGGCGAACTATGCGTTCTCCAAGCGCACCGATGTCTACCTGACCACGGCCTATGCGAAGAACGCTGGCCTGATGATGGAATCGCTCGCCACGGTCTACGCCAACAGCCTGTCACTGGGCAACAGCTATGCGCTGGCCAACGGCCAGAGCAACATGCTCGGCGCGGCCGTCGGCATTCGCCACAAGTTCTGATATTGCCTGTATCGGGAAAAACGGGGATGGGCGGGGACGGGCGATTCAATCCCGTTCCGCCCTCCCATCCCCGATGATTTTCGGCCTGGCCACGCTGTGTGGCCCTTTTCTTCTTTATTCGCCAGAACGCTCAGGGGGCAGGTGCAGGCGGCGGCAAGTTGGGCTTGTAGTTGGCAGGTGGCGTCGCGGGTGGCGCCGCAAGCATCTGGCCGTAGACCGGGACCCGGTGTCCTCTGGCGTACATGCACTGCATATAGGCCGCGTCGTATTGGTCCTGCGCACTGTAGCCCGAGTCGCTTGAATTGCTGGCCCCGAACGCCGAACTGCTCGCCGCCGCCATGCCGGACGCTTGATGCGAGCTCACGCCGCCGGCCCGGCCCTGCGCGAACTGACGGCAATCGATGTCATCGCCGACAAACTGGTCGAACGTCTTGTGAGTGCCCGGAAGCACCATCACGCTGGGGGCCGACGGCATTGTCGTACAGGCGCCCACCGCAAGCGCGGCCGCCATCAGCAGGGAAACGGAACGCGGCTTCATCAATGCCCCGGCATTACAGCGACGGCTGGGCCGGCTCCGTCTGCCAGCCGCCCGGACATTCCTTGACGTACGGGTAATAGCCACTGGGCTGGTCGCAGCGGTACCACCATGCGTTCGCCGAGGCACCATCCGACCCATCGCCTTGTTCGATGTATTGCACCGAAGGCGCGTAGTAACTGGCGTAGGCATCGGGGTATGACCAGCCGTAGTATGGATATCCCCACCAGCC
Organism: Cupriavidus sp. 01L415; assembly: GCF_056400065.1. Taxonomy (NCBI): domain Bacteria; kingdom Pseudomonadati; phylum Pseudomonadota; class Betaproteobacteria; order Burkholderiales; family Burkholderiaceae; genus Cupriavidus; species Cupriavidus sp. 01L415. Next base: position 46,212 of record NZ_JBFTSP010000012.1, on the reverse strand, counting down.
CCAGCCGCCACCTACCACGAAAACCGCGTGCCCGTGCCCATGGTGAAAGCCGCCATGGTGGAAGCCACCGTGACCGTGAAAGCCGCCGCTGTGCATGCCGCCGCCGTGCATGCCACCGCCGCCACCGCCGCCACCGCGACCGCCACCTCGACCGGCGGCCAGCGTCGGACCGCCGGCGGCCATCGCCACCCCTGCCACCAATGCCAGGACGATCTGGCAAAACCTGCGCCCGTTCATGATGTGCCCCCTGCTTTGCTGCCCGACGTCCGGGTCACCCGGAACTCGCGCCGGACCTTAGGAGTGCGCCGAGCCTGCATCCCGTAAACCGCTGACAGGTCGGATTTATTCCATCAACCAGCCCCCGGCTTCCTTGTGCTGTCATGACAGGATGAAGAAGTATCTCGGACGATCCTTTGGGGCACCCTGCATGCGCTAGGGCGGCGGCGTCTTGCCGCCATCGTCCGTGAAGTTGTAGAGGTGCGTGTTGTCGGGCGCTTCCCCGATCCTGGTGCCGCTCGGCCGGAACCCGATGTGGCGACCGTAGTTCTCGCTGTCCGACTTCGCGCTTTGGGTGGCCAGCTCGACGGCCTCCGGGTAGGCCATCGGCTGCTTGTCCTTCTCGATCTCGAGCAGCTTCGTCTGCCCATTCACGCGCACGCTGTACCGGCCCAGGTTGTAGAGGAGATACATCGCGAAGAGGTTGTCGACATCCTGATAAGCGCCCTCGTCCCGGCGGAAGTCGAGGGACAAGACCGAGGGGAATCGATTGGGCAAGTCCTTGAAGGCCACCTTGTCCTCCTCGAGCGGATCCACATAGGTCGAGCCACCGTACTTCTTGTACAGCACGACGTCCATGCCGTACCCGCGCTTGCCCCACTCCCGGATCAGCTTCATCGCCATCTCGGTGGGCACATTGGCTCTAGCGGCCGCCACCACCCGCCGTCCGGACAGGAACCTGGCGCTGGTGACCTCCAGGTCCTTGTAGCCCGCGCCAAACTTGAACGCGGCGCCGATGGTTTTCGCGCAGTTGAGGCGCAGGTAGTCGTACTTGATTTCGCCGCTGTGATACTCGGTGTTGCGGGCCCGCCGGTGATAGTCGTCATTGATGCGCCGGAAGTACGCCGCCAGGGCCGCCTTGTCGCTGGCCGGTACGCCGTGGACGCGCACGCCGATCACCGATCGCTTGTAGATCTCGCCGAAGTCGAGACCAAATGAAGCCGTCTCGTCGACCGAGGAGACGGTCCTGAACAAGTATTCCTTCTTCGGGATGCCTACCATCAGATCCTTCGTGTAGTAGCCCTTTTCGTGCTTGCGCGTGCGGTCCGCGTAGAAGTTGGCCGAGTAGACCAGATCGTCGCCGGGCACATCGTCCCGGATCGCCAGCGCGAAATGGCCGGCCGATCCGCCCTTGGAGGTGCCAAAGCTGATAAGCAGCTCCAGGTCATAAGGATCCTCGCGAAGGACGTCGGCAATCTGGTCGATGTTGGCAGGCTCGGGCCCGCCCTTGCTGCCGAAGTCGGCTGCGACCGCACCCTCTGACAAGAGCACGGCGATGACTACGAACCAGATCGCTAGCCTCTTCCTCATCGCTCCGCTCCGCTAGGTTGCCTCGTCGCCGCCATTGCCTTGTCCGGCTCGCCACTTCGAGACACTGCAACCAAATTGCCCGCCAAACCAGCGCGAAAACGCACTCAGCGAGGAAAAGCCGAGCAGCGTGGCCACTTCCGACAGCGGCCGCGACGGGTTCTCGATATACCGGGTCGCCAGCCCCGCGCGCGCTTCATTGACGATGTCCGAGTAAGTCGTGCCGAGTTGCGCCAGATGCCGATGCACCGTACGCCGATCCACCCCCAGATGCTCGGCCACGCGATCGACAGTGCACAGGCCACCGGGCAGCAGCGCAAGCACGAGCTTGCGCACCTTGTCGTCCATCGTGGTATTCGATTGGGCCAGCAGCGTGCCCAGATAGCGCCTGACCTGCTGCGCCATGACCGGATCGTACGACGGCAGTGGCGCCTCGAGGTCCGAGGCCACGCAGACAATGCCATCGAAATCCTGGTTGAACAATGCCTGCATGCCGAACACGCGCAGATAGGTCGCGTGGCTCTCCGGCGGCGAATGAGAAAAGCAGATGCTGCGCGGCCGCCATGCGGGTCCGAGGAACAGGCTCAGCATCCGGAACATGACGCCAGCGGCCAGTTCCGTGGCCTGACGCAGGGTGCCGGGCTCGTCGCTGAAAATGTGCAGCCGGATCACCACCAGTCCCTCGTCGTCCTCGACGCGCATGGCCAGCGCCTCGTTCTGCAGGCCCATGTATCGCACCATCGATTCGAGCGCGCGCCGCAGCGTGGGCTCCTCGCGCACGACGAAGGCCAGCGGGCCGAGGTTGGAAAACTGCCGCTGCTCGGCCAGGCGCAGGCCGAAATCCTCCGCATGCCCGGCACGCGCCGAAGCCTCGAGCAAGCTCCCCACCCGCGCGGCCGGAATGCGGATATCCGGGTCCAGCAGCGCATCGCGGCTGATCCTTGCCGCACGCAGCATCTGGTGTGGATCGAGCCCCACGGCGCGCGCGACATCCACGTAGTTGGTGAGGCTGGCACTGCGCAGAAAGTAGGACATCGTGTTTTCCCTGACTGTCCCAAAATGTAAAGAGGCCGTCCCGCAATGTCAAATCCTGCAGCGCCATTGTCCGATACTTGCAGCACTGATTCACGTATCCGACATGAGGAGACAGACATGCAATTTCTTGACGATTCGCTGCACCCCGAGAACATGAACAAGGTGGTCATCACGGTGGCCCCCTATGGCCCCGAGTGGATGCCGGAGGACTTCCCGGAAGACATTCCGGTGACGATGGAAGAACAGATCCAGAAGGCGGTGGACTGCTACAACGCCGGCGCCACCGTGCTGCACCTGCACGTGCGCGAACTGGATGGCAAGGGTTCCAAGCGTCTCTCCAAGTTCAATGAACTGATCGCTGGCGTACGCGCAGCCGTACCCGACATGATCATCCAGGTTGGCGGGTCCATTTCCTTTGCGCCGGAAGACGACGGCCAGGCGGCCAAGTGGCTGTCGGACGACACGCGCCACATGCTGGCCGATCTCGATCCGGCACCGGACCAGGTGACCGTGGCGATCAACACCACGCAGATGAACATCATGGAGCTGCTCTACCCGGAGTATCTCGAGGGTACGTCGCTCTCCAATCCTGCGTTCGTCGCTGCCTACCGCGAGATGACCGTGCCGGCGGGCCCGGGTTGGGTCGAGGAACACCTGCGCCGGCTCTCCGCCGCCGGCATCCAGCCGCATTTCCAGCTCACCGGCATGCACGCGTTGGAAACGCTGGAGCGCATGGTTCGTGCCGGCGCCTACAAGGGTCCGCTGAACTTGACCTGGATCGGCATCGGCGGCGGCTTTGACGGCCCCAATCCGTTCAACTTCTTCAACTTCGTCCACCGTGCGCCCGACGGCTGCACGCTGACCGCGGAATCGCTGCTCAAGAACGTGCTGCCGTTCAACATGATGGCGATGGCCATGGGCCTGCATCCGCGTTGCGGCATTGAGGACACGATCATCGACCAGCACGGCAACCGCATGACCTCGGTGCAGCAGATCGAACAATGCGTGCGCGTGGCGCACGAACTGGGCCGCGAGATTGCTACCGGCAAGGAAGCCCGCGAGATCTATCGCATTGGCACCTGGTATGACAGCGCAGAGGAAACGCTCGCCGCGCACGGCATGGCGCCGAACCGCAAGCCGGGCGAGAAGAACCTGCCGATGCGCGCCGCTGCCTGATCCGCACCATGCCCGCCACCAACCCCTGCATCAACATCTGCCGCATGGACCTGGCGGGCAAGTACTGCCAGGGCTGCCGCAGAACCACTGTCGAAATCGGTCTCTGGGAGCGGATGACCGATACGCAACGCGCCGACGTGCTGGCGGCGTTGCCACAGCGCGCGCCCGGGCGCGGCGCTTCCTCCCTGCCGCCACCGGGTCGACCTTGACCCTCGCGCCGCATCTCACATGCGGCGCCCCTTTCCCCCCGGGTCTGCCAATTTCAGACACTTTCCCTGAGTCCAAAGCGAGGCGGACCCGGCTTTTACTCGCTCGTGCAGATTCTTATAAATTGATCATGGAGACAACAATGCTCAAGCGCCCTGCCCTTCTTCGCATGCGTCATGCGGTCATCGCCGCAGCAATGACGCTGGTCATGCCTGCCGCGATGGCCTGGACCAACAAGCCCGTGCGCGTGCTGGTGCCGGCGCCCGCCGGCGGCACCATGGATGTCATGGCGCGCCTGCTGGCCGACCAGCTTTCCGCCGACCTCGGCCAGCCCGTGGTGGTCGACAACAAGCCCGGCGGTGGCGGCGCCATTGCGATTTCCGCGTTGCTCGCGGCACCGGCCGACGGCCAGACCATCATGGTGACGGCAACCAATGTGCTGACGGAAGTCCCGCAGGTACAGAAGGTTGCCTATGACACCATGCGCGATGTCCGGCCGCTGGCAGCGGTGGGCCGCTCGCGGATGGTGCTGGTCGGCACGCCGTCGCTGCCCGCCAAGGATCTGAAGAGCCTGATCTCCTACGTCAAGGCCAATCCGGGCAAGCTCGGCTTTGCCTCGTACAGCGCGGGCACGGCATCGCACTACGCCGGCGCGATCCTGAATCAGGAAGCCGGCATGGACCTGCAGCACGTGCCGTTCGCCGGCTCGGGCCCGGCACTGGCCCAGGTAATGGGCGGACAGATCCCGCTGATGTACGACGGCATGGTGACGTCCCTGCCAATGATCCGCGCCGGCAAGGTCCAGCCGTATGCCGTGGCGTCCAAATCGCGCTCGCCGCTGCTGCCGCAGGTGCCGACGTTCGCCGAACAGGGCTACCCCGATATCGATTTCAGCAACTGGGTTGGCGTGGTCGCGTCCGCGCAGATGTCGGCCGACATGTCGCAGAAGATCCAGGCGGCGGTCTACAAGGCCGCAGGCATGCCGAAGCTGCGTGAGCGGCTGGAAGGCCTCGGCTATGAGCCGATGCCGCCGGAATCCCTGTCCGAACTCGGCCGCGATCTCCGCACCGAATACGATCGCAATGCCGGCATCGTGAAGACGTTCAATATCAAGCCCTGATTCGGGCCTTGATTCACCGCAGTAAAAAAGCAGCCGACGAATTCATCGGCTGCTTTTTTTACAGCATCTCGCGCGTCACTGCGCCGGGTTGCCGTGAGCCAGCCAAGGCGTGGGAGGGCGGCACCGCCCCAGCACGCCCAGCGGTCCCATATGCCGGAATAGCGACTACTATGAACAGACGCACTGCTGCGTGGGATAACGGCAACGCTGAGGGGGGACCGCAATGGCGAGAAGACTGAACCGGCTCGCAGTGATGGCTACGGCACTCATGACACTGACATTGGCGATTGGCTCACGCGCCGATGAAATCCCGCTGATTACTGGCAAGCAGTGGACAGACTCCTCTGAACTGACAAAAAAAGCCTACCTTGTAGGCATTGCCAACGTGCTTCAGGTTGATATCGCCTATCACGAAGGCAAGCCGCCGCCCGATGGGCAAAGCATCGTTCCCCGCTTTGCAAGGGGGCTCAAGGGCCATTCGCTCGACTCCGTGCGCCAGGGCTTGGATCGCTGGTACGCGGCACATCCTGACCAGTTGCAGCGGCCGGTCATTGAAACGATCTGGTTCGAAATGGTTGTTCCCGGTCTGCAGACCAAGAAGTAAGGTGACGCCATGAAACGACTCCAACTGATTGGTGCGGTGCTGGTCGCCGCTGGCGCTGCAGGATGCACGAATATGACACCGCAGCAGCAAGGCACCGTGACCGGTGCTGGCATCGGCGCCGCAGCAGGCGCGGGCATCGCGGCCATTGCCGGAGGTAGTGGCTGGACTGGCGCGGCGATCGGCGCCGTAGCCGGTGGCGTAGCGGGCAACATCAAGGGAAGCAAGCAGCAGCAGTGGTAAATCGCCCTGCCGGGCGCCACTCGACTGCGGTGCTCCACCTCGACGCGCGATATCGCGCTCCACGTGGGCGACAACCATATGGCAGAGCGAAGGCGTGAACCATGAAGGCGGTGCAACGAGGTAGTCGCTTCAATTGGGGCAATATCAAGGCACCTCTTGCAGGGCTCGGCAGGAAGCGTCTCGGCGTCGCCATCCTCTTTGCAATCGCTACCGGCTCGGGACATGCCGAATCGCCGGATGCGAACGGCTGGAAATTTGCAATTGCGCCGTACCTCTGGTTACCCAACGTGAGCGGAGCCCTGAGCTTCTCCGGAAATTCATCGACCGGGGGCGGCAGACTTGACCTCGGAACAGGGCCGGACAGCTATCTCCAGAATTTGCAGTTCCTTCTGATGCTGCAGGCCGTAGCCAGCAAAGGGGACTGGGCCATCGTGGCCGATGCGGCATACCTTGACTTCAGCCACCAGCAAACCACCCTCAATTCCGTCGGCGCGGGGAGCGGCGCGACGATTGCCATCCCGCGCGAGTTGGCAACCAATACAGGCAGCAGCCTGAGCGGGGGGCTGTTCGGACTCGCCGGCGCCTATACCGCACTGCGGGCGCAATGGGGGACGGTCGAGCCGCTCGGTGGGCTTAGATACCTGAACCTGAGTGCCAACGCGAACTGGGCGTTATCTGCCACGTTCACGCAACAAGGCGCGACGCTGGCGACGCAGGGAAGCCTGTCGCAGACAGCAAATATTGTGGACGGAATCATTGGCGTTCGTGGACGAATACGCGTCGGAAGCAATGACAGATGGTATGTGCCGTACTACCTCGACGTCGGGACCGGTTCCTCCAGATATACGGTGCAAGCGTCCGGAGGCGCCGCCTATGCGGCAAAGTGGGGGGATGTGCAACTGCTTTATCGCTACCTCACTTACCAACTCGGTAGCGGCGACCTGGTTCAAAGGCTTACCCTGAAGGGCCCCATGCTGAGTGTCGCGTTTCGCTTCTGAATTCCCTCCAGCGCAGAACCCTTTGTTTACAGGTAAAAAAACGGGCCCCATCTGAAAGACGGGACCCGTTTTGCGTTTCAACGAATGTTGTTAGCGGCTAGCCGATACGGGCCGTTTTCACATTCACACTGCTAGGCTGCTTATCGGTTCCGCAGTCGCTTCTTGTCGATCTTCCCGACACTGGTCTTCGGAATTTCCGCCACGAAGGCGATACGGTCGGCCTCGGGCACCGCGAACTTGCTCAGGCGCTGCGCTGCCACCTGGTCCAGCAGTTGTTCCCGGATCTGGTCCGCACCAACCTCGGCGCCCTCCTTGCGCACCACGAACGCCATCGGCCGTTCGCCCCAACGGGCATCGGGCACGCCGATCACCGCGCACTCCAGCACGCCCGGCACACGGGTCACGAGATGTTCGATCTCGATCGACGACACCCATTCGCCACCGGTCTTGATCACATCCTTGAGACGATCGACGATCTGCACGAAGCCATCCTTGCCCATCACGGCCACGTCCTGCGTGTGCAGATAGCCGCCGGCCCAGAGCTCCTCGGATGCTTCCGGCTTCCGGAAATATCCGCGCGTCAGGTAAGGCGCGCGCAGGACGATTTCGCCCTGGCTCTGGCGATCGCGTGGAAGATCGCGCATGTCCGTGTCGACGATGCGGAAGTCGACCAGCGTGACGGGCCGCCCCGTGGAACAACGCATGCGGACCTCTTCCTGGCGACTCGCGGGCGTGACGCCCGGGGGAATCTGGGCCAGCGCGACGATCGGCCCCGTTTCCGACATGCCATAGCCCGCGAAGATGTCGATGCCACGTGCCAGCGCTGCCTCGCAGAGCGAAGGCGGCAGGGCCGAGCCCCCAATGATCATCTTCCAGCCCGACAGGTCCTGTCCGCCCGTCTCCGCAGCCTGCAGCAGCATCTGCAGGATGGTCGGCACACAGTGCGAGAACGAAACCTTCTCGGTGTCGCGCAGCTTCAGCAGCAGGTCCGGCTGGTAGCGACCGGGCAGTACCGTGCGCAGGCCGAGCATGATCGCCACATACGGCATGCCCCACGCCATGACGTGGAACATCGGCGTGATCGGCATATACACGTCCTCGCGGTGCATGCGCTGACCTTCGCGCGGCGAGCACAGGCTGGTCGCGGTGGTCAGCGTGTGCAGCACGATATCGCGATGGCTGTAGCAGACGCCCTTGGGGTCTCCCGTGGTACCGGTGGTGTAGAACGTCGCGGCCTTCGTGCGTTCGTCGAACTCGGGAAAATCGAAGTCCGCCGACGCGTCGTCAAGCAGCGCCTCGTACTCGCCGGCAAACGGGATGGCGCTGTCCGGTGCCGGCTGGCCGTCGGCCATCAGCACGAAGCGTGGCGAGCAGGTGAGATCGCCACGGATCTGTTCGAGCACCGGCACGAAGTCCGGATGCACGAGCACGACATCCGCGCCCGCGTCATTGAGTGTGTAGAGGATCTGCTGCGGCGACAGGCGGACGTTCACCGTGAAGAGGGTGGCGCCCATCATCGGCACGCCGAAGTAGCACTCCAGGTAGCGATGGCTGTCCCAGTCCATCACCGCAACGGTGGAACCGTGGCGCACGTCGAGCCGGGTCAGCGCGGAAGCCAGCCGGCCCACGCGCTCGCGGAAGGTGCGGTACGTATAGCGCATCTCGCCGCGATAAGTGATCTCCTGGTCGCCATAGAGGCTCATCGCGTTGATCAGCAACTGCTTGACCAGCAGCGGATAGGCGTAAGCCGAACGCGTCGGCTCAATCAGGTTTTGCTCCATGTTTCTTCCTGAAAAATCGATCAGTACGGCACGGTGCCGATGATGCCGGCGCGCTCCATCTTGCGATGGCATGGCGGATAGTCCATCACCGCATAGTGCTGGGTGGCGGTGTTGTCCCAGATCGCCACACTGCCCGGCTGCCAGCGCCAGCGCACCTGGTACTCGGGGATGTACACCTGGGAGACCAGATAGCGCAGCAGATCCGACGCGCCGGGATTGGCGTCCTGGCCGAATCGCACGCGCGACGCCGTGTGGAAGTTCGTGAAATGCGTGGTGAACGCATTGACGTAGAGGATCTTCTCGCCGGTGTCCGGATGCGTGCGCACCACCGGGTGCTCGGCATCGGGATACATCGCCTTGAGCGCGAGCCGCTTTTCGATCGGCATCGCCGCGCCGAAGCTGGCTTCGATGCTGTGGCGCGCGCGCAGGTCGGCGATTTGCGTCTTGATGTGATCGGGCAGGTTTTCGTAGGCGAGCGCCATGTTCGCCCACATCGTGTCCCCGCCCACCGGCGGGCACTCCACGCAGCGCAGCACGGCGCCGAACTGCGGGGCTTCACGCCACGTGGTGTCGGAGTGCCACGCGTTTTCGTAGCGGTCGTTCGGCTGGTCAGGTGACTTGTAGATGCGGACCAGGCCGGGATGCTCGGGATCGCTGCCGGCGACCGGATGATCCTCCAGCTCGCCAAAGCGGCGCGCAAACGCGACGTGCTCGGCGCGGCTGAATGTCTGGTCGCGCAGGCACAGCACGCGGTGCTTCAGCAGCAGGCTGCGGATGTTGCCGAACAGGTCGTCGTTGTCGATGGCCTCGGCCAGATTCACGCCGACGAGTTCAGCGCCGATCGAGTGGGTCAGTAGTTTGACTTGCATGACGTGGTCCTCAGAGAACAAAGATCGACGAGCCGGTGGTCTTGCGCGATTCGAGGTCGCGATGCGCCTGCACGGCGTCTTCCAGCGCATAGCGCTGATTGATCTCGATGCGGATGCGGCCGGAGCCCACGTGATCGAACAGCTCGCCAGCCAGTTCGGCCTTTTCCGCCGGATCGGCGATGTAGTCGGCCAGCGCCGGGCGCGTGACGTACACCGATCCCTTCATCGCCAGCAGCACGGGATCGAACGGGGGAATCGGTCCCGATGCGGTGCCCACGCATACCAGCAGCCCGCGACGCTTGAGCGAATCGAGCGACGCCATGAAAGTGCTTTTGCCCACGCTGTCGAACACCACCGAGACGCCCACGCCATCGGTCAGCTCGCGCACGCGGCGAGCCACGTCCTCATGGCTGTAGTTGATGATGTGGTCACAACCGTGCGCGCGCGCCACCTCGCCCTTGGCTTCGGACGACACCGTGCCGATCACATTGAGGCCCAGCAGCTTCGCCCATTGGGACACGATCAGCCCGACGCCACCCGCGGCGGCGTGCAGCAGAATCGTATCGCCGCGCTTGAACGAGTGGATACGGCGCATCAGGTAGGCCGATGTCAGCCCGCGCATCGTCATGGCCGCGGCGGTCTCGAAGCCGATGGTCTCGGGCAGGCGGATCAGCGGCGCGGCCGGCACCACGCGCTCGGTGCTGTAGGCACCCAGCGTATTCAGGAAGCCCGTGTAGGTCACGCGATCTCCGACCGCCACGTTGGTCACGCCAGCGCCGATGGCCTGCACTACGCCAGACGCTTCGACGCCCATGCCGGCGGGCATCGGTACCGGATAGGTGCCGTTGCGGAAATAGGTATCGGCGTAATTCAGGCCGACTGCCACGTGGCGGATGCGAACCTCGCCCGGACCGGGATTTCCCACTTCCACGTCTTCATAGCGAAGCACCTCCGGTCCGCCGGTTTCATACATGCGCACTGCCTTGGCCATCATCTTGTCTCCTGGATTTGCTGCGGCACGACGCGTGCCGCCACGACTGCAAATTTAGGGCGTCGGGCACCTTTCCGCTTTGCAATAGCCACATCCGACTTTGCATTTCATGCCAGCGCCGCCTATCATCTTCCGCAGCATCACGCGGCGCGCCGGATGCGCCGCGTACATAACAAGAACGGAGACAAGATTGAGAACGCTGCTGCGAGCGGCCGCCCTGACGAACTTCTTCGAGGTGGCGGAAGCGCTGAAGCTGAATCCACAGCCTTTGCTACAGAAGGTGGGATTGAGCCGGGCGATGTTGGCCGATCCTGAACAACGCGTCCCGGCCGACGCCTGCGCGAGATTGCTGGAAGCGGCGGCCGAGGCATCGGGATGCCTGACCTTCGGCCTGCGCATGGCCGAATCGCGGCAGTTGTCGGATTACGGCGTCATGAGCCTGCTGATCAGCCAGCAGCCGACGCTACGCAGCGCGCTCGAGACGAGCATCCGCTACCGTCACCTGGTCAACGAGTCCGTGGCGACCCTGCTGGAGGACATGGGCAAGATCGTGCTGATTCGCCAGGAGGTGGTGCTGAATACGCCATCCCGGCAAGGCACGGAGCTGGCCATTGGCGTGATCTTCCGCCTTTGCCGTGCGCTGCTCGGGCCGAACTGGCGGCCGCTCAGCGTCAGTTTCACGCATGCCGCGCCGCCCGACCTGCAGGTGTACCGCCGCCTGTTTGGCTGCCCGGTCGAGTTCGGCCAGGAGTTCAACGGGATCTCCTGCCTGGCTGCCGATCTCGACGCGCCGAACCCCACCGGCGATCCGGCGATGGCGCGGCACGCCCAGCGGCTTGTCGAAACGCTGCCGCGTGTCAACGAGCCATCGATCGGTCGCGAGGTGCGCAACGCGGTCACCCTGTTGCTGCCGATGGGGCGGGCCACCAGCGAAGCCGTGGCGCAGGGACTCGGCCTGAGCCTGCGCACGATGCAGCGCCAGCTCGACGCGTCCAACGAGACCTTTACCGATATCCTGAATGACGTACGGCGCGAACTGGCGCTGCGCTATGTGAGCAACACGTCGTATTCGCTGTTGCGGGTGGCCGAGCTGCTCGGCTACGGGTCGGCCAGCTCCTTCACGCGCTGGTTCTCGACGCAGTTTGGCGAGGCACCGGTGGTCTGGCGGCGGCACCACGGCACCGGTCGCTGACGCGTGTCATCGCTGCCCGCAATCAGCTGTGGCCGCGCACGCGGGCCATGTTGCTCTTGATGACGTCGAGCACGGCGGCAGTCAACAGTGCCGTCGACTGGCCGAACATCAGGATGCCGTGCGCGGCTTCTATCGGCCCGAGCATGCGCCAGCGCGCGGACATCACGATATCGCCGTAACCCAGCGTCGCAAAATTGACAGCCGAGTGATAGAGCGCCTTCGCAAAGCTATCGAACTCGCCAAGCACCATGAACAGCCCGGCCCAGACCACCATCTGCGCGAAGTTGCACGCCAGCGCGAGCAGCATGACGATCATCAGCAGCGAAATATCCATCCAGAGCGGCTCGCGCCCCTCCCAGCGAGTGCGAAAGCCCGCATAGTGGCGCAGGCAGATCGCCACGGCGATCCCCTGCAGCAGCAGGCACAGCAGCATGACCGGGATGGCGACCAACAATTGAATCCCCATTGCCACCCCTCAGGTTGATGCGCCCGCCGGTGCAGTGCGTCGCCGATCCAGCCAGCGCAGCATCACCACGGCATACAGTGACACGCCGATAAACAGCCCCATCCGGATGGCAAAGGCGCGGTAGACGTCCTTGCCTGCCGCGCTGTCCTCGACGGACTGTCCCAGCAGGATGATCAGCGTGACCAGGCTGTTGAGCCAGAAGCCCGGCGTTGCGCGCGTCGGCCGGATGGCGAAGAGCCTGCGCGCGATGACCAGCGCGAACAACAGCGTCCACAAAAAGAACATCCAGAGGTGAACAAACAGGCCGAGTGCGAACCAGAAGACGATGGCCAGCAACCCGCCCAGCAACGTGGAGCCGAGCAGTTCCATTGCCGCGCTGCGTGCCGTCGTGCAGCTCTGCCTGCCAAGACTGACCGCTTTCATGATGATCGGCAGGTAGCTAGCGGGATCGGTCAGGGCCAGCAGGAACGCCGGCATGACAACCAGCGTCGCGCGCCACGCCATGCGGTCGGCTTCGTGCGCGCTGACCGCAGGGCGCGCGGCGGCCGGGGAGGCATCCCGATCCGGGATCAGCCAGTGGCAGACATTGAGCGCCAGCGCGCCGAGCAGCAAGCCTCTGGCCAGCGCGCCGATCACGCTGAGCGCCAGGCCGGTATCCAGGGTTCCGGCCACCGGGATCAGTGCAATGCCTGCCGCAAGGAACGTGGCCACCAGGTTGTTGCCGCCACGCAAGCCATAGCGGAATGCAAGGAACAGACCCAGCCCCGCCATCAGCACACCGCTCAGTGATGCATACAGCAGGAACGGGACCAGCAGCAAACCGCTCGCGGTGGTCAGCGCCACCAGCACCACCATCGCCAATGCCGCTTTCGCTGTCACGGGGCGATCGAGCGAGGCGAACAGGAACACGGCCAGCACGGGCGCCACCATCGGAATCGGCCATTGGAAGCCGAAGCTGATGGTCAGGCTGAGCCCAGTGCCAAGCGCCAGCCGTAGCGCGCGGCGGGCGCGGTGGGCGCGCCGCGCGGCGGCGCTGGCGATGGTGGCCTCAGTAGACATAGGACAGCCAGCTCATCAGATGCACGAACAGGCGACCCAGTGGATTGAGCGGGTTGCCTGTCAGCGGAAACGCCATGACCTCCGCCTGTCCGCCGACACGGATACCCCGCAGCGTGCGCAATTGCCCGGGGTCGATCTCGATCACCACGGGAAATCGCTGGGCGGGCCGCAACCAGTCGCGACTGTTCTGCACCGTCGGCAGGCTGCCGGGCGGCGGCGCCTGCCCCGCACTGACGCCAAAGCCGATGCTGCGCACCTTTCCCTGCAGCACCTTGCCTGGCAAGGTATCGAGCACAATCGCCACCGGCGTGCCCGGTTCGACATGGCCAAGGTTGTTCTCGGTCATGTCGGCGGTAATCCAGACGTCGTGGATGGCGATCAGCGTCATGACCGGGTTGCCGGCTGCGGCGTATTGCCCGGCTTCCGTGCGCAGATCCGTGATCAGGCCCGCCGTGCGCGCGCGTACCTGCGCGTTGGCAAGATCCAGTTCGGCCTTTTCCAGCGCCGCGGCGGCGCTGCGCAGCTTCGCATTGTCTTCGTCGCTGCCACCCTGCTGCTCCCGCGCCCGATCCACCTCGGCACGCGCGGCGGCGGTCTGGCTGATGGCCTGCGTGTGGGTGGCCCGTGCCACTTCAAGCCGACGCACGGAAACCGTCCCCGGGTCCTCGCGATACAGCCGCTCCAGCCGTTCGCTGTCCTGGCGCGCCTTGAGTTCGTTGGCCTGCGCCGCGCGCAACGATGCCTGCGCGGAGGCAATGCCGGCGGTATTGGCACCGATCTGGCGTCGCGTGGCTTCGAGATCGGCGCGCGCGCGGTCGACCGCAATGCGGTAGTGCTGGGGATCGACCTCGAACAACAACGCGCCCGCCTCGACGTTCTGGTTGTTGCGCACGTGTACGCGCGTGACGCGTCCCGGCACCTCCGACGCCACCGCAATGACAAAGGCCTGCACACGTGCCTGTTGCGTGTAGGGCGTGAGGCGGTCGGCGAGCAAATACCAGAGCAGGCTCACCAGGATCAGCACGACGGTCCAGCGGACACCCCTGCGCGACGGATCGGCGGCAGGCACTGGCGCTGGCGCTGGCGTGGGCGTTGGCGTTGGCGTTGGCGTTGGCGTGCCAGGCTCCCCGGGCTGCCCGGGCGACGTCGCATCACTCATGACCACCGGCTCCCGGAGTCTCTTCCAGCAATCGGCCCCAGTCCGTACGTTGCTGCATCTGCTGGCGCGTCGCCGCATCGACCAGTGGTGCCTCCGTATGCCAGCCACCCCCGAGTGCCTTGTACAGATCGATCAGGGAATCGACCGCACTGCTGCGATTGACCAGATAGGCGTCCTGCTGCGCGAAGAGCGCCCGTTGGGCATCGAGCACGCGCTGGAAGTCGCTATATCCCTCGCGAAACAAGGCGTTGGCCAAGGTCAGGGAGCGATTGGCGGCCTGGGCGGCCTCGCGCAGGATGTCCTCCCGTTCCAGCGCCTTGAGCAGGCCGTTTGCAGCGTCATCGGCCTCGCGTGCCGCCTGCCGTACCTCGTTCTGATAGGCGACGATCAGTTGCTGCAACCGGGCATCCTGCACGCGAATGTTGTTGGTAATGCGGCCGTAGTCGAAGATATTCCAGCGCAGGCTGGGCCCGCCCACCAGCAGCAGGCCGTTCTGGGTGCCCGGCAGGGAACTGGCCGACCACCCGATGCTGCCGAGCAGCGTCAGCGACGGATACAGATCGGCCTTTGCGACGCCGATCAACGCCGACTGCGCGGCGATCCGCAGCTCCGCGGCCCGGATATCGGGGCGCCGCAACAGCAGATTGGCAGGCACGTCCTGCAGGATCGCGCGGTCGATCCTCGGCAGTACGCCTTCCTTGTCCTGCGCATCGGCCAGTTCGGGCACGGGCCCGGGCGGCCTGCCGATCAGGATGACGATGGCGTTGCGCGCCAGCGCCATCTGCCGCTCCAATTCGGGAATGGCGCTCAGCGTGCCGAAATACTGGGTCTTGGCCTGCTGCAGATCGAGCTCGTCGCTTTCGCCGGCCTTGAACAGCCGCTCGGTGATCTCGTAGCTGCGCTTCTGCAGACGGGCGTTCTCGCGCGCGATGTTCACGCGGGCCTCGGCCGTGCGCATCGCGAAATAGGTCCTGGCAAGCTGCGCGTGCAGCAGCACCAGCACGTCCTCATGATTGGCCTGGGCGGCAAAGTATGCGGCGTCGGCGGATTCGATGGCGCGCGCGAATCGCCCCCAGAAATCCAGCTCCCATCCGATATCGACGCCGGCGCTGTACTCCCAGACGCGGCTGCTCTGCGCCGATGGCCCCGACTGGCGGCTATGGATATACATGACGTCCGCACCTGCCTGCTGGCGTTGCGGATAGCGCGCCGCCATTGCCATGCCGAGCTGGGCGCGCGCCTCCATGACACGCAGTCCGGCGATCATCACGCCGGCGTCATGGGCGTCCGCCTCGACGATCAGCCGTTCCAGCACCGGGTCGCCGAAGATCTGCCACCACTGCCGCATCTCGGGTTGCGCGCGCGATTCGCTGGCCTGCGTGACTGCCGGGCTAGTCCACTGCCCGCTCCACGCTTCGCGCTGCGGCTGGAAATCCGGCCCCACGTGCGCGCAACCGCCGAGCATCGCCGTGAACACGATAGCGATGACGATCCAGCACTGATGCGCGCGCACCGGGGATGGCATCGCTATCCGCCAGCGGCCCCGCTATCGCCACGGCTCCCCGATTCGTTTTCCGGCAGGGGTGGGTTCTCGACCCATTGCCAGAACAGCTGATAGCCGACCGCCAGCGCCACGGGCCCGATGAACAGGCCGATGACCCCGCCGGTCACCATGCCGCCCAGCGCGCCAATCAGCACCACCGGCATCGGCACGTCCACGCCGCGGCCAAGCATCATCGGCTTCAGTACGTTATCGGCCAGGCCGGCGATAAAGATGTAGACCGCGAAGATGATATTGATGACGCTGACCTCTTCGGTCGCAAAGACATAGATGATGACCGGCACCGTGATGAGCGTGGCGGGAAGTTGCATGATGCCAAGCAACAGCACCACGAGTGCCAGAACCCCGGCGCCGGGCACGCCCTTGATGACGAAGCCGATGCCGATCAGCAGCATCTGGATAAAGGCGATGCCCACCACGCCCTGGGCCACCGCGCGCACGGTGGCGGTGCACAACGCAGTCAGGCGCGGGCCCCGGTCCGGCCCTGAAATACGCGTGGCGATCTGGATCGCGCTGCGGGTGCCGAGCTCGCCATAGGCCATGAAGATCCCGGCGACGATCAATGCGCCGACAAAGATCAGCAGCCCCGCACCGACGCCGCGCATCGCGCCGAGCAATGTCACCGCCGTGGCCTTGATCTGCGGCGTCAGCCTTTCGGCGACGGCAGCGACATCTGTGGCGGCAAGCGTCCAGAAATCAAAGACTTTCTGCCCGATCAGCGGCCAGCTCGCCACCGATTCCGGCGGTGGCGGAATATGGATGTTGCCACTGTGGGCAATGTCCATGGCCCGCTCCACGGAGTCGATCAACGCGATGCCGAGCATACAGGACGGCACGAGAACGACGCAGATGGCCACGAAGATGATCAGCGTGGCGGTGCGCCCTTCGCTCGAGAAGAGCTTGCCTCGCAGACGTGTTTGCAGGGGGTAGAACGTGATCGCGAGAATCATCGACCACAGGATCAGGCTCAGGAATGGCTTGAAGATCTCGAAGCAGGACATCGCCAGCAAGGCGATCAGGCCGAAGCGGATCAGCACATCGATCAGCGTGCGGGAGAATAGTGGGAGCGTGATTCGTCCAAGCGGCATCATCGGTGCGGGAACCTGAAGGCGTTCGCGAATGGGGAAAAGGGTCAACTGGGCGGCGCGGGATACGTCGTCCCGCGCCGCCCGACGATCTACGGTGAAACCTTGTTCCAGCCGGCCACGGGGTTGAACGATTCGATCGCCTCCGCGCGTGCGTTGGTGTCCTTGCCCAGATCGCGCTCATAGACCTGGCCCTGATGATTGACGATAAAGCTCTTGATGCCCGTATCGCCGTATCGCACCGGCCAGGCGAGCACGCCGAAGCCGCCAAAGAGATACCCGTTGGCTATGTAGGAATACTGGCCGCCATCGGCGGCGGGGCCTTGCGACGTCAGCAGCTTGTAGCGGTAGCCGTGATAGCCGTCGGTGCCGATGTTGCGACCCACGGCTTCAATAAAGGCCGGGCCCAGCGGGCTGGGCGGCTCGCCCTGCGCGGTGGGCCAGAAAAGGCCGTCGCGCTTTCCCGGCGAACTGACGAGCCGTTTGGCGTAGACGGCCATCCCGTTACCGCCGTGGTCTGTCTGCGCGTATTCGCGCTGCGCGTCGTAGACCGCGAGCATGGTCTGGATCGTCGACAACTCGTTCCGGCCGATACGCCGCAGGCGGATCTCGGCGATCCCCGCCTGCGTGTCGAAATACCAGCGCTTGTTGCGCTCGACCAGCGGAATCGGCAACGTCCATCCGTCGTCGCCGACGACGATGCGCGCGGTGCGGGCATCGACCGCCTGAATCGCGTGCGCGCGGCCCCAGGCCGCGAGGAACCGGTAGCGCAGGTCGGCGCCCAGCGGTGGAATGACCCGCCGCGACGCGGAGCCCAGCAAAGCATCCATGGCGGCATCGTTACTGGTGGTCACCGCATCGCCAAACGCCTGCATTGCCGCTTCGGGCGAATCGAACGCCTTCTGCGCATGCGCGGCCGATGCCAGCCCGAAGGCCAGCGACAGCGGGAATGCGGCGGCCGCGAAGGTCGCTCGCCAGGTTCGTGTCAATGCGCGCATGGATGCCCCCTTCCGCATACGTCAGTGGTTGAGCTCAACGCCGTCCGCCGCCACGGCCACCGCCACCGCCACGCCCGCCGCCGCCGAAGCCACCTCCTCCTCCGCCGCGCCCGCCACCACCGCTGAAGCCACCGCCACCGCCGTGCTGGCCGCCACCGCTGAAGCCGCCACCACCGCCATGCTGGCCACCGCCGAAGCCCGAGGCGCTCGAACTCGCCCGGCCACGATCAAGATCGCGCTGCGCGGTATTGGCGCCACCGCCAACCCCCTGGAACGCGTTATCACGCCCGCCGCCGCCCCCGCCACGATTGCCGGCGCCCGCCCGGTCGGCACCCGACCTGTCAGCCACGCTCACGCGATCTCCCGATCGGTTCCCCGCGCGGTCCCCGCTCGACCTGTCGGCCACGCCGGCACGATCTCCCGATCGATCCCCGGCGCGATTGCCGGCGCGATCACCCGCACGGTCTCCGGCTCTGTCGCCGGCCCGGTCTCCCGTCCTGTCTCCGGCGCGGTTCCCCGCACGGTCGCTCACGCCGGCCCCGTCACGCCCCCGGAATTCGTTGCGACGGTCCGCACCTGCCACGTTGTTGCCGAATTTTTCGCGCGTGGCGTTGTCGCGGTAGGACACGCCCTTGCGATGGCTCGAATCGTGTTGCCAGCGATCGCCGCCCTGAACCTTGGTGCGGTCAAAGTTGCGATCGATATTCGTGGCGCGATTCACATTGATGTTGACGTCGCCGCCGCCCCAATTGCAGCCGCCGAAGATCGCCCCGGCGGCGGCGAGCCCGACCCCCCAGGCGAAACCGGTCATCAACGCGGCGCCCGGGTAATAAGCGGGATATGGCGGCCAGTAGTACGGCGGATACGTCGGATAGCTCCACGCGCCATACACCACGGTGGGGTTGTAGGCCGGTACGTAGATGACCTGCGGATTGGTCGGTTCGATCCGCACGACGGTCTGCGTGGTGCCGGTGCCTTGCGCAGGGGCGGCACCGGCAGCGGGGGCAGGCGCGGGCTCGACGATGACTTTCTGCTGCTCGTTGGATTTCAGGTTGCCCGCGTCACGGGCCTTGGCTCTCAACCTTTGCACGGCGGCCAGGACATCCTTTTCCTGCGCCAGGAAGGCGTCGCCGAGCTTCTGGGTCCAGTCGAGCTTGTCGTTCATCGCCTCCAGCACCTGCGGAAAGGCCACCAGCGACTTCACGCTGACGTCCCAGCTCTGGCTCTCGACCGCCTTGAGCGCGGCATCCCCTTTGACATTGGGATTGGCCTTGACCCATCGCGCGGCCTGCACCACTTCAAGTGGATAGGTCGACGCCATCAGCGACTGCGCAAGCACGGAGTCCGGGTAGAGCGCGATGGGCGCCACCAGCGCCTCGATTTCCTCGGGCTTGAACGTGGGAGCCTGGGCCTGGCTGGACGACTGGCCAGACGGCTGGGTGGAAGGCTGGGCGGGAGGCTGAGTGGATGCGCCTTGCGCCCTCGCGCCGTCAATGCTCGCGATCAGGCAGGCAAGAATCCACGCTCCGGTCCAGCGGAGTCTTCGCGCGCTACAGAGGGTCATGGCCTCCTCCTTGACGGCGCATGCTGCCATCATGCTGATCTTATAGATGCCCCGGCCACCGTCCGCAATGGCACCTTGGTCCAATATCGGCCAAGCCTGGCGCTACCGCGCTGCCATCCAATCCTCCGCAGCGTCCGGCGGCCTTCCTCGGGCGGACAAGTCCTGTCACGGGAATCGCCGGATTGCCGGGCGCGCCATATCGGCTGACCGATCCCGGCTGTGATCTACCTGATACTTGTCGATCGCCATGTCGCATGGCGCATGCGGACCGGGGGCTTCGCCATTTCGAAACGTTTCAACAAAGAATGGCGTGTAGTCGCTAAAGATTTTGCGTCTGGTGACTCAATAATGCGATGGGCGTTCCGCCAAATTTTATCGTTGCTGGCCAGATGAGGGAGGGAGATATGCGCTTTGCGGCATTCCACGCATCGTACTTGTCGATGTTTCTGCTAGCGGCTTGCGGTCCCCGCGAGCAACCGGCCACTCCCGGCGGCAGCAAGGTCGCGGCAGCGGGGAGCAGCGAGGCTGCTGTCGCCATCGCACCGCAACAAGCCGCCGAGAGACCAGCGACCGCAGGGCCAGGACGATACACAATCGCCATGAGTCCTCAGGGCCGTACGGGGCCCCTGCTCCTCGACACACAGACGGGTCGGGTCTGGCAGTTGAGGGACTTCCCAGGCCTGGAAGGCAACCCGAACGCATGGCAGGAAATGACGATCATCGACGACAAGGCCGGGATGGGGATCACGACCGGGCAGTTCCAGAAACTCTATCCCCCGCGCAACAGCGCGCCGGCGAGAGAGACAAGCCGACACAGGAGATGAGTGTCGGCGGGGAGGTGAAACTGGCCACTGGGCCTTTTCATTGCTGACGGAAACCGTGGGCGGAAAGCCATGAACGACGACCAGTGCTTTACGTAGCAGAAACAGGGGAAGCAGAAAAAGCAACAACAGGCGGAGACGCGCGAACCCGATCGGGTTGATCACCGCTGAAGCCAGTTTGTCAAAGGCCCAAAGCGCGCTCGCGGGGCCCAGGTGCTACGCAGCCGGTCGTTGTTTATGAATCGTGGCCATCATGCGATCGCACGTACGATTGCTCGTCAGCCCAAGCAGCGTGGAGACGCTGTCGCGCGGCACGCCGGAGAGCAGCGCGCGGCGACAGTACGTGTTTCTGAGGATGCGCGGACTCATATCATCGGCCTCGTAGGCAATGGCCTCAAACGCGTCGCGCACGATGTTACCGAGACTCATGTCGGTAATCGGCGCGCCGCATGACCGTAGCGCGAAGAGCAGGTTTCCAGCGATCGGGAGAGAAGCTCGCACAGTCTTCCAGGCATCCATGGCGGGAACGGCGAACGGTTCCAGTGGAACGGACCGCGCGGCCTTCGCGCCCAGCTCCGGCACATGGAGGCAGGGATGCGCGGATAAATTTTGAAGATCATGAAGAGCCGCGGCCCGGCCTTCCGCCGCCGTGACGCCGGTACCCAGAAACAATGCCAGGATGGCCCGCATGCGAAGTTGCGGGATATCATCACCCGGAAGTGGCTGGACGAAGTCCTGTAGCTGCTCATCGACCGCCTTGGGCAGGAAGAGCGGAGGTGATCCTGCATTCGACCAGCTACCCTCACGTGCGGGCTCGGCTGCAGGGTTGGTTTCGCGCATGCCGATCTCAACGAGGTGACGACAGAGCCGGTCCAACAAATGCAAATAGCGCATGCGTGTACTCGGTGTGTAGGTCGCCGCCCCGGGACCAAGCCAAAAGGCTTCGATGTGGTCCGGTTCGAAGTCTGCCAGCGTCACGCCGTGGCCAACCAGGTGTCGATGAAAGCGATCCAGCATCGCACGATGCTGGATGATCGACTGCCGCGCGAAACGACGGGTGCCAGTGTCGGTCGACAGGCGATCTTGCCAGTCGGCATAAGCAAGGGACGGATTCCTGAGCCACAGATTGTTCATAGCGCATGACCTGCCGGGGCAAAAAAGGAAAAACAGAGTCCTCGCGGCTGTGCCGGAAGGCGAGCCGCAATGCCACTGCAGTCAGGCAGTGGAGTGGCGAGAGGGAAGGTGTGCTACGCCGGGGAATGCGGTGAGCCCGCAATCCTCAAGCGATGGGGATGGGTATAGATAACGAGGCTGCCGGTGCGAACGAAGCCGAGAAGCGTCAGTCCGGCCGATTCTGCCAGGCGCCCCGCCAGCGCGGTGGGCCCCGACACAGCGGCAAGAACGCCCGCCCCAAGTGCCGCGGTCTTCAGTACCATCTCGTAGCTCGCACGGCTGGTCACGAGCACTGCGCCATGCGCCACGTCTATGCTATTGCGAGCAATGGCACCGGCCAGTTTGTCGAGCGCGTTGTGGCGCCCCACATCCTCGCGTACCAGTATCAAATGTCCGTCGGCGCGCATCCATGCGGCAGCATGCGTGGCGCCAGTGCTGCGCTGCAGGTTCTGCCTTGCGCTCAGCGCCAGAAATGCTTGATCGAATACCGCCGGATCGAACGACGCGCCACTGCGCACCGGCGCCGGCGTGCGCATCACCTCGTCAAGCGACTCGGTGCCGCACAAACCGCACCCCGTGCGTCCGGCCAAGGCACGGCGACGGACCTTGAGGGCGACGAACGCTCCGGTCGCAAGCTCCACCTTCAGCGTCACGCCGTTGGCGCCCGGCTCCACGTCAATCGCGTAGATATCGCGTGCGCTGCCGACAATGCCTTCGGTCAGGCTAAAGCCGATCGCGAAGTCCTCAAGGTCCGACGGCGTGGCCAACATGACCGCATGCGCGATGCCGTTGTACTCCAGCGCGACCGGAACTTCCTCTGCCAGACAATCCACTTCCGCTGACACAGCGCCGGCGCGCCATCGCCTCACTTCGCGCGTACATTGCGTCAACGGCGTCGTCATGTCGGGGGTCAGATCCTCGCCGGTGGGGTCGTTCATCATTGCTTACCTCTCAGCTGCTTTGCGCCATGCGGCACCGGCCTGCACCGGGCGCGCTGCATGTGACGGAAGCGTGGTCACGTCGACGTAGGCACCGGGGCATCGATAGGTTGAATACTAGAATAGGAAGGCGCGCCGACGAGATTACAGACGAGCCATTGCTCCGACGGAACAGTTGCAGCGGTTGTCGAGCGCCCCGCCGACTCGGTCTCCTTGTCACCCCCCACCGCACGGAGGAGGGATCACGCAAGTCGCGTCAATGACCGCAACTCGTCAGCCACAAAGACCCGAGCCATGGTTATCCATGGAAAGCGCAGCGAGGTGCCCGGGCGATAGAACGAAATCATCGGGAAATGCCCGTCAAGCATGCACTTGAAGTGGCGAATGCCTTTTTGGGGGTGCGTGACCGTGTAGCTAGCGCCGTGAGCCAATTCAAACTCTACAGGTCCTTGATGGAACACTATGGAGTGACCGCCGACGATACCCTTTGCGCCGCCACTCGATTCGCCATCTTCAGTTCGAGAAAGTCTGAGTACGAACCAATCCTCGAAGGCCAGCGTTGTCTTCCCTGCACCGACCTCCATGAGCCATTGATCCACGCGTAAGCATGGAGGAGATATCGCATCCAGGTTGATCGATTGACGCTTTTTCTTCATTCCGCTTTCAAGCTAAGTTGCATGCCATGCGTGGGATTCCCTAGGTAAGAAGAAGGCAGAAGCTCACGAAGATCTGGTGCGAGATCACGGATGAGTGCTTCGACACGCTGCTCACAGCCATTTGGACCTCTGGGTGATGCCGCGCCATGCCTGCCGCATGCACGGCTACACCGTGCAAGTCCCTATGACGGGACTGTATCTCTAGACGACTGCAGAGCACGGATACAGTTCGCCGTGGCGATGGCCGGAACAGTCAGCAAGCCAGAGACCCTGCTATTCCTGTCAGCAGTTGAACCGGCTCCAATCAACATCGAGAGACACCAACACCGGCAGCGCTGCCATGTCGAATACTCCATCCAACTACCGTTGAAAGTCGGTGGTGTTAAGACACTCAAGAATGACTGGACGAGTCAGACTTCTCGTCTACTGCATGTTTCGAAGCAGGCATTGGAGCATTCTCCCACCCACCGCCAAGCGCCTCGAACAATGCAACCTGCTTCAGCGCAACCTGGGCATCAGAATCCGCAAGTGTCTGCTCCAGACTGACTAGCGACCGGTCGGCATTCAGGCTGACCAGGTACGAAACCCTGCCGCCCGCATACAGGATTCTCTTTTCCCTTGCCGCGTCCGCTGCCGCATCACGTGCCTTCCGGAGTCCTGCGTTGCGCTCCAACTCAAAGCCATAGGCACTGAGCGCGGTTCGCGTCTCCTCCAGCGCCTTCAGTACCACGCCGTCAAATCTTGCGAGGGCCGCATCGGACTCGGCCTTCATGCCGTGAATGTGGGGAATCGCGCCGTTGCTCGGAAAATTCCACGTAATCATTGGCCCGACGCCCCAATGCACCGTGGACCCCGAGCCCAGGTCGGAGAGCACGCCCGTCACCCCTGCGGAAGCACCGAGGCGAATGGTCGGGAAGAGATCAGCAGTAGCGACGCCGATGCGCGCCACGGAAGACGCCAGCTCTCGCTCTGCCTGCCGCACGTCTGGCCGGCGTCTGAGTAGCGCCGCGCCGTCGCCGACCGGCAGCGGCTTCTTCAAGGTCGGTAGACCATGACAGACATACTCCGTCCGCGCAGGAGGCTGACCCAGCATGACTGAAAGACGATAGGCTGCCGCGGTTCTCCTGGCCTTGAATTGCGGTAGCGCCGCGCGCAGGCTACCGGCCTCTGCATTGGCCTGGTCCAGGTCACCGGGTTCGCTGCGGCCGGCGACGACCAGCTTGCGTGTCAGGTCGACGGCCCGCTCCTGTAGCGCCAACTGGCGCTCCGCCGCATGCAGTTCGTCCGTGGCTGCACAACCTTCGACATAGGCCTTTACGGTCTGCGCGACCACCGCCACTCGCACGGCATCCAGCGCTGCCCGGCTCGCCTCGGCATTCGCCAGCGCCGCCTCGTCCGCACGGGCCAGCTTTCCAAACAGGTCGACAAGATATGACACGCCGATCCCATAGTTGCCGATATTGAGCACCGGAACTTTCTCCTTGAGCAGGAAGGCTTCGCCGGCCAGTTGCGTGCGCTCCGTGCTGGCATTGATACTGCCCTGAACCAGGTTCTCGGCCTCGACCTCGTGGTAGTTGGCAATCGCGCGCTGCAGATTGGCGGCGGCCACGCGCAGATTCGTATTGGCCACGAGCGCGCGCTGCACCAGCGCGTTCACTTCCCGGTCGTCATACAGACGCCACCACGCGTCCGGCACCGCCTCACTTGAGGCTGCCGTGCTACCGGCTTCGACCAGTCCCGCGTTTGCTTCCGGCGCCTGTACCAACGCCTTTTCTGGCACCTTGTAGTCTGGTCCAACCGTCATACACGCAAACAACATGGGCAACACACTGCCGATGAGTGCCAAGCCAAGCGCATTACGTTTCATCGCGCTGCCCCCACCTGTTGTGCCGTAGGCAAGGCGCCCGCCTTGCGCCCCGCTTCGCGCACCCATACCGAGGCCGTTCTGCCCGAGATGAGACGAACTTCCTGCGGGACGTCCTGCAACACCACGCGTACAGGGATGCGCTGTGCCAGACGAACCCAGTTGAAGGTGGGATTCACATTCGGCAGCAGATTCGATCCCGCGCTACGGTCCCGGTCTTCGATGCCTGCCGAGAGACTCTGGACCACGCCATGAAGTATCGTGGACTCGCCCATGAGCCGAACATCGACGGCATCGCCGACGTGGATGCGCGGCAGCTTGGTCTCTTCGAAATACCCTTCGACATACAGCGCATCCTTGTCGACCATCGACAGCGCCGGCTTTCCGGTGACCACGTAGTCTCCCACGCGCGGCAGCCGGTCATTGAGGTATCCATCGACTGGCGCCACTACATGCGAGCGCTCCAGATCGAGACGCGCGACATCCACGGCCGCAAGGGCCTGCGCGGCCTCAGCCTCGCCTTCGTCCACTCTCGCCTGCGTCATCTCGGTGGCTTCCGTCGCCACCACGGCTGACAGTGAGCGGTTGCGCGCCAGCTCCCTGCGGGCCTGCGCCAACGTTGCCCGCTTCTGCGCCAGTGTCGCTTCGGCTTTTCGCAATGCCAGCGTAAAACGATCGGGGTCGACGATGAACAGAAGCTGCCCGCGATGAACCTGCGCATTGTCTTTCACGAGCACTTGCGTGACGAGCCCCGAGACATCCGGCGAGATCTGGACGACATCCGCTCTGACATGACCGTCGCGCGTCCACGGCGCCGCTTTGTAGTAATCCCAAAGATGAAGCGCCACGGGCACGGCACAAATCACCGCGAGGAGCGTAACCAATACGGGAACGAGTAGTAGGGGCTTCTGTTTCATACCTGTCCTGACGCACAACACCAAGAGGAGCAACTGGCAGCGAACACGGGAGGAGTCAGGCAGAGGCGCATCCTGTGGTCAGGGACGATGCCGTCCCCACATTGGCGCACACCACCACCTCGTCATGCGTGGATTCCTCGACGGACCTTGCGCGCGACATACCGGCTTCACATCCCGCAGAGTAGTGAATACAGGGCTCGCCGTAGGCATACAGAATCTGGGAAAGGCGCGCAGATCAGTTGCGCTTCACCAATCCGGCGCGCGCACCACGCGGATGCCATGTAGTGACACGACCGGCGAAGGCAGAGGAACAGGCGTCACAGTCGGCCCGCGCAACTGTTCTGCTCCAAATGGGCGAATTTTGTATGCGAAACCGTTCCAGTCATTCTCCTACCATGGTTTCCACAGGCAAGCACTGCTGGCAAGCGAAGCCACCGCAGGCGTGGTGGACGCAGACATCAACGTCGCCGTACTGTTCCAAGCGACAACCATTCAAAGGAATCCAAATCATGAAAGCCGCTGACCTCTCCACTCTTCTCTCGAGCGTTATCCTGGGCGCCAGTGTCCTGGTCTATGCCCCGGTACATGCGCAAGACGTCGTGCAGCACAGCGCAAGCGCCGAAAGCTACGGCTATGTGTTTCACAAAACCGGCTTCAACACCTATACGGATGGCGCGAACGGCATCAAGCGTCCCGACCCCTACACCGATGGCGCAAACGGCATCAAGCGCCCCGATCCGTACACGGACGGTGCCAACGGTCCGAGCAAGCGCGACCCGTTCACCGATGGCGCACACGGAAGCGCGGCCTTGCAGCTTGCCGGCATGGATCGGACCGGCGTATCCGCGCCCCCGTCACATGGCGCCGCAGCCGATAACGCCGATGCTGCCTGACAAGGCTTGCAGGATCTGAGATTGCGGAGACAAGCAATCCCGTCAAGACGGTGCGGGGCCTTTGACGAACAGGCCCCCGTTACCGCCACCATCCACTTACTCACGCCTTCCCACGCTTTCGACATGAAGACAACACTTTTTCTGCTGCTCACAGCGATCACAATGGGCGCAAGTTTCAGCGCAAACGCCGGCCCGGACTGGCATGTCATCGAGACCGCCCGCGCCAACGCGCACAAACTCGAGAAGCACCAGTGCGTGCTTCCCAATGACGTCACCGCAACGCCTGCGAGTTGAATCACCTGCAGGCCGCCGCGACGGCTTCAAGGCTCCCCTGTGCTATCGATGGGCCCGTCGAAACGCACCCCAAATCTGATCGCCGAATCGAGCCTGTTTCCTGCGACAACCCCTCCTGATTCAAGTTTTCCTGCTGTGATCCGTTGACGTGTGCATCTCACCCCTGGTGGATGTGAATTGTCCTCAACGAAAAGCCCCCTCCGAATCGACCGCACGCCCTCCATTGCAGAGGCAGCCGCGCGTGCGCATACCGAGTCTCCAGTCCTTGAATGGTTGCTGCACGATGACCAGGTCATGCGGGAGTGCTTCCGGCACGCTACGGCCATCCTGAAAAGCGTGACCGGCGCGTCCGTTTCCGCGGTACTGCTGCTCGACGCCGAACATCAGCACTACCGCGCGGAAGTCGGCCTGTCCGTCTTCCCGATCCCCCGCAAGCGGTCGCTCTGTAACTACGCAATTCAGAGTGACGATGTGTTTGTCGTGGAAGACGCCAGCACAGACGCCCGCTTTGCGGATTGCACGCTGGTGCAGGCCGCCCCCTTTGTGCGCTCCTATGCCGCTATCCCGCTTCGCGGCCCCGATGGTGAGATCGTGGGAGCGCTATGTGCCATGGATCCGGCGCCGGCACGCCTGCTGAAGGCTCCCATTGACGTCTTCCAGCACTTGCGCGCAATGATCGAGAACGACCTGCGGCTGCGCACCGCAACGGCCACGGATCCGCTTACGCAGCTGTTCAACCGGCGTCATATGCTGGAAAGCGTCCGACGAACCTGGGACGGCGCGGCAGATGGGGAAGCGATGGGTGCCGTCATGGTCGATATCGACTGGTTCAAGCAGTACAACGATACCTATGGACATCCGGCGGGCGACGCGTGCCTTCGCCAGGTGGCATCGGTCCTTCAAGCCATTGCCGATGAACACAGAATGATTGCGGGACGCCTGGGAGGCGAGGAGTTTGGACTGCTGCTGTGCGGCCTGCCGCGCCTGGACTTCGAAGCCGCACTGGAAAAGCTGCGTGCCAGCGTCATGAAGCTGGCGATTGACCATTGTCGGTCGCCGACTGGCGTCGTGACCGTCAGTGTCGGCGCTACCGTGACGCACCGCGCTGGGAGTACGGATCTGGCGCGCCAGACGACCTTCGCGGCGGCCGACCGTGCCCTGTACAGGGCCAAGGAGGGCGGGCGCAATCGGGTCGTGATCCTCTGACTGACCGGCCGTTACGCTTCAAGCCGGCTATTCGTCGATCAGGTGCTCACCTAGTGCAACCATCTGTCGAGTTCGTAGAACGGCAACGTGTTTGTCGCCCGGGTGCCGACATGTGGCCCCACGCGAACGAAGCCCATGGCTTCGCCTAGCGACGAAACCGACGCGGGCGCTTGTTGCGCGTGAATTCTTACACGGTCAAAACCAGTGCCAGGCCCCGACACGGACGCCCGGAAGAATTCATCACGCTGGCTCCGCCTTGTGTCTGGCAGTTCAGTCTGAACAGACCTGACCGGCGGATAGATCTGCCCGCGCCCCTGGAGCCTCCGAAGCATCGGGGTGACCAGTAGCGCAAACGTCGTGAATGCGGTGGCAGGATTTCCTGGCATGCATACCACTGCCTTGTCGCGCAGACGACCAAGCGCAATCGGCATGCCCGGTTTCATATTGACCTGGTGGCACAGCAGTTGCCCACCGGCCGAAATCAGGGCCGGTTCGACGAGATCCCGCTCCCCGCCCGACGTGCCGCCCGTAATCAGGACGATATCGGCCTCGTCAGACATTTCGAGCATCGCCTCATGCAGGTCCTGTTCATCGTCACGCACATGCCTTCGGCTGACGACCATCGCACCAAGCGACTCCACCATGGATTCCAGCATCGGCCCGTTGACATCGTTCACGCAATGTGACGCTGGAATGACATCCTCGAACGAAAGCTCATCGCCAGTGATCAACAGGGAGACTTCCACCAGTCGGTACACCCGCAACGCATCGATACCCTGAGATGCGAGCGAGGCGATATGCCCGGATGTCAGAACGGCACCCGCCCGAATCAGCAACGCACCTGACCTGACATCCTCGCCTTTGCGCCGCACGTGTGCGCCACGGGCCGGTGCGGCACACAGGCGCACCCCTCCCTCGACCTTCTGAACGGCCTCTTCCGGTATCACGGTGTCGGCGCCGTCCGGCATCACCGATCCCGTGAAAAGACGAATGGCATGGCCCGGCTTGAGCCGCTGGGGTGCCATGCCGGCATAGCAAACCTGTTGGATCGGAAACGTCCGCCCGTCGACATAGTCCGCCATGGCGACGGCATAGCCGTCCATGGCACTCTTGTCGACGGACGGAGTGTCGACACAAGCCACGATATCCTGAGCCAGCACTCTTCCCGCCGCGCCACCGAGCCAGATCCGCTCGGTTTCGGCGACCGGCTCAACACATGACGCAAAGAAAGCTTGCGCCTCATCAAAACTCAGCATCGCGCATCTCCGTTGATATTGAGCGTCCCAGCCTGCGCTGTCGCGCAGCGCAGGCCGGGACGCACGGGTCGGTTCCCGGGCCAAGGCGCCCACGTTCCACCGACATCACTGACGCGAACCGGAGCCAGCCTTCAAGAACGCTCAGGCGCCAGGATGAGTCTGGCCGGAGGCGGGTTTTCCCGTGGAGTACAGATGAATACAATCTCGCCGGCTACAGACCCCTTGGCAGCTGGCATGGGTCTTTCCCACCTTGCCCGCGCAGGCGAACGGCGAACCAACCGATGCATCCGTGACCCATCCGTATGACCCATCCTCCGTGACCTGGTGCGCAACGCGCGTCCTGTGTTCGTTCTGGAACGATGGAAGTGTCATCCCTCCTCGAACGCACCCTCCATAGAATGGCTGGGTCGCGGCGTACGAGTCCCGCAAGCCTCCTCGGCTTGCCGTCCTTCCCCCCTCAAAGGACACCCCTCCACTCCCGGACTTTCCCGCGACACCTCCCCTCTCACAACGATCCCCATTGCACTGCGCGCGCCCGATGCGTTGAAGCGCATCGCTGTCATTTGAATCCTTCGCCCCCACTCATCCGCGGCCAGGCGCCTGTCTGACCGCGCGCGCTTGCGCAATCCGCGTGTCGACGCATCACAGTTCCCCACTTGTCTCAGGAGAACAGATCCACTGCGCGGATATCGTCCTTTGCGCGAAACCGGCTCCAGGCAACGCCTGCAGCCCGATGACCAACTGAGTATTCACGATTCGTCCGAAACTGTATCTACCTCTGACCTGCTGCAATCCCTACTCTGCGTTATCGCGTCACGCGGCGTTGCCACCGACGTCAATACGAGGAGAAATACGATGCACGGACTTACAGCACTGGATCTGGCGCGAATACAGTTCGCCTTCACAGTGTCGTTTCACATCATCTTTCCAGCCATCACGATCGGCCTTGCGAGTTTTCTCGCATTCCTTGAGGCACGATGGCTCATGACGAAGAATCGCGTCTACAGGACGCTCTTTGACTTCTGGGTCAAGATCTTCGCGCTGAACTTCGGCATGGGTGTCGTATCCGGCCTGGTCATGGCCTATGAGTTCGGCACGAACTGGAGCTTCTTCTCGGAGTTTGCCGGTGGCGTCACCGGACCTTTGCTCACGTACGAAGTGCTGACCGCATTCTTCCTGGAAGCGGGCTTTCTTGGCGTCATGCTGTTCGGATGGAATCGCGTAGGACCCGGTCTGCATTTCTTCTCGACGCTGATGGTGGCGCTCGGCACCATGATCTCCGCGACATGGATTCTCGTGTCCAACAGCTGGATGCAGACGCCGACGGGCTACGCGATCATCGACGGAAAGATCGTGCCAACCGACTGGCTGGCCGTCATCTTCAATCCGTCGTTCCCCTATCGCCTCGCCCACATGGTCGTGGCAGCGATGCTCTCCACCGCGCTGTTCGTCGCGGCGGCTGGCGCGTGGCAGCTGCTGCGCGGCAAGAACACGCTGGCGGTCCGCAAGATGTTCTCCATGGCGATGTGGATGGTGCTGATCGTTGCGCCAATCCAGGCAGTGGTGGGCGATGCCCACGGCCTCAACACGCTTGAGCACCAACCCGCGAAGATCGCCGCCATGGAAGGCCACTGGGACACTGCCAAGCCGGGCGACAAGGGTGGGTTTCCGCTGATTGTCTTCGGCATCCCGGACATGGAGCACGAGGAAACGCGCTACGCGATCGAGATTCCGCGGCTCGGCAGCCTGATCCTCACGCACAGCCTCGATGGACAGATTCCCGGGCTGAAGGACTTCCCCAAGGAAGACCGTCCGAACTCGACCATCCTGTTCTTCACGTTCCGCGCCATGGTGGGCCTGGGCGTGCTCATGATCCTGTACGGCATGCTGGGCTGGCTGCTGCGTCGCAAGGACGCCATCTATCGGGCCAAGTCGTTCCTGCGCATGGCCGTCGTGATGGGTCCGAGCGGCCTGGTGGCCCTGCTGGCAGGCTGGATGACAACCGAGATTGGCCGTCAACCGTGGGTGGTCTATGGTCTGCTGCGTACCCGCGACGCGGTGTCGGCGCATGAACTCGGTCCGGTCGCCATTTCGCTGCTGCTGTTCGTGGTGGTGTACTTCCTGGTGTTCGGCGTGGGCATCCGCTACATGCTCAGGCTGGTGAACAAGGGGCCGGCGGAGGGCGACCACGCCGATCCGCACGCTGATCCGCTCCCGGTTTCGATCGCGCGTACCGTCCCTCCGCTGAGCGGCTCCCACAACTAATCAGGTGACAACCATGGGTATCAATCTTCCCGTCATTTGGGCCGTGCTGATCTTCTTCGGCGTGATGATGTACGTCATCATGGACGGCTTCGATCTGGGCATCGGCATCCTCTTTCCGTTCATCGGCGACCGTCACGATCGCGACGTGATGATGAACACGGTTGCCCCCGTCTGGGATGGCAATGAAACCTGGCTGGTCCTCGGCGGGGCCGCCATGCTCGCCGCGTTCCCGCTAGCCTACTCGGTCCTGCTCAGCGCGTTCTACCTGCCGCTGATGTTCATGCTGATGGGACTGATCTTCCGTGGCGTAGCCTTCGAGTTCCGCTTCAAGGCCAGCGACCGCAGCCGCCCTCACTGGGACAAGGCGTTCATCGGAGGCTCCCTCACGGCCGCGTTCTTCCAGGGCGTCACGCTTGGCGCCTACATCGATGGCATCGCCATGAACGGCCGTCATTTCGCAGGCGGTGCGTTCGACTGGGTGGCACCGTTTCCGATCTTCACGGGTATCGGTGTCGTGGTGGCCTACGCGTTCCTGGGCGTCACTTGGCTCGTCATGAAGACGGAAGGCCGCCTGCAATGGACGATGCTGCGCCTGGCCAAACCGCTGACCGGCGCCATGCTCGCCTTCATCGTCGCCGTGAGTGTCTGGACGCCGCTGACGCATCCTGAAATCGCCCAGCGCTGGTTCTCGATGCCGAACCTGTTCTTCTTCCTGCCTGTGCCGCTGCTCGTGGCGGGCGCTGCCATGGGGATCTATCGCGCACTCGGCAATCGCCCGAACGTCTCGCCGTTCCTATTCGCGCTGGTCATCATCTTCATGGGATACACCGGCCTCGCGATCAGCATCTGGCCGAACATCATCCCGCCGGGCATTTCGATCTGGGACGCTTCCTCGGCGCCGCAAAGCCAAGGCTTCGCGCTGGTCGGGACGCTGTTCATCGTGCCGATCATCCTGACCTATACGTCCTGGTCCTATTACGTGTTCCGTGGCAAGGTCAAGCGCGGCGAGGGGTATCACTGATGGCTACGCAAGAACGCTCCGGAATGGGCACGCGCCTGACCTGGTTGGTTGCCCTGTGGGTGGGTGGCGTCGGCGCGGTTGGCCTGGCGGCCGGCCTGATCCGATTCGCCATGCATCTTGCGGGAATGACCCCTTAGGCCATGCCCATGTCCATCGCGCGCCCGATGAAGGCGATCACGATCCAGGCGCCGCAACGTAAGAGTGCGAGCACACAACCGTGGCTGTTCTCCGTCAAGGTGTTCGCCGCCGCGATGCTCGCACTCTATGTGGCGCTGGCCCTGGGCCTGTCACGGCCCTACTGGGCCATGGCGACGGTCTACCTAGTCTCCAGCCCGCTGACCGCCGCCACCCGTTCCAAGGGCCTGTATCGGGTCGCCGGCACCTTGCTCGGTGCCGCGGCGGCGGTGGCCATGGTGCCCAACCTCGTCAACGAGCCATTGTTGTTGATGGCGGCGATCGCCTTGTGGACAGGTGCCATGCTCTACCTGTCATTGCTGGAACGGTCGCCACGCAGCTACGTGTTCCTGCTGGCAGCCTATACGCTGCCGATCGTGGCGCTGCCGGCCGTGACCGATCCCGCCAGTATTTTTGACATCGCGCTGCTACGGGTCGAAGAGATTGTGATCGGGATTGTCAGCGCGGGCCTGGTCAGTGCGCTGGTGTTCCCGGCCACAATCGCCCCGGTGTTGCGCGAGCAATCCGCCGCATGGCTGGCGCACGCAGCGACGCGGACGGCCGAGATCCTGACCGGCCCATCCGACTCGGTGGATCAGCACGACAGCCGTCGCAGGCTGACGGGCGATCTGCACACGATGTCCAACCTGATGGCCCAGCTGGCTCACGAGCCAGGCAGTTCGCAGACGCTCGAGCTTGCCGCGGCCTTGCGTGAGCGGATGCTCGCGCTGCTGCCGTTGCTCGAAGCACTGGCCGGAATCATCGGCGCGCTGCGCGCGCACCCGTTGGGTGTGCCCCCTGCGCTCGAAGACTGGATGCGCGACATCGCCGCATGGCTCCACACGCCTTCGCAATCGCCCGCTGATCGGCCTCGGCCCGCGGCCGCGCTGGTCGGCCTCCACAAGACGGACCATTGGCACGGCCAATTGATTGCCGCGGCATGCCACGATCTCGAAGCCCTGCTCGATATCTGGGAGGCGGGTCGGCGTCTGCATCGCGGCATCGGCCATCCCGAGTCGGCGGCCAACCTGTCTGGCTCGTGCAACGATCGTGGCCAGGGAAATCCGGAGATTCGGCCGGCGATTCAGCCGGCGGTTCACATTGACCACGGCCTGCTGCTGATCCAGGCGGCAACGGCGGCATCGGCCACGTTCCTGGCCGGCGCGGCGTGGATGCTTTCGGGATGGATTGATGGCGCCGGTGCCGTGAGCCTGGCCGCGCTGACCGCCTGCTTCGTGAGCACTGTGGATGTGCCACGGGCCGCAGTCAGACGCGTGGTGATCGCCAGCATGGCCTGCCTGCTGCTTTCCTGCTTCTATCAGTTCGTCGTGCTGCCGAACGCGACGGACTTCTTCTCGCTGGCCACGCTGCTTGCGGTCCCCTATCTCTGCATCGGGGTCCTGATGGCGCGGCCGGATTTCGGGCTCACCGGCGTGCTGCTCGCGGTCACCACGGCATCCTTTGCCAACGTACAGCAGATCTATGAAGCAAACTTTGCGGATCTCTTCAACAGCAGCCTCGCGGCGTGCAGCGCCATCCTGTTCGCAGCCATCTGGGTGGTTCTGGCCAGGCCGGCGGAGATGGACTTTGTCGCACGCCGGATCCTGAGAGCCAGCTGGAAGAGCATCGGTGACGGATTCGTTCCACGCCGGGCCGCCATGTCTTCCCAGGTTTCGGCCCAGATGCGCGGCCAGATGCTCGACCGCATGACTCAGCTGATCTCGATCATTCCGCCCAGACACAACGCTCCCATGAACGACGGAATTTCCGAACTGCTGGTCAGTTTCGGTGCACTGACTCTCCAGCGCGACTTTGATGCGCTCTCTTCCCAATGCCGACGCGCCATCGCCTATGTGCTCGTGGAACTGGCTCGCTACTACCGCCAGTGCACCCGCACTGACGCGACGTTGCCCCCGCCCGCGCGACTGGCGGCGCGCGTCGATGCGGCACTGATGACCTTGCCCGACGCATCCGACAAGATCGACGAAATCGACACATTGCACGGTGCGCAACGCGATGTCCTGGCCTCGCTGCTGGCCATCCGGCTAGCGCTCTTCCCGCATTCCACCAGCGACAGCGGAGCCGGGCATGATGTTCGGTGAACTCGATATCTACGGGGTCTTCGTGCCGGCCCTGCTCGTGTGGATGCTCATCGCCCTTGGCATTACCGCGGCGATTCGCGGCGTGCTTGCGACTACCCGCTTCTATCTGAAGGTGTGGCACCGGTCCTTGTTCAACGTGTCGATG
Source organism: Cupriavidus sp. 01L415 (assembly GCF_056400065.1). Taxonomy (NCBI): domain Bacteria; kingdom Pseudomonadati; phylum Pseudomonadota; class Betaproteobacteria; order Burkholderiales; family Burkholderiaceae; genus Cupriavidus; species Cupriavidus sp. 01L415. The sequence goes on along the minus strand of NZ_JBFTSP010000012.1, from coordinate 10,798 downwards.
TACGTGATCGTCCTCGGCATCGTGGTCAGCATGGCACATCACGGCTGACGCGGCCCGGCCCGCCGCGGGGTGGCGGGGTGGATCGGATCAGCGCCGGATCAGCGGCTCCGCTCAAGCAGGTTCGTCGCCAGTCGCCCCAGGGTCTGCAACGCGGTATCGAGCTCCGGCGTCCATTCCCAACTGTAATTCAGGCGAATGCAATGGCTGTAGGTGAAGCCCGGCGCAAACATATGGCCGGGCGCAACCGTGATACGGGACGCGAGCGCGGCGTGGTAAAGGTCCATGGCATCGATGCCTTCCGGCATTTGCACCCACAGGACATAGCCCCCGGCGGGGTGCGATGTCGAGGTGCCCTCGGGAAAGAACCGACGCACGCTGGCGCTCATGATCTTCGCCTGCTGCGAGTAAGCCTTCCGGACTCGTCTGAGGTGATAGTCGTATCCATCATTCTTGAGAAACTCGGCGATGGCCAGTTGCGGGAGCGAAGGCGTGGTCAGCGTGTTCAGGAATTTCAACCGTTCCACGTGTTCGTGGTAGCGACCCGCCAGGGTCCAGCCGATTCGGGAGGCGTTCGTCAGCGTTTTGGAGAACGACGAGCAATGCAGGATGATGCCGGCCTTGTCGTAGGTTTTCAGGGAGCTCGGATGGCTGGCGCCATAGTAGAGCTCGCCATACACGTCGTTTTCAATCGCCGGTATGTCCTTCTCGGTGAGCAGTTCGACAAGCCTTTTCTTCTTCTCGTCGGGCATCTGAAATCCGAGGGGATTCTGGAAGTTCGGCATGACCATGCAGGCAGCAATCTCCTTCTCGTCGATCAGCTTCGCCAGCGCGTCGATATCGATGCCTTCCACCGGATCAGTCGCCACCTCGACGGCGCGCATGCCAAGTCTTTCGATCGCGTGGAGCATCGCATAGTACGTGGGAGATTCCACGGCAATCGTATCGCCTGGTTTGGCTACCGCCTGCAGGCACAGGTTGATCGCCTCGGTGGCCCCGATCGTGATAATCATCTCGTTGGGGTCAATGGCGTAGCCGTTCTCGAGGTAGCGGCGTGAAATCTGCCGGATCAACTGCGGACTGCCCGGGGGCAAATCATCGAGCACGTTCCACTTGGTATAACGCCGCGCAATATTGTTGGAGTACTGGGTGATCCGCTGCCATGGGAAGAGCGAGGAATCGGGATAGGGCGAGCCCAGCGCCACAGCTTCGTCCGAGCGGATGGAGCGCAGCGTCGATAGCACCAACGCGCTCACGTCGACAGCCGATGGTCGCGGGTTCGGTCGGGAGGCTCGCAGTTCGATGGTGGATTCCCCGGATCGCGCGCGGACGAAGTATCCCGATTGCGGCCGGCTTTCGATGACCCCCCGGCTTTCAAGCTGTGCGTAGGCTCGGATCACCGTGGTAAGACTTATCCGATGATGCTGGCTGGTTTGCCGCACCGACGGTATACGCTCCCCTGGGAGCAAGACACCTTGCTTGACCAGCGCCTCGATGTCTTCCGCAAGCTTTTCATACAGTTTCACACACACCCCTCTTGCTTATCTAATTGTGATGAAAAGCACGCTCCCCCGCGCCCCTTGGCCTGGCGCGGCGTACGCGCCGCGAGGCCACTCCCTGCAGCCTGGCGAAGCCAGCGGGACAACTTATAGTATGCAAGCCGTTGCGCGTCGCCCAAGTCGGCCAACTGTGCCTGAGCTCTCAGAATACTGGCAGCCTGCCCCAACGAGGTTACGGAGAAAGCACGATTGTGCTGGGCGAACCCGGCGAATTGGGCGACGGGTCGAATTGAGCGGCTTGAGCCGATAGAGCGGGACTGGCGGATACCTCAGATCCCCCAGGGCTCGGATCTTGTGCAACGCACCAGAGAATCTGGCACAAGACGTCTGTGCGCGGTTAGCCCGCTCGTGCGTACCTTGCCGGGCAGAGCCGGGATATTTCCAGCCATCGCCCACACGACGAAGAAAGGCCTCGCGGACACACGCAACGCGCGCGACCCTTGCAGCCGCCGCCGACAGGTGCCGTCGTGCTCCACGCGGTTTCCATCTATTCCGCGTGTCCTGCCTCTTGGTCATCCTCACTTGGAAAGCGGGATTGGCCGTACCGCAGGATCAGGACACCGCAAGCAAGCATCACAATGCCGGCGCACAGCGCCAGCAAGTGAAACTCCGTAGCATCGTTGAAGCGCAGAATCAGATCACGTGCGAGCGAAACCATCGCGATATACAACGGAAACCTTACCGGCAGCTGTCCCAGCCTCAGGTAGCGGACCACCATGGCCAGTATTTCCAGATAGAGGAACATCAGAAGCAGATCGGTAATCGACACCTCTCCCAGCCCTGCAATCTTCCAGCCCTCCTGTGCCATGGCGAATGAAGTCGCCAGGCCGATCACCACCAGGCCGACCAGCTCGACCACGCCAAGCAGCGATTCCAACCGAGCCCGGATAAAGTGCTGTACTGGCGGACGGGCTCCGGATCTTCTCAAGCCAAATCCTTTCCGATCCTGAGATGTCCCCGCGGGTTTCTCATGTGTGGCCGTCTCCATACCGATCACGCGGCAGCCTTCGTCTCGCCCTTTGCCAGATGAAGCAGGACCGGAACGGACTTGGACGTTGGCGTGCCGCACCCGTCGCCCGTGCTCTCGAGCGGCACTAGCGGATTGGTCTCCGGATAGTAGGCGCCGACGCAGCCCACGGGGATGTCATATTCCACGAGCTCGAAGTCCTCGACACGGCGTCTGATGCCGTCTTCCCATACGCTGGTGATATCCACCTTTTGCCCGGCCTTGAAGCCCAGCCTGGCGAGGTCTGCGGCATTGATGAACACCACGCGCCGCAGGCCAAACACGCCGCGATAACGGTCGTCCAGCCCGTAGATCGTGGTGTTGTACTGGTCGTGGGAGCGCGTCGTCATCATGACCAAGAGATCGTCACCGTACGCCAGGCGGGCACGGTGGATCGGCGTATCCTTGTCGATCCGGTTGACCTTGAACTCAGCCTTGCCCGAGGGCGTATGCCACACGCGATGGTTCGCAGCGGGCGTCAAATGAAAGCCTCCCGGAATCGCAACGCGCTCGTTGTAGTTCTCGAAGCCGTCCAGGACCTTTTCGATGACGTCCCGGATACGCGCGTAATCCTGCGCATACCACAACCAGTCGATCTTGCCGGAACCGAGCGTTGCCTCGGCCATGTGCGCGACGATGGCGGTCTCGGAGCGCAGATGCGGCGAGGCCGGCGCGTTCATGCCGAACGAGACATGCACCATGCAAACCGAATCCTCGACGGTCACGCCTTGTGCGACGCCATGTTGCATATCGATCTCGGTGCGACCGATCGTCGGCAGAATCAGCGAATCCTTACCGTGCACCAGATGACTGCGATTGAGTTTCGTGGCGATGTTCATGGTCAGGTCGCACTGTCGCAAGGCTTCGAACGTGCGCTGTGTATCGGGCGTGGCCGCCGCGAAGTTGCCACCCAGCCCTACGAACACCTTGACCTCGCCTTCGAGCATCGCGCCGATCGTCTTGACGACGTCATAGCCGTGTCCGCGGGGCGGCTCGAAGCCGAAGACCCCCTTGAGCCTGTCCAGGAACTCCTGCTCCGGCCGCTCCTCGATCCCCACGGTCCGGTTGCCCTGCACATTGGAATGGCCGCGCACCGGCAGAAGTCCCGCACCGGGACGGCCGATGTTCCCGCGCATCATCATCAGGTTGGACAGGATCTGGATCGTCGGAACGGAGTTCTTGTGCTGCGTCAGACCCATGCCCCAGCACGCGATGACACGCTCGCCCTTTGCATAGACCTGCGTGAGCGCATCGATGTCTTCGTACGAAATGCCCGACTCCGCGACGATGTCCGCCCAGGATTCCGCGCGGAGGTCCTTCACGAATGCCTCATAGCCGTCCGTGTGCTCGCGCACGAAGTCAACGTCGATGAGACGGGTATGACCGTGCAACGCGGCTACGTCGTCCATTTCGACGAGCCGCTTTGCCATCCCCTTGATCAAGGCGAAGTCCCCGCCCAGCTTTGGCTGAAGGAACATCGACGCGATCTTGGTGCTGCTGCCCGTGAGCATTTCCACCGGGTGCTGCGGGCTCGTGAAGCGTTCCATCCCGCGCTCGCGCAACGGATTGATCGAGACGATCCTGGCACCACGCCGCGCGCATTCCCGAAGCTCGCCAAGCATGCGCGGATGGTTGGTGGCGGCGTTATGCCCAAAGATCAGGATCGTGTCGGCATGCTCGAAATCATCGAGGAGCACTGTGGCCTTGCCGACGCCGATGGTCGTCGGCAGCCCGCGACTGGTCGCCTCGTGACACATGTTCGAGCAATCCGGGAAATTGTTCGTCCCATAGGCGCGCACGAACAACTGATAGAGAAAGGCAGCTTCGTTGCTGGCGCGACCCGACGTGTAGAAAGCGGCCCGGTTGGGATTGTCCAGCGCTTTCAGGTGCCGCCCGATCATGGCGAACGCCTCGGACCATTCGATCTGGCGATACTTGTCGCTCTTCGCGTCGTAGACCATCGGATGGGTCAGCCGACCGTGCTGTTCCAGCTCGAAGTCGGTCTGCTCCATCAACGACGTCACGGTATGCTCCGCAAAGAATTCCGGCGTGACGCGCTTGCTCGTTGCTTCGGCCGCCACGGCCTTGACACCGTTCTCGCAGAACTCGAACGTCGACGCGTGTTCGCGGTCCGGCCATGCGCAACCAGGGCAATCGAAGCCATCCGCCTGGTTCTGCTTGAACAGGAGTGTGTACTTTCCTGCTGCAACCTTTTCCTTGATCAGGTTGATGGCGACGTACTTCAATGCCCCCCAGCCTGCTGCCGGGTGGGTATACGGTGCGATTTTTCCTTTCTCGGGTGCTGAAGAGCTCATGGGGGCGGTTCCTATCAGAGGCGCAAGTTTTCGGCCAGCCTGGCGGTCAAGCACGCGGTGCGTGCGTATGCGATGACGATAGGGTAGGAGCAGAGGACAACAGGAAGCGCATACAAAAGACCGACGAGGATTGGAGTACAGTGCCGTACCGCGTTTCAATGTCGGGAGACGGCGGAACTGACTACCTCCGCAGAGCAACGATCTGTACCTGTACTTGCTCTTTCCCCTCTCCACGCCCGCCCTGCAAGCGTTCGTGGTCGCCTTCGCCGGCGGGCTTTCGCTGGGATGGAAGAATGGGATCCGACTTGCCAAAGTCGCAATTCTTTAAGCTGATTGCTTCGATGAAGCTTGTTCTCAAATACTTCGCCGAAACACGAGAAAAGGCTGGATGTAGCGAGGAATCCATCGTCACACCGGAGTCGGTTCAGACGGTCCTCGATTTGCGCCGGTTTCTGATTGTGTTTCGGCCATCCGCGTACGCTAGCTCAGCGCTTCCGGCTCACGTCCCGAAAGATTCTCCAGCAGTGCGGCCGATGGTACGAAAAACAGCCCACCCGTTACCGCCTTGCTGAAGTCGAGAAGCCTGTCATAGTTGCCCGGCGGCCTCCCGACAAACATGTTCTCGAGCATTTGCTCGATAGGTTCCGGACTGCGGGCATAGCCAATAAAGAAGGTCCCAAACTCTCCCTTGCCCGGGTGACCAAAGGGCATGTTGTCGCGCAGGATCTTCACTTCCTCCCCATTCTTCTCGATAGTGGTCAGTGAACTGTGCGAGCAGGACGGCTTGACTGACTCATCAAGCTCGATGTCTTCGAGCTTGGTGCGACCGATGACTCGTTCTTGCTCTTCCACGGTCAGGTCATTCCACGCATCCATGTTGTGAATGTACTTCTGGATAAGGACGTAGCTACCGCCGGCGAATGCCGAATCCTCTTCGTCGATGATGGTGAATTTCGCAATATCACTGCCCTCGGGATTCTCAGTTCCATCGACAAAGCCCACCATGCTGCGCATGTCGAAATTTCGGAATCCATGCACCTCATCGACGACCGAAACCGCATCGCCGAGGCGCTTCATGAGCTGAGTCGCCAGTTCGAAGCACAAGTCCATCTGCTCGGCCCGGATATGCAGAAGCACATCCCCCGGCGTCGCGATGGCGCGACGATTGCCTGGACCGAACTCCCGGAATTTATGCAACGACAGCGGCTTCTGCCTTCCGAAGAGTCGGTCCCATGCATCCGATCCGAAGCCACAGACACATGACAGGTTGCCTGCCGGCTGCCGCTTTCCGACAGACCGAACGAGTGCCGCGACGTCGGCGCACAGCGTTCTGACCGTCGCGGCATGTTGACTCCCGGGAGCCAGTGTTGCCACGATGAAAATCGCAGTGCGGGTTATGGGACTGCACACCGCCTGCGGCATTGGCACGTTTTCCATTTTCTAGATTGATCTGACTATGGATAGGGTTTCACTTGCGACCTAACGTCCATGTGCCGCCCATGGTCAACCTGGCTCGGCGCGTACCACCCGCACCGGGATCGACTTATAGGATGGCGTACCACTTTCTGGATCGATATAGTCGAGTGGCACAAGGACATTGGCTTCAGGGTAATAGGCAGCGACTGAACCACGCGCAATGTTGTCGTACGCGATTGCAGTCAGTCCCTTGAGATGAAGTTTTCGATTGGAAACGATGGTTTCAATATCGACGACGTCTCCATGCTCGAGTCCACGCCCGTCCATGTCCGCTGCATTCATGAAAAGTACATCACGCCGGCCAAACACACCGCGGTAGCGATCGTCCAGAGCATAAATCGTAGTGTTGTACTGGTCGTGACTACGAATCGTCATGAGCCGCAGGACCTCCTCTCCTCCCAGGACATCGGCATCCTCCTTCACCCCGCCAAATACCGAGAATACGGCCTTCCCTGAGGGCGTCGTCCATTTGCGCTCGGTGGGCGGCAATGGCAAACGAAAGCCACCAGGCACCCGGATACGCGCATTGAAGTCTTCGAAACCCGGTACGGTTTTCTCAATCAGGTCGCGGATCCTGTCGTAGTCGGCAACCAGATCCGTCCACGGCACCTTGCTGTTCGGCAAGGTCGCCTCCGCCATGCCGGCAACGATCGACGGTTCAGACCGCAGATGCTCGGATGCGGGTGTCAGCTTGCCCGCCGACGCATGCACCATCGACATCGAATCTTCAACTGTCACGGATTGGGGGCCGTTTGCCTGGATGTCCAACTCTGTTCGCCCGAGACATGGGAACAGGTACGTTTCCTTACCCACCAGCAGATGGGTGCGATTGAGTTTTGTACCGATATGCACGCTTAGATCAAGGCTCCCCATCGCGGGGAACGATTGATCCGAATCGGGTAGGGCCACGGCGAAGTTTCCACCCAGGCAGATCAATGCCTTGGACTTGCCATCTATCATCGCCTGCATCGCTTTCACCGCGTCATGACCATGCTGCCGCGGCGGCTTGAATCCAAGCGTGTTTTCGATTGCATCGAGAAAGGCTTCGGACGGCTTCTCCGTGATTCCTACTGTCCGATTCCCTTGGACGTTCGAATGCCCACGCAGTGGACAGATTCCCGCACCCGGCTTTCCGAAGTTCCCGCGCAAGAACAGCAAGTCGGCTATCAACCGAACGTTCGCTGTTCCTCTGCTATGCTGGGTGACTCCCATGCCGTAAGTCACAATTGTTGCATTGGACTTCGCATAGAGCTTAGCGACAGCTTCGAGATCCGCACGAGTGAGCCCACTCGCCTTCTCGATGTCTTCCCAGGATGTCGTGTCCATATCCTTTGAAAACGCGTCGAATCCCTCCGTGTTCAAGGTGATAAAGTCCTTATCCAGAATATCTCCCTGATCGGCCTCCATCGCTAGTAGCGCCTTCATGATTCCTTTCAGGGCAGCCGCGTCGCCGCCGGCAGCTACCTGATAGTAGGTCGAGGCAATTTGCGTTGACCCATAGGTGGCCATCTCCAGCCAGTTCTGAGGATCAGCAAATCTTTCCAACGCCCTTTCCTTCAACGGATTGAAAACAATAATCGGAACATTCCTCCTGGCAACCTCATGTAGTGTGCCCATCATGCGAGGATGATTCGTTCCGGGATTATGACCAATGGCGAGAATCAGCTCGCAGTTGTCGAAATCGTCTAGCGAGACCGTTCCCTTGCCGATTCCGATCGACAAAGGCAATCCGACACTGGTTGGCTCATGGCACATATTGGAACAGTCCGGAAAGTTATTGGAGCCATATTCCCGTGCAAATATCTGGAACAAATAGGCTGCCTCATTAGAGGCTCTTCCCGATGTGTAGAACTCAACCTGCTCCGGAGGGAGGCCACGAAGAATCTCCCCGATCCGATTGAAAGCATCCGCCCATTCAACTGGGCGAAACGTGTCCGTTGGCCGGGCATACACCATTGGATTGGTAATACGTCCCATATCCTCCAGCTGATAATCCGACATTTGCAGGAGGGATGTCACGGTGTTGCTGGCGAAGAAATCGGGCCGCACGCGTTTGGTCGTGGCTTCCCATGTCACCGCCTTCGCACCGTTCTCACAGAACTGGAAGGTGGAGCGGTGTTCCTTGTCAGGCCAGGCGCATCCGGGGCAATCGAAGCCGTCTGGCTGGTTGGTTCGAAGGAGTGTTATGGGGGCCTTGACGTTCTCCATTTGCGTGCGAATCGCCAGTGTCGTTGCCCGCAGCGCTCCCCATCCCCCAGCTGGTCCGTCATAAGGCCGCACGCCGGGAACTTCGCGTCGAATTGCCATGATCACTCCCCTGGGAAAATGCGCCGAGCTCCACGCTCAGGCTCAAATAAGTAAGCCCCCTAACTGAATGCAACGATAGCGCTACCTATTCAAACGTGGCATCGGCTGTTACAAATTAGGCCCCATGAATTGTCCAATGTGATGACACCACTACGCTGAGCCACTCCGGTATATAAAATGCGGTCAAACAGTATATAAACCAAGAATCATCGGCAACGATCTTTCTTGCGAAGAACCGGCTTAGCCATGCTGGACGCCAGACTCCATAGCGATGATTGTTGAGCAGGTCTTTGACCTCAGTTCTTGCACGCCGACACGACATGCGGGGAGGTATAACGCGAAAATGGTCAATGACGCGTGCAAACAGAGCGCTGGGGAGGCTGCCTGTCGGAAATCAGGGCTTATTGCCAAGAAGCATTCGCTGCAGATTTCTTTTGTAACAGAGGGCATGGGCGCCGGCAGCGCGCCGCGTTCAGCGTGATGCGCTGTGGATGGCGCGCAGTCATGTGGCGCGTGCTGTCGACGCCGGACGCGCCGGACTTCGCAATCGAGTCGCAGCGGGCATGCTCGATGGCGACATTTACCAGCATCGCTTTCCCACCGGCGGCAGGCTCAGGAAATTCCGAATCGCTTCAGGAAGGCTCTTATGCCTTGCGCCACGAGAAAGACACGCTGTACGTCTACTTGCGCGAGTCGATCTGCGAGCAGATCGACTGTGATTGCAGGTTGACTGCGGTACTTCACCGTAAAACGGGCGGTAAGCGCTGCGGTGAGTTCCCCGTCCTTCGCGTAGGGAGGAGATGAAAAAATCAGCGGCAGCAACTCAGCGGCTTCTTCCTTGGGTAGCTCGATCTCGTCGTTGGACGACGGCGTTTTGACGCTGATGCTCTCAACGTCAGCCACCTCCATGCCGGGACCAAACCCAAGGTTCTTCATGCCCATGAACTGGAAGTTTGCATCGGCGAGCGCTGACGGCTCTCTCCAGTTGCCTTCGGGGCACTCGACGTAGCCGTTAGGTCGCGCAGCATCGCGAGGGACGCAGCAGGCGATTTGTGCTCCCTTCTCCCAGAAGGCGTACTGTGAAGTCGCAATCAGCAGCCCGGTCCCGGCGCTGACCCTCAGGTTGCCTACATCCGCAATGCGCTGCAGCAATTCACGCCCTTCCGGGCTTGCGGCCGTGGAGCAACTGAGGAACTGAATGCTTCTGAAGCGAGGTATCTCGCCCCAGTGTGGATGCCGCTCAATCTTCGGTGGTACCCACAGTCTAGCGAACTGCGGGGCCCACACTTCTTCGTTCTCCAACCAAATGGAACGCTCCCAGGAGCGCCCCCATTGCCCAGCACCGACTTCCACGTATCCGGGCCCTCCGTGGCCCAAGATGAAGCTGCCCGGGTGGAACATCGGGTGTGATCCGGGCTCCTGGGCGTACGCTTTGACGAGGCTATCGCCAAGCTCCTTGATGCTGCTGTGGGTTGAAAGGCAAGGGTAGCTAACGCGGAGCAGGTTGATTGCGCCGTTGTCCTTTCCCAGCGACGCATGCCGATGAACGGAGGGGGGCGGCGATTTCCCGATGGTGGTCGCACCGCCGCTCAGAGTGCCGCGAAGAACCGTACTTAGAGGCGTCATCGCGAGCAGCTGTCAGGCCGGAACGGCATCCACGACGTCCCAATGGAACCTCTGCATCGTGCTGTCCGGAATGGGGCAGCCCATATAGGCGTCCCACTCGTGCACGACGTTCATATCGGCGTTCGGATTGGGGCGCAGGACGTAATTCTTCTTTGGCTCTCGCAGGACTTCGCCGTTGTACACCCACCAGTGGTCAACAGTGATCTTGATTGTCAACGTGGGATGCGTGTTGCGGTAGTACAGCAGCCTCGTGTTGTGCGGGCCGCAAACGTTCCCAAATACTTCCTTGATATAAACGATGTTGGTTGACATTCGGAAGCACCTCTCTGGTCTAGGTCAGCGGATCGTACTGAACCGCCCCGGGTACCGTGGAGGCTGGTTGGTTTAAGTTAATAGCGTTTCAGCGGCAGGCATTTGAAGCTGCTGATAGTAGTTTGCCTCAGCTTCGGCGGGCGGGATATAGCCAAGGGGTTCCATCAGCCGGTGGTGATTGAACCGGTGGTGATTGAACC
>NZ_JBFTSP010000011.1:0-149879 GCF_056400065.1 Cupriavidus sp. 01L415 | reverse complement strand
CGACCAACTGCGACGCAGCATTGCCGAATACATCCGGTATTACAATCACGACCGCATCAAGCTAAAGCTAAATGGGCTGAGCCCTGTGCAATACAGGACTCAGCCCTTGGCCGCATAACTTACCCGTCCAACTTTACGGGGTCAGTTCATTCGGCCTCTCTTTTTTTTCGCCTTCAGGCTATGCTTCGCTAGGCACCACTCGGGAAACGGACATGGCGACGCAAGCGTGGCGGTGGCAGGGATCGGGAGGCTGGCGGGTGGTCATTGCCGTCGTGACGATGCTTTGCGGCGTCGTGCAGGCGGCGAGCGCCCCAGCCGTGTCGGCATCACCCGTCGTGCCTGCGCCTGCTGCGCCGGCCCGCGAAGCGCCCGCCGAGCTACGCCTGATGAACCGGCCGATCGTGACGCTGCGCGCAACGGTCGGCGGCGCCGACCCGGCCACACGCGTAGCAAGGGCGCAAGCCACATTCGACACCTTGTCCGAGACGCAGCTCTCGCTGCCACTGGGCCGGATCGCCGGCTCGCTTGGGGACGTGAGCGGCGTGGCGTTCCGCCTCGGCGACCGGCTGTTGTTCGCGCTCACTGTAGGCGACCTGGATCCGGCGGATGGACTCGCCGTCGACGTCGCCGCAGCGCAGGTGCAGGCGCGCCTGCAGGCCGCCATCGATGCGCGACGCGCGCAGATGTACTGGCCCAACCTCCTGCGCGGCGCGCTGTTGTCGCTCGCCGGGCTGGCGTTGCTGGTCGGCCTCATCTGGGGCATCGGCCGCGCCCGCAACCGCATGCGCACCCGGCTCCAGCAGGCCCTCGATGTTCACCTGAAACGCCGCGCCAGCGGCACGTTCGACTGGACCGGCGCGGTGTACCAGCTCGTCAGTCGCATCGTGCAGATCCTGGCGGTGGGCTCGGTGGTCGTGCTCGCGTTCGTCTGGCTCCAGTTCGCGATGGAGCAGTTTCCGCTGACGGAGCCGCTCGGTGACCGCATGGGCGTGTTTATCGTCGGCCTGCTGGCGAATATCGCGATATCGATGATGGAGGCAATCCCCGGCCTGGTCACTGTGGTGGTGATCCTGCTGATCACGCGTGCGGTGCAGCGGCTCGTGGCCAATATCTTCGTGGCCGTGCAAAAGGGCCAGGTCACTGTGCCGGGGATGCACCCCGAGACCGCGGGCGCCACGCGCCGTGTGGCGAGCGTGCTGATCTGGGTGCTCGGGTTCACGTTTGCCTATCCCTATATTCCGGGCTCGCAGAGCGACATCTTCAAGGGGTTGTCGGTGCTGCTGGGCTTCATGGTGACGCTGGGGTCGGCCAACGTGGTGAACCAGCTGATGAGCGGGATGGTGGTGGTTTATTCGCGCGCGCTGCGGCGCGGCGACATGGTGTGCATCGGGGACACGGTCGGCACGGTGGCCGGACTCGACGCGCTGTCGGTCAAGGTCATCAACCTGCGCAATGAGGAGGTGACGCTGCCCAATGCCGTGGTGGTTGGCAGCGCCATCCACAACTACTCTCGCCATGGCACCGCGCGCGATGCCCGCGATGCGGAGCAGGGCGCGCTGATTTCCGCCACCGTGACGATCGGCTACGACACGCCGTGGCGGCAGGTCCACGGGATGCTGCTGGAGGCCGCCGGGCAGGCCAGGCATGTGGTGGCGGAACCCACGCCGTTCGTGCTGCAGCGGGCGCTACAGGACTTCTACGTCGAATACGAACTGTTCGCCGCGATCGATCATCCGCGCAATCGCTTTCACGCGCTGTCGGCGCTGCATGCGGGAATCCAGGATGCCTTCAACGCGTACGGTGTCCAGATCATGTCGCCGCACTTCATGGAGCAGCCGTCCCATACGATCGGCGTGCCCGAGGCCCGCTGGTTCGAAGTCCCCGGCAATGCCGACATCGATCCGGCCGCGCATGCCCGCCGCAGCGCAGGGCCTGCGCCCGGGCGCGTGCCGGACCCCGCGCCGGCACCGGAGCACGGCGACGGTCAGTCAGCGACTTGACGCGCCTTCCAGGTGCCGTCGGATTGCTTGCAGAACCAGCCGGACCACCCTTCCGTGGCGCTGCCCCGCTTCAGCTCGGATTTCAGCCTGCGGCAGGTCTGGCCCTTGTCGGTCTTGGTGGCGATGGGGGTGATCGTGCCGTCGACGGCCTGGCGACGGCCGGCGGCGGGATAGTGCCATTCCACCGTCTGGTTGTCCGCGGTGTCATTCAGCGCTTTGCGTACGCTCACTGCCACCGAGGCGGCTTCCTGCTTGGTCAGGGTGCCGATGATGCTGCCGGACAAGTAGTTGTCGAAGTAGGCAAGGGCGGGCTGTGCGGCGCCAAGGAGGAGCGCGCAACCCAGGCTGGACGCGAGGGCAAAGCGGGAGATGCGCCGGGCTTGCATGGCAATTCCTTGTGATCGTGAATGACGAGGCGATTGTAAGCGCGCGGGCGCCGCTTGCGTGCGATCCAAGGCAGTTGGCGACACATTCGCAAGGCATCGCGGTGCAGCAAATTTCCCGCCGCAGCGCGGTTTGACAGCCAGCCGGCCCTGACCTAGCGTGGAGTGTTGCCCCAGCGAGAGGGCGGCCGCCTGATGCCGGGCGGTCGGCGCGAGGGGCATCGGCCATTCGCCTGCCCGGCGAGAGAAGGAGTCCGGCCATGAAGCAACGCTACCTGATCCTCGGCCTGATACTGGCCGCCGCCGCTGGTGCCGCCCAGGCCCAGGCCCAGTCGCCAGCCAGGACTGGCAAGTTCGACACCTACACGGACGGTGCCCGCGACAAATACAACCCCTATTCGGACGGCGCGCGCACGGGCAAGTTCGACGCCTATACGGACGGGGCCCGCACCGATAGCGTGAACTCCCTGAACCCGGGTGTACGGACCGACCAGTTCGAACCCATCGACAAGGCCAAGGGCTCCGCCCAGAAATACGACAACTTCTCGCAGGGCATGCGTAGTAGCGGCACGTTCGACACGTACGGCGAAGGCGCGAAGTCCGAGAAGTTCAATCCCTTTAGCGATGGCGCGAACAAAGAATAGGAACGAGCAGGGGACCGGAGCGAACAAGGGATAGGATCTGGCAGGCGCGCTAGGAAAGCAGCGGCGGATGGCGGATCGGTCGAGGCCCGAACGGAACGATGAGGTCCGGTGTCCCGTCGGTGAGCATCCGTCGTCGGGGTGACGGCCTCGGCGCCGGCTCGACGGGTAGTCGCGATGGCGGGTCGGCGGTCAAGTGACGCTGCCGCCCGCAAACGCTGCGGCGGAGCGGCTTCGAGCCGACTAGGTTGACATTTTGTTTCAAACGTTGCGGCACCGAAACGTGACTTTTAAGTCTCGAATTGTTAAGGTTTCGCATCGCAATGCAACAAGGTGGATACAGTCAATGGCGATGGTCCCTGATTGACCGCTTCGCGCATTGAATCGGCGCGGACGCTCTGGTCAACCGGCTGGTCCGTCTTGCTCTGGTTGTCCGCGTTGAGGTCCGTGCCATCGGCTGCCATATCTGGCGAATCGTCACGGGCTTCGCGCTTTCCATCCACCTCCCACCCACCTTTATCCGGCCTTCATGACCGCAATCACGACGTCGCTCCGCCCCGCCCACACCCCGATTGCCGCGCCTGCGCGCCGATTACCGGGGCTGATGACGGGACTGGGGCGCTGGGTCGGCGGTGGGGTGCTGGCCGTGATGGCGCTGACGGCGCACGCGTTCGATTTTGAAACCGTGGCGGCGCGCGCGCGACAGCTTTCCGCGTCGCCGTACAAGCCCGCGGCGCAGAACCTGCCGAGCGAACTGCGGGAGCTGTCGTACGAGCGCTACCGCGAGATCGAATACAAGCCCGAGCGTTTTGCCTGGCGTGGCGCGCGCCTGCCGTTCGAGCTGTCGTTCTTCCACGAAGGCATGGTGTTTGACCAGCCCGTCAAGATCAACGAGGTGGTGGGCAACAACGTCAGGGAATTCCGCTTTAATCCCGCAGCCTTCAACTACGGTTCGCACAAGGTCGATGCCACCAAGCTCAAGGGCCTTGGCTTTGCCGGCTTCCGGCTGATGTATCCGCTGAACCAGGGCAAGCGCAAGGATGAACTCGCCTCGTTCCTGGGGGCCAGCTATTTCCGCGCGCTGGGCAAGGACCAGTGGTACGGCCTGTCGGCCCGCGGCCTGGCGGTGGACACCGCACTGAATTCGGGTGAGGAGTTCCCGCGTTTCGTCGAGTACTGGATCGAGCGGCCGTCGGCCAACGACAAGCAGATCACCGTCTACGCACTGATGGATTCGCGCCGCATGAGCGGGGTTTATCGCTTCGTCATCAAGCCTGGCGACGAAACCGTGATGGAGGTGAAGTCGCGGCTGTTCCTGCGCGAGCACGTCACCAAGCTGGGCCTGGCCCCGCTGACCAGCATGTACCTGTTCGGCGAAAACCAGCCGTCGATGACGACGGACTTCCGCCCCGAGGTGCATGACTCCGATGGCCTGTCGGTCCAGCTCGGCACCGGCGAATGGGTCTGGCGCCCGCTGGTCAATCCGAAGCGGCTGCTCGTGACGTCGTTCGCCGCGACCAATCCGCAGGGCTACGGCCTGATGCAGCGTGACCGCAGCTTCGACAACTACCAGGAGATCGGCGCGTGGTACGAGCGCCGGCCGAGCGGCTGGGTGGAGCCCAAGGGCAATTGGGGCGCCGGCCGCGTGGAACTGGTGCAAATCCCGACCCCGGACGAAACCAACGACAACATCGTAGCGTTCTGGGTGCCGGACAACCCCCCCAAGCCCCGGCAGGCATTCGACTACGAATACCGGCTGAAATGGCAGAAGGACGGCGAGAACCTGCCGCCGCTATCGTGGGTCACGCAGACCCGTCGCGGCCAGGGGCTCACGCGCAAGCAGGATGACACCAGCTTCTCGCTGGTGGTGGATTTCGAAGGTCCCGCGTTCAAGAAACTGCCCGAGGACGCACGGCTGGATCCGATGGTTTCGGCGGACGCCAATGGCGAGCTGCTGAAGACGACGGTCCGGCGCAACGACGCCACGGGTGGCTGGCGCATGACGATGTACATGCGGCGCAAGGACGAGAACAAGCCGGTTGAGTTGCGCGGCTATCTTCGCAACGGCAATACAACCCTATCCGAAACATGGAGCTACATCTTACCCCCCGGCTAAAGCAGCGCCCGGCCCAGGCGGCAGCATGCGAGCGCTATGTCGATCGCCTGCCGGCCTCGCCCGAACTGCGTAGCGAACTGCTGGCCGATGCCCCGATGCCCCCGGTGGCGAGTGTTCCCACCGACGGCATCGAGGCGCCTTCTGCGATGATCCAGCTGCAAACGCGGCTGGCCGGTCGCGATCCCAAGGATCAGGAAGGCATCGACTTCAGCCAGCGCAGCACGCCCGGCGGCGCCACTTATGCGTCCGTGAGCCGCCGCTTTTCGATGGCCTACGGCAATCCGCAGACCGACGGCGAGCCGCTGCTGCAGCGTCGCGAAGACGGAACCGTCCGCGTGGACACCGGCCCGGAGCCGGCGCGCGAGTCGATGGTGCCGCGCCAGTGGCCCCCGCACGTGGTGACGGGCGGACTGCGCAACCTCTGGCGCAAGATGACGGGCCGCCCGCCGATCCCCGAAACGTGGGATACGCTGCACGACGGCCCTGACGCCGAAGGCAAATGGCATCCGGCCGGCTCGCATCGCCGCTGGTTCCTGCTGGCGCTGGTGATCGGCCAGACTGCAGTGGCCACCTATTTCATGGCCAAGGTGCTGCCATACCACGGCGCCGATCCGCTCGAGATCGCCATCCTGGCGCTGTTCGCCATCCTGTTCTCGTGGGTGTCGGCCGGTTTCTGGACGGCGATGATGGGCTTCTTGGTGCTGGCCAAGGGGGGCGATCGCCACCTGATCTCGCGCAGCGCCGCGCCGGATGCCGCGATAGACCCCGCCGCGAGGACGGCGGTCATCATGCCGATCTGCAACGAGGACGTGACGCGCGTCTTCGCCGGATTGCGGGCCACCTACGAATCGCTCGAACGTACGGGCGAACTCGCGCACTTCGATTTCTTCGTGCTGTCGGATAGCGGCAACCCCGATCTACGCACGGCCGAGCACGACGCGTGGATGGAAATCTGCCGCGCGGTTGGCGGCTTTGGCCGCATCTTCTATCGTTGGCGCCGGCATCGCGTGAAGCGCAAGACCGGCAACGTGGCGGATTTCTGCCGCCGCTGGGGTAGCAAGTACCGCTACATGATCGTGCTGGATGCCGACAGCGTGATGAGCGGCGACTGCCTGGCCACGCTGACGCGCCTGATGGAAGCCAACCCGGGCGCCGGCATCATCCAGACTGCGCCGTTGGCCGTGGGCCGCGACACGCTCTATGCCCGCGTGCAGCAGTTCTCCACGCGTGTCTATGGCCCGCTGTTCACGGCGGGCCTGCACTACTGGCAGCTTGGTGAATCGCACTACTGGGGCCACAACGCCATCATCCGTATCAAGCCATTCATGGAGCACTGTGCGCTGGCGCCGTTGCCCGGCAAGGGGCCGCTGTCCGGTGAAATCCTGTCGCACGACTTTGTGGAAGCCGCGCTGATGCGACGTGCGGGCTGGGGCGTGTGGATTGCCTACGATCTGCCGGGCTCGTTCGAGGAGCTGCCGCCGAACCTGCTGGACGAGGTCAAACGCGACCGGCGCTGGTGCCAGGGCAACCTGATGA
Organism: Cupriavidus sp. 01L415; assembly: GCF_056400065.1. Lineage (NCBI taxonomy): Bacteria > Pseudomonadati > Pseudomonadota > Betaproteobacteria > Burkholderiales > Burkholderiaceae > Cupriavidus > Cupriavidus sp. 01L415. The sequence goes on along the minus strand of NZ_JBFTSP010000011.1, from coordinate 143,203 downwards.
ACTTCCGCCTGTGGATGAAGCAAGGCTTCCACATGGTCCACCGCGCGGTGTTCCTGACCGGCATCATGGCCTATCTGTCGGCACCGCTGTGGCTGCTGTTCCTGCTGTTGTCCACCGCCGCGCTTGCCAAGCATGCGCTGGTGCCGCCGGAGTACTTCACGCAGCCGTACCAGTTGTTCCCGACCTGGCCCGAGTGGCATCCCGAGAAGGCACTGGCACTGTTCTCCGCCACCGCCACGCTGCTGTTCCTGCCCAAGCTGCTCAGCGTGCTGCTGCTGATGAAGGATGCGCGCCAGTATGGCGGCGTGGTCCGGCTGGTTATCAGCATGTTGCTGGAGATGGCGATGTCGGCGCTGCTGGCACCGACGCGCATGCTGTTCCATAGCAAGTTCGTGATCGCGGCCTACAGCGGCTGGGGAATTTCGTGGAAGTCGCCCCCGCGCGAGGACGCCGAGACTACCTGGGGCGAGGCGTTCCGTCGCCACGGCTGGCATACGCTGCTGGGTCTGGTGTGGGGCGGTGGCGTGTACTGGCTGAGCCCAGGCTTCATCTGGTGGCTGCTGCCGATCGTCGGATCGCTCGCGTTGTCGATTCCGCTGTCGGTCATGCTGTCGCGCGTCTCGCTGGGCCGTGCCGCCCGCAGGGCCGGCCTGTTCATGATCCCCGAAGAAACGATCGTGCCGCGTGAAATCGTGGAGACCCAGCAGCATGTGGAGGGTGCGCAGGACGTGCCGGGCTTCGTGGATGCGGTGGTCGACCCGGTGACCAACGCGCTGATGTGCGCCACGGCCACGGCGCGCAAGATCCAGCCGGAGCCGGCAAGGCTGCAACATGCCTCGCTGGTCCAGCACGCGCTGACCCATGGTCCGCAATCGCTGTCGGCCGCGCAGAAGCATGTCCTGCTGGGCGATCCGTTTGCCCTGTCCAGGCTGCATGAGCTGGTGTGGGGATCGCCGCTGGCGGATGCCGCGTGGAAGGAAACCCGCGTGCTGATGCGGCGTGCGGCCAACGTGTTGCCGCTGCGGCCCAGGGCGGCCTGAGGCCGGCCGGCTACGGCGGACGCCGCATCGCAGCAATCGGCGAGGCAGGCGAGCCGCAAGTCAGCCGCAAGCGAGCGGCAAGAAGAACGGCAGGCGATCAGCCTGCCGTTTTTTCATGTTGCGGCGAGATGTGTTTGAAACCCATGTACGACGGAAGAGGCCGGAAGATTCGCGAGTTGGCGAGCCTCAGCGCAATGCGGACACGCAGATCGGCGCGTTGATGTAGACGTCGCCGACGCGGCGCTCGCCGCGATCGTTGCGGGTCATGTAGCGGAACATCATGCTGATGCCGAGCTTGGTCAGAATTTCCACGTCGCGGTTGGCGCAGATGTTGCGCTGGAGCGGGGCGGCGTAGTTGACCTCGAAGCTGGCCAGGTCGAGCATCGGACCACGATAGTTGGTCAGTTCCAACTGGAAGAGCACGTGCTTGCCGGGGACCGACTGGCAGCGGCGCAGGCGCGTTTCGCCATCGATCTCGATCGGCAATGCGTCGTTGAGCTGACGGCAGGCGCGTGCCAGCACACTGTCAGGCCGGTTGGTGTTGCGCAGGAGTTCGGGGACGCCGGCGGCGCCGGTGTTCTGGCCGGTGGCCGCGCCCTTGAGCATGCGGGACAGCGAGTCGGCTTCATCGATCACCACGGGGGCGGACGCCGGCACCGATACCGATGCGGGCGCCCTGACCGACGCGGCCCAGGCGGGCAACGGGGGCAGGGCTGCGAACGCAACCAGGCTCAGCAAAGCAATAAACGGCGTTTGTCGTATGGTCATGCAGGATAACGTTGCCGGGGACGGTTTCGGTGATCCGACTCCCGCGTTGCGTCTGACTGCGCGGTCGGCGGAACATCTATGCCGACAGGCACGCATTGTACCCTCCACCTTGGTGCACGTGAAAGCCGCGCCACACGTAATTCCCGCGTGACCACTTGGTTTGCGGCAGATTTTCCACGACGCGACAGGATGGTTGACGACCCCCGCGCTGCGTGCGCGCTTGCTGTGCAACAATTGCGCTTCGCCTGCCCGCCGGTCCCGCGCCTTTGTGGGGCCCAGTCGTGCAGTCATCTCCGGAACCTGCTTCATGACGTCGACCACAAGCGCGCCGCAAACGGCGCGCTTTCCACTCTGGCTTCTGATCTGCGCCTCGCTGACCGCGCTGGCCCCGTTGTCCATCGATATGTACCTGCCCAGCTTTCCGGCGCTGGCGGCAGACCTGCACGTCGACATCGGGCAGGTGCAGCTCACGCTCGGTACCTTCCTGGTGGGGCTGGCTATCGGGCAGGCGTTCTACGGGCCGATCAGCGACCGCTTCGGCCGCAAGCCGCCGCTGTACATTGGCCTGACGCTCTATGGCTTGGCCGCCGCCGGCTGCGCGCTGGCCGGCAGCGCGGAATCGCTGATGCTGTGGCGGTTCCTGCAGGCGCTGGGCGGGTGCACCGGGCTGGTGGTGTCGCGTGCGGTGATCCGCGACCGGCTGGAAGCCCATGAGTCCGCCAGGGCGTTCTCGTCGCTGATGCTGGTCATGGGCCTGGCGCCCATCCTGGCGCCGATCATCGGCGGCGCCATCCTGACCACGCTGGGCTGGCGCGCGATTTTCTGGGTGCACTGCGGCGCGGCGGTGCTCATCCTGTGGCTGGTGCACGCACGCATGGAGGAATCGCTCGATCCGCAACGCACGCGGACCTTGCATCCGGCTACGGTCCTGCGCAGCTACTGGGAATTGCTGCGGGATCGCGAGTTCCTCGGCTACTCGCTGGCCGCGGGCTGCGTGCAAGGCGGCATGTTCGCCTATATCGCGGGCTCGCCGTTCGTGCTGATCGAACTGCATGGCATCGATCCCTCCCACTACGGCTTTGTGTTTGGTGCCAACGCGTTTGGCCTGATCACCATGTCGCAGGTCAACGTGCGGCTGGTCCGTGCGCGTCCGCTCGACGAGGTCTTGGGCGTGGCATTGTTCGCGCCATGCCTTGCGGGCCTGATGCTGGCGGTGGCGGCACTGACGGGCTGGGCCACGCTGCCTGTGCTGCTGGCTGGGTTCTTTGTCTTCCTGGCCGGACTGGGCTGCATCACGCCAAACGCATCCGCGCTGGCGCTCGCGCACCAGAGCCATCGGGCTGGAACGGCGTCAGCCCTGATGGGCACGCTGCAGTTTGGCTTCGGCACGCTGGCCGGCGCCGCGGTGAGTCTGTGGCACGACGGTACCGCGCTGCCGCTGGCCGTGGTGATGGCGATTTGCGGGTGCGGCGCGGTACTGCTGCGTTCCTACGGGCACGCGGGTGCCCGCGAGGTGATCTGAATCGTCCGGTTCAGGCCGCCTGGTTGGCCGGGGCCGCCGGGCTGATCGGCATGGCCTGCGGGTTCTGCATGACGATCATTTGCGCCGGCATCGGCGCGGCAAAGCCGGCCTGGCCAAAGCTATCGCGGATGACGCGATTGCTGTCAAAGTACACCTGCCAGTAGTGGTCGTTGTGGCAGTGCGGACGCACGGCCAGGACGGGACCGACCAGCGTGAATTCCAAGATCTCCACATCCACGGGCGGATCGGCCAGGACATTGGGGATCGCAGCGATCCGCTCCTTGAGCAACGCCACGGCCGCGGCGGCGTCCGTGGTCCCGGCGAGCTGGGTTTTCAATTCCACGCGTCGATATGGATTGGCCGTGAAATTCTGGATGGTGTCGGAAAAGATCTTGTTGTTGCCGACCACGGTCAGCACATTGTCCGGCGTGTCGAGCGTCGTGGCGAACAGGCCAATCTCCTTGACCGTGCCGGTCACGCCGCCCACCGTCACGAAATCTCCCACCTTGAACGGCCGCAGCACGACCAGGAATGCCCCGGCCGCGAAATTCGACATCAGGCCGGACCAGGCCATGCCAATGGCCACGCCGGCCGCCGCGATCAATGCCGCGAACGTGGTGGTCTGGATGCCGAAATACCCGAGGATGCCAATCACCAGCACCACATTCAGCGTGACGGTGACGATCGATCCGACGTAGCGCAGCAGCGTAGGGTCGACCTTCTGCTTGGACAGTGAGTTCTGAACCAGCCTGACGACAAAGTGGATCAGCCAGCGGCCGACGACCCAGAACGCCAGCGCGGCAAGGATCTTGACGCCGAAGACGGTGGCATAGCCGACGACGAGGTCGCGGAAGCTCTGCAGCGAGTTGGAATCCATGGGGCACGCTCCTGTTTTGACGGGCAGGTAAAACCAGACAGCGGAGAAAGCGATGGTGCCAGGACAGCGGGAAACGCCTTGCCAAGCGTAGAGGCGAGCAAGGGCATTATTGGGCGCGCCGCAGAGAAAGTTCAAGTCAATAATTGTCAATACAAAGTAAAGCGGCCGGAACATGTCCGGCCGCCTTTGCTGACAAAAATGCGTGGATTGCGATTACCAGTTGGTTTCGCGCTCCGGCGTGGCGGAGATGCGGTGCAGGGTCAGGTCGGCACCATTGAATTCCGCCTCCGCATCCAGCCGGATGCCGACGAATTTCTTCAGCGTGCCATAGACGATCGTCCCACCGACCACCGCGATCACGATCCCCATGGCCGTGCCAATCAGCTGGGCGACCAGTGACACGCCACCGACGCCCCCCATCGCATGGGCGCCGAAGATGCCGGCGGCGATGCCGCCCCAGGCGCCACACAGGCCGTGCAGCGGCCACACACCAAGTACGTCATCGATATGCCATCGGTTCTGGGCCAGTGTAAACAGATGCACGAACAATACGCCGGCCACCGCGCCGGTAATCAGCGCCCCGAGAGGGTGCATCAGGTCGGAGCCGGCGCAAACGGCCACCAGGCCGGCCAGCGGGCCGTTATAGGCAAAGCCGGGGTCATTGCGGCCCGCCCACCACGCGGCCAGCGTGCCGCCCGCCATCGCCATCAGGGAATTGATCGCCACCAGACCACTGATCTTGTCGACGGTTTGGGCGCTCATGACATTGAAGCCGAACCAGCCCACCGCCAGCACCCAGGCGCCGAGCGCCAAGAAAGGGATGTTCGAGGGCGGGTGGGCGCTGATGCGGCCGTCCTTCTGGTAGCGGCCCCGGCGAGCGCCCAGCAACAGCACTGCGGGCAGGGCGATCCAGCCTCCCACGGCGTGAACGACCACGGATCCCGCGAAGTCGTGGAAGGGAGCCCCGGCCACCGAGGCGATCCAGTCCTGGATGCCAAAGCGGTTGTTCCACGCGATGCCTTCGAAGAACGGGTAGACCAGCCCGACCAGCACGAAAGTGGCAGCCAATTGCGGATTGAAGCGGGATCGCTCGGCGATGCCTCCCGAGATAATGGCGGGGATGGCAGCGGCAAATGTGGCGAGGAAGAAGAACTTCACCAATTCGTATCCGCTCTTTTGCGCCAATACATCCGCGCCGGACATGAACTGGACACCGTACGCGACGGTATAACCGACAAAAAAGTACGCAATGGTTGAAACGGCAAAATCGACAAGGATTTTGACGAGGGCATTGACCTGATTCTTTTTTCGGACGGTGCCGAGTTCCAGGAATGCAAAGCCTGCATGCATGGCAAGCACCATGATTGCGCCAAGCAGGATGAACATCGCATCCGTGCCAGTCTTCCAGTTATCCATTGCCACCCCAATGCTCAAAATGGGAGCATGGGTATGCAAAAAGCGTTCCAGAACGGGGCGGAAAATCGAGGTGGCCGGCGCAATCCCGGTGCGAAATGCACTCGTATGGGGTATCTCGCGTCAACTCCGCCTAATCGGGCCTCAAGGCTGCGGTGGCGGATCGATGCTTTTGGTGCACGGGTGACACTTTTCGAGGTGAGCTGGCATCGTCAGCGATGGGATATCTGGCAGCCAGCTGCCTTTCCATGCGCCAAAACGACGCATGAGCCGACCGCTTCATGTGCCGAAACGGTGCGTTGCACCGAAATCGAGCAACGCCGGGCAGCGGGCCTGCCCGCGATGCCGGTCATGGCCGCCCGGAATTCCCGCCAAAAGTGCGTAATACGACAGTTTAATGATGTGCGCCGTCCGATACGTAAACGGTCAGAAAAGTGACGGTGCCATCCGTGGAAAAGAGGGGTAAAACCCCCGCTAAGTCTTGCCAGGGAAGGATTTCCGGCAGTTTTCGTTGCGTCGGTGCCACTGGGGATTGCCCAACGCGCGAAGGGCAGATTAGACTGCGCCGATCGGACTTTTGCCACCTGGCAAAAGTCCGGTGACGACGACCAACAAGGGAAATCAGCCATGAATAAAGGTGAACTGGTATCAGCCATCGCCGCGGAAGCAGAACTCAGTAACGCCGCCGCCGAGCGCGCGCTGAACGCTGCGCTGGACAGCATCAAGAAGGCAGTGGCCAAGGGGGATTCGGTCACGCTGGTAGGCTTTGGTAGCTTCAGCTCGGGCAAGCGTGCTGCCCGTACCGGCCGCAATCCGCGCACCGGCGAAACGATCAAGATCCCGGCCGCCAAGACGGTGAAGTTCTCCGCCGGCCAGGGCTTCAAGGACGCCGTGAACAAGAAGAAGTAAGCGCATCGCGTCTGCGAAGTAGAGAAAGCGGCCTCCCGGGCCGCTTTTCTTTTGCCCGTCAAATCCAGGCCGTCCCATTTTGGGATTTTGCCGCGCGGCAGAACCGCCGTGAATCTTTCATCGCAACGCCTGCCGGGTTACACTGCCCGCGCCTTAGGCTCGATTCTGGATTTTCTGCGATGAACGATTTATCCCACCAGCTTTCCATGACCGTGCTGATGACGCCGGACATGGCCAATTTCTCCGGCAATGTGCACGGGGGCACCATTCTCAAATATCTGGATATGGTGGCCTATGCCTGCGCCAGCCGCTATGCCGGCCGTTATGTCGTCACGCTGTCCGTCGACCAGGTGGTGTTCCGACAGCCGATTCATGTGGGCGAACTGGTGACATTCCTCGCGGCCGTCAACTACACGGGACGCAGCTCGATGGAAATCGGCATCAAGGTGGTAACGGAAAACATCCGCAGCAAGGTCGTGCGTCATACCAACAGCTGCTATTTCACGATGGTGGCCGTGGATGACAATGGCGCCCCCGCCGAGGTACCGCCGCTGCAGCCGCGCGACGAGGTGGAGCGTCAGCGCTTCGAGGCGGCCAAGCAACGCCGCGAGCTCCGCCAGGAAATGGAAAAGCGGCATGATGAGATCAAGGGTTCCACGCCCTGACGCCGCCATGCTCATGGATAGTTTCCGAATTGGCCGGGCGTTCAGGATCACCACCCGGATCACCGCCGGAATCGCTGCCGGGATGGCCACTGGTCTGATGGCGATGGCCAGTGCCGCACAGGCCGAGGAAATCGGTAGCGTCAGCACGAATTTCCGCATGACCGGGTCCGACAAGGTCGTGATCGAGGCCTATGACGACCCGCAGGTCGAAGGCATTACCTGCTACGTCTCGCGTGCGCGGACGGGTGGTATCAAGGGCACGCTCGGCGTGGCGGAAGACCCGCCCGAGGCCTCCATCGCGTGCCGTCAGGTCGGCACCATCGTGTTCAAGGGGCCGATCAAGGCCCAGGACGATGTGTTCACCGAGCGGATGTCGATCCTGTTCAAGACGCTTCATGTAGTACGCGCGGTCGACCGCAAGCGCAACACGCTGGTCTATCTGACATATTCGGATCGGATCGTCAGCGGCAGCCCACAGAACGCCGTGACCGCCGTGCCGGTGCCGGCCGGGACGCCGATTCCGGTGAAGTAAGGGCCGGGCGGAAGGGAAGACGGAAGGGGCCTTCGCCGGCCCCTTCACCCCTCCTGTTCCACACTGGCTGGCGCTTCGCGCCTACTCTACTTATTGCGACTACATAGCGCGCCTACATATCGCGCCTAAGCTTCGAACAGCTTCCGCAGGTTCGATTTCAGGATCTTGCCGTTTGGATTCCGGGGCAGCATCTCCGCGCGGACGATGACGCGTACCGGCACCTTGAACGCCGCCAGCCGCTCGCGCACAAACGCCTGCAGTTCCGCCTCCGTCGCCTGCATGCCCGGTTTCAGGCTGACCACCGCCGCTGGTTCTTCGCCCAGCGTGCGATGCGGAATGCCCACCAGCGCGGCGTCCATGATGGCCGGGTGCTCGTACAGCGCGCTTTCCACCTCGATGCAGTAAATGTTCTCGCCGCCGCGGATCAGCATGTCCTTCATGCGATCCACGATGTAGAGGAAGCCGTCCTCATCCACCCGCGCGATATCTCCGGTATGGAGCCAGCCGTCGACGAAGGTTTTTGCCGTGGCCTCGGGCTTGTTCCAGTAGCTGTGGACCACGTTGGCGCCCCGTACCATCAGTTCTCCGGTCTCGCCCACGGGCAGGGCGCGGCCAAAACCGTCGTCGATCTTCATCTCGCCGATCGGCAGGGCCGGGCCGCTGCTGTCCGGCCGCTGGATGTATTCCTCGGCACTGTGGCTGGTAAACGTGGCCGATGTCTCGGTCATGCCCCAGCCGATGCCAGGCGCCGCCCCCGGAAAAGCTTCCTTGATGCGTCGGACGAGTTCGGGCGAAGCCGGCGCGCCGCCGTAGTGCATGTTCTCTAGCGAGGTGAGATCGAAATCCCCGCGCTGCGGGTGCTCGATGATCTGCCACGCGATCGTCGGCACGCCGCCGGCCGACGTACACCGTTCGCGCTCGATCAGCGTCAGGGCGCGCAAGGTATCCCAGCGATGCAGCAACACGACCTTGCTGCCGGTGGCCAGCGCGCCGTTGAGCACGGACATGCAGCCCGTGACATGAAAGAACGGGACGGCCAGCAGGGAGCCTTTCTGCGGGGCGTTCGGATCGGGTTCCGGAATCGGCTCGCCCCGGCGCAGCAGGTTGCGCAGCGGGCTGAACTGGCCGGCCACCGCAACCGAGGTGGCGTTGCGATGAGATCCCACCGCGCCTTTCGGCTTGCCGGTGGTGCCGGAGGTGTAGAAGATCGTGGCGTCTTCATCCGGGTCCAGGGACACGGCCGGCAGGGACTGCGACGGCAGCTGCGTCCAGGTGTCGGAGGTCCCGATCACGGATTCGAGCGAGGCGATGCGCGGGTCCGCGTTGCCGGGGCCTGCGCCCGCCGGCAGGCGTGACACGTAGACACGTTCCAGCGCCGGGCAGCCCGGCAGGTGTTCGATGATCCGGTCCAGCCGTTCGCTGTCGACGATGGCGACGCGGCTGCCGGAATCGGCCAGGCCGTATTCGAGCTCTGGCCCGGTCCACCAGGCGTTGAGCGGCGTCACGATGGCACCGGCCAGGACCGCGCCATAGAACGCCACCGGCCATTCCGGCAGGTTGCGCATGGCAACCGCCACGCGATCGCCCTTGCGCACGCCGTCACGGACTAGTTGCTGGGCCAGCGCGGTGGCGGCCAGGGCGAATGCGCGGTAGCTCACGCGCTCGTCCTCATAGACGACAAAAGTTCTCTCGCCCCACGCCGCGGCAATCAGGAAGAGATCGCGCAATGTGGGCGGCGCATTCTTCCAGACCGTGGTGGGGATGCCCCGGATCACGCGCGTTTCCGTTTCGAACGGCGCGCCCGGCGCGGTCAGCCGGGCGTGGGCCTCGGCAAGGGAAATGGCCGGCCAGGTGCCGGTGCGCTGCGGTTGTTGCGACATGACTGCCTCCGGGACTGCATTGCAGGTGGACGTGCAGAAACACGATGGCGGCGCGTCGGCGCGACGTGCCGCCCCGCAGGCGAGTGCTCAGATCGTGACGCCGCCATCCACGACCATGGCCTGTCCGGTCATGAAGGAGCTGGCCGCGGAGGCCAGGTAGCACGCGGCGCCGGCAATCTCGATCGGTTCGCCGATGCGGCGCAGCGGGGCGCCTTGCGTGGATTGCTTGTAGCGCTCCGGGTCTTCCCACAGCGCGCGGGCAAAGTCGGTCCGGATCAGGCCCGGGGCGATGCAGTTGACGCGCACGTTGTGCGGCCCGAACTCCACCGCCAGGTTGCGCGCGAGCTGGAAGTCGGCGGCCTTGGAGACGTTATAGACGCCGATCGTGGGCGAGCCGCGCAGGCCGCCGATCGACGACACGATGATGATCGACCCGTCGCGGCGCTCGATCATCTGCGGCGCCACCATCTGGATCAGCCAGTGGTTGGAGATGACATTGTTGTCGAGCACCTTGCGGAACTGCTCGTCGGACACGCCGCTCATCGGGCCATAGTACGGATTGGACGCCGCGTTGCAGACCAGTACGTCGATCCTGCCGAAGGCACGGTTTGTCTCGTCGACCAGGCGCTGCAGATCTTCCTTGGAGGAGATGTTGGCGGGCACGCCGATGGCGGTGCCGGCACCGTGCCTGGCGTTGATGGCGTCGACGACTTCCTGGCAGGCCTCGGCCTTGCGCGACGAGATGACGACTTTGGCACCCTGTACGGCCATTTGCTCTGCAATGGCCCGGCCAATGCCGCGCGAGGAACCGGTGATGATGGCAACCTTGCCCGACAGATCGAACAATGACATGGCGTCTCCTGGTGGAATGCGACGGTCGTGCCGCCGCTTGATTGTGTGAAGTGGCCGGGACATTATGGGGACGCCGCCAGCCCCAGTCCACCGCCAACCCACCTTGCTAGGCGCGGTATCAGCAAACTTTCTGCGGGCAATTCACGCGATGCATGACAGCGTGCCGCACCGTGGAATTTGCGGCACTCGGCGCGGCTCCGGCACACGAGCGGGTGCCACGCCCGCGCCGCCGAACGCATCATTCAGAGGGGTTTTTCCCTCGCCAGAAGGGCCGGCAACGTGCTGGCCAACGCACCGCGCAGGTCCTCGTCCAGGCGAATATGGAAGCGTTCGGCGAGCGTGTCGATGACCGCGTCCGCCGTGCGGAGCACCTGTTTGCGGACGCTGCCGTCCGGGGCGCGCTCCGAAAAATCACCATTGCCGAGTGCGAGACGCGCGTCGCCATCGCTGCGGGCCACCATCAACGTGTGGGTGAATGGGCTGTCCGGATGCGTGGAGACGTACCAGTTGCGCGCCACGAAATCGATCCGGGGTTGCGGCGTGAGGTCGAACCGGTAGATCGCGCGCCAGCCGTCCTCGCCATCCGCGGGGTTGCGCACCGCCAGGTCGTAGGCATGGAACGCGGTGCTGGTGGCAGACGCCGGACTCGGCAGCAGGCGGTAGGGCACGGCATCGTCGATCGGCAGGGAGAGCGGCAGCGCGCGATCCGGGGTTGGGCCACCGAAGCCGACATCGGCGATATAGCTTTCGTGCTCCACTTCCACGCGCAACAGCATGTGCGACAGGCCGGTGGGCGTGGCCTCCGGAACGTCCCAGCGCACCCGCGCCGCCAGCGGGATCACGGTGAAGCCGAGCGCCTTCAACCCGGCGCAGAACAGCGTATTGAGCTCGAAACAGTAGCCCCCGCGGCCTTGCCGGACCAGCTTGTCGAAGATCGACGGCAGGTCGATGGCGACGGGTCGGCCCAGCAGCGAGTTGAGGTTTTCGAATGGGAGATGCACCAGTTGCGCCGCGATCAGCGCATCGAGGGACGGCAGCGTCGGCGCGGGCGGGGTATCGATACCGATACGGGCCAGCCACGCGTGCAGCAGTTCCGGGGCAAGGGGTGCGATTTCGTCAGCGGGAAGCATGATGGGTCGTTCGCAGGCTGTTCGTGGACTCTTCGTGGACCTTTCGTGGGCTACTCGTAGGCATCCAGCGCACCCACGTCCAGCAGTTCGATGCCGGCATAGTGCAGCCGCAGCAAGCCGCGCGATTCCAGTTCGCGTAGCGCGTGATTGACGGTCTGGCGGGATAGCCCAAGCATCTGGGCCAGCTGTTCCTGCGGAATTCGCAGCGCCAGCGGCGTGGAGGCGGGTTGCGCCGGCCGGTTGCCAAGCCCGTGCGCGAGCGCCGCCAGGCGGCGCGCCGTGCGGGCGGTGGGCGCCAGCAACTGGGCTTCCTCGACAAAGCGGAACGCCTGCCGCGTCTTGCTGGCCAGCAGGCGGCCGAAGGCGGGCCACCATTCGGGATGAATCGCCAGCCGCGCATCCAGCGCCGCACGCGGCACGTTCAGCAGCGTCACGGCATTGATCGCGCGCGCGTCGTGCGTACGGGGCAGGTTGTCGAACAGGCATATCTCGCCAAACCAGGTGCCGGGCTCCAGCAGACCGAGCAGCGCTTCCTTGCCCGTTGCCGCCGTGGCGTGGATCTGCATCGTGCCGGAAAGGACGCAGTAGAGGCCATCGAATGGGTCGCCGCGCGCGAACAGCGTGGCGCCGGGCGCCACGCGGCGTGGCCGGGCGTCCTCGAGCAGTGCCTGCTGCAGGGCCTCCGGCAGCGCGGCGAACCATGCGCCGGCGCGCACGGCGGCGAGTCCGTCGGCATCGAGGGATGGGGGCGGGGCAGGCGTGGCCAGACCCATCGGGGCGTCTCCTGTCGTTGTTGTTCGGCGTTGCCGTCGCCGCGCGCGAACTGTCAAAAACCGGACAGACTCGCGTGCGTCGTGCCCACTACTATAAATCCACATCGCCACCGGCACCGATGCTCCATGCACGTCACGGACATCGCCAGCCGGGGCTTCCACCGGAGACGCCCCCGTGAAAACCCTGATCGAACATCTGGCCGGCTACGCGGCCTATCACCGCGATCCTCGCAACGTCCTCACGCATTTCATCGGCATTCCGATGATCGTGCTGGCGGTCACCACACTGCTCGGCCGCCCCGCGATGCCACTCGGCGACGGCGATCTGTTCCTGACGCCGGCGATGGTCGTGTACGCGCTGTCGTGTCTCTTCTACCTGCGCCTGTCGTTCGGTTTCGGTGTGGCGATGGTCGTCATCCTGGCCATATTTCTCTGGGCCGGCGCGTGGATCGCCGCGCTGCCGACGGCCGCATGGCTGGTCACGGGCATCGGCCTGTTCGTCGTCGGCTGGATCATCCAGTTCGTCGGCCACTATTTCGAAGGACGCAAACCGGCCTTCGTCGAAGACCTCGTCGGCCTGCTGGTGGGCCCGCTTTTTCTCGTCGCCGAGACGGCTTTCGCGATGGGCCTGGCGCGCGAAACGCACGACGCGATGATCGCGCATGCGCACTGAACGGTGCGATTCGCACGCGTCCGACATCGCGAAAGTGGGGGGACGTAGGCCTCCAACGCGCATCCGCTGACGCAAACCAGCGACAAAACCCGGGGTTTTCACTTGGTTTGACCTGTCGCATGTACGAAAAGCCCTTGACTTGCGGTGGTTTCCGCTATGATTCAGTGCGTACCGGCACCCATGATCTGCGACGCGTGTAGCGTTGCAATTCGCCGGGACACTTCTTCAACTCTCGTATATCGATATGGCGACCAAAGCGAAACCGACCGCGAAGACTGCAACCAAGCCCGCTGCCAAGAAGGCCGCGGCAACCAAAGCACCCGTGAAGGCTGCTGCCAAGAAGGCCGCTCCGGCCAAGAAGGCTGCTCCCTCCGCCGCCGCGGCAACCCCGCGTCCGCTGAAGGACACCTTCAACAAGTCGAGCCTGGTCGCTCACCTGGTAGCTCAAACCCAGCTGGAAGCCAAGGCCGTGAAGTCGGTGCTGGCCCATCTGGAAAGCACGATCGTTGGCGCGCTGAACAAGAAGGGCGCTGGCGAATTCACGCTGCCGGGCCTGCTGAAGGTGACCGCACAGCAAGTGCCGGCCAAGAAGAAGCGCTTCGGCAAGGACCCGTTCACTGGCGAAGAGCGTTGGTTCCCGGCCAAGCCGGCCAGCGTCAAGGTCAAGGTGCGCCCGCTGAAGAAGCTGAAGGACGCCGCGGCCTGATCGCCACGACCTTTGGTAGTTGCTGCTCCGGTTTCGATTCGTCGGCGCCGGACAGCTTAAAACCCCACGTTCTCACGAGCGTGGGGTTTTTTGTTGGGCGATGCCCCCGAATCACGATGCCTTGATGGTGCGCGTTCCCTCGCGCGACTCCCGCTCGGGAACCACCCACCCGGAACAACGGGCTCAGTATGGCGAGCTCAGAACAACGAGTGCCCGCTCAGCGTAGTCAGCCACTCAAGCGCCTGGACGCCGGCGAGGGAATTGCCGTGCGCATCGAGTCCCGGCGACCACACGCAGACCGCCCATTCGCCCGGCAGCACCGCCACGATGCCCCCGCCCACGCCGCTCTTGGCGGGCAGGCCGACGCGGTAGACGAAGTCCCCCGCCGCGTCGTAGGTCCCGCAGGTCAGCATCAGCGCGGACAGCCGCTTGGTCGGGCTTTCGTCCAGGATCCGTTCCCGGCTGTAGGGCACCACACCGCCATTGGCCAGGAACAGCGCCGCGCGCGCCAGGTCCTCGCAGCTCATGGTGATCGCGCACTGGCGGCAATACGCGTCGATGACCCTTTCCACCGGCATCTCGATCCGGCCAAAGCTCTTCATGAAGTGCGCCATGGCGCGGTTGCGGTCGGCGTGTTCGAGTTCGGACTGCGCCACGCAAGCGTCGTAGTCGATTGCCGGGTTGTTGCTGAGGCGGCGCAGGAACTGCACCAGCGCTGTCTCGGCCTGGACAAAACGGCCGCAGAGCACGTCAGTCACCACCAGCGCCCCGGCGTTGATGAATGGATTGCGCGGGATGCCTTGCTCGTATTCGAGCTGGACCAGCGAATTGAAGGCGTTGCCGGACGGCTCGCGCCCCACGCGCTGCCACAGGTCTTCACCGAGCAGCTGGAATGCCAGCGTGCAGGAAAACAGCTTGGAGATGCTCTGGATCGAGAACGGCACGGTGGCATCGCCCACGCCGTAGCAATCGCCTTGGGGCGTGACCAGTGCCATGCCGAAATGATCCGGCGAGACGTTGCAGAGTTCGGGGATGTAATCCGCCACACGGCCCTTGCCGATCAGTGGCTGGATGTCGTGGTGGATGCGGGCGAGGATGGCGGGATAGTCCATGCGGGCAAGCATAGCAGCGAGCGTGCCAGCTCGGGCCCATGAAAAAAGGAGCCGGCGGCTCCCTCTTCGTCGGCGACGAACCCGGGGCAGGGCCCGGGTTCCGCGGCCTTACTGCGTTACTGCGGTCCCAGCTTCTTGATCAGCGCGTCCAGCTTGGCCATTTCCTCTTCGGTCAGGTCGGTCAGCGGGGCGCGTACCGGGCCTGCGTCGTGGCCGACCAGCTTGGCGCCGGCCTTGACGATGCTGACCGCGTAGCCGTGCTTGCGGTTGCGGATGTCGAGGTACGGCAGGAAGAAGTCGTCGATCAGGCGGCCTACGGTGGCGTGGTCATCGGCGGCGATGGCGCGATAGAAGTCCATCGCGGTCTTCGGGATGAAGTTGAACACGGCCGACGAGTACACCGGCACGCCCAGCGCCTTGTAGGCGGCGGCGTAGACTTCGGCGGTGGGCAGGCCGCCCAGGTAGGCCAGGCGGTCACCGAGCTTGCGGCGCACGCGCACCATCGCCTCGATCTCACCCACGCCGTCCTTGAAGCCGATCAGGTTCGGGCAGCGATCCACCACGCGTTCCAGCAGGTCGGCGCCGATGCGCGAGTTGGCGCGGTTGTAGACGATCACGCCACACTTGGTGGCCTTGCAGACCTCTTCGATATGGTTGGCGATGCCTTCTTCGCTGGCTTCGGTCAGGTAGTGCGGCATCAGCAGGATGCCGTGGGCGCCCAGGCGCTCGGCTTCCTTCGCGTATTCGATGGCCACGCGGGTCGGGCCGCCGGCGCCGGCCAGGATGGGCACCTTGCCGCGGCAGGTTTCCACCGCGGTGCGGATCACGTTGGAGTAGTCCTGCTGCGTCAGCGAGAAGAACTCACCCGTGCCGCCGGCGGCGAACAGGGCCGACGCACCGTACGGGGCCAGCCATTCCAGACGCTCGATATACGTGTTCGCGCGGAAGTTGCCTTGCGCGTCGAAGTCGGTGACGGGGAACGAAAGCAGGCCGTCCGAGATAATCTGCTTGAGTTCTTGCGGTGTAGTCATGTCGCTCTTCCTGATCGCCACATGGCGAATGTGTATGAAGGGGTGGGGCAAGCCGGTGTATTTATCTCGCCCCATCCAGTGTTGATGGATTCGAGATAAGTCATCGTACAACTAACAACTTGACGATGCAAGAGGTCAGGGCGCAGTTGAGGGAAAACCCGGGGCATTTCGGGGCCCCTGAGGTGAGGTATCCCGGTCCGGACGCGTCGCGCGTCATCCGTCAAACCACCCGCAAAGCCGCAAGCTGATTGAAAGGCTGAGCCAATACGGTATGCACCGTGGTATGGCAGCGTGCACCGAATCAGGGTAAACGCGCACTGTGTCTGCAAGAACCACGTCCTTATAATCCAAGTCGTACGACGACATATCACACCGGCCCCCACGCATTTCCGCATTCAGGTCCGCCGGCTGTGAGGAGACACGATGAACTCAAGCCCTACCTCCACTGCAGCCGCCGCATCCGGCGCGCGCCGCACCAACGTCCGCTACTGGATCCTCGCCCTGATTTTCATTGTCACGACGGTGAATTACGCCGACCGTGCCACGCTGTCGATTACCGGCCCCGCCATGCGGGAGGAGTTCGGTTTTTCCGCCGTGCAGATGGGCTACATCTTCTCTGCCTTCAGCTGGGCGTATGTGATGGCCCAGATTCCCGGCGGCTGGCTGCTGGACCGCTTTGGCGCGCGCCGCATCTATGCGGCCAGCATTTTCCTCTGGTCATTCTTCACCTTGCTGCAGGGCTGGCTTGGCATGTTCGCGACGATTGGCGCGGCCATGACGGTGCTGTTCATGCTCCGGTTTGCCGTGGGCCTGGCCGAATCGCCGGCGTTCCCGGCTAATGCCAAGGTGGTCGCAAGCTGGTTCCCGACGGCCGAGCGCGGCACCGCATCCGCTATCTTCAATGCGGCGCAGTACTTTGCCGCCGTGGTCTTCACGCCGCTGATGGCCTGGGTCACGCACACCATGGGCTGGCACCACGTCTATATGTGGATGGGCATCATGGGCATGGCCCTGGCGATGCTGTGGCTCCGCATCATGCGCAGCCCGGCCACGCACCCGGCCGTCAACCGCGCCGAGCTGGAGTACATCGAGCAAGGCGGCGGCCTGATCCACATGAGCGAAGGCGCCGGCAAGGCCGACGGCAAGACGGCCGCACCCGGTGGCTGGTTCTACGCCCGCCAGCTGCTGCGGAACCGTATGCTGGCCGGCGTGTACCTGGGCCAGTACTGCATCAACGTGCTGACGTACTTCTTCCTGACGTGGTTCCCGGTGTACCTGGTGCAGGCCCGTGGCATGTCGATCCTGAAAGCCGGTTTCGTCGCCTCGTTGCCAGCCATCTGCGGTTTCCTTGGCGGTGTGCTGGGCGGCGTGATTTCCGATTCGCTGCTGCGTCGTGGCTACTCGCTGACCGTGGCACGCAAGGTGCCGATCGTTGCCGGCATGCTGCTGTCCGTGTCGATGATTGCCTGCAACTATGTGGACGCCGAGTGGCTGGTGGTCGGCATCATGGCGCTGGCGTTCTTCGGCAAGGGCATCGGCGCGCTGGGCTGGGCCGTGGTGGCGGACACCGCGCCCAAGGAGGTGATGGGCCTGGCCGGCAGCATTTTCAATACGTTCGGCAATATCGCCGGGATCGTGACGCCGATCGTGATCGGCTATATCCTCAGTGCCACGGGATCGTTCAACGGCGCCCTGGTGTTCGTGGGCATTAACGCGCTGGTCACCGTGCTGAGCTACCTGGTGATCGTCAAGGACATCCGCCGGGTGGAACTGAAGCACCCCCAATAACAGAAGGAATCCCCAAAATGTCGGAACTGTCGGAACGGGATACGCAGGCCGCGACCACCGTCGCGCCGCTTTACATCCGCATTCACGCCAATGACAACGTGGCGATCGTCGCCAACGACGGTGGTCTGTCGGCCGGCACGGTGTTTCCGTGCGGCCTGACGCTGGTGGAACGCGTGCCGCAAGGCCACAAGGTGGCGCTGGTCGACCTGAAGAAGGGCGACGCGGTGACCCGCTACAACGTCACGATTGGCTATGCGTTGCAGGACCTGCCGCGTGGCAGCTGGGTGAATGAACGCGTGATCGAAATGCCGGTGGCGCCCGGGCTGACCGATCTGCCGATCGGCACGCGCTTGCCGGCCCCGCTGCCGCCGCTGGAGGGCTACACGTTCGAGGGCTACCGCAATGCGGACGGCTCGGTGGGTACGCGCAACATCCTGGCCATCACGACCACGGTGCAATGCGTATCCGGGGTAGTGGAGCACGCGGTGCGCCGGATCAAGGCCGAACTGCTGCCGCGCTATCCCAATGTCGACGACGTGATCGGCCTGGAGCACACCTATGGCTGCGGTGTGGCGATCGACGCGCCCGATGCCATCGTGCCGATCCGCACGCTACGCAATATCGCGCTGAACCCGAACTTCGGCGGGACGGCGATGATGGTCAGCCTGGGCTGCGAGAAGTTGCAGCCGGATCGCCTGATGCCGCCTGGCACGATCCCGATCCAGACCGGTGCCGGCGAGGTACAGGTCGGCGTGGTCTGCCTGCAGGACGAGCAGCACGTCGGGTTCGGGTCGATGATCGACTCGATCATGACGATGGCAGAGACCCATCTGGCAAAGCTCAATGCCCGCAAACGCGAGACCTGCCCGGTATCGGATCTGGTCGTCGGCGTGCAGTGCGGCGGCAGCGATGCGTTCTCGGGCGTCACGGCCAACCCGGCGGTAGGGTTTGCCACTGACCTGCTGGTGCGCGCCGGCGCCTCAGTGATGTTCTCCGAGGTGACGGAGGTCCGTGACGGGATCGACCAGTTGACCGCGCGGGCCGCCACGCCGGAAGTGGCCGAGGCGATGATCCGCGAGATGGACTGGTACGACCGCTACCTGGACCGCGGCCGCGTGGACCGCAGCGCCAACACCACGCCGGGCAACAAGAAGGGCGGGCTGTCGAACATCGTGGAAAAGGCGATGGGATCGATCGTCAAGTCGGGCAGTTCGCCGATCACCGGCGTGCTGTCCCCGGGCGAGAAGCTCAAGCAGAAAGGGCTGATCTATGCCGCCACGCCGGCGAGCGACTTCATCTGCGGCACGCTGCAGCTGGCGGCCGGCATGAACCTGCACGTGTTCACCACGGGCCGCGGCACGCCGTACGGCCTGGCCGAGGTGCCCGTCATCAAGGTGGCCACGCGCAGCGACCTGGCCCGCCGCTGGCACGACCTGATGGATGTGAATGCGGGCCGCATCGCCACCGGCGAGGCCACGATCGAGGACGTGGGCTGGGAGCTGTTCCGCCTGATGATCGACGTGGCCAGCGGCCGCAAGAAGACCTGGGCGGAGCACCACAAGCTCTACAACTCGCTCGCGCTGTTCAACCCGGCGCCGGTGACCTGATGGTCTGAGATTGCTTGATGGTCTGATGAGCCATCGCCGTGAACGACAACGCGCGCCAGAAACCTGGCGCGCGTTGTCGTTTTGACGTCCTGACGTTCCGACGTCCGCGCGCGGGGTTCCGCACGCCGACCGCGGGCGCTTCCAGCCGGCTCAGTTGCCAATAATCTGCTTGGCGAAAGTCGCGCGCTCCATCTCCCGAACCGTCACGGTGACCTGTACGTTCTGCCCGGCGGCGCCCGGCCGAACCGCTTCGGTAATCGCATTGCAGACGATCTCGGCAAGCTGCTTGCGCACCGCCTGATCGCGTCCATCCAGGATCGACAGCGTGGCGTGGACAAATGCGCGGTCGACGTTTTCCGTTCCCTGGCGGTAAGTGGATAGCGTCACGCAACGCGACTTGATATCCGGTTCCTGAAACTGCCCGCTGGCCAGCAGCGCGGCGTTGGCTTCATCCAGCAGTTCTTCCTGCGAACAGGTCAGGCGGGTGTTCTCGGTGAGTTCGATGACGAGGTGCGGCATGGCGTGTAGGCGTGAGTGGGCAGGGGAGCAAGCATCGTACGGTAATCTGCCACAACGTGCTGCACCACGCGCCCATGACCCGCGTTAAGCTGTGGGCATCTCGGCGATTGCGGCGTATCCGTGGCCGATAATTTCCTGATGGCATTCCACGGGGCATGGACCAATTCTCGCTTGACCTCTTTCTTCGCCTGTTGGGCGGCCTAGCGGCGGGGGCCATCATCGGCCTGGACCGCAACCTGCACGGCAAGGCGGCCGGCATGCGCACGCTGGGGCTGGTCTCGCTCGGGGCGGCAGCGGCGGTCACGGTGGTGGCGCAGGCGGGCCATTCGCCCGATGCGATGTCGCGCGTGTTGCAGGGCCTGCTGACCGGAATCGGGTTTCTCGGCGTAGGCGTGATTGCCCGCCACGGCGTGCATGACCGGCCGCAAGGGCTGACCACGGCCGCCGCGATCTGGCTGGCGGCGATTCTTGGTGCCGCCGCCGGCGCCGGATACTACGCCGTGGTGATCCTGTCGCTACTGCTCGGGCTGTTGCTGCTCAGGTTCGGGGGGCATTTTGAAATGCGTCTGCATGAGCGGCTGGACAAGCCACCGGCGGAAAGTCATCCGGGCCACAGGCAGGATCCGAAAGATCCTGACCTGTAGGTCACCCCATCTGGACTTCCCGCCCCTTATCCGTGCCGTCGCCCCCTTTCAGGCGGTGACGCCGCAGGCAGCCTCGATCTGGCGAATGTGGTCGCACAGCAGCGGCCGTACCTTTTCCAGCAAGTGAGCCGGTGGCACGATCGCGTTGGGCCCGCTGCAGCTGAGCGTCATTGGCGGCAGCGACGGGCCCGGACGGAAAGCCAGGGCGATCGAGTTGATGTCGGGCAGCCAGTCGCCGAACGACGTGGTGCAGCCCAGCCGGCGCGATTCCTCGCGGGAGTTGGAGAGGATGCCTTCGGCATGGGCGGCGCTGACGCGGTCGTCGGTGCGGAACGCGGCCAATGCCTGGCGTTGTTCCGCTGGCGGCAGCGCCACCAGGTAGGCCCGTCCGGCGGCCGTGGTCAGGCCGGAGACGCGGCTGCCCACCGCGACGCGCAGCGTCAGGTAGCTCTCCGACTGGCAGTTCTCGAAAATCAGCATGCGACCGCGATCGCGCACGATCAGCGATGCCACACCCTGCGACAGGTCCGCCAGTTCCTGCATGAACGGCCGCGCCACCGCCAGCACCTCGGCACCTTGCTGCGCTGCCGGGGCAAGGGCCAGCGCGGAACTGCCCAGGCGATAGCGCACGGGATCGGTCAGCGCCTGCAGATAGCCCAGTTCAGTCAGCGTGTGCGTCAGCCGGGAGATCGTGGACTTGGGCAGGCCGCAGCGCTGCGCCAGCTCGGCATTGCCGAGTTCATTGTCGAAGGCGCGAAAACACGCCAGCACGTCCAGCCCACGCGCCAGTGCGGTGACGAAGTGGCGGTCTTCCTTGCGATTCCCATCCTTGGGGGCGGTGAGGGTGTCTGCCTGCGTTTCCATGTTCGCTTGTGTATCAGGCCTTGCCGGTGGCCAGTTGCTCGCGCAGTTTTGCTTTCAGGATCTTGCCCGATGGCGCCGCGGGCAACTGTGTGACGATGCGGATCTCGGCCGGCATCTTGTATGCCGACAGGCGGTCGCGCAGGAAGGTGCGCAGTGCGGCCTCGTCGAGCGTCATGCCGCCGCGTACCTCCACGAATGCGATGACTTCCTCGTTACCCTCCACCGCACGGCCGACCACGGCCGACTGCAACACGGCCGGGAAGGCGTTCAGCGACTGCTCGACCTCCTCCGGATATACGTTGAAGCCCGAGTGAATGATGATTTCCTTGGAGCGGCCGACGATCGACACGGCCCCGTCGGGGTCGATGCGCGCCAGGTCCCCGGTGTGCAGCCAGCCTTCGCTGTCGATGGCCTGCTCGGTCAGGTCGGGACGGCGATAGTAGCCCTTCATCACGTTCGGACCCCGTACCAGCAACTCGCCGCTGCCGTCCGGCAGGAGCGGCCCCAGCTGGATTTCCACGTGCGGCACGGCAGGTCCGACGGAGCAGTCGCTGCGCGGCGATTCCACGCGCGTCTGGCAGACGGTCGGCGAGGTCTCGGTCATGCCGTAGCCATTGTTCAGGAGGATGCCGAAGGCGTCCTCGAAAGCGGCTTTCAGTGACGCGGTGAGGGGCGCGCCCCCCGACTGCGCGATCCGCAGCGAAGGCGTGCGCAACGACTGGCCCTGCGCACGACTCCACTCGATGACCTTCGCGTACATGGCCGGCACGCCGTGCAGGACCGTCAGTTGTTCCTCGATCAGCGTGCGCGCTAGCTTTTCGGGCCGGAAGCGCGGCTCATAGTAGACCGTGGCGCCATTGGACAGCGGGCCCACCAACAGCACGGACAGCCCATACACGTGCGAGATCGGCAGCACGCCATAGACGCGATCGCCCGGCTGCACGCGAGACTGCATGCGGTTGGAATGGCCGATGAACATCAGGTTGGCATGCGTCAGCATCACGGCCTTCGACGCACCCGTGGTCCCCGTGGTGTAGATCAGCGCGGCCACCTGGTCGTGCGCATCCGCCGCTACCGGTTCCGCCACGGCGTTGTCGTCGACCGGGCTGACCAGCAGGCGGCCCACATGCGGCCACTCGGCCCACTGTGCGCCGCGCGCCAGGCCATGCTCGCGTGCCTCGGGAAAATCGTTGTCGAGATACAGCGTCACGCGGGCGCCGGCGTGTTCCACGATGTTGGCGATCTCACGCGCGGACAGCCGCGCATTGACCGGTACCGACCACGCGTCGATCGCGCTCAGCGCCAGCAGGATGATCGCGCATCCCACGCTGTTTTCGGTGAGCAGCACCACGCGGTCGCCCCCGCGCACGCCCAGAGTCGTCAACGTCTGGGCGGTCTGGCGCACGGCGGCATCCAGCTCGCCATAGCGCAGCGCACGGTGCGCATCCATGACGGCCACGCGGTCGGGGTCGCTGGCAACCCACGGGGCCATGGTCTGGTGCAAGCGCTGGAAAGCGGGCTGGAAGGGAGGGAGGGTGGCGTGACCAGAACGGTCCGGCTTGTCGGTGGGGGAGATGGGGGTGGTGGGTGTGGCGGTACTACGCATACATGTCTCCGGCTAAGGCGTCCGGCGTGATTCCACCGGTATTCGTTGGACCGGATCGTCCCATCGATTGGCGGACGCTGTCAACCGCAGTGTGGAATTGAAATTCCGCAATGCAGAATGCAAGATGTGAAGCGGGAAACTCGTCGCTCCATGAGGCGCGCTGTTTCTGGGTTTTTGCAACATGTCTGGCATTGTCTTGACGAAAATACAATGGCAGATGCGGTCTGGGATACACGTGTCGGTCTACTACAACCACATCGAAGGGCTCGCGCAAGGGCCGACGCCGCCGACCCGTGCGATCAACCGCGACGAGGTGTTTCCGCCGATCAAGTCCAAGCAGAACGAAGCCGGCGTGAAGTACGACGCGGGCACGTTTGGCACGACGCTGGCCGTCTACGAAATCAAGCAGCCTACTGGCGTGACGCAGAACGACGTGTTCAGGGTCGCGGGCGAGCAGCGCAACCGCGGCGTGGAGTTCAGCCTGTTCGGCGAGCCGATGCGCGGCGTGCGCCTGCTGGGCGGCGTCGCGTATATCGACACCAAGGTGTCGAACACCGGCGATGCGAACACCGAAGGCAAGCAAGCGGTGGGTGTGCCCAACTACACGCTGAACCTGGGCGCCGAGTATGACCTGCCGTTTGTGCCGGGTTTGACGGTGTCCGGCCGTTATCTGCAGACCGGCCGGCAGCAGGTCAACGCCACCAACACGATCAGTGTGCCGTCGTGGAACCGCTTCGACCTGGGCGCGCGCTATGCCTTCAAGGCGGCGCAGCAGCGCTATACGGTTCGCGCGTTGGTCGAAAACCTGGGCAACAAGGACTATTGGTCGTCCGCATACGGCGGCTACCTGGTCCAGGGCGCGCCGCGCACGTTCAAGGTGGCGATGACGGTCGACTATTGACGTCAGCCTGACGGGCATTGTCAGGCATGACGATGCCCGCTTAGCGAGCCTCCCGGACCTCGATGTCGCGCAACCAGTCGCGCGGCGACTGTCCCACCTTGGCCAGGAACACCCGTGACAATGCCGACGCATTGGCATACCCCAGTTCGTCGGCCATCAGCTTGATCGGTACGCCCGCGCGCAGCTTCGACTGCGCTAGGCTCACGCGCCAGTCGGCCAGATAGTCGGCGGGCGTCTGGCCGACGATATCGCGAAATGCTGCCGCAAAGGCGCTGCGTGACATGCCGGCGCAAGCGGCCATGCTCTCAAGATTCCACGCGTCGCCAGGCGACTCATGGATGGCCACCAGCACGCGGGCGAGTCGCGGATCGGACATCCCTGTAATCAGCCCGGGCTGGATGCCGGCCTGGTCCGGATGGTCCAGCAGCCAGCGCAACAACTGGATGACCACCACCTCGAACAGCCGGTCCGCCAGCAGCCGCTGGCCGCAGCGCACGCGTTCCGTTTCGGCGAAAAGCAGCGCCAGCGCGGGATCGAGACCCTCCACACGCGCCAGGGGCAGCACAATCAGCGGCGGCAATGCGCGGGCGATCGGATTCATCGCACCGCCATCGAAATCGAGCGTGGCGCACGTGAACTGTGAACCGTCGACTGGTGGGTTGTGGAACATGTGCACCGTCTGGCGCGGGTAGAACAGCAGCGTCGGTTCATCGATCCGCAAGCGTCGCGGCAGTGCGCGCGAGGCGTGCGTGACCTCCATGTGGCCTTCACGCAGGACGTGGAGGAAGCCCCGGCCTTCCTCGTCGAACCGGGTGACGCCACAGAGCGGGCCAGCATGGAACAGGTGGGCTCGAATGCGAAAGCGCTCGAGCAGCGCGGACAGGCGATCGGGCGGCGGCCCGGCGGTCGGCGGCATGGTCTGGATGAATGGGTATGTTTGGTGGATGAATTGCATCCTTCCGTGCGGTGTTCGCGGCGATAGTGGATTCCAAGGGCAGCGGCCTCGTGCACCACGCCAACGCCCGAAACCCAATCCGGCTTTTCGCCTGACACCAGTAGAAGGAGTTCATCATGACCGCACGCGTACCCCTGCATAGTGCCGAGACAGCCCCGGCTGGCGGCGCTGCTGCCCTTGGCCAGATCCAGGCCGCCTTCGGCACCACGCCGAACATGTTCCGCGCTGTTGCCAATTCACCCGCCGCGCTGCAATCCATGTGGGGATCGTTTGGCGCACTGGGTGGTGGCGTGATCCCTGCCCAACTGGGCGAGAAGATCGCCGTGGCCATTGCCGATCGAAATCGCTGCGAATATTGCCTGGCCGCCCATACCGCGCTGGGCCGCAAGAAGGGCGCATCGGCAGAGGCGATGGCGGCGGCACAGGCCGGTCGCTCCGACGACCCGAAGACGGCTGCGGCCATCACGTTTGCGCTGAAGGTGGTCAACAATCGCGGTCAGCTTGGCGAAAGCGATGTCACCCAATTGCACGCCGTCGGATTTGGTGACGAGGAAATCGTCGAGATCCTGGCGCACGTGGCGCTGAACCTGTTCACCAACTACGTCAACGTGGCGTTCGACGTACCAGTGGATTTTCCCGGCGTGAAGCTGAATCCCCGCTGATCTCGCGCCGATCCTGCGCGCATCCTGATGGGATCTCACGCGGAACCTGCGCCGTTGACCGTTGACGCACCTATGAAAAATGGCCGCAAATCATTGCGGCCATTTTCTTTAAACGGAAGGCTAGGGGGCGCTCAGGCGTGGATCACTGCCGGTCGGAGGCTCTGTCCGGTCAGGCTGGCCACGGCGACGGCCATCGCCTGCTCGCGTGCCTCGGCTGCGGCCGGGGCCGGCATGAAGCGCTCCGGGGCCTCGCGCGCCAGTTGCTGCAGGTGGCGCAGCTTGGCCTTCAGGCCGGGCTCGACGCGCGAATCCGGCGTCACCGTGGATGGGCACGCGACACCGAGGATGTCCAGTGCCTGGCGGAAGTTGGTCACCGTGAGGCCTTCTGCGGGATCGACGCTCACCAGGTGCGCGCGCTGCGTCGCGCTCATTGTCTCGGGGGCTGCCGTGGACAGGATCACCCAGGCGCCCGGCGCGGAGCGTTGCGTGAACCAGGCGTCGATCTCGGCGCCGTGTCCACCCGCCACGCGCGGGGTCATGCCTTCGACCTGCAGGTCCAGTTGCTGGAAGATCGCCGCCGGCGTGCCGCGTCGCCATGCATCCGACACCACCACGCGGGCCCCGGCGATGCCGAACAGGCGGCGCAGGAAGCCAAGCGCGATGGGATCGAAGAACCTGACATCCCGCAGGGTTCCCGTGTTTGGCATACCGCCCAGGCGGGCAGCGGAGCGGTCCGAATACAGGACGCCGGGTACGTCCAGCATGATGAGGCGTTCAGACATGATTTCCTGTGGTGGTCAGTCGCTGTTTGGATGAGACAAGCGTACTCGGCTATGACGTGCCAGAGGCGACACAAAATGTGCGTAAGTGCAACAGTTCTGTAACTTGATCGCTCAACTCGTAAATGCCGGTTACCCCTCGATGTCAATTGTTTCGGGCCGACACACCTGCGTTCGGACTGGTGCGAACCAGGCGCGGGAAACTGGCCAAATTGCGGGCCACACAATGGGCCAATGCAGGAGAAAACGGGGCGCGAGGCCCCTCGGTTGACATGCAGACAATTAGGGAATTTACGGACAGGGCGATGGGGGCCGCCAACCGGCGTCGGCTCAGCGCTTCTTCAAAAGTTGCATTTCGAAATGCTCAAAAACCTGCTGGCAGGATTCGTTGCAGAACAACATGCCGTCGGACAGCGGCGCCTCACAGGCATGGCAAGTGCCACATGGCCTGAGGCGCGGCGCCCAGTCCCTGCCGTCCGCCTCGAAGTCGTTCTGGAACGATGTGTCGTCTTGCACTGCCTTGCGTAGCGGCATGCGCGGTCCTCGCTTCCTTGTCCAAGAGTCGTCCCAGGATGTCCCCAGGTCGCCCAAAGGGAGTGTCACCGCCCAGCCGTCTGCGGTAGCTGAGCGCTGATGCTACGGGCACGGGTGGGCGTGGACAAATCGGAATATCCCGATTTACGGCAGCGAGGTCCAAAAACTGAAGCCACAGCGTACGACACTGCGGCTTCGGCCTGGGCGGAAGAAGCGGGGAGGCGAGCGCCCGCCGCGGTCAGACGGTCAGAAGTGGAAGCGTGCGACGTCCGATTCCAGCGCGGCCGCCTGGCTGTCCAGCCGCGCGGCCTGGGTGGTGACGGCCTCCACCAGCGCGCCATTCTGGGCGCTGGTCTGCTCGAGCTGGCCCAGTGCGTCGCCCACGGTGCGGATGCCCGCGGCCTGCTCATCGGCCAGCTCGCGCAATTGGCCGGCCAGCGCGTGACTGTGGTTCACGGCGGATTCGATGCCTTCCATCGCCGCCACCACGCGACTGCTCAGGCCGGCGCTGCGTTCGATTTCCTTGGCGGCATCGCCGACGATCCCGCCAATCTCGCGCGCCGCATTGGCACTGCGTTGGGCCAGGGCGCGCACCTCCTGCGCCACCACGGCGAACCCACGCCCGGCGACACCCGCGCGCGCAGCTTCCACGGCGGCATTCAGTGCGAGGATGTTGGTTTGAAACGCAATGCTCTCGATGACCGAGACAATCTCCGAGATGTTGCGCGAATGGCCGTGTACGTTGGCCATGGCGCCGCTCATGTCGCGCACCACGGCCATGCCCGCATCCGTGGCTTCGCGGGCCTGGCTGGCCATCGCGCTGGACTCGGTTGCCTGCGCGTGGGCCTGCTGGACCAGCGTGGTCAGCCGCGCCACGTTGTCCGCAGCCTCGGCCAGCGCGGAGGCCTGGCGGCCGGTGCGCGCGGCCAGTTCCTGGTTGCCCGATGCGATGCCGCTGCTGGCAGCGGTGATCTCGTGCGCGCAATCCTGGATGCGGGACAGGACGCCGGCCAGTTGATCGCGCATGCCCGCCAGGAAAAACAGCAGGCTGCCGTTGTCGTGCGCGCGCAGTGCAATGCTGGCGGTGAGGTCGCCGCTTGCGATGCGATCGGCGACGGCCGCGGCGTCACGGGGCTCGCCACCGAGCTCGCGGGTCAGGCCGCGCGCGGCAAACCAGGCCAGCAGTGCGGCCGCGATGAAGCTGGCGACCAGCAGAGTCGCCATGACCGTCTGCGCGGTCACCTGGCTCGCCGCCACGCCGGCAACCGTGTCGGCGGCCTGGCGCTCCAGCGCCTTGCGCGTGGTCTCCATGAGGACGCCGAGCTTCTGCAGTTGTTCGCCGAGGAAATGGCCGTCCACGGAGACAGCGCTGTCGAACTGCAACGCATCGAGCGGCTGCTTTCGAATCAGGGCCACATAGGCGCTCATGAGTTCGCCAGCGGCTGCGCGCTCCTTGAGGAGCGCTTCCGCCTGCCGTGGTGCGGCTTGCCGCACGCCATCGACAGCCTGGTCGAGCTGGCGCAGCGCCTCCTGGATATCGTTGGCTGCGGTATCGCGTTCACTGGAACTGGTGGCCAGCGTCAGGGCCAGTTGTGACTGCCCCAGCGTTGCGAGCGACGCCCGGGCCCGCTCGGCCGAAATCGCACCGCGCATGTCCCGCTGATACAGCGTATCGGTGTCCTGTTTGAGAGCGATGAGATTGACGATCCCGGTCAGGCCGACGATGGCCCCGAATCCGTAGATCAGGACGAAGGCGGCGGAAAGCCGCACGACCAGCGGCAGGCGCGCCAGCTTGCGCCACGCCGACCCGGCTTGCGCGCGCGGCAGATTGAGCTTGATGGCTTGCAACACGAAACACACTCCTCCGAGACAAAAGCCCTGGCCATGCCATGACCCTTTTGACCACTGCCGGACCTGCCTTTCTGTCTGTCCCGGCGAGGGCATCGAAGACATGGTCCTGTTGCAGTGCAGCGCGATGTTCGGCGAGTGGTGTGACGTCGGCGTGACACTCTTGTTTCATCAGGAATGTCACACCAGCGACACATTGTTGTCATGAAATGACGTCCGCTTCATGCCAACCTGCCTCACTAATGATTGCTCCGGACTGGCCGTTAACCTGCGGGTGGCCCGTCATCCGCCCTGACGGGGCACGGTCACTCCGGCTCGCTTGCGAGGGGGCGGCCCGCATTCGTCATTCCTTGCGCGCCTAGCGTCTTCCTGTTCCATGCTGCCAGTCGTCTCCGAGTCCGGCGCGGCCCCCGAGGCCGTGCGCCTGCCGCCCCTGCACGCGGTATTTCAGCCCATTGTGACGCTGGCAAACAGCGAGGTGCTGGGCTATGAGGCGCTGATTCGCGGTCCGGTCGGGTCGGCCTACGCATCGCCCGATGCGCTGTTCCGTCTGGCCGAGGCAACCAACGGCACCGTTGCCCTGGAACTGGAGGCCGCGCGCACGGCGCTGGCCGCGTGGTCGTCCCTGGACCTGCCGGGCAAGCTGTTTCTGAATTTCAGTCCGCTGACCTTGCGCCGCCTGCTGGTGGGCCGTGGGCAGGCGATGGCCGCGCTGCTGGGCGCCGATGGCACGTCGAGTGCCGCCAGCGCCATCGCGCCTGCGAGTGTGGTGATCGAAGTCACCGAGCAGACAGCCATCGGCGATCCGGCCAGCTTCGGCCGCGCCATGACGGTGTTGGGCGAGATGGGCCTGCAATATGCGCTCGACGACTTTGGCACCGGCCATGCCAATCTGGACATGCTGGCCGACCTGTCGCCACAGTTCGTAAAGATCGACAAGTCGCTGGTGCAAGGCATCGGCTCCAGTTCGCGCCGGCTGGAGATCCTGCGCGCGGTGCTGCGGATGATGAGTGCATTCGGCGGACGCCTGATCGCGGAAGGCATTGAAGACGCAGAATCCCTGGCTGTGGTGCGGGACCTTGGGGTAGCCGCGGGGCAGGGCTACTTCCTGGGCCGGCCGGTGCCGACCCCTCCGCGGGAAGTGATGCCGGCGGTGCGGCAGGTGCTGGTGTCCAAGCAGATTGCGGTGTTTCCACAGACGCTACGGTCTGGATGGTCGGGGATGACGGCGGGGCGCCTGATGAGGCCCGCGCCGACGGCCAGCCCTGCGACCCTCAATAACGACGTGCTCGGCGTCTTTCACGCACAGCCCGATCTCCACGCGATGGCAGTGGTGGACGAGGAGATGCGGCCGATTGCGATGATCAATCGCCAGACCCTGATCGACCGATATGCCACGCCGTTCCACCGCGAGCTCTATGGCAAGAAGGCCTGCATCACGCTGGCCAGCCGGGAGCCGGTCTGCTTCGACACGCGCGCGGGACTGGAAGACATGGCGCACTGGTTTGCCGGGGAGCACCCACGCGCGTTGGCGGACGGATTTGTGATTACCGATGGCGGCCGGTATCTGGGCCTCGGCACGGGCGCGGACCTGCTGCGTGCGATCACCGAGGTGCGCATGGAAGCTGCGCGCTATGCCAATCCACTGACGTTTCTGCCGGGCAACATTCTGCTAAACCAGCATATCGACCGTCTGGTCGGTGCCGGTAGTCCGTTCCATGCATGCTACGTCGACCTGAATCATTTCAAGCCCTTCAACGATCGCTACGGATACTGGAGGGGCGATGAAATGCTGAAGGGTGCGGCCGCCATCCTCGCGGAGGCCTGCGATCCGGCACGGGATTTCCTGGGTCACGTGGGCGGCGACGATTTCCTCGTGCTGTATCAGGGCGATGACTGGGAGCGACGCCTCCGCGAGGCAATGACCCGTTTCAACGATGCCGCGCGGGCCATGTACGCACCGGCTGACCGCGCGGCGGGCGGCATTCACGGCGAGGATCGGTTTGGCCGGCCGGTGTTCTATGCTCCGGTCACGATGGCAGTCGGCGTGGTGCGCGTGAGCACGGAGGCCATGGCGGCGCAGCGGCTGGGCAGCCGGCACATAGGCGCGGCATCGGCCATTGCCAAGCGCGACGCCAAACGCGCGGCAAGCGGCATGGCGGTGATCGATCTGGGAGAGTTAGCCAGCCAAGGCGGCCTGGACAGCTGAGGCTGCCTGGGCAGGTCAGGGCAGGTGATGGGCGTTATCCGCTACGCCACTAGAAACGGCCGGGGTGTCTCGCCAAGGTCATGTCGGGCCACATGGTCGATGATATCGAGCCGGTAGCCCTGGGCGTAGACGACATTCACGGTAACGCCGCTCTCCGGACACAGGTTCAGTGTCCTACGCATGCGGGACACCAGTCCGGCCAGGGCGCGCGACAGGGGCGGGAGGTCGTGCCCCCAGATCGTATGTTCAATGCGCTTGCTGGCGAGGATCCGTCCCGCGTTGGCGAACATCAGCGTGGCGAGGTCGAATTCCTTCGGTGTCATCCGGATGCGTTTGCCGTTGAAGACAGCGAAACGTCCGATGTTGTTCAGTTCGTAGGGGACGGCACGGACGTGCATGGTGCCGCGAATGCGTGTGTCCGACATGCGCCGGCGCAGTGCGGCGATGCGCGCCAGCAGCACCCGGGGGGCAGCGGCCCGACTACGTAATCGTCAGCGCCCGCATGGAGGGCTTCGACGAGGTCGTCGTCATTGTTCTGGCTGGACAGCATGACGATGGGTACGTCGCGGGCACGCACCGAGCGGACCGCGCGAATGATGTCGATGGCGGAGACGTCGGGCAGTTCGCTGTCGATCAGCAACATGTCATAGCTGTCGTGCCCGAGGCCGTGGATCAGGTCCCGGCCGGCCCGGAAGAGACTGCATCGAAAGCCGGCGATGGACAGCATTTCCTGCAGAGGATGGCGGGGCGACTCGCGGGTGGCCAGCAGCGCGATGTTGGTGGTGACATTTATACAGCGGCTATCGGAACCTGAAACGGATTGAAAGACGTAAAAACACGGTTCAGCGTACCCAGCGCCCGGGGCACGAACAATAGGAGAATCTTGAAAAAATTCAGGGGACGTCGGCAAGCGACAAGCTGTTACATTGGATAGCCGGAACATTCTTATCCACAGATTGTGTGGATAACTGCCAGGCCCGGACGACCTGGCGCGCGTCCGCAAGCCGTGGCATCGGCGCGCCTAAAAATGAGGCAGCCCTGCCGAATGGAATGCGCCGGACGGGGGATGCCGGTCAGCGGCGCGCTATGCCAGAATAGCGCTCATCGTGTACGGGTCTGCCAAGGCTGAAACCTGCCCATGTTGCTGAGTCCTAGCGTGATTGCCGCGGTCGTCGTGACCTTCCACGCTGTCGGCGTACTGGCCGCGCTGCACGCTGTCATGACGGTGCGGACGGCGCCGGGCGCCATCGCGTGGGCCGGATCGCTGGTGATGATGCCGTACTTCGCGCTGATTCCCTACCTGATCTTCGGTCGCAGCACGTTCGCCGGGTACGTCAACGCGCGGCGCTTCAACAACGATCGCCTCCGCGAAATTCGCCAGGGGATGAGTGCGCCGGAGCGAGACGCCCTCAGGGCGTGCGTGGTGGCCTCGCCCGCGCAGGCCTGCATGCGGGCATTGCCGCGCCTGACCGGCCTGCCGTGCCTTGCCAACAACAACGTGCGGCTGCTGATCAACGGCACGGAAACCTTCGAGGCGATCTTCGCCGCGATCGAAGCCGCCACGCAGGTGGTGCTGGTCCAGTTCTTCATCGTCCATGACGACGAACTCGGGCGGGAACTCCAGCGCCGCCTGTGCGAGCGCGCCCAATCCGGCGTCAAGGTCTATTTCCTCTACGACAGCATCGGCTGCCATGGCCTGGGGCGCGGCTATGTGCGCGTCCTCCAGCAGGCGGGCGTGGAGGCGCGGCCGTTTGCCACGCATCCCGGCTTTGTCAATCGTTTTCAGCTCAATTTCCGCAATCACCGCAAGCTCGTGATCGTCGATGGCGCGCGCGCGTTCGTCGGTGGCCACAACGTCGGCAACGAATACCTGGGCAAGCATCCTCCGCTGGCGCCCTGGCGCGACACGCATATCGAAATTCGCGGCGCCGCCGTGCTGGAGTTACAGATGGCGTTCGCGGAGGACTGGTACTGGGCGGCACGCGACGTGCCGTATCTGATGCTGCCACCGCAGGAGGCGGTGGGGGCGATGGTGTGCCAGATCGTGCCTTCGGGGCCCGCCGATGCCCAGGAAACCTGCTCGCTGTTCTTTGTCGAGGCGATCCAGTCCGCGCGCGAGCGGCTCTGGATCACGTCGCCGTATTTCGTCCCGGACGAGGCCGTGTTCGCCATGTTGCGGCTGGCCGTGCTGCGCGGCGTGGACGTGCGCATCCTCATTCCGTCGCGGCCGGACCATCTGGTGGTCTACGCGGCCTCCACGCTCTACGCCTATCAGGCCATCTGCGCGGGTGTGCGGATCTACCGCTACCAGCCGGGTTTCCTGCACCAGAAGGTCATCCTGATTGACGACGAGGCCGCGGCAATCGGGACGGCCAATCTCGACAACCGCTCGTTCCGGCTTAACTTCGAGATGATGGTGATGACCGCCCATCTGGATTTCGCGCGTGACGTGACGCGCATGCTCGAGGCCGACTTTGCGCAGGCGCGGGAGATCGGCCGCGAGGAATTCTTGTCGTCACCGGCGATCATGCGGGTGGCCATGCACGTGGCGAAGCTGTTCGCGCCGATTCTCTGAAAGCTATTGCTCCGCGGCGGACTTCAGGCTGGCGAGTCCGGCCTCGAAGTCCTGCCCGACCATTTTGTCCATCGAAAAGAACAACTGCATGATCTTGCCGATAAAGGTATTG
Organism: Cupriavidus sp. 01L415; assembly: GCF_056400065.1. Classification (NCBI taxonomy): domain Bacteria; kingdom Pseudomonadati; phylum Pseudomonadota; class Betaproteobacteria; order Burkholderiales; family Burkholderiaceae; genus Cupriavidus; species Cupriavidus sp. 01L415. Next base: position 109,717 of record NZ_JBFTSP010000011.1, on the reverse strand, counting down.
GGACCATGCATGGCCCAGGTGACTTCGGTGGCAGTGGCGCCAGCGGGGCGCAGCGTGAAGTCAACGTTGTTGTGCGCCTCGAACGGCTTGGTGAAGTCCAGCCGCAGGCTGACACGCGATGGCGCATGCGTATCGGTAATCTCCATGCTGCCCATGCCGATGTCCTTGTTGCCCTCCCACGCATAGGTGGCACCCTTGCCCTCGGGCGATCCGCCATAAGTGCGCTTCATCGATGGGTCTTTCTTCTCGTAGGGAGACCAGGCGTCCCAACGGTGGAAGTTCGCCAGGTACGGATATATCTTGTCGGGCGATGCCTGGATGGTGGTGCGGCGTTCCACGCGGAAGCTGTCGGGGCGGGTGGCCGCATAGAACAGCACAAGCGCGATCAGGGCAATCACAACAAGGGAAATGGTCTTCAGCACGGGCGTCTCCTGGGTCTCTTGCGTCAGTATCTGGCGGCATTTGTGTACACTGTCTACTATAAGCTAGCAGATAGTGTGGACAGCGTCCACATCGGAGTGGAAATGAACCGAACCGCCGCCGCAACGCCGCCCACGCCGCCTACGCCGCCCACGCGCACCACCTACCGGCACGGCGATCTCCGCCGCGCGTTGCTGGAAGCCGGCATCGACCTGGCCCGCACGGGAGGTCCGGACGCCGTCGTCTTGCGCGAAGCCACGCGCCGCGCGGGCGTGGTGCCCAATGCCGCCTATCGACACTTCGCCAGCCGCCAGGACCTGCTACAGGCGGTGCGCGCCGCCGCCTTGTCGGGGCTGGCGATGGCGATGGAGGCCCAGCTTGGCGCGCTGCCGCCAGATGCCTCGCCGGCGGACCGGGCGCGTGGCAGCCTGCGCGCCGTTGGGACCGGGTATTTGCAATTTGCGCTGGCGGAGACCGGCTTGTTTCGCACCGCGTTCTCGGTGCCGGATGACGTGGAAGACGATGCCGACCCCGCCAAGGCCGGTAACAGTGGACTCAATCCGTTCCAGCTGCTGGGCGCGGCGCTGGACCACTGGGTGGATGCGGGACTGCTGCCGCCCGAGCGCCGCCCCGGCGCGGAGTATGTCGCATGGTCCGCGGTGCATGGGCTTGCGATCCTCCTGATCGATGGCCCGCTGCGCGGCCGCGCGCAGGAGCAAGCGGGCATCATCGGGCAGCGGCTGCTGGACATGGTCGAGAACGGTTTGTAAATTCGCATACGACAAATCGTCCGATCAGATAAAAAAATGCCGCGTGGCGGGGACCACGCAGCATCGAAGGGTAGAACACCAGGGAGGGGTTGACCTTGGTGCCCATCGGGTTACCCGCATTGCGCGAGCGACGCCAAGTGTATTGAGACGAATCTGATCCGAAAATCGGAGATCGTCTAATTGCTCTGAGCAGGGAGTCGCGCCTGTCCGCATCCCGAATCGGACTTCCAGGCACGATTCCTGTCTAACATTGAGTCAGACCTTGCAGATATCGTCGCAGTCGAGGAGACCACGATGGGACGCGCCCGCAGGTGGGTATTGGGGGGGATCGCCGGAGCCACTTTGACTCTGGGCGGATGCGTGGCGTACCCGGGTTACGACGCCTATGGCTATGGCTACGCCGACGGCTACCCGCTGGGCTATTACGGCACGTACTACAACGGCTACGCGAGCGACTCCAGCTACTCCAGCTACTACGGCGGCAGCTATCCGGCCTATTCCGGGTACTACTACGGCGGCTATCCGTATTACTACGGTGGCTGGCCGGTCTACGGCGGGTTCTACGGCAGTGTCTGGTATCGCGGCGGGTATGGCGGCTACCGCGGCTACTACGGCGGCTATCGCGGATACCGGGGCTATCGCGGCTACGGCGGGTACGGTGGATACAGAGGGTACGGTGGATACAGAGGGTACGGTGGCTATCACGGCTACGGCGGCTGGCACGGCGGCGGACAAGGCAGCTATGGCGGCAGCCGTGGTGGTGGACGCGGCGGGCGCCGCTAGGCGATGGATCCGCCTGGCAAGCAGGCCCTAGCCGCACTACCATCAAAGCCTGCTGCTGCCGTCCACAGAGGAGTCTTGCGACATGACCAAGTCCAGCCCATCTCGGAAACCGGCCGCAAAGCCTCAGACCGGCAAGCCCGCTCCGTCACGCGACGACATGGTCGAAGCGGAGTTGGACGAAGCCTTGCGTGAGACATTTCCGGCCAGCGATCCGATCGCCGTGGATCCCAATCCGCGCAGCGCACCCGAAGGCGACCCGGCCAGGCGCTAAGGCGCTCTGGCCGTCGAGGTACTAAATCGCTGAGATGCCGGGTCGGCAGGCAGCCTATGGCAACTGCCGTAACTGACCGATGACAGACATCAGCCGACCGTGCGCGACGATGACCGATGACTCATCTTGCAGCGCCTCCTGGTAGCGCTTGCGGAAGGCTTCGTCGCCCCGTTCGCTGAATAGTTTCTGCGCGGCACCGGCCACGGCGCGGCAGGTGTCGTCGTGATGCTCATCGCCCTCGAGCTCCTCGTCGATCTCGATAATCAGACGCGATAACGGGTCCAGCCACCGGAAAAAGGTTTCCTCGGTGACCAGTTGCACGAATTGCCCCGCGGGGATCGGTCCATGAAGCCGCTCGTATTGGCCGCGGTCGTAGCCGATGACTTCCTTGTGCACCTGGAGCAAGGCCGCGCGCAAGGCGCGCAGTCCGGAACGGCGGGTTTCCTGGGTGGCAAGGAATTGTTCGCTGGGCATGCCCATCTCCACTTTCCTGTTCATGGGCAGGTTGTATCGACATGACCCGTCGGCAGCGTCCTCCCGGGAACCGCCTTCACCTGCCCGCTATTGTTGGGCCCACGCAACCACTCTTTTTGAGCGTGCACTGTGTGCAAGTCAGTATAGGTAGCAAGCGTGGGCCGATCTAGCGCGGCAGCCTAGCGAAATACCCGTATTGCGGCCCTGCGCCAAGGCGTGGCGGCCACGTCTGGCGCGGCGCCGCATCCTCGGCGCGTTGCAGTGCAATGCGCCTGCCTTTACTTCTGCGCAGGCAACTCCTGCATCAGTTGCACCAGGTAGCCCTTCCAGATTTCCGGATGCGCAAGCGTCTGGTGGCCGAAGGTGTGCTCGCTTTCCGGCATCTCCACAAACTTGCCTTGGGGCACCTTCGACACCGTACGCTGCATGACGCCAAGATCCACGGCGTTGATCATGTCATCCGCAAAGTTGACCGCAAAGAGCGGGGCGCGGATCTTGCCAAGGTCCGGCTCCGGGTTGTAGTCCCACGACGACTCGAACCAGTAGAGGTAGTCGTTCGCATCCAGGGTCCGGCTGTCCGATACGGCCTTGTCGAAATACTGGTTGACCTGGTCGCGCGTGGGCGCGGTGCGCTGCAAGGTGGCTGCGCTCTGCGTCATCAGCGCGAAGAGCGGCACGGTGTTGGTCCAGCGCGCGGGTTGCCGCGCGTAGTTGCCACCGTTCCACTCGGGGTCATTGCGGATTGCCTCGATCAGCGTGCGACGCCACAGCCAGTTTCGGCCGGACATCGCCACCGGCTGGCTGGCGATCGGCATCAGCGCATCCATCATCTCGGGGTGGCGCTGTCCCCATATCCACGTCTGCATGCCACCCATCGACGTGCCGAGCACCAGCCGCAGGTGATCCACCTTCAGCCCCTCCGTCAGCAGGCGATAGTGGCCTTCCACGACGTCGTTATAGCCATAGCGCGGAAAGCCGGCGCGCAGGCCATCGCTGGGTTTGCTCGAGCCGCCGCGGCCAATGCCGTCCGGCATGACGATGTAGTAGCGCGACGCGTCCAGCGGCTGCCCCGGTGCGAAGAGCTCCTTCTGCATCAGCGGCGTCAGAAACGCGCGGCCCGTCCCCGTGGTGCCGTGGAGCAGCAGCACGGCGTTGTTGACCTTGCCGTCGGCACCGCGCGTGGGGGTGCCCAGCGTGGTGTAGTGCAGCTTCAGGGTCGGCAACGTCTGGCCATCTTGGAAGCGGAAATCGCGTACCACTGCTTCGCCGTCCTTCGGCTGGAGGGCCGATGCGGGCGTCGCGGCCTGGGTCGGGCCCTGGCCCGGGGTTGAGGTCTGGGCCTGCGCCATGCCCCATCCCAGTGCCGCCGCGACGATCCATGGCGTCACGCCGCGCATTGCAGTCTTGCTCATCGAATATCTCCCTTGTGTTGTTTGAGTACGCGGGATCATACGCGCGGCGTGCGCGTTCTGCAGGCGCGCGTGTTGCGGCTACAACGCGGCCACCATGCGACCCTGATCCGAGCACAATGTAGCGCTTCAGCGATGCTGCGGCAGCCCCATCACGCCGGCTTCGGCGAGGCCTGCGGGTGCTGTCAGCCGCAGTTGCGCCAGCAGGGGCAAATGGTCCGATGCCAGGCGTGCCAGCGGGCTGCGATGGCTCGACACCGAGACCAGATGCGCGCGCGGCGAGGTCCAGATCCGGTCGAGTGCCAGCAGCGGCCGTCGCGATGGAAATGTCGAGACGTGCGGCGTGCGTTCGAAATACGCATGCAGCCAGCGCAGGGGACGGCCCCACAGGAACCACTCGTTAACGTCGCCCAGCAGGATCGTCGGTTGCGGGGGCGCCTCGGCTAGCGCAGTCAATAGCCTGCGCACCTGCCAACGGCGTTCGCTGGGGCGCAGGCCCAGGTGTGTGGCGATCACGCGCAGGGGAAAGGTGCCGTGCCCGATCGCGTCGCACGCCAGTAGCGTGTCGATGGCGCCGCGCGGCTCGCGGCCCTTGACGCTCAGGTCGATATGGCGGACGAGCAGGGGCTGGTAGCGTGTCAACAGCGCATTGCCATAGTCACCGTCGGCCCGCGCCAGCGTAGGACCCGGGATGGCAAGCAGACCACTGTGGCCGGCCAGGAAACGGAGCATGTCGAACCCCGTCTCCCGGGTTTCAACCTCTTGCAGGGCGATGAGGTCCGCGCCGAGCTCTCGCAGTACGTCCCCGATGCGATTGGGCACGAAACGGCCGTCCGTGCCGACGCCGCCGTGGATGTTGTAGCTGGCCACCGCGATGTCGGCGGGAAGTCCCGCCGTCTGCGGCGGCGCCGGGGCGTTCACGCGGCACCCTCGCGTGACGGCGTGCGCGCGCAGGCGCCGGACCGTGGCGGTGGTGCGGCGCCGTGGCCGTGGCCATTCGAGGCGTGGGCATGGCGTCGCCGGCGTCGGCGCAACACCCACAGCACGGTGGCAGGCACCAGCAATACCAGCGCCAGCAGGGCGAAGGTGAGCGCGCCGGGATTGCGCGCGACGGCGGCGATGCGGTCCACCAGCGACGCGGAGATGATGATGCCCGGCGTCATGCCAATCGCCGTGCCGAGCAGGCAGTCGCGCAAGCTGATGCGCGATGCGCCCACCGCCAGATTCACCAGCGTGAACGGCGCCACCGGAACCAGCCGCAGGACCACCATCGCCAGCAGGCCATGCTGCCCCACCTGCTGGCTCAGCCGGTTCAGCCGGCGTCCGCCAAAGCGGCGCACCGCGTTGCGTCCGAGCAATCGGCCCGCGGTGTGGCCGGCCGCCGTGCTCAGCACGGTGCCGCACAAGGCCAGCACGCCGCCGTAAAGCGGCCCGAACACCACCACCGTCACCACGATCAGCACGGTCACGGGCACCATCACCAACCCGCCCACGACATACGCCGCCATCATGGCCACCGGCGCCAGCGGCATGTCATCCACGCGGTGCACCAACGCCAGCAGGTGCCTGAAATCCGCCCATTCGCGCAGCGGCGTATAGCGCCATGCAAAGGCCAGCCCGGCGAGCACGACGACCAGCAGCACCACCATCGCCACGCGGCCCGCCACACGCGGGCGGGCTTCATGGCTGACGAACTCGGCCATGACCTCGTCACGGTCGATGGGTTCGATCGGGTCCAGCAGCGAGGCGTCCGGCAGGGCGGCATCCACATCCTCGGGCACCGTCGGCAAGAAGCGCTCAAGCGTGCGGCCGCCCCCACGGTGCAGCGTGGCGATGGCCGCGTGCAGGCCGTCGCTGCGCGCCAGGGCCGTGTCCAGTTCGCCGGGCGTCACGGCCAGATGCTCGCTCAGTAGCCGACCACGCATGGCGCGAATCGCCGATGCGATCCGTGCTTCGCCACGGCACTCGATCACGAGGTTGCATTCGGTATCGAGGCCGAACGAGCGGTTGCTCAGGTTGGCCGATCCGATCGTCAGCAGGCGGTCGTCGACCACCATGACCTTGCTGTGCACATTGACGCAGGCGTCGCCGAGATTCGGGACGTGCGGGCAGTAGAGCTGGAACCGCCCGTGCGTGTCGGCCTCGCGCAGTTGCCGGCAGATCCGTGCGCGCAGCACGCCCATGCTGGCTTCCTCGAGCCAGCCGCTTTCCGTGCGGCGCGATACCAGCGCGATATCCGGCCCATCGGGCTCGCGCAGACGTTCGGCCAAGGCATCGGCGATCAGGCCGGAGCTGAAGTACTGGTTCTCCAGATAGATGTCATCGCGCGCCGCGCCAATGGCGTCCTCGTAGAGCGCACGGATTTCACTGACGGCCGGCTCGTCGTCGCAGGCGGGCGCGGTGCGGCTGATACCGACGCGGGCATCGGTGAGATCGGGTTGTACGGCATCCGGCCAGGCGTCTCCCGCTGGTGCCACCGGCTCGCGCGGATGGCGACCCGTGGCACGCAGCCAGCGCGCCGCGGCCAGTTCACCCAGTGCCCCTGCGGCCGGACCATCGACCATGCACTGCACGTCGTGGAAAGGCGGATAGGGCTTGCCGTCCGGATCCACGCGACGGGGATCGTCGGCCAGGTGATGATGGGTATCCCAGCGTCGGATCGTGAGGTCCAGTCCGCCGACAAACGCCACCTGATGATCGATCACCACGACCTTCTGGTGATGCGATGCACCGGCCGGGTGGTTGCCGTCGAGCTGGAACGACAGGCGATGGTGCGTTTGCCAGTGCGTCCTCGCCGCCGGCAGCCATTCGCGTTCGAGGGCAAACACCATCGCGAAGTCCCAGCTCAGCACATAGACGTGCAGCCCGCGCCGGCGACGACACAGGGCATTCAGGAAATCGCGCAATCCGTCGGGCAGGCCGTCATCAGGAGCACCCGGAGCACCCGGAGCAAGTTGCATCCGGCTGTCGATGTCCCAGCCGAGGATGAACACGCTGTGCTCCGCGCGGATCAGCGATTGCCGCAGCGCCGAAAAATAGGCGTCCGCATCCACCAGCATCGCAAAGCGCTGGCAGGGCTTTACCCGCCAGCAGTTGGTGCCGGGTTGCAGGATTGAGGGGCTTGGGGTTGCGATCACGCCGGAGCCGGCGCAATTTCCGTACCGGTTGCGGCGACGCGGTTCGCCACCGCATCGCCGCGTGCGCGCCCGACGTACGCGTTACGGCGCCCGGTGCGATGGAGTTGCCGTTCCTACGAGCCTTGCCACCAGCCTTTGTAACTTGCCCTTGTAAATTCTTCCATCCCGTCCCCGGGACTTGTCACGAGGAATCGCCGGCGCGAGGCGTCGTGGCCGTCACGCAGGCGGCGCGATGGCAGCGGCTCGCCACGCCCCTGGCGGCATGCCGAAGCGCCGCGCAAACGCGCGCGTGAACGTCGTCTGGTCCGGATAGCCCACGGCAAAGGCAATCTCGGCCAGTGGCATCGTGCCAGCCATCAGCCACTGCACGGCCTGATCCAGCCGCAGACGGGTCTGGTAGCCATGCGGCGTGTCGCCGAACGCTTCGCAGAAGAGGGTATGGAAGCGCCGCGCGCCCCAGCCGAAATGCGCGGCCAGCTGGTCGCCGCGCAGGGGCGCGGCCAGGTTGGCTCGCAGGCAGGCATCGATCGCCATGACGGGGAAGCGGGCAGCCTCGTGCGATGCGGATTCCAGACCGAGCGTGGTCGCCAGATCTCCGGCCAGTGCCGCGGCATGTTGCCATGCGCGCTGCGGCGGGGCGCCGGGCGGGTCCGGACGTGCCGCCGCCAGCGACCGCACACGACTGGCGAACGCGCCTTCAATTGCAAACGTGCGCGGCCGCGCCATCAGCCGGCCGGGCAACGCGACCGAACCTGCGGGGAAGTCCGCTACTACCTGGAGGTTGGCGCGCAGGCCGACGCAGACGTGATGGTCGCCAGCGGGCACCACCAGTCCGTGCTCGCCATCCACGCGATAGGCGTGGCCGTCGATCTCCAGTTCGATAGCGCCATCCACGCCAAACAGCAACTGATGGTAGTCGTGCGCATGGCCGAGCGGCCACGGCTGGTAGCGCCGCAGGTCGACCAGCGGGGCGGCGTGATCAGCGCGCCTGGGCATGGCGAAGTCTGCCTTGTGTCTGGCACAGCCAGACGCCCGCGCCGGCCACCGCCATGCCGATCCACTGGACCGGGCCCAGATGGTCGCCAAATAGCAGTGCAGCCTGGACGGCCGCAAGAGGCGGCGCCAGGAACATCAGCGCCGCGGCATTGGCAGCCTGCCCGCGACGCACCAGGCCCAGCAACAGCCACGTGCCCGCACCGGACAGCACAAACGCCGCCCAGCCAAGCGATGTCCACAGCGTCAGGCCGGGGGTCCAACGCAATGTGTCGACATCGCCCGTTGCACAAACCAGGATGCCGGCCACCAGCATCGCACCGGCGTTCTGCCAGGCTGAGCTGGTGCGAATGTCTGCTCGCGAAATCGAGGTCTTCTGCAACAAGGTTCCCATGGTGATGGAAAGAATGGCCAGCACGCCAATCAGGACAATCCACGGCGACACCGCATTCGGCGCGCCGGCCCGCATCGCCGGCAGCACCACCAGGCCCACGCCGAAAGCGCCCAGTGCCAGCCCGCGCCACGTGCGCGGGGAAGGCAGCTCCTTCAGCAGCGGAATGGCAAGCAGCGCCGTCAGCAACGGCTGCAGCGCCCCCAGCAGCGCCATCACCGACGGGGAAAGCCCGTGTGCCACCGCGCCGTAACCGGCACACAGGTAGATCCCCTGCATCAACGCGCCGGCGATCAGATGGCGCGGCACTTCCCGCAGCGCCGGCCACCTGGCACCACCAGCCATGGCGGCGATGCCGAACATCACCGCCGCCAGCCCGAAGCGCGCCAGCAAGAACAGGTTGGTATCGGCGACGGGCACGACCGCCTTGCCGACGATAAAGCCGGTGGACCAGATCAGGACGAAGGCCAGGCCGGGCAGCCAGGCGGGGAGGGGGCGTGACATGATGCAACGGCCGTAAAGCAGCCAGCGTAGCGGAAATTGTGCGGAAGGGTATCGCGAGCGGGCAGGGCTGTCTTGGCAATTCCTGCAACGCACTGACAGGGAAATGGCTTCCCGTACTACAGGCCATGACGATTTGTGATCTGGACCCGCCTTTTTGGTGCCAGGATGCCGCGGATTGAGCGAAAATGCCGCTCGCACCTGGAAGCGGATCGCCCGCACCCGTGTGCGCCACGCCAACAACAAGAAAGGGGTCTTCGTGGTGAAACGATGGTGGATCGCGGTCTGCGCGCTGGCAAGCATCGCAGCCCATGCGGACGGGCTGCAGCCCGAAGTGCCGATATCCGGCCCACTCGCCGTCACGGCGATGGTGGAGAGCCTGTACGCCACCCGCGTGCAGGAGGATTTGCTGCGCAAGGCGCGTGACGCGACGGAAGGCGGGCCCTACCGGCCGGGCTTGTTCCACTGCCTTGCAACCGTGAGCCATGCGTCAGTCGGCGCAGCGCTTGCCCCCGTCGCCATGCAGAACCTGACTGCGGAGGAGATCGCGACGGTCACCACCTTCATCGCCAGCCGCACCGGCGAGAAATTCCGCTGGGTGCGCGGTCCGTGGCAGGCAAGGGCCGCCGCGCCGAACGTCGCGCCACTCAGCCAGGCCGATCTCGATACCCTGCGGGCCTTTGCTGACAGCACCGTCGGTACCAAGCTGACCATCGTCCCGTCCCTGCCGGCACTGGTGACCGCGATTGGCGATTTCGAAGAACGGACGCTTGCGCGTTGCATGGCCTTGCCCGTGGGCCCGCTATCGGAGCGTCGAAACGCTACGCTGGCGGAAGCGGGATGCACGCCGCCGCTGCCGGTGCGCTATCCGGCTTCGGCCCGCCGCAGCCAGCAGAGCGGCCGCGTCGACGTGGCATTCTGGGTGGACAAGCAAGGCGCCCTCGAGACGACCGCGGTGGTGCACTCGTCGCGCGTCGAGGCCCTGGATCGCGAGGCCGAGCGCGCCGTGCGCGGCATGCGATGCAAGGTGCTGGAGATTCAGGGCGTGCCAACATCGTTTACGGCGATTCAGCCGATCCAGTTCGAGCTGAAGTAGCCACAAGGAAGCATGATGACAATCCAGCCATCCAGCCCGCGGCACCGCCTGATCCGGGAACTCGGGCTGACGCCGCATCCCGAAGGCGGTTTCTATCGGGAGACCTACCGCGATGCCGCGCGGGTCGTGCGTCAGGCCGACGGCGCCGAGCTGAGCGCGTCGACGGCGATCTACTACCTCTTGTGCGACGACGCGTTTTCCGCGTGGCACCGCATCCGCGCGGACGAAGGCTGGCATTTCTATGCCGGCGATCCGCTCGACGTGCATGTGCTGCATGCGGACGGCACGCTGCTGACGCATCACCTGGGCAATCCGCTGGTGGCACCCGGCACCACGTACCAGGTAGTAGTGCCGGCGGGATGCTGGTTTGCGGCTGAACGCGCGCGTGGCGACAGCGGCTTCTCGCTGGCAGGTTGCACCGTGGCGCCGGGGTTCGAGTTCAGCGAATTCGAACTGGCCGATCCGGCAGCGCTGGCATCGGCCCATCCCGCCCATGCCAGCCTGATCGCGCGACTGGGCGCCCGAAGATAGAGAGCGCCGGGCGCTCAGGTAGGCCCTAAGCGGCTTCAAGAGGCCTCGGCGGCCTGCTCCGGCGCAGGCCGCATCGAAACTGGCACAGCGGATTTCCTCTTAACTGGACCGGTTCAAACGGCGATGGATTGCGCAAACTGCTCCCATCCGTCCTCATCGCCGAGGTGCCGAAATGATGGCTTCCTTCCTGACCACTAATCTGCTCATCGCCTGGTCCGCGTACTTCATCGGCGCCGCCAGTCCCGGCCCCAGCAACCTTGCCATCATGTCGATCGCCACGACATCGGGCCGCAAGGCCGCGCTGGTGTTCGCCGGCGGCGTGCTGTCGGGGTCGGTCTTCTGGGCCTCGCTGGCCACGCTTGGCTTGTCCGCTGCACTGGTGGCCTGGTCCGGTTTTCTGAGCGTGGCGAAAGTCCTGGGTGGGCTGTATCTGCTCTGGCTGGCATTCAAGTCCGGGAGGGCGGCGCTGAAGCCGGCGTCCGGCAACCATGCGCCATCCGCCGCAGAGCTATCGAACAGACGGCTCTACCTGCGCGGCGCGCTGCTGCAATTCACCAATCCCAAGACGATCCTGGTTTGGATCTCCGTCGTGGCGCTGGCGTCGCCGGCAGGCGGCGGCTCGGCCCATATGCTGACCGTGGTTGCCGGCTGCCTGTCGATTGCGTTCTGCGTGTTTGGCGGCTACGCGTTGCTGTTTTCGACGGCGGTCGCACGGCGGCTCTACCTGTCACTGCGTCGTTGGCTGGATGGCTGCCTGGCCGTGGCCTTCGGCGTGGCGGGATACCGGCTGTTGACCTCGCGCTGAGGATTGGCGTGCGGAAATGAAGCCGGCAACGACGCCGGATTAGCCGCGCGCCTGACTCTCGGAGCCCGCGAGGGAAAGGAGATGGTGGATCTGCGCCACGACGCCCGCGCCTTCGCCGACGGCCGAGGCCACGCGTTTCGTCGATCCTGAACGAACGTCGCCAATCGCGAAAACGCCCTCGGCACTGGTCTGGGAGGGCAGCGTTGGCACAAAGGCGTCCCCGAGATCGACGCCAGTCAGCACGAATCCGTTTGCATCGCGCGCCACGCTGCATTGCCGCAACCACGAGGTATTCGGCTGGGCGCCGATAAAGACGAACAGATGATGCGTCGTCATGCTCCCCTCGATACCACCCGCGCCACGGTAATGCACGCGCTCCAGGCGCTGGCCGCCTTCTAGCGCGGTGACTTCGACCCGCGTATGCAGCGTCACATTGGCAAGCGCGTTGATCCGTTCGATCAGGTAGTGCGACATGCTGCCGGCAAGGCTGGCGCCGCGAATGAACATGTGCACGTGCTCGGCGTGCGATGCCAGGAATACGACGGCCTGGCCCGCCGAATTGCCGCCGCCGAGCAGCAGCACCGGCTGCTTACGACACAACCGGGCCTCGATCGGCGTTGCCCAATAGTAGACGCCGCAGCGCTCGAAGCGCTCGAGATCCGCGACGTCGGGGCGTCGATACTCGGCGCCGCTGGCGATGACGACGGTGCGCGCGGTGATCCGACGATTGCCGGACAGTTCGACAACGCGTGGATAGGTATCGCAGTGCAGCGCTGTGACCTCGCACGGAATGCCGATATGGGCGCCGAACTTCTGCGCCTGGATGAACGCGCGGTTCGCCAGCTCCTGTCCCGTAATGCCGGTGGGAAACCCCAGGTAGTTCTCGATGCGCGCGCTCGTGCCGGCCTGGCCGCCGGGGGCGCGACAGTCGAATACCGCAACGGACAGGCCATCGGACGCCGCGTAGACGGCCGCCGCAAGCCCCGCCGGGCCGGCACCGATAATCGCCACGTCATACATTTTCGCGGGATCGAAGTCGGGGGTCATTCCCAGGCAGGACGCGAGCTGCTCCACGTCGGGGTTGTACAGCACAGTGCCGTTTGGGCAGACGACCAGCGGCAGGTCGTCGGGCTGCGGTGTCAGCCGTTGCAGGAGCGCAATCGCGTCGGCGTCGTGCTCCGCATCGATGGCCATGCTCGGAAACGCGTTGCGGCGCAGGAAATTCTGCAGCGCGACGAACCGGGCATCGCCGGTGGCCCCGACGATGACGACGCCGCGTCCGCGCTCCATCGCCAGGGTTCGCCGCAGGATCAGGGCTCGCATGATCTTCTCGCCCAGATCCGCCTCGCTGACCATCATGGCGCTCAGCTCGTCGGGGCGGATCAGCAACGCGTCCACATCCTCGATGACATGCGCATCGACCACCGCCGGCTTGTTCGACAACTGGGTGATATCCGACGTGAACTCTCCGCGCTGCCTGTAAGTGTGGATGACGCGCTTTGCACTCAGTCCTTCGGGGGCCACAATCCGCACGCTACCGGACAGGATTACGAACACGCCCGGGCAGAGGCTCCCCACTCGGTACAGGGATTCGCCCTTCGCGTAATGGCATGGGCTGCCGAAGCGGGAGGCGCGCTGGATCTCGTCCCCGGTAAGCACCGGGAACATCTGGGCGCGGCGAGGATGATCGCGCACACTGGGATCTTCATCGATGTCGTTGTCGGCCACGCTGCCGTCATCGATGCCCGCCGAGGGCTTGCCGGGTGTTGCGTTTCCGGACTCCGAAGCTCCACTCATCGCCTCATCTCCTCATTACCTACCCGACTCCGCGTTCAAAGCCTGGTCACGTCGAGCACTGCCTGAGCGAACGCCGTTGGCGCTTCCTGTGGAAGGTTGTGGCCGATGCCACCCGTCAGGTCCCGATGCTCATACTTGCCAGTGAACTTGCTGCGGTAGGCGCTGGGCGGAGGATGCGGCGCGCCGTTGGCGTCGCCTTCCATGGTGATCGTGGGCACGCCGATGGTGGGCCCCGTCGCCAGCCGCTTCTCGACGTCGTCGTATTTGGCTTCGCCTTCGGCAAGTCCTAGTCGCCAGCGATAGTTGTGTACGCTAACGGCCACGTGATCGGGGTTCCGGAACGCGGCGGCACTGCGTTCGAAGGTCGCGTCGTCGAACTTCCATCGCGGTGACGCCTGCTGCCAGATCAGCCGCGTGAAGTCGTGCGTGTATTTCTGGTAGCCATCGCGCCCACGGTCCGTCGCCAGGTAGAACTGATACCACCACTCCAGCTCGGCTGCGGGCGGCAGCGGCAGCTTGCCCGCTGCCTGATTGCCGATCAGGTAGCCGCTGACCGCGACGAGCCCGTTGCAGCGCTCCGGCCACAGCGCGGCAATGATGTCGACCGTGCGCGCGCCCCAGTCGAAGCCCGCGAGGACGGCTTTCTGGATACGCAGCGCGTCCATCAGCGCGACGATATCCTGCGCCACGGCCGCCGGTTGACCATTGCGCAAGGTATCGTTCGACAGGAAACGGGTCGAGCCATAACCGCGCAGATACGGAACAATCACGCGGTAGCCGCGCGATGCCACCAGCGGTGCAACATCGACAAAGCTGTGGATGTCGTAGGGCCAGCCATGCAGCATGACGACTGCGGGACCCTCAGCGGGGCCCGCCTCGGCGTAGCCGACATTGAGCAGGCCCGCGTTGATTTGCCGGATCGCCGGGAAGGCCGTATGCGTACCTGGCGTCGTGGCGGGCAGCGGCGTGGTTTTCGCCTGGCCGGTCTGGGCCATGGCGGGAGTCAGCGCGCCGAACTGCGCGGCGGCCAGCGTCAGGGCAGCAGTGCCCAGGAAGTCTCGGCGGGGCCGATCGATATCGTCTGTCATTGTTTTCCCCTGTTTGCGCGGAATGCGGCGAACGGCAGCCCGATAGTCAATCTAGTCTTGCAACGATCATTTGCAAACCAGAAAGTGACGTGCACCGCGTGAAGCATTTGGCGCTGGCAAACGGAACAAGGCCGGGCAGGCCGCGATGCTAGTGGCGCGAACGCTTGGGCAGCTCGCTGGCGATGTCCATGATGGCGTCGGCGCCCGCCTTGCCCATCAGGGCCCTGGCTTCGGCTTGCGCGGTCGACCATGCTGGCGCCGCGCGGCAGAGCAGTGTCTTGCCTTGCGCGGTGACGGAAAGCGGGCGTGTACGGCCATCCTGTTCCGGCGTGCCTTCGGCGAGCCATCCCTGAGCCAGCAGCGGCTGCAGGTTGCGTGTCAGCGTCGAGCGGTCATGATGATTCCGGCGCCCAAGATCCGCGCGACTGACCGGACCCAGCTCATGCACGAGCACGAGCACGAGCAGCGTGAACTGCGGCGCGTTGATGCCAAATGGCCGCGGTGCCTGATCGTAAACGGTGGTCAGACCCCGGGAGATCTGCCGGGTTCGGGTGAACAGGCAGCTTCGCAGGATCTCGCCGCCCACCTTGTCGCCCTTGCTCTACCAGGTATCTGAAGTCATGTCAGCCAATGTGTTGTACATGCAGCAATCCTGCCGGCGCAGACCCTGAGGGGGATCGCCGGACGACGGCTCGCCGCCCCGCATCGAAAGCATCAAGGAACGTATTTAAGACGGAGGTGGTATCGCGTCTGTATGGCGCCCGGCCCGGTCTTGTCGTGAATTGTGTCGACGCCAGCGCGGGATACAGACGCGTACAAAAAGGATCAATGCTTGTGCGGTTGTGAAGCCTTCAGATCCGGCACGTTGACGGAAACCGTCTCGGTGCCGAGGATCTTGTGGTTCGGGTCGGCGAGTTCGAGCCGAAGCTTGTGTGCACCCGGCGTCAGCCCCACCACGATGATGGGATCCTCGCTGGTATGGGCCCAGGTGCCCGGCGTGTTGTCAACGGTCACGTGAAGGTGCCCGACACGCGGCGATAGCTCGACGGCGGTCTTGCCGAATACCGGCATGACACGGAAATTCTCGGTCCGGAACTGCACGATAACGACGCCACGGGCCAGCGGTTCAGGCAGCGGCGGATATGGGATCAGCTTTGGCGCCGGTTCCGATTCGAGCGGAAGAAGTGCAGGGGGACGACCGGCATCCGATGCAGTCTGGGCGAAGGCCGTCACGCAGAATGCCGCGCCAGCCACAGCGGCTGACACCTGTCTCAGTAGGGAGCGCATGATTCTTGTCCTTTCGCAGAGGGGTTGCCTCGCGCGGGCCGAAATGGCCCCGCGCGTATGTACAGAGTAGGCGTGCGATGGCGTCCCGGATGCGATAGGGCGCAGCAAAATGCGTCGTCAGGCGCAGGGAGTGGCCTATCGCGTCCAATTGCTTTCACCCTGCGCAAGGAAGAACCGCGCTCACATACGCGCGAGAACGCCGCCGCGTGCCCGCAGTGGCGTTTCAGGCACGAGCACTGCGCTAGCTGAAGTCGGACATGAACAGATGAAAGGTTTATCGCCGATCCCCCGGCAAGTCCGCGGGGCGCTCGCGCGTCATCCATTTCATCATTCGCTCCGTGATGGTTTGCTGGCCGTGGGGTGACCATCTGCGACCCACTGTTCGATACCACCTTCGAGATACGTGACGCTATGTCCAGCCTTCTCCAGCCGCGTGGCACAGTCCTGGCCTACCTGATGGCCGCGGACGCAATAGACGACGACAGGTCGGGAGGCGTCGATGGCTGTGATCCAGCGCTCGATGTCGGCGGGATCGTGCCAGAGGGCACCGATCAGGATTCTTGCACTGGCCTCGAAAGCTTCCGGGCGTCGCACATCGATCAACTGCACGGCGACCGGACCTTGCATCGTCGCGGCAAGCTCGCTCGGGGAAATTGACTTGGGCATGTCCTGGCACCTCCGTCCTATTGTTGAGCCGCCGCCTCGAAACGAGCGGAGACTCATTGGAATCCTGACGGCAGCATAGGCCGTCGTGAACGACCGCTGCAATGCCGTAGAGATCGCTACAGGCAGAGTCGGCTGCTGGCGATTCCATTCACCCAAAAAAAGGAGCGCTCGCATACTGAGAGCGCTCAAGAGGACTACGGTTGGCGGCAGGCGCGATCGATGTCCCGCCGCAAAGATCGGCCTGCCCGGCGGCCATGCGCCGCCGCTGCACTCAGAACTTGTGGCGAATACCCAGCGCTGCCCCGAACTGATTGCTGTTGCCTTTCGACAGGAAATAGCCGTTGGCAAAGCTGATGGCCGAGGTGTCGAAGTTCAGGCCGGAGTTCTTCGAATAGGCCACGGTCAGGTACACGTCGGTGCGCTTCGAGAAGTTGTAGTCGGCAATGAACGACGCCTGCCACGGATTCGGCAAGTTGGTGTTCGCCTGCGCGGCGCTGAGGCGAAGCGTCTTCAGGTTGTCGTAGTAGTACGCCGCCGTCAGGCCCAGCGCCGGGGTCACCTGCTAGTTGGCGCCGATCCAGTAGTAGTCGTCACGCAGCAGCGTATTGCCCGCGGCGTCCTTGGTCTGGCCCCAGCGGTAGCCCGCCATCAGCTTGGCCGGGCCAAACGCGTAGCTGGCCGCGGCGCCTGCCTTCTTGGCGGTCCCCTGATTGCCGACCGTCACGGCGGGATTCCACTGGTCATAGGCGATGGCCACGCCAAACGGACCGCCGTTGTACGCCACGCCGGCACCGTAGCCGGCGTTGTCGCGGAAGTTGCCCGGCGTTTCTCCCGCGCCTCCACCAGCCAGCGGTGTGGTCCCGATGGCATCCACGCCGGTGCCGAAGGACCAGTGCGCTGCCGCCGTGACATCGCCGAACTTCGCCGAATACTTCGCGGTATTGTCCGAGCGGAAGTTCATGCCGACCTGCGCCACCACCGGCTCATACAACGTCGCGTAGCCGGTCGGCGAGAAATTCGCAAACAGGTCGAACATCGTCGTGTACCTTCGGCGCGGCAGCCTGCCTGGCCGCACTGCCGGTGTTCTGGACGGTTCCGCCTGCCTACCTTCGCGCGGACCAGGCCCCTGCGGGGATCGCATTCATCAGCAGCCTTGGCGGCCTTGCGGCCATGCTTAGCCCGATTGCGGTGGGTGCGATCAAGACCCGCACCGGCGATCTGTACCTGGCGTTCCAGCTCATTGCCGTGCTGTTGTCGATCGGTGGCCTGGTGCTGCTCCTGACCATTCCGGCCCGGTTGCTGGCGGACAAACGGCGCGGCCAGGGGGCGGTCGGCGCGGCGTAATGACATATCGGGCCGCTCCGCCATGTCGTCATAGCGGAGCGGCGCGCTGGCCCCGCGTCTGGCCGTCGACAGCAAGGGTCTGGCCAACACGACAGGCCGCTGTCGGCTATCCTCAGAGCGATGTACCTTTGAGAGGCCGATCCCATGAATACCGAGCATATTGAGATTCCCGGAAGCCACGGCAGCAAGCTGTCGAGCCGTCTGGACTTGCCAAGCGGTCCTATCCGCGCCTACGCACTGATCGCGCACTGCTTCACCTGCGGCAAGGACAGTCTGGCCTCCTCCCGCATTGCCCGCGCACTGACCAGTCATGGCATTGCCGTGATGCGCTTCGATTTCACCGGCATTGGCAGCAGCGACGGGGACTTTGCCAGCACGAACTTCTCCTCGAACGTTGCCGATCTGCGCGCGGTTGCGCAGTTCATGCGCGAGCAGGACCGCGCCCCGACACTGCTGATCGGCCATAGCCTCGGCGGCGCCGCCGTGCTGAGCGTCGCCAAACATATCCCGGAAGTCCGCGCGGTGATCACAATCGCGGCCCCCAGCGATCCCGGGCATGTGGTCGGCCTGTTTGGCGACAACGTGGCACGCATCCAGGAGGAAGGCGCCGTCGATGTTCGGCTGGCGGGCCGTCCCTTCCGTATCACGCGCCAGTTCCTCGAGGACGTCGGCAATCAGCGCCTGCTCGATGACGTCGCGAACCTGGATCGTCCGCTGCTGGTCCTGCATTCGCCGCAGGACACGACGGTCGGCGTGGAAAACGGCCTGCAGATCTTCGCGGCGGCGCGTCAGGCCAAGAGCTTCATGGCGCTGGATGGTGCCGACCATCTCTTGATCGACAAGTCGGCGGCGGCCTATGCCGCTGACCTCCTGCTGGCCTGGTCACGGCGCTATCTGCCGCAGGAGGCCGAGCCCGCCGCGCCGGAAGTGGTGGTCCCCGACGGCACCGTCCTCGTCGCGGAAAACCACCTGGGCCGTTACCAGCAGTCCATCAGGGTCGCCGGGCATCAGCTTGTCGCGGATGAGCCCGCCGCAGTGGGCGGCACTGGCGTCGGCCCGGGCCCCTATGACTTCCTGCTCGCTGCACTCGGCGCCTGCACCTCCATGACGCTGCGCATGTACGCGGAACGCAAGGAACTACCGCTGGAACATGTCTCCGTCGCGCTGCGGCATGCAAAGATTCACGCGCAGGACTGTGCGACCTGCGACACCAAGGATGGCCGGGTCGACTGGATCGAACGTCAGATCAGCTTGCGCGGCCCGCTAACGCCGGAGCAGCGCACGGCGTTGCTGGGCATTGCCGATCGATGCCCGGTGCATCGCACGCTCCAGTCCGAAGTGAGTATCGTGACGTCGGCAGACACGTCGGAGGAGGCTCTGGACAATCCGTCCGGGGCATAGCGGCGCAGACGGAACGGCGGCAGGGGCAGCGGCAGACGCTTGCCGATAGCTGCCGCGCCATGATTGCGGCATGTTCGCGGAATGCGTCGCGCAGTGCGTCCCGGACTAAGCGCGCGTGGCGCTCGCGGTCGCGCGTGCCGTGCAGCGCCTGCACGCGTACCACAATATCGAGGAGCGTCGCCAGCACCGGCGCCGCAGCCACCAGCGCGCCGGAGCCTTTGGCAAACAGCCGGGCATGCCGGAGCGCCTCGGACTCGGGCATGCGCCGGCCGATGGCCTGCAGGGCCGCCCCCAGCAACCTGGCAAGCGCGCCGGCTTCACGCGATGCGGCTTCCAGGCCGCCTGCAATTGGCGTGGCGGCCTGGTTCAGCAGACGTGTGAATCGCCACCGGGGCTGGGGAGGCGATGGCAGCGCCTCCAGCGCGTTCGCCAGCATCGGCTCGATGGTGCCGCCCGGGACGTCATCGCATCGCATGAGTGCGGTGGCGCGGCACGCGCATGACCATTCGCATGCCTCCACCTGAATCGTTTGCCACTGTGCGGCCACTGGCCCGGCGATCTGGCTGACTGTCTCGTCGAAGAAGGCGCGGGCCTGTGCGCCATTCATCGAAAGATCGATACGCGCCATCGCCTGCGCGGCACGGGCAAGCACCGTCGAGGCCAACTGCTGCCGCCAGAACGCCGTCAGCGCGCGCAGGCGCTCCGCGTCGGCATGCGGCTCCTCGTCTGGTGACGAGAACAGCGTGGCTGCGCCGTACACCCAGATTCGCTGGCGGCAATGCGCGAGGGTCAGCGCGTTCCGAAACGCATGGACGAGTTGCGTTCGCAGCGCCGTTTGCGACAGCGCTTCGGCGGCTTCCCGGCGAACGAGGATCTGGCAAAGCCATCGTTCCGCCATCCACGCCGCACCGATGGAGAGGGCGGTGGTGACGGCGGACTGCCAGGGCATGTCGGGCAACAGTTCGACCCATGCCAAACTGGCCAGCACCGCTGCGAGCGTGGACGAGACGCTACAGAGCACGATGTCCAGATATTTGCGCCAAGGCGCCCGGCCGGACGCGCAAGGGACACCGGCAACGACGCGCGGCCATGGCGTGGGCGTGGTGGGCGGCACGGGATGGTTGGCCGGGTCGCGCCCGATCTGCAGGATGTCCGCCATCTGATGCGTCGTGTCGCCGATGCCGTGATCATCCAGTAGGCGCTGCCAGCACGCTTCCAGATCGGTGTTCAAGCGTGTGCCGCGAAACAGCACGTCGACCATTCCCGGTACGGCGTCGTGCGCATGCTGGAACCGTAAGGACAGCAGCCGCAGCACATGCCGGCGGACGCGACGATGGGCAAGCGTGGAAGGAATCGAAGGGCTGTGCTGCATGGAGATCGCCCGATGACAGATGGCGGTAAGGTGAATCTAGCAGCCCGTCACGTGCCATCGCCACGGAAACGTGGCACCAGTTTCGGCCGACGGCACGCGCGCCACGGCCAAGGGAAAAGGCAGCCGGGAAACGGGTCGCCTCCTGACCGATTCCATGCCAACGTTGGCGCAGGATGCCGCCGGTTGGCACAGGCGATGCGTGGGACTACTGCTAGAGTCCATAGCATCTATAGGCACCAAGATGGGAAGGAACCGAATCGATGAACTGGACACTGGAAGAGATGGCTGCACAAGCCGCGCGCACGTTGCACGACGGCGAGTTCGTGGACCTGGGGCCCGGCATGCCGACGACCCTCGTAGCGCATATCCCCGATGACGTGGAGCTTTGGGTGCACCTGCAGGAGCCGCGAGCAGGCATGACCGTCTATCCGACCGATGACTACATGGATGCCGGCTTCATCGCCGCAGGACAGGAAGGTGTAGGGCACGAGCGGCAGCCGACGACGTACCACTCGACCGCATCCTTTGCCGCGATGTCGAGCACGCACGCGGATGTCGCCGTGGTGGAAGTGACGCACGCGGAGGCGTTGCAAGACGCCGTCGCCGGCGCAGTCGTCAGCGTTGGCGCCAGGCGTGTGCTGGCCATGCTCGCATCGCCGCAGGCGCTGGACCTGCTTCAGGGTTCCGGATACAGCTTGCCGGTGCGGATCGTCACCCCTGTGGCCGTCGCCGACGTGACTCCCCAAGGCTTGCGAATCCTGGCGGCTGCCGAAAGCTTCGCATCACAGCGCGTGCAAAACGGGGAGGACATGCTGGAAGGCCGATAGGCCCATGCCGCGCCATGCCGGCGACGGCATGGCAGCGACTACGCGGGATGCTGTGGACGTCCCCGCGTAAACGGGCCGAAAGCGCCGGCATGAACGTCGCGGCTGAAATGCTCCAGCCAGTCCGATTCGTCCCCGATCAGGTACTCGCGCTCGATGTTGTTGGACAACCGCCGCACCGTCAGCCAGCCTTGCAGCCCATAGATCTCATCGGACCTCGGGTCGGTGGTGTCGATTTCGATCAGCACGAAGTCGTGGTGCGGCAGGCCATGTCGCTCCAGCAGCGACAGGAACCGGGAATGTTCGTCCGCGTCGATCAATTCCATGATGCATATCCTTCAGAGTGCGTGGCGACACCGCGTCGCCATCTGGTACCTGTCACTCTAGCAATCGCCTGTCGCTGATTGAAGGCCGGCAACCGTCATTTCCGTGCCAACTGGACAGCGGATCCGGCCGGATCGCGCATTAGAACGTATAGCGCACGGCGGTCAGCGCCAGCACCGAGGTCCGGCGCTCCACGATCGGGCTCTGCGCTGCGTTGCCGATCAGTGTGGACACGGCCAGGCTGTTCATCAGCGACCAGTGGCGATCGAAGCGATGCCGCCACGCCAGTCCGACGTCTGCTGCAAATGGTCCACCCCGCATCCCATATTCCTGGAACCCCGATCGGGCGGACTGCGCGGCATCGACGCCGAAGTAGCTCTGGTTGTACCGTCCGTTGCCGAGCAACAGCCCTCCGCTCACGACGATCTCGTCAAGCGGCCCCTTGTAGGCGATGTACCTGACCGTGGCGTTACCCATGATGCCGCGTTCGCGATGGGTTAGCGGGATATCCACGGTGCCGGATACCGAGAGACGATCTGTCACCGCGTAGCCGAGCATCAGGCGATTGACCACCGAGCCGCGGATCTTGCCCATGCCTTCCAGGTGATCGGAGCCGGGCAGGTCCGCGCGATTGTGGTCCTCCCGGCCGAGCGCATAAGCCAGTGCCGCCGACCCAAAGATGCCCGTGGAGGACGAGAAGCGATAGCCAAGGCCATCCGGAAAGGAGGCAAACAAGCCGTTCTCGGCCTGGGCGGAGAGCAGCGGCGCGATGACCGGACGGTAGTCCTTGCTGCCCAGGTATCGGGGTGCAACGCCTCCGGCCAAGCCGATGCTGACACTGCTGCCGCCGGATTGTGCATCGTCGGTAGTTGTGCGCGCGAAGGTTGCCGCAAAGGTCGAGCTTGCAACGGGAATCAGAAGTAGGGCGAGGGTGCGCATGTGGGCGGCTGAGTTGGAAAAGTCGCCCACTGTATGAGGCCGGAATCGGCAAGTCTGTCGCGATTCCGTCTGGAGTTGTCGAAATCTGTGACTCGTCCGCGCGCACCCCGCAAGTGCATCACGTGCGGCGCCGCCGTGGCCGCATTAGCTTGCGACGTCTTCCGTAGTCATCTGCCGGGCAACCAGCGTCGCCACATGCCCCCCCTGGAACTCGGCCAGCGCCAGTTCCCGCTCGCTCGGCATCCGCTCGCCCATCATGCCAGCGATGGTGGCCGCACCGTAAGGCGAGCCACCGCGCGTTTCGCTGATGTCCCGCAATTCGGGCGCCGTGTACGGCAAACCGACGATGACCATGCCGTGATGGATGAGGTTGTGCCAGAACGAGGTGATGGTGGTCTCCTGCCCGCCGCCGGTGCCGGTGGACGTGAAGACGCTAGCGAACTTGCCGACCAGCGCATTGCGCATCCACAGCGCGCCGGTCGTATCGAGGAACTGGCGCATCTGGGCTGCCATGTTGCCGAAGCGAGTCGGCGTGCCAAAGATGATGGCGTCATAGGCCTCCAGCTCGTCCGGCGTGGCAATCGGCGCGGGCTGCTCGAGCTTGAAGCCATGACGCACGGCGGTCTCATGCGGCACCGTCTCGGGCACGCGCCGGATCGCAACTTCCGTTGCGGAAACAGAGGCGGCGCCACGGGCAATCGCGTTGGCCATCAGCTCGACATGGCCGTAGGTGGAGTAGTACAGAACAAGGATCTTCTTCATATTGGCAAGACGAAATCGTTGGAGGTGCGCAGCGAGGCATCCGGTGCCCGCGCCAGGCCGGTGCCAGTCTATGTGGGCACGCGTGCAACGACGCGCCAACATGGCGTCGATACCGGCCAACGCCGCGATGTGGCTGAAGGCGCCACCGTCTTGGCTGACGCGGTGCAATATCAGTGCCTATGATCGCCAGGTCAATTACGCTTGCACGAGGCTGGTCATGCTATCGCCCCAACTGGACGACATCGTTCATCTTCTTAAGACGCACAACGCTCGCCTCGCAAGCGAGCCCTCCGTGCTGCAACTCCGCGAGCATGCCGATGCCCTCTACGACGCCCTCGACATTCCACAAGGCGTGCGGTTTATCGACGGCGATGAAGTTCACGGCACGTGGACCACTTTCCACGGAGCGCGCCGCAATCAGGCCATCCTTTACCTGCACGGCGGTGGCTATGTCATGCATACCCCGCAGCAGTATCGGACGCTGACGGCCGCGCTGGCGCTGGAAGCGCAGCGCGAAGTGTTCGCCGTCGACTACCGCCGTGCGCCGGAGCATCCGTTCCCCTATGCGCTCCACGATGCATTCAACGCCTACAAGTGGCTCTATGAGCGGCTCGGCGAGGACCCGTCGATCGTCATCGCCGGCGATTCCGCGGGCGGCGGCCTGGCAGTCGCGTTGATGCTGATGTGCGATCAGCACGGCATGCCGATGCCACGCGGTGCCTTTCTGATCTCGCCGTGGACCGATCTCAGCCTTAGTGCGGAATCGATCCGCTCGCGTGCGGCGCTGGATCCGATCGTCTCAGAAGCGGGGCTCCGGTTCTTTGCGCGAAGCTACCTGCAGGAACACCAGGATCCACACCATCCGCTGGCGTCGCCGCTCTTCGGCGACCTGGCCGGGCTGCCACCGATGCTGATCCACGTCGGCGGCAACGAGGCGCTACTGGATGATGCGACGCGGCTCGCCGCGCGTGCCGCCGCAGCGGGCGTGGACACCTCGCTCAAGGTGTGGCCGTCGATGTTCCATGAATGGCATATGTGGCACACGCGCCTGCCGGAAGCCCGCGCGGCCGTGATGGAAGGCGCCGCGTTTATCCGCGCGCGCTTCGACGCCTGAGCCATGACCATGGAATCGCTGGCTGCGGGCGTGACGCAGGAACCCATGCGCCCCCTACACCCCCCAAGTCCCATACACATTCCTATCCGCATCACGCCGGGCAGGCCGGGGTTCAGCCGCATCGCGTGCGGCGATGCAGCGCATCCGCTCGACGCGACCGGTGCATTGAGAGCGCAACTTGCGCTCGCGTTTGTGCTGGAGAACATCCTTGGCCTGCCGCAGCGCGTCGCGTACGGCATGCAGCTTGCCAATGTCGAGGTCAAGGCCGATGTGGCGATGGCCTGCGCGCTGGCGATGGAGTCCACATTGTGCTTTCTCGGCATGGATGCTCGGATCGCCCCCCCGAACAAGGAATCAGATCATGATTGAACTCCGGCGGCTGGATGGCCCGGCCGGCACCGAGATCCTCGAAGTCAGCTGCATCGGCTACACGCCCGATGACGTCTTCACGCGCTTCGTTCGCATCAAGGTCAGCATGGAAAACCTCCTGCCGGCTGCGTCCATCCTGCAGACACCCCACACATCGGCGTCGGGAGAGGTCGGATTGCGATGGTGCGTCGGGCTTGGCGAGAGCCCTCGCTACCTCACACTGATCCGCGCAGCACTGGATGTGCTGGGGCTCAGGTATCGCGATGGGGCGATGGGCCAATCGTCGAACCGCGGGAGAGAACTCAAGTGAACGCCCCCGATAACACGCCGATGGCGGTCGAAAAGATTCTCTTGCTCAGGGACCCTCGTGATCTCGAAGCCATGCTCAAATGGCTCGATGTGGCCTGGGCGGATCTCCATAACCCTTTTTCGCTGCGCTATGACGAACTGATCGGCAGCGGCATGGCAGCGAGCGTATCCACCTGCCTGTCGACGGCCGTTCTGGACGTGTCGATCGACGACCCCGGTAGCTGCGGGAGCAAGGCGCGCGTCCGGATTGCCGCGCGAAGCACTGCCGCCCCGACGCCCGACCGGCTGCGTTGCCTCGATGATGTGGTGACCACCGTCTTCCTCCAGCACGTGGCTTCGGCGTTCGCCTTCGACGTCGAAGCGAATGCCCTCGCGTCCACGCCGCTATGAAAGTCGCCGTGCTCGCTTTTCCCGGCATCCACATGCTCGATCTGGTCGGCCCGATCGACGTCTTCAACGAGGCGGCGCGGCAGGCTGGCAGTCCCGGCGCGTATCGCTTCGAGATCATCTCCGCCGCGCCCGGGCCGCTCACCGCTTCCAACGGCATGCAGGTCACGCCCGACGCCACGCTGGCGACCAGCAGCCGGGACATCGACACCTTGCTGGTCGCCGGCAATCCGTTCTCGGATTCGAAGACGGACGATAGGCTCGTGCAAGCGTGGCTGCATCGCCATGCCAGTACGGCGCGGCGAATCGGCACCGTGTGCGCCGGGACGCTGCTGCTGGCGAAGGCAGGCCTGCTCGACGGCAAACGTGCCACGGCACACTGGCGCGCAACGCCGCGGCTGGCTCGTGCGTTCCCGAACGTCAACGTGGAACCCGATCAGATCTATGTGAAGGACGGCAGCGTCTACACGTCTGCGGGCGTGACTGCGGCGCTCGACCTCGCGCTTTCCATGGTGGAAGAGGACTTCGGGCGGGCAGTAGCGCTCGGTGTGGCGCGCGAGTTCGTCATGTTCCTGAAGCGCCCAGGAGGGCAATCGCAATTCAGCGCCCATCTGGCCGCGCAGACGGCGGAACGGAGTGCGATACGGGAGACCCAGAACTGGGTGATCGAAAACCTGGAGATGCCGATGTCCGTGGATAGCCTGGCGGCCCATGCCGGCATGAGCACACGCAATTTCTCGCGCGTGTTCAAGCAAGAGTGCCAGGTCACGCCTGCGGATTTCGTCGAGGGCGCCCGGGTCGATGCCGCGCGCAGGTTGCTCGAGGAAACACGTAACCCGCTCAAGCGCGTGGCGGCGCTGACGGGATTCTGCGACCCCAACGGCCTGCGGCGTGCGTTCGTGCGTCGGCTCGGGGTTTCGCCGGGCGAGTATCGGCGGCGCTTCCGCGTCGCCGCTTAGTAGCCGAAAGGGCTGGAAGGCCCGCAATAGCCGGAACAGGAACCCATCACATGTACGTCAAAGTCAACGGCATCGACATTAACGTCGAGACACAAGGAGCCGGCGCGCCGCTCGTCCTGGTCCACGGGCTGAGTGCGAGTCTTGGCGTCTGGCAAGCGGACGTCGCGCGCTATGCGCCGCATTTCCGCGTGATGACCTACGATACGCGCGGCCACGGAAAGTCCTCCCGTCCCGCTCGCTATACGCTGCAGGACCATATCGAGGACCTGAGAGCGCTGCTGGATACGATGAGCAATGGGCCGGTCACGCTGCTGGGCGCGTCGATGGGCAGCTACATCGCGCAGGGCCTCGCGTCGCACTATCCGGCTAGCGTCGCCAAGCTGGTGCTCGTGGCGCCGAAATGCCACGGCACGACATCGTCCTCGGCCCGAATATTGGCCGAGCATGCCGATGCCATCGCCGGCATGACGCATCGCGAGCGACAGGCTTTCCTGCTCGACAAGGCGTTTTCATCGGCTGCGCCTGTCTCGGTCCGGGAGGCGGTCCTGGCCTTGGAGCTGTCCGACCTCCTGGATGAGCAGGCGATGGCCGCCGCCAGTGACGCGCTGGCAGGCTTCGATTTCCGCAAGATGCTGCCACGGGTCAGCGCGAGCACCCTGGTGATTTGCGGGCGCGATGACATCCTTAATCCGCCCCAGGCGGCGCAAGAATGCGCGGCGCTGATTCCGGAGTGTCGATACGTCGAGATCGCCGACGCTGGCCACTTCCCCGGCGCGGAAGCACCGGACCGCTACTACGCGGCGCTCGATGCGTTCCTTGGGGTGCCATCCCGGCCGTAGGTGCCGGAAGAATGGCCGCGCGCCACCCTTCGCGGCCATACGCCATCCGAAAGGGGACTCCGATAATCGAAGCACCACGGCTCGCTCTCTCATCCGGGAAGCAGCGCGCGTGTTTCGTTATTGGAGGACCCCATGAAAAGCGAAGTAGTGCTGTATCACGACGGCTGCAAGGTCTGCCTTGCAGTGGTCGATGCGATGACCGGCCTGATTGACAGTGACCGGCATGACCTGAAAGTCATCAACCTCGCCGCCAACCACGCGCTGACCGCGCAGGCGGAAGCGGCCGGCGTCAAGCGCCTGCCCAGTCTGGTCATCGACGGAAAGGTGATCGAGGTCCAGCCGCATGCACCGGTGGCAGAGTTCCGCGAGGAGCCGATGCCGCAATGAAATCGAGTCGACTTCCCCTCTACATTTTTTCGGCGATGCTGCTCGGCGTGATCGTCGGCGCCAGCCTCCACCATACGCTGAGCCCGGACGACGCACGTTCGGTCAGCGGCTACCTTTCCATCCTGAGCGACATCTCCCTGCGGCTGATCAAGATGATCATTGCCCCGCTGGTCTTCGCGACGCTCGTGGGTGGCATCGCCGGCATGGGCGATGGCCGCGCCGTGGGCCGAATTGGCCTGAAGGCGATGTCCTGGTTCCTCCTGGCCTCCATCGTGTCGTTGCTGCTGGGGCTGGTGATGGCGAACCTGCTCGCACCCGGCGAGGGCATGAACCTGCCGCTGCCGGCCGCGGATGCCGGCACGGGCGTGAAAACCGCCGGCCTCAACCTGCGCGACTTCATCGGCCACATGTTCCCGAAGAGCGTGGTGGAGGCGATGGCAACCAACGAGATCCTGCAGATCGTGGTGTTCTCGCTGTTCTTTGGCGTGGCGCTGGGGCG
Organism: Cupriavidus sp. 01L415; assembly: GCF_056400065.1. NCBI lineage: Bacteria > Pseudomonadati > Pseudomonadota > Betaproteobacteria > Burkholderiales > Burkholderiaceae > Cupriavidus > Cupriavidus sp. 01L415. Next base: position 81,469 of record NZ_JBFTSP010000011.1, on the reverse strand, counting down.
GCTGAAAGATGGCGCAGGGCAGCCGGTGCTCCATTCCATAGAAGGCATCGGGCAGGTCATGCTTGGCCTGACCAACACGGTCATGGCGTTTGCGCCGGCAGGCGTCTTCGGCGCCGTGTCATCGGTCATCGCCACGCAGGGGCTCGGCGTCCTGCTCGTCTATGGGAAGTTGCTGGGCAGTGTCTATCTGTCGCTGGCGATCCTTTGGGCGGGGTTGATCGCGGCGGGCTATCTGTTCCTTGGCCGGCGGGTATTCGCGCTGCTGCGGGACATCCGGGAGCCGCTGCTGGTGGGTTTTGCGACGGCGAGCAGCGAATCCGCGTACCCGAAGCTGATGGCGCACCTGACACGCTTCGGCGTCAGCGAGCGCATCGTCAGCTTCGTGCTGCCACTCGGCTATTCCTTCAACCTGGATGGGTCGATCATGTACACGTCGTTCGCGGCGCTGTTCGTGGCGCAGGTATACGGCGTGCAGCTATCGGTGAGCCAGCAGCTCACCATGCTGCTGGTCCTGCTGGTCACCAGCAAGGGGATTGCGGGCGTTCCCCGCGCGTCGCTGGTGGTCGTGGCGGCGGTGTTGCCGATGTTTGGCTTGCCGGAAGCCGGGATCCTGCTGGTACTTGGCATCGACCACGTGCTCGACATGGCGCGCACGGTCACCAACGTCCTCGGCAACGCGCTGGCGACTGCCGTCGTCGCCAGAAGCGAAGGAGCGCTTGCGCGATCGTCGGACCCGGCCGATGCGCGCGGTGCCGGACAGGTCGGCTATTCATGATCTGACGACGCCCGTGCAGTCCCAATGAAAAAGCGGCCACCTTGCGTGGCCGCTTCGACATGGATGCAACAGGTATGAGTCAGGATACGGTCGGCGAAACCAGCTTCAGCCCGATCACCCCGCAAAGAATCAGCGCGATGCAGGCGATCCGTGCGGCGGAAGCCGATTCGTCGAGGACCAGCATGCCGATCAGCGCAGTGCCTGCCGCACCGATCCCGGTCCACACCGCATAGGCGGTGCCCACGGGCAGCGTGCGCAATGAAAGGGTCAGCAGAAAGATGCTTGTGATGCCGGTCACCACGGCATAGGCACTGGGCCACGGACGGCTGAAGCCGGCGGACCACTTCATGCCGAAGGCAAACGCAATTTCAAGCAGCCCGGCGATGGCGAGCAGGATCCAGGGCATGGCAAAACTCCAGAGAGGCGGGAAAGGAAAGATAAGAGGCCCCGGGTGGGGCCTCTGCGTTGCGGATGTGCGGATTCGTCAGCCGACCAGCAGGCGATGCGTGAAGAGCCGATGCAGGGTGCGGATGAACAGCACAAGGATCGCCACGCTGAGCAGGAACAGGATGACGCCGGCCAGCAGCGTCAGCACCCAGGTATTGGCGTACATCGCGTACTTCAGTGCGGCATTCGACAACGCGGCCATGGGGAAGCTGATGGCCCACCACGATGCGGCAAACGGAATCGACCGCCGGAAGACCTTGAACGCCAGCGCGATAAAGAGGAACAGGCCGAAGTAGAACAGCAGCGCCGCAAACATATCCACGTGCTGGGTGACGTTGACGTACGCGAGGAAGCCCACTTCGAACGGCGCGATCATGATGATCAGCGACGGCACCATGCCGTTTGGCAGCGGGTCGTGATGCACGACGCGCGAGAAGATCATCGTGAAGAAGACCAGCGCGACCATCGTGCCGACGGAGAGGGCAAACATGTTGACCTCGTGCGCCCACGCCATGGGCATCGTGCCGCCCGCGACGGCGATGTCCAGCGTGGCAACGCCGGGAATCAGCCAGGCCGGCGCGGCGTGCGCGGGGTCCTCCTTGCCGCGGAACAGGCGCCCCGCGATCACGAAGGTCAACCCGATGGTCAGGATCGTGCCGATCGTCCACACCACTTGCCCCACGGCCTCGCTGTAGACGCCCACGACGGAGGAGAGCAGCAGGATGGCGATGGTGACCGTTCCGAAGAAGTTGCCCGAGATCGGGTGGGTGAATTCGGCCCTGACGGTGGCAGGGTAGCGCCGCCATTTCGTGAGGTAGCCGGCGGCCAGCGCAAAGAAGGTGCCAAGGGCCACGAGGCCGATGACCTCGGCGATGATCGGATCGGCGCCGAACACCTTCTGCGCGCCGCGCCATGCCAGGGAGAGCCCGGAGAGGCCCATCACGGCGCCGAAAAGATTGACGGGAAGATGCTTGACCGAACTGCGTGGATGCGGTGCATGTACCGCGGTGGTGGAGGCGCTGCTCATGATGTTCTCGCTGTGTCCTTCGGGTTGGCCAACCGCTCCCGGGTGGCCGGAGTTGCAGTGCGATGCCGGCGCTGCCGGTATCGGGTCACCCGATTATGGGATGCGGGGGCCCGGACCGAAAGCACGCCGATGGTGCAGTGACGGCCAAACTGGGGGACGCATAAGCCAGCCCGGAGCGGGTCCGGATTCGGCACCTGCCGGGGCCCATCCGCTTCGGCGCGCGAGATACTTCTATACAACTTGGCGCGTATCCGGCCGCTATGCTGGCGCACCCTTATTCGTTCACAAGGAGTCGCCGGATGTTGCGTCTTGTATGGGTGGCCCTGGCCACCGCAATGCTGTCAGCGTGCGTCATCGCACCGCCCCGGGAAGATCATCGCCATGACCACCAACGGTGGGAGCATCGCGATTGGGACCGCGATCGTCGCTAGCCTGGCGAGCGGGGCAGCGTCGGGCTGCCCCAGGCGGTGGGGCTCAGCAGATAACCCTCGCCCCATACGGTCTTGATGCGCTCGGGGTGCGCCAGGTCGTCCTCGAAGCGCCGGCGCAAGCGGTGGATATAGTTGTCGACCGTGCGGTCGAAGCCGTCGAAACCGAAGCCCCGCAGCGCTTTCAGGATCTCGTCCCGGCTCATCACCGTCCCGGCATGCCGCGCCAGCACCACCAGCAGGTTGAATTCCTTGGTGCGTAGCGCGACCGGCGTATTGCGCCAGATGACACGCCGGTCACGCACGTGGATTTCCAGCTCGCCGAGGCGCAACGCATCCTCCTCCACCATTGGCGCGGCCGACTGGCTGCGCCGGAGCAGCGCGCGCACGCGTGCCAGCAGCAGACGAGGAGAGAAGGGCTTGGCCAGGAAATCGTCGGCACCGATCTCCAGCCCCAGGATCTGGTCGAAGGGGTCCGTGCGTGCGGAAAGCATCAACACGGGGACGGGCGAGACGCCGCGCAACTGGCGGCAGACTTCCATGCCATCCAGCCCGGGCAGACCAAGGTCGAGGATCACTAGCTCGGGCTGCTGCGCGCGGAATGCCGGCAGCGCTTCATCGCCGCGGGGGCAAACCGACGTGCAGATGCCAAAGCCGCGCAGATAGCTGGCGACGCTGGCAGCGACGCGCGCATCATCTTCCACCATCAGGATCCGGTGCGTAATGGCGCGTGATTCGGCAAGTTCAGTGGGCGTGATCTCACGGGGCGATGCCGTGAGGATCGTGTTATCGGACATGTGGAAAGAAAAAGAGCGGTCCACGAGGGACCGCTTTGGAAGCAGTTGAACGCGCCAGGCGAGCCCCGCATGCTGACAGGCAGGCGGCGGCCGGTACCGGGGAGGAACACGCGGGCCGCACTTGACGGAGTGACAAGTTGCCTGCTGCGCTGGCGCGGTCGATACGTGCGGGTCTGCGCGCATCGACACAAACACTTTACCGATTCCCGTTCGCTGGCGTCGGCCAAGCTAGGCGCGGAAACGGCCAGCCTGCTCACGCCGCCATGCGTTCGCTGTCATGCGCTGCAGCCGGTGCGCGGCATGGCGCCGGCGGAGATTCCCGGTATCGCCGCCGGTAGGCGACTGGTGCCAGCGCCAGTCGCCGCATCAGGGCACGACGCAAGGCATTCTGGTCGCTGAAGCCGCACAGGAAGGCGATCTTCTTGATCGGCATCTCGCTCTCCCGCAGCAGGCGCCCGGCGGCCTGCACGCGCGCGATCTCGACGAAATCCGCCGGCGTGTGGCCGGTATCGCGCTTGAAGGTGCGCGAGAAATTGCGCACGCTCATGCCCACCTGGCCTGCCAGCGCCCCGACGGTCAGGTCGGCCGAGAGATGACCGGGGATCCAGTCCTGAACGTCCGCCACGGCGCGGCGCTCGCTGAACTGCGCGTTCAGGTGAAGGCTCAATTGCGGCTCGCTGCCGGGACGCTTGAAGACCATGACCAGCTCCCGCGCCACCTGCAGTGCCACGCGTCGCCCGTAGTCTTCCTCCACCATGGCGAGGGCCAGGTCCATGCCGGCCGATACCCCGGCGGAGGTGTAGATCGAGCCGTCCTTGACGTAGATAGGGTCCGTCTCGACGCGGATCTCCGGATAGTCACGTGCCAGGCGCGCCACCGATCCCCAATGCGTGGTCGCGTGTCGGCCGGTAAGCAAGCGCGCGTGCGCCAGCAGGAACGTCCCCGAACATACCGATCCCAACCGGCGCACGCGCCGCGCTTGCCGGACGAGCCAGTCGGTCAGGCCATCGACCGCGAGATAGTCCCCGAGGCGCGGACTCCCCGTGACAAGCAGCGTGTCGATGTCGTCACAGGCATCGGCCAGCGAAGCATCGGGCAGCAATCGCACGCCGCTCGACGCGGTCACCGTGGTGGTGCTTAGCGATATGACCTGCAAGGTGTAGGCATCCGGCTTGCCGAGCAGGCGGCAGGCTTCACTGAACACATCCATGGGGCCGGCGACGTCGAGCATTTGCACGCCGGGCAATACCAAGAGGGCGATACGCATCATGACAACTCCCGCCGTCGCATGGCGTGCCTGCCGGCTTCCATGTCGCGGCCCTGCATCGTGGTATGCCGATCATAGGCAGCCGCGCCCTCCGGACCGTATCGGAAAACCGCGCTGCATGATGAAATCCTGCGCCGCACGGCGACCGATTGCACGGATGCGTCAGGTGTCGTGGACGCCTGCTCGTCCGGCCAGCAAGGAGAGGGCTGCGACCTGATCCGGCGTGGTCCGGCCTTCGGCGAAGCGTCCCAGGCAATCCGTCAGGCGGTGCAAGTCACGGGCGTCGGGCACGTCGGCGGTCGCGTGCGTTTGCGTCAGGCCGATGGCAGCGCGCAGCTCCCAGGAGACCGCCCGCATCGCGCGTGCCGCCTCCGCGGCCGCCAGATACGCATGGCGGGCGGCATCAAGCTGCGCGTCGACCGCAGCCGCGGTAGCAGTGTCCCGGGCGACGCCCTGCGCAAGCAACGCCCCGTGCAGCCGGTGCAACTCGGGGAGCCAGAAGCGCTCCTCGCCGGCGCTTGCCACGGCGAGCCCTTGCTCCACCACGGCAAGGCCGCGTTCGGACTGTCGGGTGGCAAGGCAGGCCTCCGCATAGAGCCCCAGGACCCGCGTGCTGCCAATCGGCGCAAGCGCCAGGCGTGCGCGTGCCGCTTGCTCGAGTGCATCCACGGCGCCCCCATCACCCCCATCGCCGGCTTCCATCGCCGCTGCCCAGGCCTGGACCACTTTTGCCTCGGCTTGCCAGAATGCGAACTCCTGCGCGGTGCTGATCTCCAGTTGCGCGGCGGCGGCCACCGCTGCCGGGCCGGGTTCGTGACGCAGCACATGCGTGATGGCCAGCCAGTTCAGTGCATTCGCGTGGACGAACGGCACGCCGCCCGCCTGGGCTGCGTCAAGCGACGCCCTGGCCCGCTCGAGCGCCAGATCGGGATGGCCGAGCATCCACAAGGCCCACGCGCCGGCGCCCCGGCCCACCACGACGGCGTCGTGCGCGGTCAAATGCGGGGTCCTAACGGGTCCTGGGGCAGCACGGATCGCATCGATCTCGTCGAGTCGTTGCAGGCCCGTCGCCAGCTCGCCGCGGTAAACGTGGGAAAGGCCGATCGGCCACAAGGCATCCGCGAGGACAGCGGCATCATGGCCTGCGTGCGCCATCGTGGCGAGTTCGGACGCGTAGGCCTCCGCCTGCGCAAACCGGCATCGCGCCAGTGCCGCCACGGCGAGCCCGTGCAGCACCTGGCCTAGGTGCGCCGGCTGATCCAGTTCGCGAATCAACAGCAGGGCCCGGGCATAGGCCGCCTCGAACGCCGGGCTGGCGATTCCCGACATGGCAACGAGCGATGGGCCAATCCCGATCTGGATGCGCAATTCCAGCGCATCGCGATCCGGGGAGGCGGGCATCTGCGCCAGCATGTCCAGGCTGCGGCGAAACTGGCGGACGGCCTCGCGATGCGCAAAGCGCAGCGCAGCCCGTTCCGCCGCCATGGCGTAATAGTGTGCCGCGCGTGCATGCGCGCCGGTGCATTCCAGATGGATGGCGAGCTCGGCCGCCGCGTCGTCCAGATGCCCGGCACACTGGGTCTCGATACTCGCGGCAATGCGCTGGTGCCAGAGCGCGCGCTGCGCCGGCGCGCTGCGCTCAAGACCGACCTGCTGATACAGCCCATGCACGAAGGCATAGCGCGAGGGCGGCGCGCGTGTCGATTGCGTGGCGGCGTCGGCGCGCCGCAGGAATCGCTGCTGGTGCACCAGCCGGTCGCATTGCGCCGCGACCTCCATCTCATTCGTCACGAGCGCGCCAGCGAGCGTGGCGGTATCGAACTCGACGCCGGCCACGCTCGCTGCGGCGAGCAATTCCTGCTGGGCGGGGTCGAGCCGATCCATTTCCGTATCGATCAGGTCATGCAGGCTTTCGGGGATATGAGAGCCGACATCCTCGGCGGCGACGGTCAGCGTCCACCGGCCGTCAACGTCGCGAAGGCGCTCCTGGGCGACCAGGTCATTGAGCACCGCCCCAATGAAGAGCGGATTACCGTCGGTATTGCGCAGCAGCCCTGCAGTCAGCATCGGCGCGACGGCGGTGCCGGGAAAGCGCTGGTCGAGCAGCCGGACGACGTCGGGTCCCGTCAGGCCCTGCGGTTTGATCACCGTGCAGTGCGCCTGTGTACCCAGCGCCTGCACCACGTTGCGCAGCGGATGTGCGCTGGCCAGGATCTCTGTCTGGCGGTACGTGCCGAGCAGAAGCAGGTGCGCGCGTGAGCGTCCGCGAGACAACAGCGAGATAAGGTCGACCGTCGAATAGTCGCTCCACTGCAGATCCTCCAGGGCAACCACCAGCAACTGGTCTTCGCTGAGGACTTCCAGCATCGTGACCAGTTCGCGGAGCATGCGTGCCTGGGTGGCACCGGCCACGCGCTGCTGGACGGCCGCCCGTTGCAACTCGGTCAGCGGGCCGCCCAGTTGCGCCATCCAGGCCGGCGCGTACTGCGTCAGCAATTCGACGATGCGGTCGCGGCAGGCGCTGCGGCACAAGGCATTCAGGGCCTGCAGAAGCGGCAGATAGGGTTCGCCTTCGCCATACAGCTCGATGCACTGGCCGACTGCAATGATTGCCCCGTCACGGCGGCGACACGCGTCCAGGAAGGCGCCGAGTACGGCTGTCTTGCCAATGCCGGGCTCCCCGGCGATAAAGACCACCTGGCGCAATCCCTGCGCCGTCCTGACGAGGCACGCCTGCAGCGTCGCCATTTCCTGGTCGCGGCCCACCAGATGGCAGGTGGCCGTCGACGGCTCGTGCGCCGGGGTGCCGGCGCCATGCGCGTCCTCGGCAGTCACCGGGGCGATAAAGCGATAGCCCCGGCGCGGAACGGTCTCGATGAATGCGGGGGAGGCAGCGTCATCGCCCAGCACCTGCCGCAATTCGCGGACATAGCCGCGCAGCAGGCTCTCGCTGACATGGGAATGGCCCCACACATGGCGAAGAAGCTCTTCGTGCGTGACCAGTCTTTGCGGGCTTTGCAACAGGTAGACCAGGGCGGCAAACGTCTTCGGCCGGATTTGCAGCACGACGGATTCGCGCCACAGCCGTTCGTTCGCGACATCGACCCGGAACGGTGGAAACGAGAATGCGTCGGCCATCATGCGTCCCGATGCCGTTCCGGTCGGCCAGATTTCACGGTGCCCTCACGCAAGTTGCACGCCTTCATAGTAGCCGCTCCACGGGCGCGCTCCTACGCTTGGGACAGCAGACCGGCAGGCGGTCAGGTCACCCCGGCAGTGCTCGGCAAAGTGATGGACACAGTGCTTCCGACGAGCGGTGCTGGTGTGTTATGCGGGAAGCCATTGGCGAAGCAATTGGGGAGGCAATCCATGCGTAACCGAATGATCGAAAGAAGGCGGAATATCCGGTCACGCGCGTGTGCCACCCGGCCGTCGATGGCACGCCTTCGCATCACGGGCATGCGCTGCGCAGGCTGGCACGCCATCGACGGCATTGACTGGCCGGACCTGGACGACATGCTGAGCGGTGACCGGCGCGTGTCGCCGGCGTGTCGGGTGCGCAGGAGGCAACATGTCTGATCGCCATGCTTCCCACCGCCCGTCGTCGGTCCTGGCGCACGCGCCGGCCTGCGCGTCGGCAGGCATCGAGGTCGTCTTCGGCGGGCCGGAGATCGGCCCACGCCACGAAACCACGCACGACAACATCGAAATCGCCATCCCTTGTGCCGGGGCCTGCGTGGATATTCGCTACCACACCGATGGTGCTCGCGCCGGACATGCGCAGGTGTCGGGGCACCACGTGTCGGTGATCCCCGCAGGCCAGCCGCACGCCGTGGACTGGCGACAACCGGCGGAGCTCGTGGTGGTATTCGTCGCGCCGCATGTGCTGGATGATCTTGCCGAGACGTGGGGCCGGCATCGCTGGCTGCTGCCCGAGCAGTACATGGCGATCGATGCGTTTGTCCGGCATATCGGCATCTCGCTGCGCGCTGATCTTGCTGCGGGGCATCCGCTATCGGCGCTGTACCTGGATGCGCTCGCGCAAGTCTTGGCCGCGCATCTGCTGCGCACGTATTGCGTGGGGGGCCACGACCGGCCCGCGGAGGACGGCTTGCCGCAATACGTGCTGCGTCGCGTGGTCGACTATATCCAGGCGAATCTGGCCAACGACGTGCCGTTGTCCGGGATGGCCGCCGTCGCGGGCGCCAGCCCATCGCATTTTTCGCGGCGCTTCAAGCTCGCAATGGGGGTGGGTCCCCATCGCTACGTCACGCTGTGCCGGATCGAGCGGGCCAAGGAATACCTGCGGCACAGCGAGCAGGGCATTCTGGAGATTGCGTTGAACGTCGGCTTTGCCAGCCAAAGCTATATGACCGCCGTCTTTCATCGGACCACAGGGGTGACGCCAGCGGAGTTCCGCCAAAACCAGTGCGCGCACTCGCCGGGGTTCCCGCGACGTGACCCCGCACCCGACTCGGGCCAGGGCGAATTCATCGCCATGCTGTCGTAGGGAAGCGATTCGGGTGAGGGTGTTAGCGAGCACCCGACAGCCTGGCAAGCAGCACAATGACGTCCTACGGGTGTTGGGTCGGCGCCGTCGCGCATCCGACGCGTGTTGGCCCGCACCCAACACCTGTTCCGAGTTTTCGGCGAATTTTCGTCCGGATTGCGTCAGCCCCGGCACATCTGGCCGCTGCATCCATTTGGCATGGCACGTGCGTATATGGGAAGGAACGCCCAGCGCGTTCCTACTCCCCATCCCAATCGGAGCACTGCCATGTCTCGCAAGTTCGTCACCACGTTTTTCTCCGCCGCCGTCTTTGCCGGCGCATTCCTCGCTGGCGCCGCCCATGCCTCGGGCCCGCGTGACAGCACGTTCGCCGGCGACAAGTACGGCTACAACTTCCGCATCGACGCGCGTGATGTGTTCAGCGATGGCGCACGCGCCGGTCGCTTCGACACCTTCAGCGAAGGCGCGCGCGACATCGCGCCCGCCACGCGCGAGATCAACAACGCACGTTCGCTGGCCGGCATGGACCGCAGCGGCGTATCGGCCGAGCCGTCGCGCATGATCGACGTCTTCACCGACGGCGCGCTGGCTGGCATGGACCGCAGCGGTGTTTCGGCCGAGCCGTCACGCAAGATGGACGTCTTCACCGACGGCGCGCTGGCTGGCATGGACCGCAGCGGCGTATCAGCCGAGCCGTCACGCAAGATGAACGTCTTCACCGACGGCGCGCTGGCCGGCATGGATCGCAGCGGCGTATCGGCCGAGCCGTCGCGCAAGTTCGATGTCTTCACGGATGGTCAGATCGCCTGAACTCGTCAGCCGCGCTTCCCACTGTGGCACCGGATCCTCGTCGTCTTGCCTATAGTGAGACGCCAACGACCACTTGGCGACAGTACCCGGAGAGAACCGACGCGGGGCAGCCTGGATGATGCTGCCTGCGCAATGTCGGTTCTCTCGCGTCGTTTGTGGTCGGCGATCGTGACGCAACGTCACCTGTTCAAACCGAGGATCCGAAATGGCCAAGAACAACCCCGCACAGCAGATCTTTCTGGAACGCCGTACGCCCGCCTACTGGAGGGTCACGATCAATCACCCTCCCTTCAATATCTTCGGTCCTGACAGCATCCCGCAATTGAATGAAGTCGTCACCGCGCTCGAGGCCGACAAGGAGCTCAGGGTAGTGGTGTTCGAAAGTGCCGTGCCCGGGTTCTTCCTGACGCACTATGACTTCACGCGTGACCTTGAAGAGTCGACGAGCATGGCGCCCGGGCCGACGGGCCTGCATCCGCTGCCCGACATGCTGGTACGCCTGAGCCGGGCGCCGGTGGTGTCTATCGTGTCGATTCGTGGCCGGGCGACCGGCGTGGGCAGCGAGCTGGCGCTGGCCAGCGACATGCGCTTCGCGAGCCGGGAGAAGGCCATTCTGTCGCAATGGGAGGTGGGCGCCGCGCTAGTGCCGGGTGGCGGGCCGATGGCGCGGTTGCCGCGCCTGATGGGGCGTGGCCGCGCGCTTGAGGTGCTGCTGGGCGCCGACGACATCAATGGCGACATCGCGGAGCGGTACGGCTATGTGAATCGCGCGTTGCCGGACGCCGAGCTGGACGCGTTTGTCGAGGCGCTGGCCGTACGGATCGCCGGGTTCGACAAGGAAGCCATTGCCGAGGTCAAACGGCTGGTCGATCACGCCAGCTTGCCCCCCAACGCCGATATCCGCAAGGAATGGGATGCATTCATTGCTTCTGTCAATCGCCCTCAGGGGCAAAGGAAGGTGGGCGAGTTGATGAAGCTGGGGTTGCAGGAAAACGCGGATGTCGAGGCGCGGCTTGGCTACTACACCAGTACGCTGGGACGCTGACGGATTCGCAGCGGTGCCGCGTGGCATGAGGTGCGGCAGGAAGTGGGGCATGAAGCGGGGCGGAGCCGGCCCCTGATCGGGCGACGCGGGGGCTGGGGGCCTGCCGCGGCGATCGCCCGATGTGGCCCGGGACCTCGTCCGGGGGGCGCGTCAGCCCTGTGACTGCTGCGCCGCCATTTCAATCATGGCCGCGACCTCTTTGGGGTGCGATTCATAGACCGAATGGCTGGCGCCATCGATTTCCACCTTGTGGCTATGGGCGCGCGCCGCATACATCCGCTCAAGGTCCGGATTGATGATCCGGTCGGCCTTGGCGACCATATACCAGCTTGGCTTGACCTTCCAGGCCGGGTTCGCGATCTGGGCGGTGAACACCTGCGCGGCCGTGGGCATCTGCGCATGGGCTTCATATGCTGCTTGCTCGGGCTGCAGATCGGCAGCGAAGTCGGCAGGAAAATCCTTCGGGTTCAGGAAGAGGAAATCATCGGGCGTCTTCACGACTGCCTTGGTCATGTTCGGCCACTTCTTGCCATTGCCGACTTCAGTCTCGCCAGTGTCGAGGGCGTGCGCCGCGATGTAGACCAGGGACGCCACATGGGGGTCATTCCCGGCCTCGGTGATGATCGCGCCGCCGTAGCTGTGGCCCACCAGTACGCACGGACCGTCCTGGCGATCGAGGATGCGCTTCGTTGCGGCCACGTCGCCCTCGAACGATGTCAGCGGCTCCTGGACCAGGGTGACGTGGTAGCCGTCCTTGGTCAGGATGTCGTAGACGGGCTTCCAGCCAGACCCATCGACAAATGCGCCGTGGACCAGTACGACATTCTTTACCGGAGCGGCCATTGCCGGAATGGCAACGCCCAGTGAGAGAAGGGCGCCGATTGCCGAGGCGAGGCGAAGAAGGCTTGGCTTCATGGTGGTTTCCTTGCTTGGGGCGGATCAGGGTCCGCCGGGTATCCGGGCACAGTCGAAAAATGGATGCGTGGGGACATTCTCGCCGCTGCAGCGGGTCCCATCGTCGATGCCGCGTTCCGCGTCTGCGGATGGCGACGGCAAGGCAACCGGGACGCGCGGCGTGCAGCGGCGCGGGTGCGCCAGTTACGCGCCGTAGTAGAACGGGCTGCGCACGTCGTCGATGCGGTAGTGGGGGGTAGCGCTCTTCGGCATGCTGACGGCAGCCTGCATTTGGCCCGGCATCGGCGCTTGCGTGGTCGCCACGGCATTCTTGCCGGCTGCGGCGGCAGCATCTTCTGCCGCGATCTTGGCTTCGGCCGCCTGGATATCCGCGGGATAGGTCGAGTCATCGCCGACGCCCGGGTGGTAGCCGGCCTGCTCCACGCGGATCAGATCGGCGCGCACCTCGGCGCGGGTCACCGGGCCTTGCGTGCTTTGTGCGAAGGACGCGACCGGTGCGACCAGGGCGATGGAGATCAGAAGGGTGCGAGTGAGTGCGTTCATGATGGATTACCTCTTTGAGTTGGATTCGCCCGGAACCGCCGGGTCAGCTACGCTTTCATCATGTTGGTGAAGCGTTGCACGTAGTTTTGGCTTTGAGCACTGACCTCACTCTGTCTATTTCATTACGATCCTGTCATTCTTGGATTGAGCGGTTCGCGCGCGCGTGCGCAGGCAGCGGCCATGAAGATCGTTTTCCGCCACATGGCGGCGGTCGGTGCAACGATGGCGGCGACAGCCCTTCGCCGATGGCGGCGACCCGGCGTGGAATAAATCGTGGCCATCGTGCGTTTAGTCAGACGGACCATCGTTCTTCTGTCGAGGGAAGCATCGTGAGCGATCCGCCACTCCGGTTGGGGCAGACCCGCAGGCGCAGGATCGCCGGACCGCTGTTTGCCACGCTGTTTGTTGCGTTGTTCGTCATCGTCCCCACTGCATTCGCGGCGGAGGTGGCGCTGATCGACCCGGCCCGACCCGCCGAAAAGGAAGCGCCGCTCGATCAGTACGTGCTGGCGCCGCAGCGCTCAAGCGTCACATTCGACGTGGACGCCTTCTCGCATTCCCGTATCCGCATGCGCTTTGGCCGCATGCGTGCGCAACTCGAAGGCACACGCGCGGGTCTGGACGCGGGACGCGTTACCGTGACGATCGACGCCGCGAGCGTGGAGGCGCGTCCGCGCTTTCTCTCTCCGATCATCCGGGGTGGCGGCATGCTGGATGTGGAGCGCTATCCGGAGATCCGCTTTGTCAGTACGCGGTTTGAAAGAGCGGAAGAAGGCGGCGGATGGCTGCTCGGCGATCTCACCATCCGCGATATCACGCGCCAAGTGCGCCTTCGCGTCGCGCCGGGCGACGGCATCGGCAGCCCGTTGCGCGGCGGCACGCTTGCATTTTCCGCTGCCGGAGAAGTCAGTCGGCGCGAGTTTGGTTTTTCGGCATGGTTCCCCACTGTTGGTGACGCCGTGCACATGAATATCCAGGTCGAGTTCGTGCTTGGGCCGTGATGGAGCTGGCAGTACTACCGGGGGTTTCGACGGGGGTTTCCGCAGTACGACACGGGAGAACATCATGTCGATTCGAATTGTCGCGGCATGGCTTGCCGCGTTCCTGCTTGCCGCGTTTTTCATTGCGGCGTGCGGCGGAGGCGAGGACGACTCCGGCACCACGTTCGCACAGGCGCCCGGTCCGGGATCGGCCGGCGGGGCGTTGGTCGGTGGCCCATCGTCGGGGGCCTCCGCTCCGTTTGTCCCGGCGCCGACGACCGGCGCAGGCGGGTCGGGATCGGGATCAGGGGGCGGCATGTAGCGCGGACAGTCGGGATCGGTCGAACGCGGCGGGAAATCACCGCGCGTAGCCGTGATTTCCTGCTGGTCTCTCACGCCCGCTTGATTTCGCGGATGCCCTTGCCCAGGCGACGGCGCAGCAGCGTCCGCAGGGTCACGCCGTCTGCATAGCCCACCATGTCGGCAATCCTGTCGACGCTGTTGCTGCTCGTCTTCAGCAGATGCACCGCGCGCTCGATACGCAGGTCTTGCACGTAGGAGACCGGCGTCTTGCCCAATACCTCCCGGATGCGCCGCGCCAGCGTGCGTTTGCTGGTGGCCAGCTCGCTGGCCGCGTCGTCCAGGCGGAAGCCCTTGTCCAGATGCGCGCGGGCCCAGCGATCAAAGCGCTCGACCAGCGGGTCGGCGTGCGACAGATGATCCGCGATGATGTAGGCCGATTGCGAGGGTCGCGAGTCCACGACGAGGTAGCTGGCCACCAGCGCGGCCAGCTCGGGGCTGGTCTGGCGGATCAGCCACAGGGTCATGTCGATGTGGCTGAATGCCGCGCCGGCCGTCACGAACTGCCCGGAGTTGACGATCATATGGCTCGTGTCGAGCCGCACGCCCGGATAGCGCTGCCGGAACAGCGGCGCCAGCCACCACGTGGTGGTGGCATCGTGCTGGTTCAGCAGGCCGCTTTCCGCAAGCACGAAGGTGCCGATACACGCCGCGGCGATGCGCGTGCCGGCATCGGCCCAGTCACGCAGCGCGGCAGCGGCCTCGGCAACGTCTGGTCGATCCAGGGCCTGCTGCAGCGCGTCGGGCATCTTGTAGCCCAACGCAGGCACGATCACCAGATCGGGCGGCGGGCAGTCGACGGTCCGGAGCACCGGCACGCCCATCCCCAGCGCGCTTTTTACCCGGCGCCGCGTGCCCACCACGGAAACCTTGAAGGGCGGGCCCGGCCAGGCTTGCAGCGCCGACAGTTCATTGGCCGTCGCCAGTGCGTCCAGCACGATGGCAAGGCCCGTATCGAAGACCCCGTCCAGGGCCAGGACCGTGATATTCATGGCGAGATCGATACCAAAGTTGTCAATCTTGCCAGCATCCCAGAGGCGCGCCCGGCTGTAAAGTGAATCCCGTCGCAGCCATTGCGATTCACTCCCCAAGGAGACTCACCATGATCAAGTACGCACTGTTCGCCCGTCTGGAAGCAAAGCCTGGCAAGGAATCGGAAGTCGCCGCGCTGCTTGAGACGGGCCTGAAGCTGGCGAATCAGGAAGCCACCACGCCCATCTGGTTCGCGTTGAAACTGTCGGAGCGCACGTTTGGCGTTTTCGACGCCTTCACCGACGAGGCGGGTCGCCAGGCCCACCTGGCAGGACCGATCGCCCAGGCCCTGATGGCGAAGGCCGACGAGTTGTTCACGCAGCCGCCGAGCATCGAGAAGATCGAAGTGCTGGGCTTGAAGAATCAACCCGCGTAACCACCACGGCCGGCAGGGCTGCCCTCGAAACACTCACTGGATCTGAGCCAATAACATGTACGAAAAAGTGCTGGTCGCAGGCTGGGGCGATATGGACTTCAACGCCCACATGCGCAATACCGCCTATCTGGACAAGGCCGCGGACGTGCGGATGATGTACTTCTCAAGCTGCGGCTTTTCGATGAGCGAGTTCATGCGCATCAAGCTGGGCCCGGTGGTCATGAAGGACGAGATCGAGTACTTCCGCGAGTTCCAGCTACTCGACGACGTCCGCATTACCTTGAGCCTTGCCGGGCTTTCCGATGACGGCAGCCGCATGACGCTGCGCAACGACTTCTTCCGCCAGGGCACGCTGGCGGCGCGCGTTACATCGACGGCGGGCTGGCTCGATCTGAACCGGCGCAAGCTGGTTTGTCCCCCGGAGGCGCTTTTGCAAGCCTTGCAGGAACTGGCCCGGAGCGAGGATTTTGTCGTGTTGCCGGATAGCAGCCGCTGACGTCCCGAGGCTCGCCGCTCGTTGATCAATGCGTGAGCGGTCGAGCCTCGCCTGATGCGGGTCGCCGGGGTGGCGGCCGTCGACCCTATAGCAGATCCAGTGCCGTCAACAAGGACGTAGCCAGCGCGAACAGCAGTCCGGTGGCGCCGAGGCGCTCGTAGACGATGCCGAACTTCTCGCGGCGCTTCTGCGACGGGTAGGTCGCGCTAAGCCCGCTTTCCTCGATCGACGACAGCGGCACTTGCACGTAGCGAAACGCCTTGGCCGTGAATCGCTTGTAGTACTGGATGACGAAGTCCAGATCGGAGTAGATCCGCCACTTCTCTTCGTAGCGCAGGTCGCACACACGGAAGGCCATGGCCTGGTGGCAGGCATGGATCACGCCGGCGCGCAGCCGGCTCAATGGCGCCGCCGGCTCCAGGCCGCGCGGGCTGATGTTGTCGCCGTAGATCAGCCACGGCGTCTCGCCCTGCCGGGCGCTGCGCACGACTGTGGACAAGGCATCGGGTGTGGCGAAGCAGTCGCCCGAGTTCATGAACACCGCCCATTCGCCGGTCGCAAGGTTCAACCCCTTGTTCATGGCGGGATACACGCCGCCATCCGGCTCGCTGACGAAGACGTCGATCTCGGCCTGGCGCGTGCGCGCCAGCTCGACGGAGCCATCGGAGGAACCGCCGTCGATGACGAGATACTCGAGCACATAGTCATCGCGGCTCTGCATCTGCACGCTGTCCATGGTGCGGCTCAGGCCGTCACGATTGTTGAAATTGATGGTGATGACAGAGATTCGGGTCATAGCTTGCGTTCCAGGCGCACAAACGTGATGAATAAACCGCGCTTCCGACAAAAAATGACGCCTGGTGGCAGGTGGGGGCCTGACACTTCTTTTTTCGACTGAACTTTGGATTTACCGACTTCAGCGTGTCATTTCGACAGCAAAGGCTCTCACACCGCCCCTTATGGCTATGTGGGCCAACGCACGAAGTCATCGTGGTGTCGTGCCGGCGTGACAGATCGCCGCGACGGATTGAATGTTGCCGGCTGGCGCTAGCCAGCCACCAGCGACGACCATCCCGTGCCGGGTATGAAGTCGGCGCGGCACGGGCGGCCGTCGGGCAAGACCGCGAAGACCATTGCCCGCTCGCCTTGCGTGACCACGGTGGCACCGGCGAGTGGGCTGACGGACGTGTAGGCATCGATCGTGATCAATGGCGTCCAGGCGGCGCCCGGGGTCAGCGAGAGAAATGCGGCATGAAGCAAGCCGTCCACGCTGACGGCGGCCACCACCAGCGTGTCACCCGGCAGCATGGCCAGCCCTACTTGCCCTTCCTGCGCGAAGGCCGGGGCCAGGCCGACCGGCGTCAGCGCTTCGAACAGCAAGGGCTGCAAGCCGAAACCGCACGCGTAGAGAAGACCGTCCGTGCCCACCGCCACGGCCGCCACGCCACCAAGATTGCCGGCCAGACCGGGCTTGACGCCGGGCTGCATCGCGATTTCCGACTGGGCGGCCACACCTTCGTGCCAGAACGTGGTGTAGCCGTCCGGACCCGGCACACCGGCCACCCAGCGCAACGCGCCGCCGTCGTCGATGGCCACCACGTCGAGCGTGCCCGGTTTGCGCACCACCATCACGGGCCCCGGCGTACGACGGTAGGTACTGAGCGCATCGAGATCCACCGGATCGGAAAAATCGTGGTCGCCCATCACGGTGGCGTCATAGTCCACCACCACCAGCCGTCCGTTCGGCGTGATGCCGGCGACGGCCGTGATCTCGTTGACGGGATGACCTGCCGCGAGGTCATAGCCCGGCGCCAGGGTGCCGATCGGCGTGCGCAGGCGCGCGATGTCGCCGGTGTTGCCGAGGGTGTCCCAGTAGTAGTAGCGCAGCGAGCCGTCCGCGCCGGTGATCAGCACCTCGAATACGGTGCGCAGCAGTGGCGCCAGCTCGAGCGACAACAGCACGGCGGGCTGGGCGTCCGAGAGCTCGAACGCCTTGCCCGGCGGCTGCGGCAACTCCGGGCCGAGACCGAACAGGGCGGACCACGTGCGCAGGCTCAGCCGGTCGTCGGCGCCAAGCTGCACGATGATGGCGCTGTCGCCCGCCACCGGCACGGCGGCGGGTGCGGGCAGGATGCGCGGCCACCCCATGTAGGCGGCGATCTTGCGCAGATTCGGCATGCCGCCGATGCCGCCACCGGGGTCCGGGCCGGCCGGCGTGCAGAGCTTTGAATTGCGGAACAACGCACGGATGTCGGTCGGAGACAGGCACTGTCCGTCCCGGGCGGCCGCGCACATGCCCTGGATCGCGCACACCACGCCGGCGATGACCGCCGACGCGCCCGAGGTACCGCCAAAATCCCGATACGGATAGGCGGCGTTGTCGTAGGGGGCGTGCGGCTTGTCGAAGTCGGCAAAGCAATCGACGCGCGCGCCAAAGCTGGAGCCGCGCTTCCACGGCGGCACCACCGCGCCGGGGGTGACAGCAGGCCGGTCCTGTATCGCGCCGCCCACCATGATCGCCAGCGAATCCCGGTAGCTGGCCTTCACTGGATTGAAGTGATCGCACTCCTGGCGGTTATCCATGTCGACCCCGGCATTGCCTGCCGGCTCGACCACCGTGATGCCGAAGAACACCAGCAATTCGATGGCCGTCTGCACCTGCCGTGACAGTTCCACCGGCAGCGCCGGATCGTCGTCGTTGTGCACCATCCACGGCCGGGCACTCGCCAGTTCGATCAGGACGACGCCGCCGGGCCGCGCGGCGTTGCCGGCAACGCGCAAGGCCCGGGCCGTGTCGCCCTGGCCGTCCGCGCGCATGTCCGTCACCAGATAGCCGTCGGCATCGGGCGTGATCCCGACGATGCCGCCGCCGTTATCGCTCGCCAGCACCACGCCCATCGCGGACGTACCGTGGTCGATGTACTTCTGGGCCTGGGTGGCGACGCCGAACACGGAGAACGGCGTGATCCGTGCGGTCGCCAGGTCCTCGTGAGCAGTATTCCAGCCGTGCTCCAGATCGGCCACGCGCACGCCACGCCCGGTGCCGCCGGGCACACGCCAGGCATAGCGCGCGTCCACGCCGCGTGGCGCGGGCCGCAACTGCAACGCCACCAGTGTTTCGGAATTGGTGCCATAGGCGACGCGGCTCGCCGGATAGCGGTCCTGCCGCGGCTCGGCCCACTCGACGAACGGCAGCGCCTGCAACAGCGCGGTCAGCCCTTCGGCGTCGGCGGCATCGCAGACCACCCGGTACCACGCGAACGGATCGGGGGGCTCCGCGCCTTGCATGCGCGCGGTGTCCACCATGTCGGCCAGCACGGGCACGTCTTCCTCCGCGAATCCCGGGTCGAGCCGCAGGTCGGGATAGGTAGCGGCAAGATCGTCCCAGTAGGGTTTCAAATCGCCCAGGGATTGCTCGGCCCCGCTGGCATAGGGCAGCACAAACCCATCCAGCAATTTCACGTCGATCCACGTATCAGCCATGGCTGTCTCCGGGCGGCTCGACGTCCTCGGTCATGACGTCGAAGCGCAAGTGAGAGACCGGCGGGCCCGCGAGCGGCGTGCGGCTGCGCTCGACCCACAGCACCGGCCTGCCGTGGGTGTCGCGCGCCAGCCGCGCACGGCGCCGCAAGGCCACGCCGCTGCTGGCGATGGCTTCGGCGGCAATCTCATGGCCGCGCCCGAAGCCCGGCCCGGATGGCCCGCCGATCAGGCGCGAGGCCGGACCGGGCCGCACACGCGGCATGGCCCCGGTGAGGTCCGCCACGATGCCCTGTTGCCAGTCGCCATAGAGCCCATCGGGATGCGTGCGTCGATAGGGATGCCAGTGCGCGGGCAAGGTGGTGGATGGCAGGTAGCGAAACCGACGCGTGCCCGTGCGCGTGGTCTCGCGGACTGCGGCATCGGTCTTGTCGTCGGGCAACAGCACGCGACCGTCGGCGCGCAACTCCACCGCCCACGCCGCGTTGGCGTCTTCGTCGATCCCCAGCGATACGTCGCCCAGCAGCGGGCCGGCGTGAGGCGCAACGGCCACCGGCCAGATCAGCAGCGCGCCGGCGTCCAGCCCGGCCGTGTGAAACAGCGACCAGGCCTGCGGCCCGTCCACCGGCGGCAGCGCCAGCGCCCAGGTGTCGCCGAAGCTGTCGCGCACGACGGCCTGGCGAATCGTGACGAGCACGCCGGACGAGGGCGATGCCGTGCCCCCGGCACCCGGCAGTGGCGATGGCACGGGAATCCAGAACCAGTCGTCGGCATGTGCCAGCGCCACGTCCAGCAATAGAGCCGTGCCAAGGTGCGAGCGGTCGGGCGAGAAGGCACCGATGTCCACCGCCTGATCTTCGATCTGCCACCAGCGCGGATTGGGTGCGCCCGGGTAGGACAGGCGGCTGGCCAGCACGTGGCGCGCCGGTGGCGGTTCCGCCGGCGTGCCGCCGGTCGGGCGCAAGACCGTGCCGCCGCCATCGGCAGAAAACCAGTCCAGGTCTCCGCCATCGTGATCGCGGATTTCCAGCCGGCGCGATCCTGCGCTGAAGCGGGCATCGTGCGTCAGCCTGCGGGAAGACCAGTTATCGGCGGGCGGCGAGGGCACCTCCGCCCACAGCGCATGGCCCGCCAGCACGCCGGCCGTGAAGACGGCGCGCCCGTCGAGCGTGCCGGACAACGCTTCATATGGCGGTGGCAGGTCGCCAAAGCGCAGCGTCGCCAGCTGCTGCGGCGGCAGTGCCGCAAGCAATGGCGCCGCAGCGCGGCCCAGGCGCGCGCGTCGGCCCAGCGTCCACCAGTCGCCTGGCTCCGCTTCCACCAGCGGTTCGGCGGGGACCACGGTCGGATCGAGGTCGGGCCGGCGCGGTGCGTACTGCAGCGGCTCATGCGTGACGCTGAGTGCCACCGATATCGGGCTGGAGGCATCCTCGCCCTGCAACTCGCCGAGCTGCCATTGCCGCGTCAGGAACCACACCGGGTCCGCCACGCGGGCGCGCAAACCGTTCTCGAAGTCCGTGGGCGGGCTGAGGGGTTCGAGCCAGAAATGAAAGGGCATGGTCATGGCCGCAATCCGGTCGGGGGCGAGGGCGGGAGTGACATCAGGTCCACGGGGACCAGAACATCGCCGGGAACGATGACAACGCGGCGGGCGTGGCCACGCGGGCGCCCGGTCGCGGCCGATTGGCCCGCGCGCGGGCAAGCAGCCGGGTTTCCAGCACCAGCGCGGCCAGTTGCGCATCCGTCAGGCGCTGGGTGGCATCGGGCGGGACCGCCAGCAACACCGCCTGCGGCGCACGCGACTTGGGGCCGTTGAAGCCGAAGGCAGCGCTGGTGACATGCTGATCCGACGGAATCGCATCGTTCCACGCATCCAGGCAGGCAACCGCCATGCTGTCCGGCAGGGCACCCGGATTCGGCCCGTAGGCCACGGTGACCGGGCCCGTCCGGGTCCATGGATCGGCTGACCCGGACGGCGTGGCCACCACCGCGCGCCAGGGGATCGCGGTCGCATCCAGCTGCCGGGCTTCGAGCAGCGCCAGCCGGGGCCGTACCGCCGCAACGATTTCGAGCCATGTGCGGTCGGTCTCCGGGTGGTCGTCGGCATTGACCGCCGCCACGGCCATGGTGGGTGCGAGATTCGACGGGACGACTGGCAGCACGGGCAGGCGCGGTTGGCCCGCCAGCACGCGGATGGCCTGGCGGAGCCCGTTCACGCCCGGCCCCGGCACCACGGGTGCGCGCGCCTGCAGGCGCGCACGGGCTTGCGCCAACGGCTCTTCATCGCCGGCCTGCGTGGCTTGCCATAGCCGGCATTGCGCCAGGCACCAGTCTCCACTGGCAGGATCGTTGAAATCGATGCCGTCGAAGGTGGCGAGCAGCCCTTGCAGGCGCGTACGCAAGGCCACCAATCGGGCGGACAGGTCAGCCAGCATGGTGTCGCGCAGCGGCGTGGCGGGTGCGTGTTCGTCGTCGCGCCCGTCTGTGGTCCCCGGCACGGGCGGGTTGCTGTCGCCGCCGCCGAGCAGTTCAGCCAGCCGGCTGGCCCGTGCGAGCTTG
Source organism: Cupriavidus sp. 01L415 (assembly GCF_056400065.1). Lineage (NCBI taxonomy): Bacteria > Pseudomonadati > Pseudomonadota > Betaproteobacteria > Burkholderiales > Burkholderiaceae > Cupriavidus > Cupriavidus sp. 01L415. The sequence goes on along the minus strand of NZ_JBFTSP010000011.1, from coordinate 59,622 downwards.
TCGGCCCCAGACCCCGCGACAACCGGCAGCGTCGCGTCAAGGTTGCCGCGCAGCAGGCGGGTGAGATCGGCATCGCCGAGTGCCAGTGCGTCCGCGCCATGCAGGCCCCGGTCGGCCAGACTGACCGTGTTGGCGCCGATGGTCCAGGTCCAGTCCTGTGGCGGCCCGAGTTCGGCATCGAGCAGGTCTGCGAACGCCGGGTCGGCCTGTAGCGCGGGCGAGGCGGACGGGCCGCGCGCATGGCCCGGTGGCAGCAGCGCCCAGGCCGACACGCGTACGCTGGTGGCCTGGCGCGGCGTGCGGATGGCGCGGAGGTCCGGCGGCGCGCCGAGCCCGGCGGCCGCTTCCATGGCGGCGTTGCCCACGCCCCCTTGCCCCGACACCAGCGCGTGAATGCCATCGGCGACCAGCAGGTCGGCATAGGTATCGAGTGCCGCGTCGCATACCACCAGGGCCGCGCGCACGTCGGCGTCGAAGGCGGGTGCAGGCGGGTCGCCGGGCTGGGGACGAAACAGCTGGCGCAGCACGCGCGCGCCGTCGCAGCAGCGTTGCCCGGCGTGCGTGTCGCGCAGCGGAAACTGCTGGCGCAGCGCGCGCACGGCGTCCCAGTCGCCAACGATGCGTTCGACTTCGAGCCCCAGCGCCTCGTACGGATGCAGGCCCATCCGCACGCGTTCGGCCAGCCGGGCGGCGGCGCGCACCTTGCCGGAATCGATGGCAATCTGCCACCGCGTGTCGCCGGGGTAGCGGATGGCCGCGTCGCGGAGCAACGCCGCCGTCATCGCCTGCGTGGGCGAGGGGGCGTGCAGCAGCCCGGCAGCGGTGGGGCCCGGGGGCAGGCCTTGCCCCGGATTGGCCGCGTCGTAGGGCGTGGGACTGTCGACCCAGCCATAGGCCCCGAGCCGCCACGGCGCGCGTGCGGCGTGGAGCTGGCGCAGGCGTTCAGTCGCCAGCCCCGTGATCCACGGGTCGACGCGATGGCTGGCGGTGTCCAGCGCGGCCAGCACACAGGCAAAGACGTCATGTCCATCGCTGGCATAGACCTCGACCAGACCGATAAGCGCTTCCATGCCGGTGATGTAGCGCTTGGCCACGCGCTGCGCGCCGGCATCGCCCGATAGCAGATCGTTCAGATGCGGATTGGCCAGCGCGCCGGAGTACCCGCGCTGCACGAGCTTCACCAGCACGTCCGTGCCGGCCTGCAGCGGCAGCGGCGCGGTCGGGTCGACGGGCAGGCCGGCGTCCATGGCTTCGCGCGCCTGGCCCACGCTGGCGCGCAGCAGGCATACGGTTTCGAATATGAGATGGCCCAGCAAGCCGAGTTTGCGCTGCCAGCGCAGGGGAAATGCCTCGCTGTCGGTGTCGAGCAGCGCGCGCAGGGTGTCGGGGTCGTCGGCCTCGCCATCGGGCGTGGAGCCGGGCAGGTCGGCAACCTGCCAGAACGGCGCAAGGGGCGCGAGCGGTGTCTTGCGTCCGCCGATGCTGGCGGCCGTCTCGTGATCCCACGGGCTCGGCATGGAGGGCGCAAGGCCGCGCATGGCCTGCATGGCGTTGACCACGGGCAGCGTGGACAACGGCCGCAGCCCCCATCTGCGCGTGGGCGCGTGCTGCCCGAGCAGTTCGACGGCCTCTGCGGCGGAGGCCCCGACCACCGTGCCGGGGTAGACGCAGGCATCGGCCGCTGCGGCGTCCCGCCAGGGCACGACCCAATCGCGGACATGGCTGGCCGTGAGGTCGGGGTCCGACCAGTCAGTGAGCAACGTGGCCGGCAGCAGGCCGTAAGGTTGAGGGCCCACGCGGATGGCCGGATACGGGCCTTCCGGGGAAAGGTACGCGGCGGCCCACTCGGCCAGTTGCGCTTCGGCGTCGCCGGCACCGGTCACGTCGCGCAGCGCATGCCCCCATAGCACCGGCCACAGAGCGCGCACGACGGTCGGGCCGTAGCCCTCGGCAGGCGCGTCGCCACCTTGCAGGGCCACCGGGGCGGCGTCCGGGCCGGCCAGCGCGGCCATCACGGCTGCCGAGGCGCTCTGCGCGACCGGCATTGCACTATCGACGTTCGTCCATGCGGCCGGGTCCGCGCCCATTTCCGCCGTGGCTTCGCCGTCCACGGTGTTGGTGGGCGTGCCCGGCACCAGTACGGAGAGACGGCCGGTCGCGGCATGCATCGCGGCGAGCGGCTCCGGTGCCAGGTCGCCAAGTCCGGCAACGATGATGGCCTCCAGCGCAGGCGGTGGCCCGCCGATCGGAAACGGGATCTCGATCGCAAGACCCGCGGCCCGCGCCTTGTCGAAGGCCGTCCACCAGGTCTGCGGCAGTTCGCCATCCGCCGCAGGCGCTGCGAAGGCCGCCAGCTCCAGGTCACTGAGGATCAGGCCACGGTCGGGGTACATCGTGCCGGCGAGCGTCGGCACGGTCTCGCCAGCCTCAAGGAACCATACGCGCAGCGCGGGTGGCAGGCCGTAGGGCTGGTGGATGTCGGGATAGTCATCGGGGCTGCGCACCGCTTCCGCGCTACGGTCGGCGCGGGGCACGACGCCGCTGGTGTCGATCTCCACCGTGCGCCGCAGCCAGATCGCGCGCTCCATGCCCAGCCGCGCGGCAAGCGCACGCAAGCGCGTGTCGGCATCGTCCGCATACTGGCGCAGCACGTCATCGAACACGTCGAGTTCCTCGGGGGATGGCGGCGCCGGCCGGCGCGCCATCGAGAACTCGTCCGGCCACACGCGCAAGCGCAACCGCCAGCCGGGCCGCTGGCCATCGGGCGCGTAGAAGCGCGTTTCGAGACGCAGCGGCGCCAGGACTTCGACGGTGCTCATGCCAGCCCCAGCTTGCCGATCATCACGCGCACCGGTGGCGCAAAGGTGCCGGAGCCATAGGCCGCGCCATCCGCTGCGGGGGCCGTGGGCATGTCGTGACCGAGATGGCGGCCATAGAAGCGATATCCGGCCGGAGGCTCCTCGAGGACCACCCAGTGTTTGGCTAGCTCCGCCGGCTGCACGTCGAAACCAAAAAACGTGACATCGGCGCCGACCCGGCCCGTGAAGGTGGGGAAATGCTTGCGGCCGTCGTCCAGCGGCACGGCGACGGCCGGCGCCGTCCAGTCCGCGTCGGCCTCGTAGAGATAGACCACCGTGGCGGGATAGCGGCGAAACAGCGGCGTCTGGAACAGCAGCACCGCTTCCAGCCCACGGGCGCCGGGCGTGAATCCCGCACTCCCCATCTCGCCGGCGTCGGGCCAGCTTTTGATCGGCAGGATGTCCAGCTCGCCGCCCGCGCGCTGCCAGAACTTGCGCAGCGGCGACCAGCGCGGCGCGATGGGCAGGTTGCGCCAGCGCAGTTCGCCGAGTGTCTGGTGGTTCGCACCCACCAGGAAACCTTCGACGAACGCGGGGTTGGTGGCCAGCGCCACCACGCGGTCCGCCAGCAGTGCCCCAATGCCGGGCAGCAGCCAGTCGGGGGCGGCGTCATTGAGGAATCGCCACAGTGGCAGATCCAGTTCGGGCTCGATCTCGACCGGGCCGATATCCGAGATGCCCGTCAGCGTGCCCAGCACGCGGCGCACCGCGGGCGGTGGCTCGGCAAACGGGTCGACCGCATCGGCAACGCGCTGCCCCAGCTCGCCGAGGTCGACGGGGCGACACGGACGCGGCCTCCTGCCGAGCGCATCGATCCACGAGCCAACTTCCTCTTCGTTGACGACGGGGGGTGGGCGCCGCACGGCCAGCAGCACGCGGTCCGGGTTGACCTTGCCGTGGGCGTCCGGCACCAGCGCGGCAAACAGCGCGGCGAGTCGATTCAGGTCGTCCAGGCCGCCCACGCCTTGCAGTTGCTGCATCAGGTCGTCCGCCTGCCCGGCATCGGGAAACGCGTGTCGCAGCGCATCGCGTACGGCGCGCGTGGCGTCCTCATGCGGCATGTCCCAGATGGCTTCGGGGTCGTCCGGCGGCGCCGGGCAGGTGGCTGCGGCGTCGAGCAGGCTGCGATAGGGCAAGACGCCATCGCGCGTCAGCGCCGCGCGCGCGGGGCCGGACCGCATCGCCCGGCGCGCGGCCGACGACCACACCGCCGGGCCCATCTGCGGCGTGCGGCCGGTGAGCGCGGACGACACGGTGTGCTCGGTATCCACCGGCATGCGGCCGAGCATGGCGCCGAGCACCGCGAGCTTGTCGACCGGATCCGGCGGCATATGCCGGAACCACAGCGAGCGCGTTGCCTCCAGACCCAGCGCGACATTGCCGACGCGTTCGCGGGCGATGGCGAGGTCGCCGGCGCGGATGGCGGCGGCATCGGCGATGCGGTCCTGCCACGCAATACCGGCCCACGCGCCCAGCCCGGCCGCACCACGTTGGCGCGGATCGGTATGGAACTGGTGGCTCCAGCCTGCGACGGGCGCGGTGCCCGGTGGCGTGAAGGGGGCGTGATAGACGGGCGCGGTCAGCACCCAGCGGCCGGCGGGCGCGGGCAGGGCATCGGCCAGCGCGGCGATCTCCGCAGCCACCCACGGATCGGCGGCGGCGAACGGCACGCCCGCCATGCTCGGTCGTTGCAGGGCGCCCGCCGCATGCAGCGTGGCACTGGGCGGCTCGCCCGGCCCCGGTGGCTTGCGGCGCAGGTAAGTGAGGTCGGCGCGGCCAAAGGTGTCGTCCAGTTCCGTGGCTGCGGGGGTTTGCAATCGGCTGGCGATGTCGCCGAAGTCGCCCGCCTCGCCGGTACGAAAGCTCCAGCTGTCGAAGCATGGCAGCCGCACGGGCTGTCCGGCGCCGGCCGGCCATGCATCGCGCAGCGTGCCGTCCGGCTCCACCACATATGCAGGGACGAGGCAGGCGTTGTACGCCGTCATCGCCTGCAGGATCCTGGGGCTCAGGATGCGGCTGTAGGTCACGCCATCCACCACATGCACGTGCGCCCACAGGTGCGATTGCGCCAGTACGTGGTCGGCCTGCGCCTGCGCGGAGAGCGTGACGCGGCCATCGCGGCCGGGCAGCACGTCTCCGGGCACGCCGACCACCAGCACCAGCCAGGGGCGGATGGCGTTGGGCAGGCGCGGGTCGGGCGAATAGCGCCACGGCAGGTCGAGGGTATCGGCGTGGCTGAACTCGATCAGCGCGCGCTTGGTCGCCTCCGCGTCGCACGCACCTGGGGCGGGAAACCGGCGCGTGGTCACACCGGGGGAAAGGCGCGCGACGTCGCCGGGGCCAAACAGCTCATAAGGCGCGGGGGCCGTGGCCGAGCGCGGTCCGTTCACGCCGACTTCCTCCAGCGCAACGGTTGCGGCAGCTTGCAGCCGGCCCGACACGATGTCGCCGGTGGCGCCGTAGCGCAGCGGGGAAACGTACCAGGAGAAGAAGTCGGCCATGTTCAGATCCCTGACAGGTCGATGGGTGCGAGGAAATCCGCCATCGGCACGGCGCCGCCGGTGGTGTTGCCCTTGGCGAAGGCGTGCGCGGCGGTCGCGCTGGTGTAGCTCGGGAAGTCCGTCGGCGGCACGGTGGCCCAGGTTTCGTGCTGTGCGTGGATCAATGCATCGGTGCTGCCCAGTGCCGGCGCACGCTGGCTGGCGGTGACCAGCCCGCTGGCCGCGACGAGGCTGATGGCCTTGCCCGTCAGCCCGGGCGGATTGGCGGGCAGGACGATCACATCCACATCGCGGTTATCGGTCAGTTTCGCGCTGGTCTGCGGCGCGCCGCTGCCGAGCACGAGGCCGGCATCGAGCACGTCGAAGGGCGGGCGATTGAGTTGTTCGGCCGCGTTGAGATTGCAGTAGTTGCCGGGGGCGAAGCGTTCGGTCACCGGTGAGCCGGGCGTGGTGACGCGCACGCCAACCCGCACGGGCAGCGGCAGGCCGTCCACGCGATCGACCGGAAATCCCAGCGGCGCGCGGCGCTGCGACCATTGCAGCGCGCCCGTGGGCGGAACGGCGGCCACGCCGTCGCGCGTCGCGCGCGGGGCCAGCACCACGGCGGGGTCATTTACGGACGCCGCGCGCACGTTGCCGGCGCGGGTGACTTCCTCCTGCATGATGGCGAGCAATGCGCCCGGGCTTGGCGCCATGTCGGCGGGGCCGCTGCCAAGGGAGAAGGTCTCGTCCCAGGAGATGTCGAACAGAAACGTTTCGATGGTCAGCCTGCCGCGTACCACCAGCGGGCCTGGGCCGGACACGGTGCCATCGAGCCGGACGCCGCCGAAGCTGAAGCCGCCGGCACGCACGTCGAACCCGGCGGCCGCGTTGGCGACAAAGGCAAAAGGCCGGAACTGCACCAGCGCATCGAGTTGCAGGAAGCCGTGGGCGGAGAGGCCCATGAAGATGGTGATATCCAGCCGCCCGCCGAGCTGGATGGTGTTGGTGGTGAAAGCCAGGTAGCCCTCGGCGCGGATTTCGATCAGGCCGCCTGCTTGTTCGAGCGCCAGCCCGACCCGGCGCATCGCGGGCAACTGCGCGGGCTCGGGATTGAAGCCCGGATAGAAGCCGCCAATCGACACCACGGTATAGGCCTGGCTGCCCCAGTTCAGGCGCAGCGCGGCATCGCCAAACACGGAGAAGATGCCGAGCACGTGGCTGTCGACCAGGCTGGCATCCACCGACACCAGCGACTGGGCCGGGTCGACGATGCCAAGGACGTCCAGCCGCAGATGGATCAGGCCGGGCGTCCCCGGAATGCCGGCGCGGGCCACGCCCATCACCACGACTTTTCCGCTGGGGATTTCCACCACCACGCCGAGGTCGAGCGACAGGAAGCTGCCCGCGCCAATCGACAGCCATGCCAGACGCAGCGTGGGGGCGATCAGATGGCGGCCATTGAAGGCGGGAAAGAAGCGCCGCAGGCTGTCAATCAGCGCGTTCGGGCTGGCGGGCGGACGCGTGGCAAACAGCGCGTCGGCCGCCGCGCCGGTGCGCACGGCAATCGTCAGCGCATCGGTCGCTGCCGTGCGGTGCACGCCGATCAGGCCGCCCACGCGGTCCAGCGAGAAGCCAAATGACAGCTGGATCGGCGGATTGAACGACACGCCCACCACCGCCATGAAGGAGGGCTCGCCGCCAGGCAGGCGCTCTAGCACCGCCGAGGCGCTGATGGAGAGGGCGCCCAGCGGCACGTTGAGCGTGCCGCCAAAACCGGGGGCATCGGCCAGCCGGACGATCGACCCGCCACCGGGCAGGCCGCCGCCCAGGGGCGAGGCCAGCGAGGCGCCAATCCCCGAAGGCTGATAGGGGCCGACGGTCAGCGCCGGCAGGACGGTGCCATCCGGCAGCCTGGGCTGCAGCACGAGCGATGACGATGAAAACGACAGCCGAAGCGGCCCGAGGGAGACGTCGCCATGCAGGCCTTCGGGGCTGTCCCAGCCGAGCGAGCCGGCAAGGTCGCCCAGCCCGGGAATATCGGGCAGGCCATCGAGCAGGTATTGGCGAAGCTGCCCGGTCAGCTTGTTGCGTGCGGTCTCCCAGGCATCGGTGGCGGCCGACCACGCGGCGACGGAGGGCGGGTTGGCGGCCATGTCGGCCAGTTGCTGCGCGGCGGCGGCAAGGGCATCCAGCTCGGCGGTGGGTGCGGCAGGGCCAAGCACTCGCCGCAGGCTGCTTCCCAGATCGAGCGCGTACTGGCTGACTTCGCTGGTGGCCATCGATGGTGCCCTCCGTCGTGGCCGCAGGATTCGCCAGACTGCGCGGCGCAGGATCTTACAGAGTGGAACGCGCTGGCGAGGAAAGCAAATTAGTCTTGCTTAACGCCGAAGTTCCGGGCACTTAACATTGTTCAGTCCGCTATGAGGAAGCGGGGTCCGGCCGTGCTGAATCGGGCACATCGCATGGATCTGCGTGCCGCGATGGGACACAGCCGGACCCGGCCGATCAGGCGCTGACCGCCGCGCCTGTGGCGGCCGTCTCCTTGGCGAAGAGGCTTCTGGACTTCGCCACATGCGAAGCCAGCACCGGACGCAGCACCATGATCGCGAGGAAGGCGGCGGTCAGGTCCATGGCGGCGACGGTGTAGAGCACCGTCGACCACGTGCCGGTGGCCTCCATCATCAGGTTGCCGATCGGGACGAACAGCGCACCGATACCCTTGGCGGTATAGAGCACGCCGTAGATCTTGCCGATGTGCTTGGTGCCGAAGGCATCGCCGGCCAGCGCCGAGAACAGCGAATAGACCTCGCCCCAGGCCAGAAACACCACCCCGGACAGGATCAGGAACGCGTACGGATTGCTGCCGAAATAGCCGAGGGCGATGATGCCGATCCCTTCCAGCGTGAAGGCGATGACCATGGTCTTTTCCCGGCCGATATGGTCGGAGATCCAGCCGAACAGCGGACGCGAGATGCCGTTCATGACGCGGTCAAGCATCAGCGCAAGCGGCAGCGCCGCCATCACGAAGAAGTGCAGGTCCACCTGGAACTCCTTCACGCCCAGGTCCTTGGCGATGACGCCGAGCTGCGCGACAGCCATCATGCCGCCGGTGACCACGAGGATGAACATCACCAGCATCAGCCAGAACAGCTTGGTGCAAAGCGCTTCCTTGAGTGTGTAGTCGCGCGTGGCCTGGACGAGTTTCTGCGAAGCCCTGACCTCCGTGGGTTTGGGCGAGCGCAGGAACCACGCGGCAACAAAGGCGATGGAGCCTTGCAGGATGCCGAAGAAGAAGAACGTGTCCTGGAAGCCCGACGACTCGATCATGGCCGCGATGGGCAGGATCGTGGCAGCCGAGCCCGCGCCGTAACCGCCAGCGGTGAGACCCACGGCAAGACCACGGCGATCCGGGAACCACTTGAGTGCGTTGTTGATGCAAGTGGCATAGATCGAGCCCACGCCGATACCGCCGACGGCCGCGCCGAAGTAGAAGCCCATCAGCGTGGTGGCCTGGGAATTGATGACCCATGCCGCGCCGATGAACAGCGCGCCAAAGGCGACCATCAGGCGCGGGCCGAACTTGTCGATGAAGTAGCCTTCGATCGGCGCGAGCCAGGTCTGGACCAGCACGAAGAGTGTGAAGGCGACCTGGATCTGCGCGCGAGGCCAGCCGTAGGTGTCCTGGATCTCGGGGACGAACAGCGTCCATGCGTACTGGATATTCGCGGTGGCGATCATGCAGATTACGCCCACCGCGAGTTGTAGCCAGCGGGTTTTGTCGGATGCCGGCTGATGCGGGCTGAGCGCCGCCGTGGAGGGATTATTCATGGCGCGCTCCCTGGGTGGACGGATGCTTCCTGTCCGACGATTCAAATCGACACAGGGACGCACGGCTCCCTGGCTGGTATTTAGCCATTTTCATTTTATGCCTCCGATTTCTTGGTTGCGACGTCCGCTTTACGAAAAGGAATGAATCGCATGCCAACCCGATTAATTCAAAAGGGCGGTCGAATACAAAGTATGTGATATACCAGCTAAGTCAAGCCGAAGACGCGGCAGGGTTTTCACTCAATCCAGTGATTAATGGAATCAATAGCGAGAGCCCAAATCCGGTGGTTATCAATAATCCGGGCAAAAAAAAAGCCCGCTGGCGCGCCGGCGGGCTGAGGCACGCTGCGTGACACCAGTCCGCAGCCTGTGATTTCCATTTATAGGTGAAAGCCAAACGCTTTTTGGCAATTCCCCGTCAGATGACAAAAACGTAATCCAGTAAAATGACAAACCTGTAATCTTTCGATCCATTTTCCGCGCGCGGTCAAATCCGATCTTCTCTGCGCGACAAAACAAGCCTGCGGAGAAAGGATGGGCTTTATGGTTTACCACGACGGAGATTATTGAACTCGATCGATTTATTCCAATACACATGCGGTGGAAGTGAATGGAGTCATGAATCAGGTCGTCGAATGCCGACCAGATTGGGGCGAGTGCGTATGCCGGGCAGGCGGGTCGCCCGGCGCATGCCGGGCGATTTCCAGATGGGTATGGTGCCCGCGCCGTGGCGCGCGGGACCAGGAGGGAGGGAGGGAGGGAGGGGGGAGTCGCGTGCTGGCGCCCGCGCCGAATCAGTACGGCAGCGTCAGGTAGTAGCGGCCAAGCGCCGTCAGCTGTCCGTCGGCGGCAAGCAGGCTCGTGAAATGGACGTCGTTGTTCCATCGGCCCGTGAACCAGGCATACCGGAACACATCGGGGCGCTGCTCGCAGGTTGCCACCATGTCCTGCATTTGCTGCTTCTGCTTGTCTATCGTGTCGATCTGCGCGCCATCGTTGTTCGAGTGCCAGTTGGCAAACTCGGTGACCCAGAACGGTTTGCCATACTTGGCAAGGCGGTCGAGCTGGCCGCCCAGGCCATAGTCGTACCAGTGGAAGGCGAGGTAGTCGATCTGCGGGTCCCGGTTGCCGTTGGCGGCGCGATACGCCGTATAGAACGCGTCAAGCCACGTCACCGGGTCCTGGAAGCCGGGCATCGTTCCCCATGTCACGGTAGGGCCCACCAGTTTCACCCCGGTATGGGCGGCGATGCTCTCGTAGCGAGGCCACGCGGCAGCGGCGGCTGTCGGCGTCAGGTTGGCCTGGTCGACGAGATTCGGCTCGTTCATCAACAGCAGATACTTGATCTCCGGGTGGGCGTGCAGATAGGTCTCCACGGCGGCGGCGTTGAAGCTGTCGTTCCAGAGCATGGGGATGTAGTCCATGCCATGAGCCGTCTTGACGTTCGCAGGCGCCGCGGCGTTCGGTTGCGATGCCCAGTTGTACCACCAGGACACACCGGGGGCGAGGGCGGCGAAGTCGGCCGCGCTGGCCAGATCGTAGGCGATCCCGCGCTTGGCGCTCTTTTGAATGGTTGTGGGCGTCCCCGGCGGCGTGGCGGGTGTGAGGCCGCCGCCGCCATTGCCGGAGCTTGCGTTGCTGCCGCTCGTCGAGGCGGCATCCCCGCCGCCACCGCATGCCGTCATGGCGAATGCCATTATCAGGGCCAACACGCCGTGGCCGATCACGTTACGCACACTCATTGAAAATTCCGAGAGAGAACTGTGTGAGCCTGCTCACCCCGGTTTGCGGGGGTGAGCAGGCAAGGCGGATTACAGGGACTGCAGGAACGCCGTGATGGCGTCGCGGTCGGCCTTCGAGAGCGATTCATAGCGCGTGCGGCTGTCCGTCGCCTCGCCGCCGTGCCACAGGATGGCTTCCGTCATGTTGCGCGCCCGGCCGTCATGGAGCAGACGCACATTCGCATCGGCGCCCTGCACAAAGCGCAGCGATCCGATCCCCCACAGCGGCGCGGTCCGCCATTGGGCAGGATAGGCGCGGCCTTCGGACAGCGTGTCAGCCAGGTCCGGACCCATGTTGTGCAGCAGCAGATCGGTGTACGGATGAATCGTCTGCTCGCGCAGCTCTGCAAACGGGTGCGTATTGCCGGTCTTCATGGTCGGCGTGTGGCAGGCCACGCAGCGGACCTGCGCAAACAGGTCGCTGCCGCGCGCGATCTGCGTCGGATTCACGTCATGCTCGGGCGATACCCGAATACCGTCCGGGAATCCGCTGCGCAGCTTGCGCTGGGCGGGCACGCCGATGAGCGACAGATAGTTCGACAGGCGCTGCAGCTCGGTCTCGCTGACCGAGGAGGGCACGGTCGACCCGCGGCAATCCGGCGCACCGCGCTGGCAACCCCGATCCGGGAAGATCGGCGAGGTGACGCCCATGTCCTTGAGCAGTGCGTCCGCTACCTGTTGCCGGATGCTTCCTTTCGAAGCCTTCCAGCCAAACCGGCCCAGGTGGGTCCTGCCCGTTTCGGGGTCGATCACGAAGTTCGGCGTGCCCTTGATGCCGTCGCCGTTGGCATCGGTCGGATCGGCGAGGCCGAGGATCGTCGCCTCGGGAATGGCCTCGAGCAAGCCCATGCCGATGACCTGCGGCGCCTGGCGTGTCGAGAAAACCGCTGGCGTCGGCCCCTTGAACGCGTAGACCGGCTTGACCAGTTCCACCTTCTCGCCATCGGGCAAGGTACGCACTATCGTCTCGTACGACTTCACGGTCACGTCATAGGCGGGCGCGGCGCGGTCCTGCGCGTGCTGTTGCACGTTGAAGCCATAGACCGGGTCCGCCTTGCCGTCGGCGGTTGCCGTCAGGAAGGAGATCGTGTCGAGCGTCGCGCCAATGCCCGCCGCCTTGCTGCGGCCGTTGTTGGTGTGGCACTCGATACAGCGCGGCTGGTTGTAGCGCGGACCGAGCTGGCCGATGTGCGCCGTGAATACCGGATTGTCCTTGTCGTGCTCCGAGTGCGTGCCATCCATGAACGATGTGTGGAACAGGCGGCGACCCTCGACAAACCGCTGCGTATTGGCAATGCCGATATTGTTCGACATCTGCTGGAAGACCCGCATCGGCTCTTCCGAATAGTTGTACGAAATACTGGCCAGGCCGCCCAGCAACGTGTCGTCGGGCAGCGGCTCCGAATCGAGGTTCGGCGCAATGCCGTACCACGGCCGCATGCCCACGCCGACGACATAGAGCTGCTCGAACGAGTAGTAGCGGCTGCCGCCGCCATCGACGACCGGATCGCGCTTCAAACGCGGTGCAGGTGCCAGTTCGACCTTGTCGCCGATCTTCAGCGGACTATGCGGATCCGTGCGCCAGTTGGAATCGAACACCATCATGCAATCTTCGCGTGGCTGACCTTCGCGGCAGATCGGCAGTCCGCCTTCCTTCGGATTGTTGAATCCGTAGTTCAGCGACCAGCCGTAGTCACGCACGGTGGGATCGAGCACATTGCGGAAGAGGCTGAATGTCGTGCCGTCGAAAATGCCCTGGTTCACACGCAGGTAGACCTCGATGCGCTGTCGCCCGGCGGGCACGCCATCGCGGATTTCCAGGCCAAATGTCCGGTTCTGAAAATAGAACGTCGGAAATGTCAGGTAGCGGCCCGGACCGGCATCGGGCGCATCCCATGCCTCGCCGCGTTCGCGCGCGTGGCGCTCGGTCGGGCGGGAGCCCATCAGCGTCACGAGCGTGCCATCGGGTTCGCGGTACTGGATCTGCTCCATGGCCGGCGTATCGGAGGCAAACAGCGGTGTATAGCCCAGCGGCTCTGCTGTGGACGACGTCGAAGCGCCATCGCCACCTCCGCCACCACACGCTGTCACAAGGAGAATTGCGGCCAATAGGGAGGCCGGCCCACGGAGGTGAGCAAGGTATTTCATGACGTTATTGACCCTTTCTTTTTTATTTGGAAACGTCTAGATCGATGTATTGCTATTGCATACCCGGCGAACGCGTTTCAGTTCTTCTGTTCGCAAGATTGGGGCCACCATTCCCCGTGGCCGCCGCGATGATGAACAACGTCCAAATAGATGTCAATTGACATGTTCTTGCAGGTAAAGCGACGATTTTTGTATGTCTGGTGACGGAAATTGTCATCCGAATTGTCTGCATCATTTGTCTGCATACCCATTCGCGATTGGCCTGAAGCAGGCACGCATTGGCAGCTTTAAAGCGATGCTTTCAAGGGATGTTGTTGTTTCATTCCGCGTGGATGCGGCATCTGACACCAATACACATGGTGTTTGTGCTTGACGCGGATAGTGGTCAGCGCGGAGTGGCCTCGGCGCTCGGACATGACCTGCTGGGCGCAGGCAGTGTTGCTGTTAAGGAAACAGCCGAACGCCTTTGATGCCAGCCGATGCTTCGGCGATATCAAAGGCAATCCTGTCAATTGCTACGCAGCCCTGGGCCCGAAACCCGAGTATGGCTTCAGTGCGATGACCGTCGGAGGCTGCAGAAAGCCGGATTTCACCAGGGGCAGGGCGGAGAACACGGCGTCCAGCGATTGCGCGTCTTTGCTCTCCGCGAGGATGCATGCGCCACCATCGCCGCGCAGCCAGATTTGCCTGACGACGCCATCGAGGTAGAAGTGCCGGATGAACTCCGACTCGGCTTCCCGCGTTTCCGGTGTGGGAGCATCCGGGGGACTGGGGGTGGTGCGGGAAACCAGAGCAAGATATTGCATGGGATCTCCTGAGTTGGACTCGTTCGCGGGGTGAATCAGGCCTTCGACAATGCGCCGTCTGTCAGGCGCCAGAGGCCGCGCGGATTGTCATGCTTGAGCGCTTCCGGCAATAGCTCGTCCGGGAAGCCCTGGTAGCAGACGGGCCGAAGGAATCGCTCGATCGCACTCATGCCAACCGAGGTGAAGCGGCTATCGGACGTGGCGGGAAACGGGCCGCCGTGAATCGACGCGTCGGACACTTCCTGCGGATGCGCGAAGGCATTGATGACGATGCGACCGGTGCGGCGTTCGAGAATCGGCAACAGTCGGGCTGCCAATGCATGATCGGCTTGCTCGATCTGCATCGTCGCGGAGAGCTGGCCGCGGAAGTGCCGGGCGATGGCAACCATCTGATCGATGTCCTTCACGCGCACGAGCAGCGCCGCGGGGCCGAAGACCTCCTCCGACAGCGAAGGCGACTCGAGCAGGCGCGCACCATCGACCTCAAACAGGAGCGACTGGCCATCCCACGTTCCTTGCGGTTCGCCACCCATTGCAATCTGCTGCGCGCCGGCGCTGAGTTGCCGATCCACATTCCGGCGATACATCGTGGCGATGCCAGGCGTCAGCATCGTCCGGGCGTGCATGGCTTCGATGCGGGCAATCAGCGCCTGCTTCATTTCGCTGAAGCCGATGCCGTCGATGGCCAGCAGGATCGCGGGCTTCAGGCAGGCCTGACCCACCGTCACCAGCATGCGCTCGGCAAAGCCGTCGCCGATGTCCTTGCCGCGCGAGAAGAGGGCGGCCGGCAGTACGAATGTCGGGTTGACGCTGGTCATCTCGGTGAAGACGGGGATCGGATCGGGACGCAGTTGTGCGCGCCGGAACAGCGCCATGCCACCACCTTCGGAGCCCGTGAAGGTCACGCCCTTGATAAGCGGGTGCTCCACCAGCGCCTCGCCGATCTCGTTGCCATCGCCGCGTAGCAGCGAAAACACGCCTTCATGCAGAGCCGCGTCCTTTACGGCCTGCTGGATGACGCGGCCCTGGATCTCGGAGGCGCCGGGATGGCCGTTGTGCGCCTTCAGGATGACAGGGCAGCCGGCGGCCAACGCCGATGCGGTGTCGCCGCCGGCGACCGAATACGAGATCGGGAAGTTGCTCGCACCGAAGATCGCAATCGGACCCAGCGCGATCTTCTGCATGCGGTGATCCATGCGTGGACGAGGCTGGCGCGCCGGTTGGGCCGGATCGATCGTTGCCTGCCGAAAACGCCCATGGCGCACGACCGTCGCGAACTGGCGAAACTGGGTCGCCGACTTCGCGGCCTCTCCTTCAAGCTGCGCGACGGGCAGGCCGGTTTCGAGCGACGCACGTTGGGCCAGCTCGGACGCGACGGCGTCAAGGCCGTCGGCAATGCGCTCCAGGAACGCTGCGCGGACTTCGAGACTCGTGTTGTTGTAGCTATCGAATGCGTCGTCGGCCAGCTGCGCGGCGCGATCGACTTCGGCTGCGCCGCCGAATGCGAAGGCGGGTTCGATGCTCAGGTTTGTCGCGGGATTCAGGGCTTTCATGCTGCCCGCGGTGGCGCCCGCTTCCTGCTCGCCAATCAGCAAATTACCGGTGAGGTTCATGCTTCGGCCCCTTGCGATACGGCGGGAAGGGCCGCGACCAGCTCGGCAGTCGTCAGGATTTCATGGGCGAAGGTCGGGCCGTTCAGATGATGCGCGGCGTGCATCATTTCCTTGTGGAAAGCGGCGGTGGCATCGCGCACGAGCGTGACGTGGTAGCCCAGTTCCATGGCAAAGCGGGCCGTCGATTCGATGCAGGTATTAGCCAGCAAGCCCACGACGATCACGTGTGTGACACCTTGCTGCTTCAGCTGGAAGTCGAGATCGGTATTGGCAAAGCCGCTCTGGCCCCAGTGTTCCTGGACGATGATGTCGCCATCCTGCGGGACGAAATCGGGATGCCATTCGCCACCCCACGTCCCCTTGGCAAAGGTGTGACGCTGTTGCACCAGGCGTTGCGTCGGATTCGGGTGATCCCAGTTGTCGTAGTCGCCCGGCTGCCAGCGTCGATGCGGCACATAGAACACCTGGATGCCACGCTCGCGCACGGCGGCAACCGAAGCGCGCAGGTTATCCAGCAGGCGGACGTCGTCGGCGACATCCCGGAGCATCGGAAACAGCTTGCCACCGTCGGAGAGAAAATCGTTGTACGGGTCCACCAGCAGCAGGCCGGTTCGCTTCGCGGGATACACAGGTTTGGACATCTTCGGTACTCCATTCAGAGGAAATGTGCGAGCGAAGTCGCATCTTGCAGTGGCGCCTGACTGCTTGTCGGGGGATCCGTGACGTCTCACGCATCGGTCCTGGGAAGTATAACTATGAAAATCATAGTGTCAAGAAAGACAAGGCTTCCAGGGTGATCGGCGGGGCTGTTGTCGTCAGCGCGCACTGTGCTACTATGAAAACAATAGTAACTACGGGAGCAGTCGTGGCACGTGCGACGGAGAAGACAACTACGGTGTGCCCGGTGGCGCGCTCTGTCGATATCGTTGGCGATCGATGGACCACCCTGGTGCTCAGGGAGCTGTACATGGGCGCAACGCGTTTCGAGGAAATGCAGATCCAGACCGATGCCACGCCGCAGATGCTGGCAACGCGTCTGAAGGCACTCGAGGCCGACGGCATGATCGAGCGCCAGCCGTATAGCGAGAAGCCGCTGCGTTATGAGTACCGGCTGACCGAGAAGGGTTGGGCCTTCTATCCAGTGATCTACGCGCTACGGGCGTGGGGAGAGCAGTGGTGCAAGGAGAAGGGCGAGGAACATGCGATGCACTTCGTCCATCGGGAATGCGGTCACGATGTCGGCCTGGCCAGCGTGTGCCCGCACTGCGGCAAGGCGGTGGAGCGCGCGGACCTGGAGGCTACGGTGGGCAGCGTTTTCGCGACGGAACGGGCGGATCGGCGCGCGGCGTTCAAGACCAAGTAAGTCGGATTTGATCGGAAGCGAGCTGCTTTGCGGGCAGGGCGGACGGCCGGGGGGGCGGCAACGAATCGTCGCCGTTCGACCCGAGGTAGGCGACTTCCGTAGCCGACCCTTAACGGGCATCTGCGTTAGCCTTGGCGAATGACCGAAGCTGGCGAGAGGATTCAGCCGGTCAACGCAACGGATTGATGGAATCGTTCAGCCGAAGTGGCAATCGCGAAATGTACGGTCCCTCGAGAACCTACCGGATCCGTGAGTGGCGATGCTTCCAGAAGAGGCCGCTGCACGAAGCACATCGAAACGCTTGAATGAATGCCAGCGCACTGCGCGCCAAGACATCCTCAGATTGCGGGCTCATCGGGCAGTAGCCGGTCGAACTCACGTTTCACTACTGCATAGCATTCACATACGTTGCGCTCCAGCGCGGGCCTGTCCAGCACTTCGATGTTACCGTGGCTGTATCGGATCACGCCCGCGCTTTGCAATTTCAACGCGGCCTCGGTCACTCCTGAACGACGCACTCCAAGCATATTGGCGATTAGCTCCTGCGTCATTTTCAGTTCGTTGGACGGAAGTCGGTCGATGCTTAGCAATAGCCATCGACAAAATTGCTGCACGATCGAGTGATGCCGGTTGCAAACGGCTGTCTGCGCCATCTGGGTGATCAGCGCCTGGGTGTACCTGAGGAGCAGGCGCTGGATGGGGCCACCACGCGTGAATTCCTGCTTCAGCACCCGAGCGCTCAGTCGGTAGCCCACTCCCGCGCTTTGCACGATGGCCCGGCTTGGCGTSGTCTCKCCSCCCATGAATATTGCGATACCGACAATCCCTTCGTTGCCGACGATGGCGATCTCCGCGGAGGCACCGTCCTCCATGACGTAAAGCAGCGAGACAATTGCAGTCGTCGGGAAGTACACATGGTCTAGCTTGTCGCCGGATTCGTACAAGACATGGCCCAGCGGCAAATCAACCCGGGTCATGTGCGGTGCAATTCGGGACCACTCCGCTTCCGATATCACGGACAGAAGGTGGTTTGCCTTCGGATCATGAGTAGACGGCACGTTGCACCTGGAGGATTTGGCGATGCACGGCTAGCTGGGTCGACGACGGGGCCTCGTGCGATCGCGAGAGGTTGGGATCTAGCGCCAAATATACGTCGAGCTTCGTCACTTGAAAAGCGCCTCGTTCGACTCAAAAGCGCGCGGTAAAGCACCCCGAGAGCAGACGCGCGTAAGACCCCGGGCCGGGGAGAGCTGTTCGGCATGGAATGACGGCGTAGCCAAGAAGACGTCGTCAATCGGCATGACTGGATCAACGACGATTTGTCTTGCCATTGGATCGCGGGGATTTTGTCCGTCGGACACAATATGTCGTCCTCCGTGCCCGCTATCGTACCGACCGCAGACCGGATTGGTGTCAGCGTCCATTTGTTGACGCCCACCCAGGCGCAAAAGTCCGCGAAGAATCATGGTGATCATCCATGATGATCTGACGCGTCGACTTTTCACCAAGTTCAGGAGCAGGTCCATGAATCCCTATAACCTCAACGGCGACAGTGGTAACCCACGCGCAGTGATTCTCGGCGCCATCGATCCGGAGAACCCAGGTCCAGGTCCATTCGTGATGGCTTCGGATACGTTGGAAGACAACCCCGTCATCGGCCCCGGCGGCGACAAGCTCGGTACGGTTAATCACATCATGCTCGACGTGGTCAGTGGGCGCGTTGCGTATGCCGTGCTGTCCTTCGGTGGATTCCTCGGGTTTGGCGAGAAGCTGTTCGCAGTGCCCTGGTCTGCGCTGACGCTCGATACGGAGCGCAAGAGTTTCGTGCTGGGCATCGACAAGGCGAAGCTTGAGGCCGCACCGGGATTTGATAAGGACCACTGGCCCAGCATGGCGGATCCGCAGTGGGGCACCAACATTCATGAGTACTACGGTAGGTCACCGTACTGGAAAGACTACCGGTACGAACGAGAGGCCCATCCGTGATGCCCGTACGGATCCTGGAGTAACGCGAACTGGGAAGGCCAAGGTCATGGCCTATCATCAAGAAGTCACACCTCGAGCTTGTTCATCAACAGGACATCTATGAGATACGTTTCTGTACCAACATTCCGGACGACGCTTCTGCGAACACAAGAGAATCGCCCGCCCGAACAACCCGGTGAGGCCCGGAAGACCACTCAGCCAGGTCAGGCTGATCCGAAGAGCAAACAGGTTGCGGATCTGAACGGCGACGATTCCGGGCAGTGGCTCCTGCGGCGACGCCGTTAACGTCATCCCGTTGTCGAGGAACACCGACACCAGATATTTCCCTTTGGCGATCTCGCCATGACGCGTCAGGCATCCCCTCCTTTGCAGGGTTCGTCAGTCGGAGAAGGCGTGTGTGTCGCAATGCTTGATGACTCGCCGGCCCCATGCGTAGAGGGTGTTATTCGTATCTGGATGGAAAAGGGCCGGCGTCGTGTCCGCCTTCACCTATCTGCCAGGCCCCACGTGGCACGGTTGAGTGTGTTCGGCCGATGCGGGCCGGTACGAGTCACCGGTTCATCGCTATGGCCGGACGCATCTGGATCGATCCCATGTACGGTGCACGGTACCGTACAGATTTGCGAGACGATCCCGCCTAAAGTATTTGCAGATGTCACTCCCCATTGCGAAGAACGCATCGCCTGTGGCGACACTTACGGCGACCAGGCAGCAGGGAATCCATCACAACTTGTTGTATTGGTGGCGTACGCAAGCCCATATCATTGACCACAAGGTGATCGTCCATTCGGACTCGCTGGGAGGCTGGTATTTTACGGAAATGGACGGGAACGCCAGCTACCGCTTCGGGCCCTTCGCATCATCGAAGCTCGTCAATGAACTTGTACCAGTACTCTTCCCCGGGATACCGGTGTTGGACCGACTGGACCCGTCTTCCGTTGTGGATGACGCAAGCACGATGCTCCGCGGCAATGAGGATCGTGGCGAGGCCGTCCGGCGACGACGCCATCATTGAGTAACGCGCGTGTTTTTCTGGCGCGACCCTTTCGTCCCTCGTCCACCCCGGCCGAGGGATTTTTCTTATGCTGTATGCACCGATGCGGCGCGTTGTCCAGGAACTTGGCGGCGTCAGCTCGCCTGCACACCGCACCAAGGATGGCATGGTTGAATGTTCTGACGGGCGCTTGCGCCCGTCATCCAAAGCGACGCCTTCTGCGGGCACAGCCGTATGATTCGTAAGTTAAGTTGACCCGCACAGGTATGACCTGTATAACCAATCGAGCAGGATCCTCAAGCAGACCTCAGAATTTTCTGGCGATCGCCACCTTTCCTTGTTTCTTCCTTGACTATCGTGCCTCGTCGGCGTTTTTGCCATGCGAGAACATTTAGGAAATCCAAACATGGAAACCGGTACTGTAAAGTGGTTTAACGACGCCAAGGGCTTCGGCTTCATCACGCCTGATGCGGGCGGCAATGATCTTTTCGCCCATTTTTCCGAAATCCAGGGCAATGGTTTCAAGTCCTTGCAGGAAGGACAGAAGGTCCGCTATGTGGCAGGCGTCGGTCAGAAGGGGCCAGCTGCGACGAAGATCCAACTTGCCTGACCAGGCTGGGCAATATCGAACGAAAAGCTCCGTACTCCGGAGCTTTTTTGTTGAGTTCGACGAGTTCAGACAAAGCCATGAGCGGCGTGCCTTGATGGCGAGCCGGATGCAGATTGCCCGATTGGCTCGTGAGCCAGCCGACCCACCCGGCCCCGTGCGTGCCGACGCGCGTAAGGGCGTAACACGCCGCAAGGCACCGGCCGCCAGTATGAATGGCGCGTGGTATCGCCGCGGCACCTCGCGCCAGAGGCGATTAGCCTCCTGAGCTCCACCACCCACACGAATGAATTCGCCTCCCACGAGCCGGCGCCGTATGATTGACTGCCAAAGAGTGCGAAATGACTCGCGTGGCGTCTCGATCGTCGCACTTTTTGTTGATATACAGGGGCGGATATGGAACGCATTTCCGAGTATCGAGGCTTCGAGATCCGGATGTATCTGACTGGTACTTCCAGGGACATGTTTGACGTCTGGTTCCAGATCAACGGGCCGATGAGTCCGCCTGGAGTAGCCGCATTCGGAAAGCGGATCAAAGTCCACGGCAGCCCATTTTCCAAACGATGGGCATATCTAGTGGCTGAAGTCGCCGGCCGTGCAGCGGTGGACGTGATATTGGGCGTGGACGAGTAGATTGTCCGCTTGACCTCCGACGCAATGAAGGGGGAAGCCATGGCTAAGAGCCTCATTTACATGGGCGGCACGTAAGCTTTGAATTGACCGAGCGGACAATCCGGGCGTGGCATTGGACGTATGCCATCGACGAGCAAGCGAGTTTCGAGAGCCACGGAACAACCTGCCCACGCGTGAACTTGCGATGGCCGACGCGATGAGCGCTGGGCACGACGCATGCCAGCAGTAAAACTCGCCGACCGTTCGGGCGGGGAAAATGCGCGAACCAGGCAGGAGATGACCTATTTCCTTTGGTGGACTACCCGGTCCCACCAGTAGTGGAATGGATGTGCGTGTTCCGGATAGAGGGCAGACTTGTGCAAGAAGCCAGCGCGGACCGCGAACGCGTACAGAAGCACGATTGCGGCTAGAAATACGATGGAGGTTGTCATGACACGCTCCTAGGCTTGCTGCTTCCAGTATAGGTCTGCGACATGCGGCGCGTTTCAATTACTAAGGCCATCGCCGGCGAATCCGCTTGGCACACGAAGACTCGCGCGGGTGCACCTTACTTCGTCATGTGAGCGACGCGATGCCACCAGTACTGAAATGAGTACTTGGCATCTATGTGAAACGCTGACCTACGATGGACCGCGATTCGGACAATGTAGGCGTAGATCCCAATCATTACGCCTAAGGGGACAAGTGACCAGATCATCGGGCGCCCTTCGTGAGGTTGATGATGAGTTCATTGTAGGTCCGATCGCCTGAGAGATCGCTTACTAAGTATGCCGGTGAGCACCACCGTGTTGACGACTGTTCGGAGTAAGGGCAGATCAGAGTTTGTTGCTCAGGCTGTTCCAGCCGGAAAAGCCGGTCCGGACTTCCATGCCGCGCGCTTTCACGATGTCCTGGATCTGCCGGCTCTCGCGGGTCGAGCCTGAACCTCATACGGGGCAAGCGTCGACAAGCGTTGATCGACCATGGCGGAGCCAACGGTAAAGTGATACAGGCTTTGCCATGCGCGATCCTTGATGCCGAGCACGACGTGCATTTCATCGTCGAAGAAGCAGCCGATCCCCGTGGCACGTTCTCCGGTGGCTTCGGCTTCAAGATAGAGTGCCTGGCCGAGAATGCCGCATTCCCAGAAAAGATGGCGATAACGCCATGGCTGTTTCAGGGCGATTTCGAAGTTTGCAAGCATACCCAACGCGAAGTAGGAATCGGCGGCGATATCCTGGTGGCAACAGATCAGTTTTGCCACTGCGCGTAAATCGTACGGCAGCAGAAGATAGAGTGGCAGATGGTCCGGTCCAGTTCTCTGCCACAGCCATTCCGGGCGCATCGCCTGCTTGAGTCCAGGCAGCGCCCCAGAGTTCCTAACCAGCACGTACAGGCCCGGCTCCAGTCCGTCCACGCGGTGAACCAATAGCACCAGATGCACCGCAGCAGGAGACATCAGTGCGTTCCAGGGTGGCGTGTCGCGACGCGCCAGCAGGCTTGCCAGCATGGTAAAGAAGGCGGCAGCGGTGATGCGCGCCGTGCCATCGAAGCTCGTAGCGCTGCGGCGCTGCCGGGCGATCCGGGCAAAGCTCAGGTCGAAGGTGGGCGCTGCAGGCCACAGGGGCGGCTCCGGATTCATTTGGGGCGGTTCGCGAGTCAGAGACTTGCGCGTGGCACGATCGACCGAATCGATATCCGGCCAACTTACGTGTCCCGCGCTTAGCTGGTTTGCGTAGCCGTACCAGTGCGCCTTATCGAGAGCGGACCGCAGGCGTTCCAGGTCAGGCTGTGTTTCCGCATAGCCGATCCAGAGGACGGCATCTGGCACCTCCCGCTCGGCCGCTCCGAAATCGTCGCTGCGATCCAATCCAAGCAGCGCGGCCAAGGCAGCATCCGCAGCCGTCTCGATCAGCCGCGTCTTCCATCCGAGAGCCGCTGCCGCGTAACTGAGTGCCGCAATGGCATGGCCGCAGTCATGCTGGCAGTAGCGCCAGGCGCGCATTCCGTATTTCCATGCCTCGCGCCAATGGATCGAGCTGATGCCAACCAGGATGCCGCCGCCCCGGAACGCCTCAGTCCATGATGGATCATCCAATGCAGCGCGCCGCTCAAGGACGTGGTCGCGGCTCAGGTAATGGTAGACCCCGCCCGGCAGATCAGGCAGGGCAGGACAAACTAGATAGCCCTCGGTCGGATGCAAATTGCCGCTCGAAGGATTGCAGCGCAGTGCCCATCGCTGAGCGCCAAAGGCTTTCCACGCTGACAAGCCGAGCGAAAGCTCAAACAGGATTGCGAGGGTATGAAGGCTGATGCCCTGCGCGGGCGGCAGGGCGCCGCAGCGCAACGCGTTGTAGCGTGTGGGCAAGGTGTCCGCGGCCAGTGGCAGCGCAATACGCGGTGAGCCCTGGAACGTGCGGAACGGATCTGGCTGGGTTGCCCAGTCCAGCCATCCGGGGCCTGGAGCGTAGCGGTTGACGCGGTGCTTGCTGCGTTCGTGATACTCAAGCAACGCTTGCGCAGATCGGCTCATGTTCCTTCTGCCCGAGAATGCCCGTTACCCCCGCTGCCACATCAATTGGCTCATCTTGTCATGCAGTCGTCACCGACGTCACAGGGCGGAGACTCAATTGCACTTTAGGTGGATTTGAACGTATTCGCTGCCTATCACGATGCAGCATTTCTTCGTAGGAAAATGCAATGATTGTGCCATGCGAGGCACCCCCTGTAGTTCGAGGTAGACACCATCGCGGAATCGCTCAAGCTCGACGGAAGCGAGGCGATCGATATCCTCGCGCTGGCGGACTACGTCGATCTCTCCAGCCGTATCGAGGCGATCATCCACCGCAGCAATAGGACGACGATCAATGTGCCATTGACGATCCGGCTTGATACCCGCGAGGACGTCGAATACTGGCCTCGCGGTGGGATCCTCCCTCTCGTCTGGCGCGAGTATGTCTCCGGAGAATCCGAGGACTATGTATCGCACTCGGCAAAGCTTGTCCAACCTGAGGTGGGCGGATTGCAACGCGAGCTCCCGATTCCATGCCCGGCGGCGACGTTCCTAGTGCAGCTCAGCGTGCTGCGTTGGGCTGATGGGACTGGGAGGCTTGCCTCTCAGCTCCTTCCAGATCATGCGTTGCAGGTATCGATTGAGCGCTAACGCTGGCCGTCCGCAGCACGTGCCTGCGGCCGCGAAACTGTAAGCGCGATCTCCCACCGACAGAGCGATGACGGCAACCCTCTCCACTGCGCCAGCGTTTTTTTCCGGATAGGGAGTGGACACTGGCGCTGGGGTCAGTGAACGACGGGTATTGGCCGGGAAGGGACGACCGCGGGCCGGACCTGCTTGTCTCTTTTCGGGGTTTCTTGCCGATAGCACATGGCTGACACGTTCAGCCGCGGGCATCGGAATCGAGAGAGAAAGCCAAGTTGTGATCGTGCTGGGCCGACTCGGTCGATGACGGCCTCCACCCCTGCGCTCGATCGGGTCAGCACGTATTGCCGCTACTTTACGTGCAGGATCACGACTCCCTCCGAGATCGTTGGTGCACTTGGGCCATTGCCTGCAGCGTTCTGTGCGATGCCTCCTTGACGATACGCTTGCACCGCTCGCAGTAGAGCTGACCGGCCGCGGTGAACTCCACTTTCCGCGTCGTCGGGTGCAAGAGCCTCCCTTCTCCAAGACATTGATGCGCCAGGACAAAGTCGAGTTCGGTACGCCTGTAGCGTCGACAGCGCCTCGAAAGCTGCGCGCCTGCGCGACCTCGACGAACAAGGCGCTATCGTTCAATCGCGCCATGACCATTGCGCCATCTATGGATCAATGTTTGCCAATAAACCATCTTTATCTCTTATGTGAATCAATCCAAGATGCGTACATCGCATCCTTCAAGGAATTCAACATGAGCAAGCTTCTTACCCCCGTTCGCATTGGCCGCTACGTTGCGCCGAACCGTCTCGTCATGGCCCCGATGACTCGGTCCCGCGCCACTGTCGACGGTGTGCCCAGCGACATGACGGTAACCTACTACGCACAGCGCGCCAGCGCCGGCCTCATCATCTCGGAAGGCGTGTTCCCGTCCGCCATGGGCAAAGGCTATGTGCATACGCCCGGCATCGAAACCGAGGCCCAGGTGGCTGCGTGGAGGAAGGTGACTGAGGCAGTGCACGCCCGTGGCGGCCGCATCTTCATGCAGTTGATGCATTGCGGTCGGGTCTCGCATCCCTCATTGCTCGATGGCGCAACGCCCGTGGCACCTTCGGCCATCAAGCCTGAGGGCCAAGCGTGGACCCCTGTCGGCCAGGTGGATTTTGTCACGCCCCGCGCACTAGGCTTGGGCGAGATCGCCGGCATCATTGACCAGTATCGCCAGGCGACCCGCCGTGCGATCGACGCCGGCTTCGACGGCGTGGAACTGCATGGCGCGTCGGGCTACCTCCCTGAGCAATTCCTCTCGACAGGCAGTAACCAGCGTGACGACCAGTATGGTGGCTCGGTCGAAGGCCGTGCTCGCTTCATGCTGGAGGTGCTGGCCGCTATGGTGGCCGAGGCCGGTGCCGACCGTGTCGGCATCAAGATCTCGCCGGAGATGAACTACAACAGCATCACGGATGCAGCGCCGCAGGAAACTTACGCTTATCTCGTAGACAAGCTTCGCGGCATGGGTCTGGCCTATCTGCACGTCGCCTTGTTCGGAACGAAGGTCGATTACCACGCCTTGCTGCGACCGCTTTTCGACGGTGCATACCTGATCGGAAGCGGTCTGACGCAGGACAGCGCCGAAGCCGTGCTGGACGGTGGCAAGGCCGACGCCACCGTATTCGGCAGCGCGTTCCTCGCCAATCCTGACCTGCCGGAGCGGTTCCGTCAACGCGCCGCCCTCAACGCGCCGGACCGCGATACGTTCTTCGCCCCGCCCACCGCAAAGGGATACATCGACTATCCGGCGCTGGCTGCCGAAGCACTCTAAGGAGTCAATCATGACCACCACCGCCCGCATGCAACGCGCCAACCGGGGTAGCCATTTCCGGGCTTATCGCCTGCATGGTGACGATCCGGCGCTACTAGATCCCTTCATGGGCATCGACCATGCTTGGATGAGCGCTCCAACGTTTCCGCCGCATCCGCACGCCGGATTTTCCGCTGTCACTTATCTGTTCCTTGATTCGGAAACGGGCATTGCCAATCGCGATTCGTTGGGCAACAGCGTGTTGATCGAGCCGGGCGGCCTGCATTGGACTGCAGCCGGGCGTGGTGTGATTCATGAGGAGAACCCTGCCGTACTCGGAAAAACAACCCACCTTCTGCAGATCTTCGTCAATCTCCCTCGGGAGCGGCAGGAGGCCGCGCCGTTCGCGCTGACCCTGGCACCGCAGGACGTGCCGGTGGTGAAGCGCCCCGGTGTGCGCATCCGGGTTCCATTGGGCAGCTTCGACGACGCATGCTCCCCGCTGGTACCGCCGACCGATGTCACCTTGCTCGACATCTCGCTGGATGCTGACGCAGCGCTGGATCTGCCTTTGGCGCCCGGGCACCAAGCTTTCGTGATGCCGATTCTCGGCAATGCGGAACTTAACGGCGAGAGCTTCGGATTGGACAACCTCGGTGTGCCAATCCTACCTGCCGCGACCGAGGCGACGACGCTCAAGCTCACCGCAAAGTCCGGCGGAGCCAAGGTCGCCGTGTTCATCGGACGCCCGTTGCACCAACCCGTGCTTTCGAATGGCCCCATGGCTTTTGCTAGCCAGGAGAGTCTGTCCGCGGCAACCGCCGCATATCACCGTGGCGATCTGGGAAGCCTGTGAGAGCCGCCCACACCTCCGGGGTCTATGCCCCGTTCAAAACCAAGGAGATTCATCATGAAGGTTGAACGATTCACCGCCGAAAACTCCGCTTTGCTGCTGATTGACCACCAAGTGGGAACGATGAAGCTGATCAAGAACATCGACCAGGAACTTGCGGCAAAGCAGTCGATCGCGCTGGCCAAGATGGCCAAGATCCTGAACATGCCCGTCGTAATCACGTCGAGTCAGGAGGACCGGGCTCAAGGGCCGATTCTTCCGGAGATCGCCCAGATCCTGCCCCAGGAGCACGCGGCTCGGATCAAGCGCCCTGGCGTGGTGAATGCATGGGCCTATCCCGATTTCCGCGATGCGGTGCTTGCCACTGGGCGCCCCAATCTGATCATGGCGGGCGTTACTACTGACGTCTGTCTCATCTTCCCGGCAATCGACGCCGCGCTCGAGGGCTTTGCCGTTCAGGCTGTGATGGATGCATCAGGCTCGCCCAGCGATCTTTCCGAAGAGTTCTCGCGTCAGCGGATGCATGATGCGGGGGTGGTGCTCACCGCCACCAACACGCTCATCGCGGAAATCGCGCAAGACTGGTCCACGCCTGCTGGCCAGCAGTTGATCGGCCTGTTGTTCAGTGATGTGTTCCCGGCGCTAGGCGCCAGCATCTCCTGAGGCCGAAGCTCAAATCTGTCGACCGGGGCGGATCGCATACGGTCGACACACCCGCTTCGGTCAGGGAACTGGGACTGGGTTAGCCCACGAGGAAGGTAAATCTCGTCGGGCGATAGCTCGTCAACTCACGTTTGCTCAGCCGGTATCGAAGTTTAACGGGTGCCCCTCTTATGGATGCCAAACACTCGCAAATCGTCATAGTCGGCGGGTCTCTTGCAGGACTCACGCTTGCGTTGGCTTGCGCAACGAGGGGGGTGCCGGTTCATGTTATCGAGCGCTCCGCCCGGCGCGTGCAAGGTGGCGATAGCCTGAGCATCGACCTTGCGGCCCTTGTCGCCACTGTCGGTCATGATCCGCGTACGCATCCAGTATTGCCCGTCGTTCCGGCTTATCGCGACCGACATCTGACGACCTGGCCGGCGCTGTACGCATGGCTGCATGACCGGGCTGCTAAAACGCGGGGCATTATCATCCAAGAAGGCCGGGCCGTCGTATCGGTTGCGAGCCTAGAGGATCGCGCGCAGCTTTTCTTTTCGGACGGATCTGAAATGGTCGCCGATGCGGTCATCGGCGCGGACGGATATCACAGCACTGTTCGCCGTGCTATTGCGCCAGAAGCAGGGCTTGCCCGCTATGCCGGCTATCTTGTGTGGCGCGGGCTGATCGATGAAAAGGCGCTGAAGCGTCCCATCCCATTGCCCTCGAACGGTGGATTATGGATTGAATTGGTGGATGGATATCGCCTGGTGGCCGCAGTGCTCCCCGGGCGTGATGGATCAATTGAAGTCGGCCAGCGTCAAGTCACTTTTGCATGGTTCGATGTTCATCGAGAAGAGTTGCTTCGTCGTACGAATCGCGTGACCGAGGACGGAAACGTCGTGGGGACACTGGCACGTGGCACGATTGACAATGAAATTCGTGCGGAGTTGCTTGCACTCGTCCCGAGGCTCTGGCCCGAGACTTGGGCAGAAGCGGTTGCTGTCGGCATACGCTCAGCAGAAGCACTCAGCGGGGCCCCCATCGCTGAATATGAACCGAAGCGGTTATCGGCGGGAGGGTTAGCAATTGTAGGTGACGCTGCCCATGTCGTCTCACCCATGACAGGAAGTGGCTTTGCGAGCGGCGTAGAGGATGCGGCAGTCCTCTCGCGATTACTTGCTGATCGGCGCGTGAACGAACCGTTCTCCGCTCCTTTGGCACGCTACGAAGCAGCGAGACTGCCTTTCGTCCGCGCGCTGGTCAGGCATTCGAGACGAATCAGCAGCGACTTCCATCTCTACGCAACAACAGTTTGACTGGGCGCCAGTATTCCCGCGCGTTGTCAATCAACCATTGAGCGCATGGGTCCTCAGCGAAGGATGTCTGCTTGCATTTGCCTTCCTCGACAAGCCTAGGAAACGGCCCAATTGCTCAGTCGGTATCAGTGGCAAAAACTTCTGTGACCACGGAGCGCAGCCATTTCGATTTGGGGTCTTTGGCAAAGCGCCGATGCCAGTACACCTTCAGATCGTAATGCGGAATTTCAACTGGAGGCGTCACGATGCGCACCCTTTTGGAGTCGGCAAACACATTGGCTACCGTGCGCGGAAGCACAACCACCAGGTCGGACTCGGCAATGATGGTGGGGATGCTCATGTAGTGCGCAGTATGCAACACGATATTGCGCTGGATGCCCTGCTTGGCGAGAACCTCTTCAAACATCTCCTGGCTACGACTTCCATCCTTGACGAAAGCATGTTCTGCAGCCTGAAACTGCGCCAAGCTCATGCGCGGTCCTTTGATTCGGTGCCCCGTGCGCACCATACAGACAAGGTCATGCGAGAACAGGCGCCGCTGGAAGAATTCGGCCTTGCGTAGATCCGGGAAATAGCCCAGCGCCAGATCGACCTCACCGGCTCGCAAAGCTTCCTCCAACTGTGCGGGAGCGAGGCTGACGCCACGAATGCGCGCCGACGGGGCTGTAGCACGGATGTGTTGCACCAGCTTTGGCAGAAACACGATCTCTCCGATCGCGCTCAGGGAAAAGACGAATTCATCGCTGCATACCAGCGGATCAAATTCCGGTGCCCGCAGGATGTCGTGATCGATGGCGTCCAGGACTTCCCTTGCCTTGCCCGCAAGGCTTTGCGCGCGAGGCGTGGGCGACATGCCATCGACCTGCCGGATAAACAGGGCATCTCCCAATGACTCCCGCAACCGGGCGAGAGCGGCGCTGGCCGCCGGCTGGCTCATCTTCAAGCGCTTGGCCGCTGCAGTCACGCTGCCGGTGTCGTAGATCGCCAGCAAAACCCGCAGCAAATTCAGATCGAGTCGCATGTATATCTGAAAATCAAATAATCTGAATTATAACAATTTGCTTTGTTTATGGGATCGGCGCCGCTACATTTTTCAAAAGCCAGCCGGCAGGATGCGCAGCATCGATGCCTGCGGGG
Organism: Cupriavidus sp. 01L415; assembly: GCF_056400065.1. Lineage (NCBI taxonomy): Bacteria > Pseudomonadati > Pseudomonadota > Betaproteobacteria > Burkholderiales > Burkholderiaceae > Cupriavidus > Cupriavidus sp. 01L415. The sequence continues at coordinate 29,643 of NZ_JBFTSP010000011.1, read as the reverse complement.
CAGGAGACAAATGTAGCCAGACCGGTTCACTGTGACCGGAAGCGCGTACCTGAATCCTCCTGCCTCGTGGTCTGCCGGCGGCGATCAACAGGAGACCCGATGATTCACCTTTCCGATATCCGTTATGTGCGTCTTGGGACGCGCGACCTGCAGGGTTGCGAGCAGTACGCTACGCAGATGCTGGGCCTGGAGGTCGCGCATCGCGAGAAGGGCGCCCTCTACTTCCGCTCGGACAGCCGCGACCACACGCTGTGCTATTTCGAGGGCGATCCCAAAGACCACACTTCCGCCTTCGAGGTGGCGTCTGCCGCCGAGCTTACCGCGGCCGCGGACTTGCTCGATCGCAACGACGTGCGTGTCGTCACCGGCTCGAAAGAGCAGTGCGAGTTACGACGGGTCGGTGCCTTCATCAACTTTCGTGATCCGTCTGGCAACAGTATCGATCTCGTTGTCGCACCCGATCACAGCGGTCGCCGCTATTTTCCATCGCGCGATGCCGGCATCACCGGCTTCAGCCACATCGGCTTGCGCTCGACCAATCCGGCGCGCGACGAAACGTTCTGGACGGGGCTTTGCAATGCAAAGGTAAGTGACTGGATCGGCGAAGCGCCGTTGCTGCGAATCGACGAAATCCACCACAAGATCGCGCTGTTCCCTTCCACATTCGCCGGCGTTCAGCATATCAACCACCAGGTGGAGAGTGTCGACGACCTGATGCGGTCTTACTACCTGTTGCGCGAACGCGGCGTCCGCATCCTCTTCGGTCCGGGACGGCATCCCACCTCAGGCGCCGTGTTCCTCTATTTCGAAGGTCCGGACGACATGATCTACGAGTACTCGACTGGCGTCAGGACCATCACGGAGGAAGATGAGAAGACCTACCGCCCTCGTCATTTTCCCACCGGTACCTCGTCATCCTTCTGCATGTGGGGTGCCAAGCCGGACATTGCCGAGTTCCGCTCATGAGCACGACCTCCACTCTCTGGGATGCGCAACAACGCCTCTTGCGGGTAGCGGCGCGGGCGATCGGCCGCGCTCATCTCGCCCACGCCTATGGACATTGCAGTGTCCGCCTCAGCCCGAGCGAATTTCTGGTGTGTGCGGCCAAACCGATGGGGCTGATCGGTGAAAGCGACATCGGCACCGTGGTGAACGTCAATGGGCCGCTTCCTGAAGGCGTGCTGGGCGAAGTCCGCATTCACCAGGAGATCTACCGACAGCATCCGCACGTTGGCGGCGTCGTGCGCAGCATGCCACCGGCAGTGATGGCGTTGTCGGCAGCGCGCCTGACACCGCGTTGCCTGCACGGCATTGGCACGTACTTCTCTGCCGGGGTGCCACTGTGGGACGACCCGCAACTGGTCCGCACGCCTGAGCAGGCGGCAGCGGTGGTCGAAACACTGGGTACGGCCAGCGCGGTGGTGATGCGGGGAAATGGTGCCGTGGTCGCCGGCGCTTCACTGGAGGATGCGGTGGTACTGACGTGGTACCTGGAAGACGCGGCGCGCATGGATCTCGCGCTGCGAGGTGCCGGTCTGAGCGACCACGCCGCGGTCATCCCGCAGGCGGACGCCGAATTGCGAGCGACACGCGTTGGTCGGATCTTCGAACGGATGTGGGAATACCTGACAGCCGGTGATTCGGAGGGAACGGCGATCGGTTCGCCTTAGCGTTCCAGGCGAACGCTTCCGATTTACAGATGAGGCAGCACGAGCTGCCCGAGGGGTGAGACATGAAGGAAGACAAGGTAGTCGATATCGAAGACATAGTGGACCAGAGCCATTTGTCTCGATTCCAGGTCGTCGTGCTGGCCCTATGCGGGTTGATCGTCGCGATTGATGGATTCGACACTGCCGCAATCGGATACATCGCGCCGGCCCTACGGCAGGAATGGGGCCTGGCCGTTTCGGCCATGGCACCGGCGTTCAGTGCTGGCCTCTTCGGTCTGCTGGTAGGCGCCTTGTTTATCGGGCCACTGGCGGACAGGATCGGCCGCAAGCGAGTGATGCTGCTCTCCGTGGCGATCTTCGGTCTTGGCACCGTGGTATCAGCCGCATCGACCTCGCTGGAGATGCTGGTCGCCCTCCGTTTCCTGACGGGGCTGGGATTGGGTGGTGCCATGCCGACGTCAATCGCGTTGACATCCGAATACGCGCCCAGGCGGCACCGGATGTTCCTCGTCACCCTCAGCTTTTGCGGCTTCACGGGGGGCTTTGCCCTTGGCGGCGAGCTTGCGGCGCAGCTTATCGTGGCCTACGGGTGGCGCAGTGTACTGGTGCTGGGCGGCGTGATGCCTCTGGTGTTGCTGCCGTTCCTCGCGGTTGCCTTGCCGGAGTCGGTGCGCTACTTGGCGGCACGGCCGGCACACCAGCGGCAGTTGCATCGATTCGTAGAAAAAATCTGTGGCGACACTCGCTGGCGCGATCACACCATCGTCGCCTCCCATGATGGAGCGGTGGCAAAGGCGTCCGTCAGCCAGTTGCTTGCAGCCGGGTTGTTGCGGCGTACGGTCTTGCTCTGGGTGGCCTACTTCTGCTCGCTATTCGTGTTCTATCTCCTTTCCAGCTGGCTGCCCACCATCATGCGGGAGGCCGGCCATCCTATCAGCACCGCGGCGCGGATTGCGGCCATGGCGCCGCTTGGCGGCACCATTGGCGCGCTGGTCCTGGCGCGCTTGATGGACAGGCTCAACCCATATTACGTACTGGCGGCATCGTATGTAGGCTCCAGCCTCGCCCTGGGTGCGATTGGATTGACGATTGACTCGCCAAGCCGGTTGGCAGTCGCAGTGTTCGGTGCGGGTTTCGGTGTGGTCGGTGGGCAGACCGGCATGAACGCGTTGGCCGCAACGTTGTACCCAACGTCAATACGCGCCACCGGTGTCAGCTGGGCACTGGCCATGGGGCGCATCGGGTCCATCGTCGGTGCCATCAGTGGTGGCATGTTGATGACGCTGTTCGCAGATACCCGGATGCTATTCCAGCTAATCGCTCTTCCTCCCGTGCTTGGGGCGATTGCCTTGGCTTGCTTGTCCGCTGAGCAAAAACGACAGACCACCGCAGCTGCGGTGCTGCTCGGGTCCGACGCGCCCTAGACGGTGCGGATCCAATCCCTTCTCAAAATCAGTCACCGAGGCAATTGCATGAAACAGTTCCACAACTTCATTAACGGCGAATGGGTCAGCACCGGACGGACCTTCGAGGACCGCAATCCGGTCGACAACAGCCTGATTGGGCACGTCCACGAGGCCGGCCAGGCAGAGGTTGAGGCTGCCGTCGCGGCCGCGCGCCGCGCGTTGCACGGCGAGTGGGGGCGCATGACGGTGGCCCGGCGCGTCGAACTGTTGCACGCCGTGGCCGACGGCATCAACCGCCGCTTCGACGAATTCCTGCAGGCCGAGATTGCCGACACCGGTAAGCCGCTGTCGCTCGCCAGCCACGTCGACATTCCACGCGGCGCAGCCAACTTCAAGGTGTTCGCCGACCTGATCAAGAACGTCCCGGCGGAGAGTTTCTCCATGGCCACGCCTGATGGCGGCGAGGCCATCAACTACGCGGTGCGCTCCCCGCGTGGCGTGATCGGCGTGGTGTGCCCGTGGAACCTGCCGCTGCTGCTGATGACCTGGAAGGTCGGCCCGGCGCTGGCCTGCGGCAATACGGTGGTGGTCAAGCCGTCCGAGGAAACACCGGCTACCGCCACCTTGCTTGGCGAAGTGATGAACGAGGCTGGCGTGCCGCCCGGCGTGTACAACGTGGTCCACGGTTTTGGCCCGGATTCCGCCGGCGCCTTCCTGACCGCGCACCCGGGTGTGAACGGCATCACCTTCACGGGCGAAACCCGGACCGGTGAGGCCATCATGAAGGCCGCCGCCAATGGCGTGCGTCCGGTCTCGTTGGAGTTGGGTGGCAAGAATGCCGGCATCGTGTTCGCCGACGCGGATTTCGACAAGGCCGTCGCCGGCATTGCACGCGCGGCCTTTGAGAACAGCGGCCAGGTCTGCCTGGGCACCGAGCGCGTCTACGTGCAGCGGCCGATCTTCGAGCGCTTCGTTGCGGCGCTCAAGGCAAAGGCTGAAGGCTTGCGGCTGGGCTCTCCATACGGAGACGGCGTGAACCTGGGCCCGCTGGTTTCGCTGGAGCACCAGGCCAAGGTGCTGTCGTACTACAGGAAGGCGGCTGACGCGGGCGCCACCGTGATCACCGGCGGCGGCGTGCCCGAAATGCCCGAAGCGCTGGCCGAAGGCGCCTGGGTGCAGCCCACCATCTGGACAGGTCTGCCCGAGGATTCGGCCGTGATCCGCGAGGAGATCTTCGGCCCTTGCTGTCATATCGCGCCATTCGATACCGAGGAAGAAGCCATCCGGCTCGCCAACGACACCCCCTACGGCCTGGCCGCGACGGTGTGGACATCCGATCTCGGCACGGCACACCGCATGGGTAGCGCGCTGGAGGTGGGCATCTGCTGGATCAACTCGTGGTTCCTGCGCGATCTGCGCACTGCCTTCGGTGGCGCCAAGCAATCCGGCATTGGCCGCGAGGGCGGGGTGCATTCGCTGGAGTTCTATACCGAGCTGCGCAATGTATGCGTGAAACTGTGAGCCGCACCATGAAACGAGAACAGATCCTTGATATCGCTGCTGGCCTTCACCATGCGCTGGCCGCGCGCGAGGCCATCGCCCCCCTGACTGAAAGCCATCCAAATCTGTCCATCGAGGACGCCTACGGGATCCAGCTTGCCATGGTGCAGCATCGGCTGGATGCCGGCGAGCGCGTGATCGGTAAGAAGATCGGCGTGACCAGTCGGGTGGTGATGGACATGCTCAATGTGCGTCAGCCGGACTTTGGACACCTGCTTTCCGGCATGGTCTACGGCGATGGCGCCGCCATTGCCGCCGACACGCTGATCGCGCCCAAGGCCGAGGGCGAGATTGCCTTCGTGCTCAAAGAAGACCTGGAAGGCCCGGGCGTCACCAATGCCGATGTGCTGCGCGCCACCGCCTACGTGCTGCCGTGCTTCGAGATCGTCGACTCGCGCATTCGCGACTGGAAGATCCGCATCCAGGACACGGTGGCGGACAACGCGTCCTCGGGCGTATTCGTGCTGGGCGATGCCGCCGTGGACCCGCGCGGGCTCGATCTCAGTACCGTCGGCATGACGCTGGAGAAGAACGGCGAGATCGTCGCCACCGGCGCCGGTGCCGCTGCGCTTGGCCATCCCGCCAACGCCGTGGCGTGGCTGGCCAATACGCTGGGCCGTCTCGGCATGGGGCTGAAGAAGGGCGAGGTGATCCTGTCCGGCTCGCTGGCCGCGATGGTGCCCGTCAAGGCCGGCGACCAGCTTCGCATCAGTCTGGGCGGCATCGGCTCGGCTGGCGTGCGCTTCATCTGAACGGATTCCACTTAGCAGCCCACGACAACGCCATGAATCTCACCCAAGACATCATCCAGCAGCTCGCCGAGCACCTGGAGAACGCCGAACTCAACCGTGAGCCGGTGCGAAAAATCACCGACAAGCATCCCGACATGGACTGGGATGATGCCTACGCCATCCAGGACGCGATCCGGGCACGCAAGGAGGCGCGCGGCACGCGCATTGCCGGCCTCAAGATGGGGCTGACGTCGTTCGCCAAGATGCGCCAGATGGGCGTGACCGATCCGGTTTACGGCTTCCTGACCGACTATGGCGCATGCATGGACGGCGGCGTCATTGATACCTCATCGCTGATCCATCCCAAGGTGGAGGCCGAGATCGCCTTTGTCCTCAAGCGCCCGCTCAAGGGGCCCGGCTGCCATATCGGCGACGTGCTGGCCGCCACCGATTTCGTGCTGCCCGCGGTGGAGGTGATCGACTCTCGTTACGAGAACTTCCGCTTCGACTTGAAGAGCGTGATCGCGGATAACACCTCCTCGGCCCGCTTCGTGGTGGGTGGCACGCATCGCAGCGCCGATGGCATCGATCTGAAGAACCTCGGCGTGGTGATGGAAAAGAACGGCGAAGTGGTTGCCACCGCCGCCGGCGCTGCCGTGCTCGGCCACCCAGCTAGCAGCGTGGCCATGTTGACCAACATGCTGGGTGCACACGGGCGCGAGCTGCCGGCCGGCACCTTCATCATGACCGGCGGCGTGACCGAGGCGGTGGCGGTGCAGGCGGGCGACAACATCACCGTGCGCTACCAGCACCTGGGGACGGTATCGATGCGTTTTGTCTGATAACGGCGCACAGGCCAGCGGGAGCAAGACTGTGTGCTCCCAATGACAAATGACAGGAGCAAGGCAATGCCCATCATGCAAGTCTTCCTTATGGAAGGAAGGACCGAAGAACAGAAAGCGGGCCTGATCGGTGCCCTCACTGACGCGGCGGTGGAGTCGATCGGCGTCCCGCGCGAATCAGTGCGCGTGCTGATCACCGAAATGCCCAAGGCGCATTTCGGCATCGGCGGAAAATCAGCCAAGGAATTGGGCCGCTAATGGACAGCGGCGGCAACGGAGAATCAGCATGGACATGAAAGCAGGCAAGCACAAGGTTGCCATCATTGGTTCGGGCAATATTGGCACCGACCTAATGATCAAGGTGATGCGGCACGGCCGAAATCTGGAGATGGGCGCGATGGTCGGCATCGATCCCGCCTCCGACGGCCTGGCGCGCGCTGCTCGCCTGGGCGTTCCGACTACCGCCGGGGGTATCGAAGGCCTGCTGGCAATGGAGAGCTTTGGCGATATCCGCATCGCTTTCGATGCCACTTCGGCCGGCGCGCACGCGCACCATAACCAGTTGCTGCAGCAGCATGGCGTGCGAGTGATCGACCTGACGCCGGCGGCGATCGGCCCCTATGTGGTGCCAGTGGTCAACCTGGACCAGCACCTCGAGGCCAGCAATCTAAATATGGTCACCTGCGGCGGCCAGGCCACCATACCGATGGTGGCCGCGGTATCGCGCGTGGCGAAGGTGCACTACGCCGAGATCGTGGCGTCGATCTCCAGCAAGTCGGCCGGGCCGGGTACGCGCGCCAACATTGACGAGTTCACCGAGACCACCAGCAAGGCGATCTGCTCGGTAGGCGGCGCCGCGCACGGCAAGGCCATCATCGTGCTGAACCCCGCCGAGCCGCCGCTGATCATGCGCGATACGGTGTTCACGCTGTCCGATCTTGCCGACGAGGCGGCGATCGAGGCGAGCATCGCGGAGATGGCGCAGGCCGTGCAGGCCTATGTGCCCGGCTACCGGCTCAAGCAGCGCGTGCAGTTTGAGCGCATTCCTGCTTCTGCGCCGCAGAACGTGCCGGGCATCGGGCTCGCAAGCGGACTGAAAACCACTGTGTTCCTCGAAGTGGAGGGTGCCGCTCACTATCTGCCGGCCTATGCCGGCAATCTCGACATCATGACCAGTGCCGCGCTTGCCTGCGCCGAACGCCTGGCCGAGACCAGTCTGGCAGCCGCCTGACCGTGCAGAAGGAGATAGAAATGGATCTAAACAAGAAGCTTTATATCTCGGATGTCACTCTGCGCGACGGCAGCCACGCAATCCGCCACCAGTACAGCCTGGAGCATGTGCGCCGTATTGCCGCCGCGCTGGACGCAGCGGGCGTGGACTCGATCGAGGTCGCGCACGGTGATGGGCTCTCGGGCTCGAGCTTCAACTATGGTTTCGGCGCTCATACCGATGTTGAGTGGATCGCCGCTGTAGCCGAGACCGTACGTCGCGCCAAGGTGGCGACGCTGCTGCTGCCCGGAGTGGGCACGGTGCACGACCTGCGCGCAGCCTACGATGCCGGCGCGAGAGTCGTGCGCGTAGCGACGCACTGCACCGAGGCGGACGTCTCGCGCCAGCACATTGATTTTGCGCGCGAACTCGGCATGGATGCCGTTGGCTTTCTGATGATGAGCCATATGACCGATGCCGCCGCGCTGGCGCAGCAGGCGAAGCTGATGGAAAGCTATGGTGCGCAGTGCGTCTACGTGGTTGATTCCGGTGGGGCGCTGAACATGAACGATGTGCGCGATCGTTTCCGCGCCTTTAAGGACGTGCTTAAGTCCGAGACCCAAACTGGCATTCACGCACACCACAACCTGAGCCTGGGCGTCGCCAACTCCATCGTTGCGGTGGAAGAAGGCTGCGACCGTGTGGATGCGAGCCTGGCCGGCATGGGTGCGGGCGCAGGGAACGCGCCGCTGGAGGTGTTCATCGCAGCCGCAAGCCGGCTGGGTTGGAAGCACGGTTGCGACCTCTACACCCTGATGGATGCCGCCGATGACATCGTACGCCCGTTGCAGGACAGGCCAGTACGCGTGGATCGGGAAACCCTTGCGCTGGGCTACGCCGGCGTCTACTCGAGCTTCCTGCGCCACGCCGAGGCCGCAGCAGCACGCTACAAGCTGAAAACCGTCGACATCCTGGTCGAGCTGGGGAAGCGTCGCATGGTTGGCGGCCAGGAGGACATGATCGTCGATGTGGCGCTCGACCTGGTTACGCAGCGAGGCGGGGAACCGGCCGAGGCCTAGCGAGAGAACCTTCGCCGTGGATTGACAGCCCCGGTGAACTTTAGGCGAGCCGGTCATGCAGAGACTGCAGGCCGGTGCGACCGCCGAACGGGCTAGGCCCGAATCGCGTCAGGAGGCAAAAAAGGAAAGCGTCGCGCTTGCCGCGGGGCTCTCTATTCTCACGCCAAGTGACAGAAGTCGCAGGCACGTATGGCGGGGCATTTACCACCTTGACGGAGGCTCGGTGGCGCTCCTGCAACGTCAACCAATAACTATATGACGGTAATGGAGGAGACATGAAAATTCGTAAGATGGCCACTATGCTGTTGATGGCAGCCCCCGGACTGGCCGCAGCGCAGAACGTTACGTTGTATGGAGTCGTCGACACCGGCATCGCCTTCGTCAACGGCGTTGGCCAGGCACGCGACACCGTAGCTTTCATGCCTAGCCTGACGAGTACCGTGCCGTCCCGTTGGGGCTTGCGCGGGAGCGAAGACATCGGTGGCGGCAATAAGGCGATCTTCTGGTTGGAGTCTGGCTTCCTGCCAGACAGCGGTGCGTCTAGCCAGGGAGGGCGTTTGTTCGGCCGCCAGGCGCTGGTAGGCATCTCGGGGGGCTGGGGGCAGGTGGCACTCGGGCGCCAGTACACGATGCTGTTCTGGGCCATGGCCGAGCCCGACATGCTCGGCCCGAATCTCTTCGGTTCCGGATCGCTCGACAGTTACATACCGAATACGCGAACGGACAATGCCGTGTCCTACAAAGGCACCTTTGGTGGTGTGACGATTGGCGCTACCTACAGTTTTGGTCGCGACACCGTCAATGCCGGCCCGAGTCCGGCCGGCACCAACTGCGCGGGGGAGAACCCCGCAGACCAGCGAGCATGTCGTGAGTGGTCGGTGCTCCTGAAATATGATGCGGCGCGCTGGAGCGTAGCGGCGGCCTACGATTCGTTACGAGGAGGGCCTGGTGCTTTTTCTGGCCTGACAAGCAGTGCCCTGACCGACGACCGGCTTTCCCTCAATGGGTATTTCATGGTGGGAGAGGCGAAGATCGGAGGCGGGTGGCTGCGCCGCGACAACCGGGCAAGCGCGACACCGCGCAGTGATCTCTACTACCTTGGGACGTCCTACCCGATCACGCCGACGATCAGCGTCGATGCAGAGGCCTTTCACCTTCGCTTTCACAACAGCCCGAACAAGGCATGGCTGTTCGCGGGCCGCGGCACCTATGCGTTCTCGAAACGGACATCCGTGTATGCGACGGCCGGCTTTATCGACAATCTCGGAAACCTCGCCTTGTCAGTCAACAGTGGTCAGGCTGGCACCAACCCGGCGCCAGGTGGCAACCAGTTTGGCGCTATGGTCGGCATGAAGCACATATTCTAGACGAGTGGCTTTTGCACGGCGCCGGGGAGCGGCGCCCGTGAGAATCCAGGCGCCTTCAGGCTGCGTCGGGCACCCACAGAATCATTCGGCATGCATTCCGTACTGCCGCCGCAATGAGCTTTTCACAAGCAAAGCGCCGTGGCGGCCATGACTGCCCGGAATAGCCGCATCACACGCGCACAAAGAGGAGACGAACATGCTTCAAGCAAAGAGATGGATTGCCTTCATGGCCATCGCCCTATCCTGTACGCCGGGAGCACAGGCCGCTGACCCAATCAGGATTGGTTTCATCGGCTCCCTCACCGGACCACTGTCGACGTTGTCAACCGACATGAAAGACGGATTCAATCTCGCGCTCAAGCACAAGGGGGGCAAGCTGGGCGGTGCCGACACTGTCGTTGCGTACGGCGACGACCAGGCCAACCCGGATACCGGCAAGCAGGTCTACGAGCGCATGGCCAAAAGCGAGAATGTCGACATCATCACCGGCATGGCATTTACCAACGTAATGCTGGCCGTGGCACCGACGGCGTTCAAGGACAAGATCTTCTTTGTCAATTCAAACGCAGGCCCTAAGGAGCTCGCGGGGGCTTCATGCAATTACTATTACTTCAATCCTACCTGGCATACCAGCGCACTGTCCGAGGCCGCTGGCCGCTTCGCCACCCAGAAGGGATACAAGCGGATATTCGTGATTGCGCCGAATTATCAGGCGGGTCGCGAGCATGCTGAGGGCTTCGAGAAAGAATACAAGGGCGAGATCATAGGTCGCGCCCGCAACAAAGTGGGCCAACTGGATTTCTCAGTGGAGATCGGCCAGATCCGCGCCGCCCAACCCGACGCGGTCTTCTTTGCATTGTGGGGGCCGATGGCGATTAATTTTGTCAAGCAGTTCAATCAGGCCGGCCTGAACAAGAAGATCGACCTGGTCACGGCCGGCTTCGCCGTCGACGCCGACACCCTGCCTGCACTCGGTGATGCTGCCGTCGGCATCTACAACACCAGTCAGTGGAGCCCGGACCTTCCTAACGCGGTTAACAGGAAATTCGTCGAGGATTTCGAGAAGGAATTCAAGCGTCCGGCCTCGAGCTACGCCTCGCAGGGCTACGAGGTTGGACTGCTTCTGGACGCTGCGATACGCGACAGCAAGGGTAAGTACAAGGACGACAAGGTGCTGCACGATGCAATCATGTCGGCAAAATTCGAATCGGTGCGCAGCTATTTCAAGTTCTCCTCAAACCAGAACGCGACTCAGCACATCTACTTGCGCCAGGTGGTGAGGAACGAGAAGGGCCAGCTGACCAACAAGACCGTCAGCAGCACGCCGGTATATGCCGACCAGAGCGATCCCTACGTGGGCGAATGCAAGCTCGCGGCGAAATAGGGTAACTGTTGGAAGGAGTACATCATGCTGGTTTTTCTGTTTGAACAGCTCCTCAACGGCGTGCAGTTCGGGCTCATGCTGTTTCTGCTGTCGGCGGGCCTGACGCTCGTGTTCGGCATCATGAACATGATCAATCTGGCGCATGGGTCGCTGTACATGATCGGCGCCTATCTGGTCGCCACGCTGACCCTGAAGACGGACAGCTTCCTGTTAGGGCTGGTCGGCGGCGTGGCGCTGACCGCGGCGATTGGCATCTTGCTCGAAATGAGTCTGTTGCGCCGGCTCTATGACAAGGACCATCTTACGCAGGTACTTGTCACCTTCGGCATCATCCTGATCGCCAACCAGGCGGTGCAGGAGATCTGGGGGGCTCAGCCGATCATGACCAGCATGCCGGCCTCGTTGAGTGCGTCCGTGCCGCTCGTCGGTAGCTTCGAGTATCCAGTCTTTCGGCTGTTCATTATCGTCGTCGGCCTGCTGATGGCCGCATTGCTGGCGCTGCTCATCAAGAAGACGCGGGTGGGCATGTGGATCCGGGCGGGCGCGTCCGACCGTGAGATGGCCTGTGCCATGGGGGCGAACATCAACCTTGTGTTCTCGCTCGTCTTTGGTCTTGGCGCGGCGCTGTGCGCCATCGCCGGAGGCCTGCTTGGTCCTTTGCTGTCGATCAATGTCGGCATGGGCGAGAGCATCCTGATCCTGGCCTTCGTGGTGGTGGTGATCGGTGGCATCGGTTCCGTCCAGGGTGCGCTTGCCGGCGCCGTGCTCGTCGGCATTGTCGATGCGCTGGGCCGAGCAATGATTCCGATGGCGCTGCGCAGCTTGCCGGACCAGGCACTGGCCGAATCGCTGGCATCTACGCTATCCGCCGTTTCGATCTATCTACTGATGGCGCTGGTCTTGTACTGGCGGCCGCAAGGTCTATTCTCGCGCTGAGGCTGTAATGAAATCTCATTCTCACATTGCCTGGGTACTGCTTGCCATCCTGCTGATCGGCTTCCCCGCGATCGCACAAGCGTTGGGCGGCAGCTTCTACGTTGGCTTCGCCACGCGGGTGCTGATCCTTGCCTTGGCCGCATCCAGCCTGCGACTGCTGGTCGGCGAACTGGCCCTCGTATCTTTCGGACACGCCGCCTTCTTTGGCACGGGCGCCTTCGTGGTCGCCATCTTGTCAAAGGAACTGACGGCACCGGTCGGCTTGCTGCCTGGTACGGATTCCGCATGGATCGCCTGGCCGATTGCCGTCATGGTGTCGGCGTTGCTGGCCGTGGTGATCGGCATGATCTCGCTGCGCACGAAGGGCGCTTACTTCATCATGATCACGCTTGCGTTCGCTCAGATGACGTTCTATTTGTTCGAATCACTGAAGATGTACGGTGGCGACGAGGGCATCAACATGGCGCACCGCTCCAGGCTTGGCTTCGGACTCGATACGAGTGACAACGTCACGTTCTATTACGTGATCCTTGCTACCGTTCTCCTGGCGAACCTGTTCTTCCTCTTCCTGATCCGGTCGCCGCTGGGGCGCGTGATGAAAGGCATCAAGGAAAACGAAACCCGGATGCAGGCGCTCGGCTACCGCACCTACAGGTACAAGCTGATGGTGTTCGCGATCGCCGGCGCCGTGGCGGGGCTGTCCGGTGCACTCCTGGCCAACCAGAACAGTTATGCAAGCCCCAACCTGTTCAGCTGGCTGCAGTCCGGCAACCTGCTCATCATGGTAATTCTCGGAGGCAGCGTGAACTTCTGGGGTGGCGCTGTAGGTGCCATCGTTTTTTGTGTGCTGGAAGAGTTGCTACCACACCTGACCGGGTACTGGCAGATGGCCATGGGCGTTTTTGTGATTCTGGTTGTCATGCGTGCGCCGGAAGGATTGACCGGCCTGCGGTTGCGCCTCCGGGTCCCGCATGCGGCGCAAGGCCGTTCGTCGAGCGAGGTGGGAAATGGCTGACCAAGTGTTGTCGGTACGGGGCCTCGTCAAGCGCTTTGGCGGACTGGTGGCCACCGATCATGTCGACTTCGACATCATGGACAATCAAATCCACGCGCTGATCGGGCCAAACGGCGCAGGCAAGACCACGTTTATATCTCAGCTCGCGGGCGGTCTGCATCCGGATAGCGGGTCCATTGCATTCCACGGAACCGACATAACCCGCCTGAGCATGGCCGAGCGCGCCGACATGGGCCTGGTGCGCTCTTACCAGATCACCAGCATTTTTCGCAATCTCTCGGTATTCGAGAATCTCGCGATCAGCGTTCAGTCGCGGCTGAAGGCAAGCTTCCGCTTCTTTGGCAAGGCATTGGTTGAACAATTGCGCGCGGAAGTGGTTTCGGTTGCAAGCCGCATCCAGTTGGCGGACGACCTTCACACCCTGGCCTGCCACTTGTCGTATGGCCAGCAGCGCCAACTGGAAATCGGGCTCGCGCTGGCGCTCAGACCGCGCCTGCTGCTGCTTGATGAGCCGATGGCCGGGCTGTCCCCGAACCAGGTGCCCTGGTTTGTCGACTTCATCAAGAGCCTGAAGGGCAAGAACCTGTCCATCCTGCTAATTGAGCACGACATGGACGCGGTCTTCAGATTGTCCGACCGGATCTCAGTGTTTGTGTCGGGGAAGCGGATCTTTAATGGGTCACCCGACGAAGTCAAGAATAGCGCGGAAGTAAAGCGCGCCTATCTGGGAGAGTGATATGAGCCTGCTGGAGCTGACATCTGTTGAGGCCGGCTACGGTGCGAGCCAAGTGCTGTTCGGTGTTGACCTCTTCATCAAAGAAGGTGAAGTGGTGACGCTGCTTGGCCGCAACGGCATGGGGAAGAGCACGACCGTTAAGGCTATCTCCGGGCTGCTACGCCCAAGGCGCGGCAGTGTGCGCTTCAAGGGATGCGAGGTGGCCGGGATGGCGCCGGAACGCATCAGTCGAAATGGGATCGGGCTGGTGCCGGAAGGCCGCCGGATTTTTTCCAACCTGACGGTATACGAGAACCTCGTTGCGTTCGCACGCCAAGGGCAGTGGAGCTTGCAGCGAATATACAAGCTGTTTCCGGTCCTGGAAAGGCGTAAGGACAACATGGGCTCCCAGCTTTCCGGCGGCGAGCAGCAGATGCTGGCCATTTCGCGGGCACTGCTGACCAACGCCAGGCTGCTGCTGATCGACGAGGCGACCGAAGGACTGGCGCCGCTGATCCGGCAAGAGATCTGGCGCTGCCTGCACGAGGTGAAGAAAGAAGGCCAATCGATCCTGGTTATTGACAAGTATGTCCAGAACCTGATTGACCTCGCGGACCGTCACTACTTCATCGAAAATGGAAGGATCGGATGGACGGGAAGCAGCGTACAGCTGAGTGAACAACCGGAGATCTGGGAGCGATATCTTGGCGTTTGATCGCTCACCAGTGGGAGCCGCGTGAACGAGGAAAGGCCGGAAGAATTTCCGGCTCTTTCATGTCGAAACGCTTGTACGCAAGCCGGTTTCACGTCCGGCGACGTCGAGAAGCCATTGCTTTACCCGCGGTCGATCTGCAGGATTTCCACGCCACGTCGTTATCTGCATCGACGCTCGCCACGCGGGCCAACCTAGCTGCCCGCGCGGACGGTCTATGCGAGAGCCGCGATGCCAGCGTGCGCGATTTCGGCATCTTCGTTGGAGCGGACGCCGCTCACACCGATCGCTCCGGCGCAGCTACCGTTGACCATGATCGGAACGCCGCCTTCCAGGAGGCAGTCCAGGCCTGGCGCAGACAAGAATGCATGCCTGCCGGCGTTGACCATGTCTTCATAGAACTTGCTTTCACGCTGGCCCATTGCCGCTGTGCGGGCTTTGGCGGCTGCGATGTAGGCGCTTGCCGGCGAAGCACCGTCGGCCCGCTGCAGCCATTGCAGATGGCCTCCATCGTCGACGATGGCGATCGTCACGACCCACTGCTTTGTGCTGGCATAGGCCTGGGCAGCGTCGGCTACCTTCTTCAGTTCCGCCATGCCGAGACTGATCTTCTGATACATCTTAAGTCCTCTCCAATAATGGGAGCGCCGGCGCTAGGGTACGCCGGCGCAGCCCGCCAATCTCTATGCCTTTATGCAATCGTGAACTCGAACTCACCGATGTTCTCGATCCATTGCTTGACGACATCGCCCGACTTCAGAAAGTCGCTGTTCGGCATGCCAACACCGGCCGGCGTACCCGTCAGGACAACGTCGCCTGGGAGGAGTGTCACGCGCGAGGATAGATGGGAGATCTGGTCGGCAATGTCGAACAGCATCTGATTGGTGTTCGAATCCTGCTTAAGCTTGCCGTTGACCCACAGTTTCATGCTCAGGTTCATCGGGTCGCCGATGAATTGCGCAGGCGTGATTGCAGGACCCATAGGGCAGGAACCGTCGAATGACTTCTGGCCGATCCAGTCATAGCGAAAGGGCGAGGTCTCTGCCACTTCGGGGCGGGAGATATGGTCTCGAGCGGACAGGTCGTTGGCAACGGTATAGCCAGCTACATAATCAAGTGCTTTGTCCCGCGGCACATCCTTTGCGGGTTTTCCGATGACGACCGCCAGTTCTACCTCCCAGTCGAGCATCGTCGACCCGCCGGGCAGCGCCACCTTGGTGCCGGGACCCACCACGCTCGAGCCGGTCGCCTTGAGCGAGTGCCATGGCTTCTCGCCGCTGCCCTTCGGATCGGCGTTGATATTGAGCTTGAGGCGCTCCCTCATTTCCTCTACATGGTCCTTGTAGTTCGCGCCGGCGAAATAGATGTTCCGCGGCGCCGGAAGCGGCGCAACCAGTTCGGCATTCTTCACGTCGTCTCGCTCGGCCAGTTTGGAGCCAAGCGTCGCGAGTTTTGCGGAAGCGTTTGGCCAGTCTGCGAGCACTTCGAGCATGTCGTTGTAGGCGCCGGACTGGTAAATCTTGCCATTGGTCATCGTGCCGGTGCGCACACCCTCGGGCACCTTGAAGGTAACGAGCTGGATCATTTAGTCTGCCTTTCCGAAGATATTGAGTTCAGGGAGCGCGTTGAGGTCGACTTTTTCGTCGTCGGAGAAGCGGTCCCCAAAATCGAAGAAGTCGTCATGCTGGAACCCGTTCGGGTAGTACTGAATCTCCCACCAGTTATGGTCGAGGTCTTCCAGGTAGAACGAGTACACGCTGTGCTGCTCATTCGGTTCCAGCACCTGGCGGATTTTGTATTGGTCCTTGTACTTGAGCGCCGCCTGGTAGGCATCGTCCACACTTTCGCGTGACTTGACGTCCAGCCCCCAGTGGTTAAGCACATTGCAAGGATGGACCGCGTCGCCGACTTCCACGCACACGATGTGGAAGCGCATACCCAGGCGAACCGACATTGACGGTTTGGCGTGGCGGCGGCACTCCAGGCCGAGGAACTCCTCGTAGAACTTACGGGACGCCTTCAGGCTGTAGCACTCCAGAGTGCCATGTCCAAGGCAGAAGGGCTTCACGAGCGAATTGCGCTCTGGGACAGGCGCGGTGAAGTCCGTGGGAATGGCATCTTCGATGTTGATTTCCATCGTGTTGTCTCCTCAGTATTGCCGGTCAGCTCAAGCCGCGGCCCTCTGCCGGTCTGCTTCGTTGATAAAAGAATCGGCGTAGAACTCGTCTTCTGGAAGGCCACATCGCGCCGTAAAGTCGCGGCGGGCGGATTCGACGACGACCGGCGCGCCGCAGGCATACACCTGATAGGCGGACATGTCGGGGAAGTCCTTCATGACCGCCTCGTGCACGAATCCGCTGCGACCAGTCCAGTTGCATTCGGGGGTCGCGTCACTCACGACCGGAATGAACTTGATGTGGTCGTGTTCTGCAACCAATTTTTCGACAAGCGAAGCCATGTAGATGCATGCACGCGTGCGGCCGCCCCAGTAAAGGGTGATGGGACGCGTGTTTCCGCACGCGATGCTGTAGTCGATGATGGACTTGATCGGTGCGTAGCCCGTGCCTGAAGCAAGCATGATCATCGGCTTGTCGCTGCTCGCTCGCCAGTAGAAGGACCCGAGCGGCATTTCCAGCATCATTGTTTCGCGCAGCTTCATCGCGTTGAACACGTGTTCCGTGAAGCGGCCACCGGGAACGAGGCGGACATGCAGGTCGAACTGCCTTACACCTTCGCTGGCGGGGGCGGTTGCGATTGAGTAGCTGCGGCGTGTGCCGTCTTTGAGCACGAAGTCAACGTATTGGCCCGCCTTGAAGACGGTGGGCTCGTTGGGCGGCAGGCCGATGGTGATCAGCATGACGTCTGGCGCTACCCTTTCGAGATGCAGTACGCGGCACGGCAAACGGCGCACCGGGAAGGCTTCCGCGGGGTCCAACTCACGGACTTCGATGCTGCAGTCGCCGATGGCTTTGGCCGAGCACAGCAACGCCTTGCCGGCGCGCTTGTCGTCGTCGCTCAGATAGGTCGGGTGGACATTGCCGAAATCAACCTTGCCTTGCTTGACGGTGCCGCGGCAGGTATTGCAGACACCAGAACGGCAGCTGTAAGGCATGAGGAGGCCGGCAGCCAGGCCGGCCTTCAGGATAGTCTCGCCGTCGTCGCACTGGAACTGGTTGCCACTGGGCAGCAGGGTGATCGTGTGCCTGGTCATTACGAAACCCCCCAAGCCATTGCGAGCGGGGGATTAGGTGATGCCGTAACACGCGCTGACGGCCGCGGGTGAGATATCTTCATTGCGTCTCCTCCTTCTTCGGGAATGTGAAAGGAGGTTAGGGCGCGACCTGCGGTGCGTCCATGCGGTAGCGTCAATATCAACTATTGGCGCAATGAATGTCAGGGGAAGAAGTAGTAAGGGACGAGGAAGAAATCGCCTGAATCAGGCCGCTCGCGTGTGAAATGTGCTCTGCAAGCGTCGGCAGGGCATTGAGCGTGCCAATGTTGCCTGCTGTGTTAGGCAGGAAACATGTTCTTGAACTGCGCGCGCAGCCACTGATTGGCAGGGTCGTGGTGATAGCGTGCGTGCCAGTACTGGAATATCTCGATATCCGGAATATCGAATGGCAGGTCGAAGACCTGGACCGCAGCCGTTTCGCAGAACGCCTGCGCCAGCACAGACGGTACGGTCATGATCAGGTCGGTGCTGGAGATGATCTTCGGGATGCCGAGCGAATTCGCTACGCGCAAGGCGACGCGACGCCGCACGCCGTGTTTCATGAATGCTTCCGCAAGGAGCGCTTCCAGCGCGGCGTGGTTGCCGAGGGCAGGCACGTAGGAGATGTGCGAGGCGTTCAGGTAGGCGGGCAGGGTCAGGGTCCCGTCAATATCGGGATGCTCCTTACGCGCAACGGCGACGTAATGACCTGTCGTCACGCGCTGGCGGAAAAAATTCGGCCCGAAATCTGAAAAATAGCCGATGACAAGGTCCACGTCGCCATTGGGCATCGCCGCCTGCGCCTGCTGCGATGTCATTTCGATAGCCTCGAGGTCTACCCCGGGCGCGATTTCGGCGAAGCGGGTGACGAGCTTTGGTAAAAAGACGCGTTGTCCCATTTCGTTCATGCAGATGGAAAAACGCCGACATGAGGCCATCGGGTCGAAGTGGCGCTTGTCCTCGATCGCCCGGCGGAGTTGTCCCAGCGCCTCCTGGACTTGTTCCGCCATTTGCAAGGCCAGCGGCGTCGGCCTCATGGCACCGTCAGACCGCACGAACAGCGGGTCGCCAAAAAATTTCCGCAGGCGGGCGAGCGCGTTACTCGTGGAGGGCTGGGTCAGCCCCATCTCCTCTGCGGTCCTGGACACGCTGCCGACGCGCAGCATCGCATCAAAAACCAGCAGGAGATTCAGGTCCAGTGAGTAGAGCTTGTTCATCGTCGCGTGGGGATAGGCGAATTGATTGTATCAATAGTAGGGCGCCGCCAGCAGAACAGGACGAGCCACGGAAGCGTCGCTCAAAACTCCAGAATCGTGGGGGCCCACTGCGCCTCCCGGGAGACCTATCAGTGCTCCAAGCGCTCCCGCAGGAACTCGATAAAGCGCTGCGTCTTCGCCGGCAACAGGCGCGTCTCGGTGATGGCATAGACGGGGATGGGCGTGGCCTGCCACTGTGGCAGCACTCGACGCAGTAGCCCATTGGCCACATCGTCACCTATGATTGTTTCCGCCAATACGGCGATGCCCAGGTCGAGCGTCGCCAGGCGGCGGATCATGCCGACACTGTTGAGCAAAAACCGGCCGCCGACTGCGACATCAACCGTTTTCGTCGCGTCATTCAGAGTCCATGTGTTGGCCTCCGTCGTGCGGAGCCGCAGACACTCATGCCGTACGAGGTCGGCCGGCTGGCTTGGTTCGCCGAAGCGTTCGATATATTGCGGCGAAGCGTAAAGATAGCGGGGCAGGCTGGCAAGGCGGCGCGCGATCAGGTTCGAACTTGGTGGTTCTCCCATGCGGATCGCGACATCGAACGGCTCGGTGACCAGATCGACGCGCCGTGGCGTGAGGTCGAATTCGAAGCTGATGCCGGGATAGAGGTTCGCGAATTCCGCGATCAGCGGCGCCAGGAAGATATTGGCGAGATCCACCGGTAGCGAGGCGTGCAGCACGCCGCTGGGCTGAGCCAGCAACTCGCCGAGTTGCTCGTGCGCAAGCCGTGCCTCGTCGACGATACGATTGCAGCGATCGAAATAGAGCTGGCCGGCCTCGGTTAGCTCAATCTTGCGCGTGGTGCGATGCAGCAGGCGCAGCCCGATCGCCTTCTCCAGGGAGCTGATGCGGCGCGACAGCGTCGAGTTCGGCATGCCGATTGCCTCCGCCGCTCGGCGAAAGCTCCGGGCCTTGACGACTTCCACGAACAAGGCCATGTCGTTCAACAGTTCCATCTTGATTGCTCCATGGGCGGATCAATCAATTCAATTTTGCCATATTTATCCCGAGAGCGGTTTGCAGGATGATCTCTACATCAACCAACACTTCGGAGCTCAGTACAAGGACAGCAAAGCAGAACCAGCCTACTTATCCCGTTCGCATCGGCCACCAATCCCTGCCCAACCGCCCGGACATAGCCCCGACCGTTTTGCCTTCGAAAGTCCGCAGTCGCACGGACGTGATCACCAACGGTAGAAGTTGAACGTGCTATGCCGGTCGCATGCGAGCTGATCGATTTGCTATCGCGACCCGCTGGCAGACTTAGTTTGGCCGTGAGCAAGCGTACGGCGTCTTCCGCAGCAAGAGAAAACTTTATGAATAGCCCGTCGATTCAAAGCATGAAACGCGCAACTGGGTACGGCTCAGTACACGATGTTCCCCAACTGGCAGCTGGCTTTACGGATGTCTTCGAAAGCTATCTGGTGCCGGCTGGCGGTCTTACCCTGCATGCCGTCGTCGGCGGCCGGGGCGCGCCGCTGCTATTGCTCGGCGGGTGGCCGCAGAACTGGTTCGCATGGCGGTACTTGATGCTCCCGCTGGCGCGATCCTTTACGGTTATTGCCGTCGATCCCCGAGGCGTGGGACTCTCGGACAAGCCGGCTACCGGTTACGACTCCAAGACGCTCGCCGCCGATATGTTCGCGCTGATGGATGCGCTAGGTTTTGAGCGTTTTGCTATGGTCGGCCACGACATCGGAATGTGGACTGGCTTCGCGATGGCGTACGACCAACGTGGTCGGATCGACCGTATCGCGCTCGGTGAAGCGCTTGTTCCCGGCGTGTCGGACTCGCCACCACTTCTCTCCGACGAACGTTGGTTGAGCGATTTCCTTTGGCACTTCAACTTCAACCGTGCGCGCGAGGTCAATGAGCGCCTTGTCGAGGGACGCGAGTCGATCTATTTCGGCCACCAGTTTGCGACGAAGGCCGGCTCTCCCGACGCTGTTCCGGCCTATGCGAGAGAGTTCTACATCGAGCAACTCAGGCGCGATCCAAACGCGCTGCGCGCGAGCTTCGACTATTACCGGGCGATAGACGAATCGATCCCTCAGAATCGCGAACGCGCGCGCAGTGCGAAGCTAACGCTGCCAGTGCTGGCGTTTGCCGGCGAACTGGCCTGTGGTGGCAGCGTGGAAGCGGAACTGAGGACGGTGGCGAATAACGTGCAGTCGGTGATCATCGCGGGCAGTGGCCATTATCCGGCGGAAGAGAAACCGGCGGCCACGCTTGAGGCGCTCCAAGCGTTCCTAGCGCCTTACGCGGATGCGACCAAGGATGCGAAGATCATCTGAGGTTCCAGTCGAGGAGTCTCTTTGCAGCACCCTCAGCCCGGTCAACGAACGCCCCTGCGAACAGTCCAAACTGGTCAACAAAAGGGGCAGTGCTTTTTTGTCGCCACAAGTTGGTATCCGGGCGTCGGCTTAAGCGGCGCGTCCCCCCCTAGGGGTGACGGCCGCCCGCAATCAGAGCACGACGACGCGGATGCTCTATCTAAGGGGCGGCGCCGCTGGACCTTCCGGCCACCCCTTGATCGCTTCGATGACAAGGCTGCGAAACCAGATGTTTGCGGGATCTTTGTGAAAGCGTTGATGCCAGTAAAGCGCAATCTCGAACGGCTCCAGTGCCAACGGCAGGGGGCGAAGAACCAGAGGGTAGAAACGAGCCAGCACATTGGCCAGGGATTGTGGTGCTGTCCAGATCAGATTGGAGGTAAGAAGGGCGTGAGGAGCTGCCAGGTACTGCGGCATTCGCAGCTTGATACGCGATTTTGCTCCTGCCTCGAGCAGCGCGCGCTCAAGAAGAATATGCCCACTGCCCGAGTAGGTGATCAAAAGATGGTCCTGCGCCAGGAACGCTTCGAGGGTAAGGTCGGGGCTCGTCGCAAGCGGATGGCCGGCCCGCATAACGCAAACATATTCCTGCTGGAAGAGGGGGCACTTATAGATATTGCGTTCGAGAGCAGGCAGATAGCCTACCGCAACGTCCATGCGGCCGGTCGCAAGAGCGGACAGAGTTTCGTCGATCGGCGCGTAGATGGTCTGGATGCTGCTCTGCGGTGCGGCACGCAGTAGTTCCTGCTGAATGCGTGGCAGCAACAGGACTTCACCTATATCCCGCGTGCGAATCGTGAATTGACGCCTGGCATGCGTAGGGTCAAAGGCCATCAAGGTGCCGGTAGTCTTGCGGATTGTCGATAGAGAGTCGAGCAGCGCTCCTGCGATCGCCGTGGCCAGAGGCGTCGGCTCCATCCGCCGGCCGACAAGCATGAACAGCCGGTCCCCATATTCCGCCCGAAGCCGCTTCAGGGCGCTGCTGACCGCCGCCTGGGTGAGGCCCAGATTCTCTGCGGCCGTTGTGACCGATCGATCTCTCCAAAGTGCCTCAAACACATAAAGCAGATTTAAGTCTTTCAAGAATTTCTCCTTGAGCGGTCGACCGCAGAAGTCGCTCCGCTCTGATCCTCCTGCCGCAACTGCCACGAATGTGCCGAGTTTCCGTGCGCGGTGACAGCAGATTGCGTGTGCTGGACGCCAGAGAAGCATAAACCAGGTTTATACAATGGTTTCACCGGGGCCGTCTGGCTTTAGAAGGCTGCGGCGACAAGAATGCGGCAACAACAGACAGTAAGCCGCAGAATGAAATACCAACTCTTCAATGTCTCGGGCCCCGATGGCAAACCTCATGTCGGGGTGCATGTTGGTGGCAAGCATGTCCCCTTCGGCGACGGCGCCATCGACGATCTGCTGAAGGGGTGGGACAAATCCCAGGCGCACCTCGCACGCTTCGTGGCGGAACAGGCTGGCGGTGCCTCGTCGATGAATCCGAACACCATCACCTTTCTGTCTCCGCTGTACCAGCGCGGCGTGGTCTACGGCGCCGGTGCCAACTACCGGGACCATGTCGTGGCAATGGAAAAAGCTTTTGGCATGGCGTTGACGGCAGACCCGAGGGGGAAGGGATTCCACCGTGCCATCACTTTCTCAAGGCATGGCGGGGCATCCTCGCGGCGCATCGGCAAACCGTGTCATACCCCGGGCATCCGCAACTCACTGCCGAAGCGCGGTGACAGCGTCCGCGTGTGGACCGATGGAATTGGGGAACTGGAGACGACACTGCGTTAGCACGGCGCTCCAGATCGCTTACTTCAACCATCGGAAGTCGTCCAAATGCCAGTCATGCTGCCGCGCCGCCGCTTTCTTCAGAACGTAACGACACTCCTCGCCACGGGGGGGGCGATGCCGGCCATGGGCCAGTCCTCCAACAGACCGGTACGCGTGCTGGTGGGTTATCCGCCTGGTGGTGCCACCGATGTCATTGCGCGGTTGATTGCGCAAAATATGGGGGGAAGCGCTATTGGAACGGCGGTCGTGGAGAACCGGCCCGGGGCAAGTGGCCGCATCGCATTGGACGCTGCACGCCGCGCTGAGAAGGATGGCTCGACGATCATCGTGACGCCGGACTTCCCACTGACCATCTTCCCATCCCTCTATCGGAAACTCGCCTACGATGCGACTTCCGACTTCACTCCTGTCTCGATGGTGGGAACCTCGGAGTTTGCGTTATGTGTGGGCCCCGAAATGCTCGCGCAGATCGCCGACGTAGGACAGTTTGTCCGATGGTGTCGTGCGAACCCACGCAATGCGCTCTACGGCTCGCCGGCACCGGGCTCCAGTGCCCACTTCGTTGGGACAATGCTGGCGCGGGCGGCCGAAACGGAGTTGACGCATGTGTCGTACAAAGGGGGCGCCCAAGCGATCCAGGATCTGTTGGGAGGGCAGGTGCCCGCAAGCATCAATCCAATCGGTGAGATCCTTCCTCACTTGTCTGGCGGTCGGCTCCGTGTGCTCGCCACAACGGGGTCTGCACGTTCTCCCTTTCTTCCGGCCGTGCCGACATTCCGCGAGTCCGGCTATCCGAACGTTGTGGCGCAAAGCTGGATCGGGGTATTTGCACCGGCTGGAACGCCTCGGGCTACCGTTTCGGAGCTGGACACCGTCATCGCGAAAGTGCTTCAGATCAGCACGGTTGCCTCGGGATTTGTGAGCATTGGGGTGAGCACGGCACACGCATCCAGCGATCGCCTTGCTTCTCTCCTGAAATCTGACCTGCGGCGATGGGCTAGCGTGGTCCAGGCGTCCGGATTCAGCCTCGAGGAGTGATCCGATTTCCAGGCAAAGACGGTCGTCGCCCGCCTGGATAGTTGTAGCCGGATAGAGCTTGACCAGATCACTAAGGCATCAAGCCCCAACACCGTCGTGCATTCGTGCGCATCCACTTTCTACGATCCAGCTCTGCCACGGTGTACCCAAACGCTGGCGAATCAGCGACAACCCTCGCGACCGACATTGTAAACAGTCCCAACCCTGGGGCGTTGTGCCCCAACCTTACAGCCAGGAGAGTCATCATGACATACGAAAAATTCAGTGCCGACAATGCCGCGCTGCTGTTGATTGATCACCAAGTGGGGACTATGGGATGGGTGAAATCTATTCCGTTCGAAGAGATGAAACGGAATGCTCTGATGCTCGCAAAGGCGGCAAGCATTCTGAGGCTCCCAGTGGTATTGACTTCCAGCATGGAGGAGTACGCTCAAGGGCCGCTGCTGAGTGAACTGGAGCAGATCCTTCCTGCCGAGTTCGCTTCCCGCGTCAAGCGCCTGGGTATCGTCAATGCCATGGACGATGAAAATTTCGCAACCGCCGTCAAAGCTACGGGCCGTAAAAAACTCATCATCGCTGGCGTCACCAATGACGTCTGCACGGTCTATCCGGCTCTGAGTCTGGTGCGCGATGGGTATGAAGTTCAGGTAGTTGCAGATGGTGGTGGTTCACCGAGTGTCATGGCCGATGACATCGCTCTGCGGCGGATGGATAAAGGCGGCGTAACTCTGACCACCACCAACCAGTTGATTGCAGAACTCGCCGGAAGCTGGGCTACGCCAGAGGGCGGCCAATTGGTGCAAGTCCTGATGACAGCGCTTCAAGGATAAAAGCGTTCTTGGACGACTGGCAGAACCTCGATGTGAGGTTTTGCCAACCTGAAATCTGATGGCGCGTGGCCGTGAGTGTGCATCCCAGACCAGTTCCATATCCAGCCTCGACAATGCAGCGGGGGCTCAGGGCGATCCTCGCATCAGCCGCGACGGTGACGCTGGCTTCGTGTGTGAGTTCCGGAGATCTGAAAACGAGTTCAACGTTGGATACGGCGGCTAGGTTGACTACTAGTCGGGCGTTGGAGGGCACTTCAATCTCCCCCGCATCGTGGCCGAGTGAGGCGTGGTGGAGGACGTTTGGCGACCCCCAGCTAGACGGGCTCGAGTGGAGGGCCTTGAGCGGTCAACCAAATCTACGCCTGGCAGCGGCCCGGGTCCGCCAAGCGGAAGCCCTTGTTGGAGTCGCCGGTGCCAATCGCTTTCCGCAAATCGGGGCGAGCTTGAAGAGCACCCGACAGCGATACAGTGCAAATAGCACGGTGCCGAAGCCCCTGGCCGGCACCTGGGACGTCTTTAGCGATCTGAGCCTGGGTGTGAGCTACGAAATAGACTTCTGGGGGAAGAACCACGCGACATTTGAAGCCGCCCTGAATCGAGCGCAGGGAATCGAAGTTGACTACCATGCAGCACGGCTATTGCTCACAACATCGATCGCGCGCACCTATCTCAGGCTTGCGCACGGTTATGAGCAAAGAGACCTTGCCGAAGCTACATTGAAAGATCGCGAGAGAATCCTGCAGCTAACCCAGCAGAGAGTTGCCGCACAAATCGACTCTAGTTTGGAATTAAAGCAGGCAGAAGCCGCTCTGCCCGCCACACGAAGTGCCATCGCGAGCTTCAATGAACTCATCGCACTGACGGAAGCACAACTTGCTCAGCTCGTGGGCGAAGGTCCCGACTGGGGCATGGCCATCTCCCGTCCACGACTAGATCTGTCTACGCCGTTTTCACTGCCCAGCAATATTCCCGCGGAACTCGTTGGTCGACGCCCTGATTTGGTAGCGCAGCGGTGGCGCGTCGAAGCGGCTAGCAACGAGATCAAGGTGGCAAAGGCGCAGTTCTATCCGAACGTTAGTCTGACAGCGTTCATGGGTTTCCAGAGTCTTGGGTTGCCTGACCTCCTCACCGCAGGCAGCCGGGTCATAGGAGTGGGGCCTGCGATCTCACTTCCTATCTTCGACGGAGGCCGCCTCCGGGGAAACTTGGCGGCACACCAGGCGGAGTATGACATGGCGGTCGAACAGTACAACGGACATCTTATTGCCGCGGTACACGACGTAATCAATCAGCTAACGTCCATGAAATGGCTCAAGGAACAAATCGACGAGCAACACCAAGCCCTTATCCTGGCGCAAGAAGCCTTTCAGCTCTCAACGAATCGATACAAGAGCGGTGTTGGTAACTATCTCCAGGTTCTTTCTGCGGAGAGCCTGGTACTTACACAAAAGCGGCTTCTGATCGAACAAGAGGCGCGTGGACGCGAACTAAAAGTCGACTTGATTCGCGCGCTTGGCGGCGGCTACATCCCTGAAGAAGGTACGGACCAATAACGCCGATCGAGCATGGCAATGCTGGGGACGAGGCAAACATGACACACCAGGAAAAAGAACCTGAAACACCAACGGCTAAAGATTCCCAACCGCGCAAGCTGAATATTGAGATTCCGGTCGGTGTCGCAATCGTTTTGGTCATCGTGGCAGTCTTCTGGTATGGCGCCGCACGCAACCAGGAGACAACTGAAGATGCTTACGTTGAGGGGAACATCGTACAGGTGACGCCACAGATTTCCGGTGTAGTCACCGCGATTGGCGCAGACAACACTGACTACATAGCGGAGGGCCAGGTACTGGTGCACCTAAATGATGTTGACGCACAGCTCTCGCTGGCCCGCGCTCAGGCTGCTCTCGCGAGAGCGGTCAGGCAGGTCCGCGGTCAGTTTGCCGCTGCAAGCCAGACCAAGGCTAATCGTGACCTGAAGGCGGCGGATCTGAACAAGGCGCGAGCGGATGTCATGCGGCGCAAGGCTCTGGTAGCCAGCGGAGCAATTTCGGGAGAAGAGCTGCATCACGCCGAAGACGCGCTCGTCGTCGCGAAGGCAGCTTTTGAAGCTGCCGAGCAGCAGTTGGTCGGAAGTCGCGCTCAAATCGACGGGACGAAGATTTCGTCACATCCTGATGTAATGAGTGCTGCAACGCAACTGCGGGACGCATATGTCGCGCTACAACGCACTGCTATCCGCGCGCCGGTGAGCGGTATTGTGACCAGGCGTGGCATCCAGGTCGGGCAGCGCGTTAATGCCGGCACAGCACTGATGTCAGTCGTGCCATTGGACCATCTTTGGGTGAACGCCAATTTCAAGGAATCTCAGCTCAGGCATATCCGCATCGGTCAACCCGTCGTCCTGATTACGGATGTGTACGGTAGGGAGATAGAGTACCAAGGGGTCGTAGTCGGCCAGGATGCCGGCACAGGTAGTGCGTTCGCCTTGCTCCCCGCCCAAAATGCGACCGGCAACTGGATCAAGGTCGTCCAGCGAGTGCCGGTGAGAATAGCGCTGGATTCATCGCAGATCGCCGCCCATCCTCTGCGTGTGGGCTTGTCCATGAAGGTGATCGTCAATACCACGAAGCGGGATGGTAAGGCGGTTGCGGAGAAAGGACATAGTCCACAATCCTACAAGACAGATATTTTTGCCAGCGAACTGGCGAACGCCGATGAAATGGTCGACAGGCTTATACAAGCGAATCTCTAGGCGCCGCGTCGTCGAGATCCGGAGTCATCGTGATCCAGCCATCGAGAAAGCACCAGCTTCTCCTCCTAACCATATTCCTGCTGAACGGCATCGAATTCCTCCAGACCGGCATGATTGCGTTTGCATCTGGCCCGATCATGGGCGAGATCGGGGCTGGGCCAGAGGAATTCAGCTTGGTGAGCGCAGCCTACGCAAGCGTCGCCGTCTTGGCTATATCCCAGCAGCACTGGTTTGTTGAGCGCCTAGGATGGCGTCGGTTTCTGCAGTACTCGCTGAGCATCTTCATGATCGGTGCGGTCATTTGCGGATCAAGTCAAGCTTATGGTGAATTCCTTCTTGGTCGTCTAGTGATGGCGTTAGGTGGGGCGTCGTTCATGACCTCGGCGCGCATCATGGTCAATCATATTCATCCGGGGCCACAAAGATTCAACGGGATCAAAGCATTCGCTGTAGCGCTCGCCGCTGGTACCGCGGCCGCACCGTGGTTGGCATCGGTTTCGGTGGCGAACGACAACTGGAGTTCGATATTCTGGATCGTGATCGGCGCCTCCGCGGTAGTGTTTGTACTGGTAACAGCGGTTTTTGACGGTGAGTCGCCGTCGCCAAGTGCAAGTGATAAGTCCCAGTCGCATCCCGTGTTACTAATGTTGCTGGCAAGCGGCGCATTTCTTCTGCTTTATTCGCTCCAACGGACTTACTACGATTTCTACAGCGATGGCATCCCCCTTGTTTTGACCGCTTCAGTTGCAATAGTTGCTCTCATTTACTATGTCAGCGCTGAGCATCGACGCGAGAACCCTTTGATTAGAGTTAGGGCGCTACTCAATCCACGCTATGTCGGAGGCGTTCTGCTTTTCTCCTGCTGCTACGTCATTCTTGGTGCGGATAACTATGTGCTTCCCGCTCTCTTGCAGCGGACGCTCGGGTATCCATGGCAAACGGTTGGGCGGTTTCAGGCAATGGGATTGGCATCGGCGCTCGTCAGTTGGTTCGTCCTGGCGCGACTCTTGCCAAAGTATCCGAGTCCTCGAAAATTCTTTGTGATGGGTTTCGTGGCGCTGGCCGCATTCGGCTGGCTTCTGTCCGGGCTCACGCCTACAGCCAACCTGTGGCTGGATATCCTGCCGGCATTGCTTCTGAACGGCGTGTTCATGATGTTTGTCATGGCCAACGCAGCAATCCAGACATTCAGGGATGTCCAGTACGACGAAGCGGTGTTTTCCCATGCACAGCAAGCTAAAAATATGCTGGCGCAGGTCGGTTTGGCGCTGGGAATTAGTTTGGCGACAATCGGACAGCAATGGCGGTCGACAGTGCACTATGACGCGCTGGCCAAAAATATCCATCCCGGAAACCCCATTTATCTCCATGCTGTCGACCACCTGGCAAGCCAGGTGTCGACCGTACTCGGGCAAGCGGACGCAGGCAGGGTCGCCGTTGCGCTGGTCGCGCAGTCCTTGGCTCAACAGGCAAACCTTCTCGCAAACCTTGACCACTTTTCTGTGATTGCTGTCATTGGTGGACTCGGTGTCGTGGTCAGCCTAAGTCAGCGGCTGCTCAAGTAACCTATCGGGCTTGCGAGCGGCGAGGCGCCGTCAGAACTTATGTCGAAGATTGAGTGTGACTCCAGTCTGGTTCTGTCTGAACCGCCCCGGGTACCGTGGAGGCTGGTTGGTTTAAGTTAATAGCGTTTCAGCGGCAGGCATTTGAAGCTGCTGATAGTAGTTTGCCTCAGCTTCGGCGGGCGGGATATAGCCAAGGGGTTCCATCAGCCGGTGGTGATTGAACCA
>NZ_JBFTSP010000010.1:0-156758 GCF_056400065.1 Cupriavidus sp. 01L415 | reverse complement strand
GACCAACTGCGACGCAGCATTGCCGAATACATCCGGTATTACAATCACGACCGCATCAAGCTAAAGCTAAATGGGCTGAGCCCTGTGCAATACAGGACTCAGCCCTTGGCCGCATAACTTACCCGTCCAACTTTACGGGGTCAGTTCACTGCCCCCTTGTTTATTTCGATCGTGCCGCTTGTTCCCTTACTCCTTGTGGAAGAACTGCGCCAGCGACCACTCATCCGTCCGCGCCTCATACTTCAGCCCCTTGCGCATCGCCCACATGGCCAGCTGGCTGTGCGACGGGATGATTGCGTGATCCGCCAGCGCGAACTTTGCCGCCGCGCGGGCATTCTCCTCCCGGGCCTTGTCGCTCGTCACCGTGGTCAGCGACTTCTCGATCAACTGGTCCAGTTGCGGATTGCTGTACTTGCCCCAGTTCCAGGTGCCATAGCCGGTTTTCGGATTCGGCGTGCCTGTGATCGAGCGCAGCGCCACATCGGCCGCGGCCGAACCCCAGCCCAGCATCTCGAACGAGAAATCGCCTTGCCGCGCGCGCGTGAAGTACGCGGCCACCGGCAGCGTTTCCACCTTGGTCTGGATGCCGATGCGCGTCAGCATGCTGGCCGTGGCCTGTGCTACCTGGGCATCGTTCAGGTAACGGTTGTTGGTCGCGTGCAGCGTCAGGCCGAAGCCGTCCGGGTAGCCGGCGGCGGCGAGCAGCTTTTTGGCGCCGTCGGGGTCGTACGCGTCGGGCTTGGTGCCCGGATGGCCAAAGATCTGCGGCGACACGATCGACGACGCCGGCACCGCCAGACCCTCCATGATCCGGCTGACGATGGCATCACGATTCAGGGCCTTGCTGATCGCGTCGCGCACGCGGGCGTCCTTGAACGGGTTCTTGCCGAGCGGCTTGCCGGCCTTGTCGGTCACGTATGGCGGGTTATCGCGCGACTGGTCCATCTGCCAGAAGATCGTGCGCCAGGAGACCGCCTGTTCGATCTTGAATTTCGGATTCTGCCTGAGCTTCGCCACGTCGGCGGACGGCACGCTTTCGATCACGTCGACGTCGCCGGCCAGCAGTGCGGCACTGCGGGCGCCGTTGTCCGTCAGGATGCGGAAGGTCGCATGGTCCCATTCCGCCTTGGGGCCCCAGTAGTCGGGATTCTTCGCCATCACGATTTCCTGCCCGCGCGCAAAGCGCACGAACTTGAACGGGCCCGTGCCGATCATAGCCTTGCCGGAATCGAAGTCCGCCTGGGTCAGGTTGGCGGCGACCTTTTTCGGCATGATCGGCACGCTGTTCAGGTCGTTGGCCAGGTTGGCGTAATTGGGCACGCTCATGGTCAGGCGGACGGTCAGCGGATCGGGCGTGTCGATGCGCGCGATCGGCTTGGTGTAGCTTGTGAACGAGCCCGGGCTGTTGGTCAGCTTCTCCGGTCGCTCCAGCGACGCCTTGACGTCCTCGCTCGTGAACGGTGCGCTGTCGTGCCATTTGACGTTCGGACGCAACTTGATTTCCCACGTGATGGCGTTGACGGGCTTCCACGACAGGGCCAGTCCGGGGATGTAGCGCGCGTTCTTGTCCATGAACACGAGCGACTCGAAGATGTGCAGCGCGATGGCGTTGTTCGGGCCCGAGTTGTTCCATTGCGGGTCCATCGACGTGACGTCGGCGGCCAGGCCGATGCGCAGGTCCTCGGCATGCGCCACGCCCGCCGGCAGCAGCGTGAACGTGGCTGCGCCAAGCACGGCGGACAAGGTGGCCTGCAGCAGCGTGCGGCGGACGGCGGCGGATCGATCGCTGGCTTTCATCGGTGGGCTCCTCGTTCAGGGTCAGGCGGTGTCAGGGGCTTGCAGTGGCTTGCATACGCTCGCTTGCACTCGCGTTCGCTCGCATTGTGCCGGCAAATGTACATCGTTGCGCAATGCGGCGCAGCCCCCTGGCGGCGAGGCCGGTAAAATCGCGCCCATGTTTGCCAATTCCCGCACGATAACGTCGGCGCAGTCCGATATCCATGAGCATCTGGCCGCCCGCGTGGCGCGCCATCTGGCCGAGCCGTTCCGCAAGCCCGTGGGCGCGCCAAGCCAGCGCGCGTTCGATATGGCCATCGACGCCTGGCAGCAGGCCGGCGGGGCGCCGCTGATCCTCGACGCCGGCTGCGGCGTGGGGGAGAGCACGCTACGGTTGGCGACGCGCTTCCCGGATCACTACGTGATCGGGGTGGATCAGTCCGAGAAGCGGCTGACCGCTGGCAAGGACTGGTGGGAGGCGGCGATGCCTGCCAACTTCCACTGGGCCCGCGCAGATCTGGTTGACGTCTGGCGCCTGATGCAGGAGGCAAAGGTGCCGGTGGCGCGGCACTATGTGCTGTATCCGAACCCCTGGCCCAAGATCGGCCACCTTGGCCGGCGGTGGCAGGGCCACGCGGTGTTTCCGGCGCTGGCGGCCTGCGGCGACTATCTGGAATGCCGCAGCAACTGGAAGATCTACATCGACGAGTTCGCCGCGGCGCTGACGATGGTGGGCCGCCCGACAACGACCGAGGCCTGGCAGCCCGAGACGCCGATGACACCGTTCGAGCGCAAGTACGGCGCATCGGGGCAGGCGCTGTGGCGATGCGTCAGCGAGAGAACGTGACCTCTTGATCCCGCTCACGTAAAAAAGCCCGCTTTCGCGGGCTTTTGGTTCAGTGGAACAGCGGTTGCTGGGTCGGCGCGTCCTCGGGTAGTTCGGCGTGCACGATCTCGCCCGAGCGGTCTGCGTAGAGCGGCGTGCCGCAGTCCTCGCAGTACTCGGGGTCGAACAGCGCGGCATGGCGGAAAATTTCCTCCACGCCGGCGTTACGCAGTTCCTCGCAGATCTGCTCGAGCGGGTTGCCTTTCTCCTCGGCGTCCACCTCGCCGGCCTCGCGGCCATAGACGGGCCAGACGATGCCGTAGATCACATCCTTCTCGCCGCGCATGGTGAAGCCGACGCGGTATTCCTCGACGACTTCCTCGCCAAACGATGCCACCACCGCAGCCAGTTGGCCCGCTGGGACGTCCAGCGTGCCGCACAGGTAGTTGACGGCGGCGCGCACGGTCAGCGGGCGGATGCTCTTGTCCGATTCGCGGCACGACAGGAAGAAGGCGTCCGGCAGCAGCAGTTCAAACTCGCAGCCGGGCAGAAGCACGGCCACCGACGGCTGCACCTGATTGCGCCATTGCTCCAGGCAGACCGTGCGTTCGGCGTGATGCTCCTTGGCATCCTCCTGCCAGCGGAACAGTGCGCCTTCGTGCGGTGCCACCACCACGGCCAGCAGATAGCGCGGATCGGCCAGGATGGGCGCCGTCTCGGGCAGGTCTTTCAGGTCAACCTTGGGCACGGTGCCGGCAAGTGCGGCCGACGCCAGCTTGTGCGTCAGGGCGAAGGTGTCGCTGTGGGTGCGCGGGAGCTGGTCGATGCTGTACAGATAAGGGGACAGTGCAACCTTGGTGCTGGTGGCCAGTACGTGCGCCTGCAGGTGCACGGCCAGGGTCTGCGCCAGTTCGGGCTTTAGCGCGCCGGAGGGAATCGCGTAGCGGGTGTGGGCCAGGATCGGCGCGGCAATCAGCAGGGCATCGTGCAATACGCCATCGATCTCGAGCGTGGCCGATTCGGCGAGCGTCTCGGCCTGCTCGGCCAGCACGTCGGACGCATCGGCGTTGTGCTTGAACAAATGTTCCAGTGCGGCGTCCAGTGCGGTCTGGCTGCCGTTCTTCAGGAGACGGCCAAGCCGTTGCGACAGCCGCCGCTCCCAATACCCGTCCTCCATGCGACTGCCCGAGGCGTCCAGGGCGAGCGCGTCGGCCACCAGTCGCTCGGCATCGGGCGAGAGTCGGGGGGAAGACTTGGGGCGAAAACCTGCCATATGTAGAGACCGTCCGTTTTTCGTAAAACGGTATTCTACTCGCTGCGTTGACAAACACAGCGGCCCGGTGCAGGGCACGTCGCGATGGCCACGACCGATCGTGGCCGGGCGGTGCCCGAATGCGTGCCTAGGGTCGCACGCTTACTTCTGTGCGGCGGGGGCGTGGGTTTCGGTGCCGTGCTGTTCTCCGCCCATGGAAACGTCGCCACCGCCCTTGGTCAGCAGGTACAGGCAGGCGCCGGCCACGACGATGAAAGCGATGAGAATCTTAACCATGGATGTCTCCAGTCAGGGCGGGCGCTTGAAATTCTGCTGCGCCTCAAGGGTTGAGCGCCGGGGTGAACGCCAGTAAGTACATGACGGCCGGCGGTGTGAAGGCCAGTCTGGCAGCGCAGGCTTGCGTGGAACTTACGCGAGGGGGTGGGGATTACCCGGAAGCTGGAAAGGAAAACGGCGCACCGGGTGGTGCGCCGTTGGCTTGCCGCGCGGGCCGCGCCCCCGTGGGGGCGGGCACCGATCACGTGCTGACTACGCTGCCAGCAACTGGCGCAAAACAAACGGCAGGATGCCGCCGTGGTTGTAGTAGTCGACTTCGATCGGCGTGTCGATGCGCAGCAGGACCGGCACGCGCTGCGTGTCGCCATTGGCACGATGGATCACCAGCACCACATCCTGTTGCGGCTTCAGTTCGCCCTCGATGCCTTCCACGTCGAACGTTTCGTTGCCGATGATGCCGAGCGACTGCACGCTGTCACTGCCCTTGAACTGCAGCGGCAGCACGCCCATGCCCACCAGGTTGGAGCGGTGAATCCGTTCGAAGCTGCGCGCGATCACGGCCTTCACGCCGAGCAGTTGCGTGCCCTTGGCCGCCCAGTCGCGCGACGATCCCGTGCCGTACTCTTCGCCGCCAAATACCACCGTGGGCGTGCCCTCGGCGACGTACTTCATGGCGGCGTCGTAGATCGACATCTCGTCGCCGGTCGGCTGGTGCAGCGTAATGCCGCCTTCCACACGCGAGCCGTCGGCCTTCAGCGGGATCATCAGGTTCTTGATGCGCACGTTGGCAAACGTGCCGCGCATCATTACCTCATGGTTGCCGCGGCGCGAGCCGTAGCTGTTGAAGTCGGCCTTCAGCACGCCGTGAGACAGCAGGTACTTGCCTGCCGGCGACGTGTCCTTGATGGAGCCGGCCGGGGAGATGTGGTCGGTGGTCACGGAATCGCCAAACACGCCCAGGGCACGCGCGCCGCGCACGCTGGCGCTGGCTTCGCCCGGCTGCAGCGTGAAGTCCTGGAAGAACGGCGGCTCGGCGATGTAGGTGGACGTCGGCCAGTCGTAGACCTGGCCCTTGGTGCCCTTGATGGCGGCCCACAGCTTGCTCGGCTTCTTCACCTGCTCGTAGTTGCCCTTGAACGTCTTGGCGTCCAGCGCGTACTTCAGCAGCGACTGGATCTCTTCCGAAGTCGGCCAGATATCGCCCAGCCAGATGTCCTTGCCGCCGCGGCCCTTGCCGACCGGCTCGGTCATCAGGTCGCGTGTGACATTGCCGGCGATGGCGTAGGCCACCACCAGCGGCGGCGATGCCAGGAAGTTGGCGCGGATGTTCGGGTGGATGCGTGCTTCGAAGTTGCGGTTGCCCGACAGCACGGCGGCAGCCACCAGATCGTTCTGGACGATGGCTTCGTTCAGCGCCGGGGTCAGGTCGCCGGCGTTGCCGATGCAGGTCGTGCAGCCATACGCGGTCACGCCGAAGCCGAGCTTGTCCAGGTACGGTAGCAGGCCCGTGGCGGTCAGGTACTCGGTCACCACGCGGCTGCCCGGGGCCAGCGAGGTCTTGATGTGCGGCGCAACGGTCAGGCCGGCTTCTACCGCCTTCTTGGCCAGCAGGCCGGCCGCCAGTAGCACGCTCGGGTTGGACGTATTCGTGCACGAGGTGATGGCGGCGATCAGTACGTCGCCGCTCTTCACCTTCACGCCGTCGGACGTGGTGTACTCGCGGTCCAGCTCGGCGGCGTCCTTGTTGAAGCCGTTCTCGGCCACCGGCTTGGTGAACAGCGATGCGAACGTGCTCTTGACGTTGCCGATCTCGATGCGGTCCTGCGGGCGCTTCGGGCCGGCCAGCGACGGGGCCACGGTGCCCAGGTCCAGCGACAGCGTGGTGCTGTAGTCGATGTCACCGGCGCGCGGCACGCCGAACATGCCCTGCGCGCGGAAGTAGCCTTCGAATGCGGCGATTTCCTCTTCGGTGCGGCCCGTGCCCTTGAAGTAGTCGATGGTTTTTTCGTCGACCGGGAAGAAGCCCATCGTGGCGCCATATTCAGGGGCCATGTTGCCGATGGTGGCGCGATCCGGGGTAGTCAGGCTGGCCGTGCCTTCGCCGAAGAACTCGACGAACTTGCCGACGACTTTCTCGCGGCGCAGCATTTCGGTGATGGTCAGCACCAGGTCGGTGGCGGTCACGCCTTCGCGCAGGCGGCCCTTCAGTTCCACGCCGACGACGTCAGGCGTCAGGAAATAGACCGGCTGGCCGAGCATGCCGGCCTCGGCCTCGATGCCGCCGACACCCCAGCCCACCACGCCGATGCCGTTGATCATGGTCGTGTGCGAATCCGTGCCGACCAGGGTGTCCGGGTAGTACACGCCTTCCTTCTTGTGCACGCCGCGGGCCAGGTATTCCAGGTTCACCTGGTGGACGATGCCGAAGCCGGGCTGCACCACGCCGAACGTATCGAAGGCTTGCATGCCCCACTTCATGAACTGGTAGCGCTCGTTGTTGCGCTGGAATTCCAGTTGCATGTTCAGGTCCAGCGCCTTCTTCTCGCGGAAGTGGTCGATCTGCACCGAGTGGTCGACCACCAGGTCCACCGGCACCAGCGGCTCGATCTTCTTGGGGTTCTTGCCCATCTTCTCGGCCACGTTGCGCATGGCGGCCAGGTCGGCCAGCAGCGGCACGCCCGTGAAGTCCTGCAGCACCACGCGTGCGACCACGAAGGGGATTTCGTCAACGCGGTCCGCGTTGGGCTTCCAGTTGGCCAGTTGCCGGACGTGTTCCTCGGTCACCTTCTTGCCATCGCAATTGCGCAGGACCGATTCCAGCACCAGGCGGATCGACATCGGCAGACGCTCGATCTTCACGCCCAGCGCTTTGCCCAGCTGGGGCAGGGAATAGTACTGGCCGCGGCCGCCGGAGCCGATCTTGAATTCTTTC
This sequence comes from Cupriavidus sp. 01L415, assembly GCF_056400065.1. Classification (NCBI taxonomy): domain Bacteria; kingdom Pseudomonadati; phylum Pseudomonadota; class Betaproteobacteria; order Burkholderiales; family Burkholderiaceae; genus Cupriavidus; species Cupriavidus sp. 01L415. The sequence goes on along the minus strand of NZ_JBFTSP010000010.1, from coordinate 149,675 downwards.
AGTGTGTTATTGAGATTGTGGGGCATTGCCTGACTCCAATCGAAGGATGACGCGGGACTCGACTTCTGGACTTTCTTCTTCTTCAGACCCCGGTGCACGTAAGGGTTCCGCCGCCTGTACGCGGCGCGGCCGGAGCCCGGACGCGCACCGTTGCAACAAACTCAGAGCGACCGCGTGGCGGGTGGTCCGCCACGCGGGGTACGGCAAGGTATGACTTTACTGCTTCGGCGCGGCCTGGGCAGCCGGCTGTTGGGCGTCGGCGGCCTGTTGCGGAGCCGCCGGGGCCATCAGCAGCGGCGTGGTCGCCGGGGCGCGCAGGGCGCCGGCTTGCGTCGGCGCGGAGCCACCGGCCTGCATGTCGGCGTTCTGGCATTCGTCAGCCAGGCGCTGACCCAGGTTCTTGTTGAACAGCATCGCCTTGCTCGGGATCACGACCAGATCCAGGCCGGACCGGGCATCGAAGTAGCGATCGGCTCCGGTGACGGTGCTCTGGCGCGGCAGGCGGTAATCCTTGCCCTGCCAATGCACGGTGAGCACCTCGTCGCGCTGCATGTTGCCGCTGATATAGAGGGCGTTGCCCAGTTCGCATTGCCACTTCTCGCCCGACGGCGTGACAGCGGCTTCCGCGGGGGCGGCCTTGGCGGACTTCTTGGCAGGCGCCTTCTTGGTGGCTGCCGGCTTCTTGGCGGGTTCCTGCGCCATGGCGGTGCTGGCAGCGGTCAGGGTGAGGGCGCCAAGCAGGGTGGCAAGCACGATCTGTTTCATTATGGGTTTCCTTCCGGATTTCAAAGTAGTCAAAAAAAGCTCGTTCTAATAATGGTCCGGGCGGGGCACCGGGGGGCGCTCCGGCAACTTTCCGCCGCTATTCTCTACGATTTGTCTGACCGGGCGAAGTCCATCATTCATTGGTTACATAATCGGACGCGGATCGTTTGCCATGGGGCACATGGAGCCCGGAAAGGGCAGCTTCCGCGCGCGGCCACGTCACCTGCGCGTCGGTCCCGCCTCAGTCAAAAAACAGGTCTGCCACCGGGCCGGGCAGGCTCTTGCCCGTGGCGTGGGCGCGCTGCAGCAAAGACCAGTAGTAGCGATAGCTGGCGCGGTCGTGCAACTGGCCATCATGGCGGATCGGCGCCCAGTTGTTCTCATGGGCTGCCAGCAGGATCTGGCTGGCGGCGCCAATCTCGCCGTCGCTCGGGCGGAACGCCGCCACGATCGGCGCAATCTGGCCCGGATGGATACTCCACTTGCGCAAGTAGCCAAATTCGGCGCGGGCGCGCTGGGCATCGTCGCCGGCTTGCTGGGGGTTCTGCACGTCCGTGCTGACGTTGTGCGAGGGCACCTTGCCGTGCCGGTGGCAGGCGGCGGAGATTTCCAGCATCGCGCGGCGGATCAGCGGGTGCTCGAACTGGCCGGGCGAGCGCATGGCGTTGCCCGGGATGGCGCCGTGGTGGGCGGAAACAAAGTCCATCAGACCAAAGCTCAGGCATTCCACCTGAACCAGCGCGGCAATGTCGAAGGCCTGCTCGAGTGCTGCGTGTGTCTCAATCAGCACGTGAATCGGGATGTGCCGCGCAATGCCGGCCGACTTGGCCACGTGGTTCACGTGGTCGGTGATACGGGCCACCTCGACCACATCGGTCACCTTGGGCACGACCACATAGGCCAGCCGCGCACCGGCCGCGGCCACCAGGATGTCGATGTCTTCACGCCAGCTTGGGTGGGCGGGATCGTGGATGCGCACGCCCACGCGGTTGTGCGCGTTGTCCGCGCTATTGATGAGCTGTGCGCAAAGCATCGCGTGCTCGCGCTCCAGGCCCACGGCTGCGCCGTCCTCGCAGTCGAACGTGATGTCGAACACGGGTCCAAGCTCTTGCTGCAAGGCAAGCGACTTGCGCATGAGCTTTTCGCTGCCGGCATAGTGGTCACACACTGGCAACTGGACCGGAATGGCTTCGCCCTGGAACAAGACCTCGGATGGATGCACGTTGAATACGTATGAGAACAGGGGTTAATGAGAAGACAAAGTCGACGCCCAAGAAAAAACCGGGGTCCGCGCCGATCTTCGAATCGATGCGGGACCCCGGTTTTTCATGAGCGGGAAGCTCCGGAGATCAGCCCAGCAGGTGTTGCACGCCGGCACGCTCTTCTTCCAGTTCCTTGAGCGTGATGTTGATCTTTTCCTGGCTGTAGGCGTCGATTTCCAGGCCCTTCACGATTTCGTACTTGCCGTTGGCGGTGGTCACCGGGAAGCCGAACATCACATCCTTCGGAATGCCGTATTCACCGTTCGACGGGATGCCCATCGTGACAACCTTGCCGTTCGTACCCAGCACCCAGTCGTGCACGTGGTCGATGGCGGCATTAGCGGCCGAGGCAGCCGACGACAGGCCGCGCGCCTCGATGATGGCGGCGCCGCGCTTGCCGACGGTCGGCTGGAACACGTCGTTGTTCCAGACCTGGTCGTTGATGATGTCCTTGACGTTCTTGCCGTCGACGGTGGCGTAGCGGTAGTCGGCGTACATGGTCGGGCTGTGGTTGCCCCACACGAACAGCTTTTCGATCGACGACACCGGCTTGCCGGTCTTGGCGGCGACTTGCGACAGGGCACGGTTGTGGTCCAGGCGCAGCATCGCGGTGAAGTTCTCGCGCGGCAGGCTCGGGGCCGACTTCATGGCGATGTAGGCATTGGTGTTGGCCGGGTTGCCCACCACCAGCACCTTCACATTGCGGCTGGCCACTTCGTCCAGTGCCTTGCCCTGCACAGTGAAGATCTGGGCGTTGGCTTCGAGCAGGTCCTTGCGTTCCATGCCCTTGCTACGCGGACGGGCACCCACCAGCAGGGCCACGTCGACGTCCTTGAAGGCGACCTTGGGGTCGTCGGTGATGACCACGCCAGCCAGCAGCGGGAACGCGCAGTCTTCCAGTTCCATCACCACGCCCTTGACGGCGGCCTGGGCTTGCGGGAGGTCGAGCAGTTGGAGGATGACCGGCTGATCTTTGCCGAGCATGTCGCCGTTGGCGATGCGGAACAGCAGGGAATAGCCGATCTGGCCAGCGGCGCCGGTGACTGCGACGCGCATTGGGGCTTTAGCCATGAGTAATTCTCCAAACGAAAAGAGGGGGAAACCGGTCGGCGGCGGCCGCGGAAAGGGGGCGGCGCGTCACCGGGTGCTGGTCGCGTGTCGCCACGGGGCAGGCGGGCATCCGCCGGGAGCCCGCGGCATTGCCCGTGGCCGGCGACAAGGTGCGCGCGAGCCATTTGCATGCGTCGAGGGCGACAAGGCGTAAGTCTACTACTGCTGCGTGGTGTGCCGCATCCGGACGGATTCGCGAGCAGGGTTTTGAGCTCCCTGGGCGGAAGTCGGCCAGCGGCGGCTCCGCGGACTGCGCGAGTGTAGGGCGGCCCCTGATTGATGTCAATTCATATGTCTTATATAAGACATAAGACATTTCATAGCGCGCTGGACGCGATTCTCGCTTTTGTGGTGAAATCCGGCCTATGTCATCCCTGCCTACGCCCTTGTCCGCCGCGACCAACCCTGGCGCGCCGGAATCTGGCACTGCCCCGAGCGGTGCCGGGGCGCAGCCGTCCGCGAATTCCCCGTCGTCCCTGCCTGCCGCGCAGGGCGTGCCAGCCGGCGCCAATCCGTCGCCGACCTTCAGCCCCCTGTACCAGCAGATCAAGGCCCTGATCACGCAGAGCCTGCAGTCCGGCGAATGGAAGCCGGGCGACATGATCCCCAGCGAGATGGACCTGGCCGCCCGCTACAAGGTCAGCCAGGGCACGGTGCGGAAGGCCATCGACGAACTGGCCGCTGACAACCTGGTGGCGCGCCGGCAGGGCAAGGGCACCTTCGTCACGACGCACTACGAGGATGTGGTCAAGTTCCGCTTTCTGCGGCTGGTGCCGGACGAGGGCGAACCCCATTACGGCGCCAGTCGCGTGCTGGAGTGCAAGCGGCTGCGCGCGCCGGCCGAGATTGCCCGGTTGCTGGATATCCGCACGGGCGACAGCGTGGTGCAGATCCGCCGCGTACTGACTTTTTCGAATGAAGCCACGGTGCTGGATGAAATCTGGCTGCTGGGCGCGAACTTCAAGGGCCTGACGGCCGAGAAGCTCAACGAGTGGAAGGGCCCGATGTACGCGCTCTTCGAAGCCGAGTTCGGGACGCGGATGATCCGCGCCACGGAAAAGATCCGGGCCGTCGGTGCCGATAATACGGCTGCGGAGTTGCTGTCCGTGGAGCCGGGCTCGCCGCTGCTGTCGGTGGAACGTGTGTCGTTCACCTATGGCGATCGTCCGGTGGAGGTTCGCCGCGGACTGTATGTCACTGCGCGGCACTATTATCAGAACGACCTGAGTTGATGACCGGAAGCGATGGACGGGCAGGGCGGCGTGCCGATTGTTGCGGCATGTGGCCACGCTTGTGCCTACCATTGCGGATGGCGAGTGCAATCGCCGGAAATGCCCCGTCCGGCTATCGTGCGCGAATTGTTGCGTGCGATTGTCGGGCACGCCGGATTGGTGCGCGATAGCTGAAAATTATTGGTGCGCTGCGCAACAAAGGCGCTAAAATCATCGGGATTTGCTCCAGTGCATCCATTTGCATCCAGCGACACCCACGCGCAGGATCCAAACCAGTGCGTCCACGGTACCTGCTGTGGCGCATGTATGCAATCCGGGGCAATGGCAGTTTCGTTCTTTTGCAGTTTTTTTCTTACCGCAAATGGGGTCTCGCATGGCTGAAGCCGTCAAACAAGCCAGGCCGGAGTTCCGGAACATCGGTATCGCGCAAATCTCGCGCTACCGGTTGCCCTGGGCCGGCAAGGTATCCATCCTGCATCGTGTCAGCGGTGCAATGATGTTTCTCCTCCTTCCTTTCGTTCTGTACCTGTTTGAGCAGAGCGTCACCTCCGAACTGAGTTTCGCAAAGTTCTCGGCCCTGCTGTCCAACGGCTTCGTCAAGCTGGTGATCCTGGCGCTGATCTGGGGTTATCTGCATCACTTCTGCGCCGGCATCCGTTTTCTGCTGCTCGATGTGCACGTTGGCGTTTCCAAGCCCGCGTCCGCCAAGTCTGCCGTATCCGTGCTGATCGTCAGCCTGCTGCTTACCCTGATTTTCGGGCTGAAGCTTTTCGGCCTGTTCTGAGGAGAATCAAGTGGCAAACAACAATATCGGTCCCAAGCGTCTCGTCGTTGGCGCGCACTACGGTCTGAAAGACTGGCTCGCGCAACGCGTCACCGCCGTCATCATGGTGATCTTCACCGTGGTGCTCGCCGCGGTGTATCTCGCCTTCGGCAATCCTTCGTACGAAGGCTGGTCGGGTCTCTTCGCCAATCAGTGGATGAAGATCCTGACGTTCCTCACCATCCTCTCGCTGCTGTTCCACGCCTGGATCGGCGTACGCGACATCTGGATGGACTATGTGAAGCCGATGGCCGTGCGCCTCGTGCTCCAAGTTCTTACGATTCTGTGGCTCGTCGGTTGCGCGGGCTACGCTGCTCAGATTCTCTGGAGGGTGTAATAAATGGTCGCAGTCAAGACTGGATTGCCGCGTCGTCGGTTCGACGTGGTCATCGTCGGGGCGGGCGGCGCCGGGATGCGCGCATCCCTCCAGCTCGCAGAAGCCGGCCTGAACGTGGCCGTGCTGTCGAAGGTTTTCCCGACCCGCTCGCACACCGTCGCGGCGCAGGGCGGCATCGGTGCCTCGCTCGGCAACATGAGCGAGGACAACTGGCACTATCACTTCTACGACACGATCAAGGGCTCCGACTGGCTGGGCGACCAGGACGCCATCGAGTTCATGTGCCGTGAAGCGCCGAATGTCGTGTACGAGCTCGAGCACTTCGGCATGCCGTTCGACCGTAACGCCGATGGCACGATCTACCAGCGTCCGTTCGGCGGCCACACCGCCAACTACGGCGAGAAGCCCGTGCAGCGTGCCTGCGCCGCGGCCGACCGTACCGGTCACGCGCTGCTGCACACGCTGTATCAGCGCAACGTCCGCGCCAAGACCCACTTCTTCGTCGAGTGGATGGCGCTGGACCTGATCCGCGACGAGGACGGCGACGTCCTGGGCGTGACCGCGCTGGAAATGGAAACCGGCGAAGTCTATATCCTCGAAGCCAAGACCACGCTGTTCGCGACCGGCGGTGCCGGCCGGATCTACGCGGCTTCCACCAACGCCTTCATCAACACCGGTGATGGCCTGGGCATGGCGGCGCGTGCCGGCGTGCCGCTGGAAGACATGGAATTCTGGCAGTTCCACCCGACCGGCGTGGCCGGCGCGGGCGTGCTGATCACGGAAGGCGTGCGCGGCGAGGGCGGCATCCTGCGTAACAAGGATGGCGAACGCTTCATGGAGCGCTATGCGCCGACGCTGAAGGATCTGGCGCCGCGTGACTTCGTCTCGCGCTCGATGGACCAGGAAATCAAGGAAGGCCGTGGCTGCGGCCCGAACGGCGACTACGTGCTGCTCGACCTGACCCACGTCGGTGCCGAGACCATCATGAAGCGCCTGCCGTCGATCCGCGAGATTGGCATGAAGTTCGCCAACGTCGACGCGATCAAGGAACCGATCCCCGTCGTCCCGACCATCCACTACCAGATGGGCGGCATTCCGACGAACTTCCACGGGCAGGTGGTGGTGCCGAAGAACGGCAACCCCAACGAGGTCGTCAACGGTTTCTACGCGATCGGCGAATGCTCGTGCGTGTCGGTGCACGGCGCCAACCGCCTGGGCACGAACTCGCTGCTGGATCTGGTGGTGTTCGGTCGTGCGGCCGGCAACCACATCATCGCCAACGCCTCGAAGCAGAAGGAGCACAAGCCGCTGCCGGCCGATGCCGCCGACCGCGCCATGTCGCGCCTGGCCAAGCTGCAGGCGACGTCCTCGGGCGAGTACACGCAGGACGTGGCCAACGACATCCGCCGCAACATGCAGTCGCATGCCGGCGTGTTCCGGACGCAGAAGCTGATGGACGAGGGTGTCGAGCGCATTCTGGAAGTGGCGGAGCGCGCCAACAATATCCACCTGAAGGACAAGTCGAAGGTCTTCAACACCGCGCTGGTGGAAGCCCTCGAAGTGGCCAACCTGGTGGAAGTGGCCAAGGCGACGATGATCTCGGCCGCGGCCCGCAAGGAATCGCGCGGCGCCCACGCGCACAGCGATTTCCCGAACCGCGACGACCAGAACTGGCTCAAGCACACGCTGTTCTACAGCGAAGGCAACCGCCTCGACTACAAGCCGGTGAAGATGGAGCCCCTGACGGTGGAATCCGTTCCCCCGAAGGCCCGTACCTTCTGAGCACCGCATCGTAGAGAAAACAGGACCCACAGAAATGAAGCGTATTTTCGAAGTCTACCGCTACGATCCGGACAAGGACGCCGCACCCCGCATGCAGACCTACGAGGTGGAACTCGACGGTCACGAGCGCATGCTGCTGGACGCACTGGTCAAGCTGAAGAAGCTGGATGAAACCATCTCGTTCCGTCGCTCGTGCCGTGAAGGCGTGTGCGGCTCGGACGCGATGAACATCAACGGCAAGAATGGCCTGGCCTGCCTGACGAACATGCGCGAGCTGCCGGACCGCATCGTGCTGCGTCCGCTGCCCGGCCTGCCCGTCGTGCGCGACCTGATCGTCGACATGACGCAGTTCTTCAAGCAGTACAACTCGATCAAGCCGTTCCTGATCAACGACGAGCCGCCGCCCGAGAAGGAGCGTCTGCAATCGCCGCAGGAGCGCGACGAGTTGGATGGCCTGTACGAGTGCATCCTGTGCGCCAGCTGCTCCACGTCGTGCCCGTCGTTCTGGTGGAACCCGGACAAGTTCGTCGGCCCGGCCGGTCTGCTGCAGGCTTACCGCTTCATCGCGGACAGCCGCGACCAGGCTACCAACGAGCGTCTGGACAACCTGAACGACCCGTACCGCCTGTTCCGTTGCCACAGCATCATGAACTGCGTCGACGTGTGCCCGAAGGGTCTCAACCCGACCAAGGCCATCGGCAAGATCAAGGAACTGATGGTCCGCCGCGCGGTATAAGGGCGCGGTATAAACTGCCTTCTGCCACCACGCAGAGCCAGCGCAGTGCCGTAGTTTGCAGTTGATGTAGTCGATGTAAGCGGCGCGTCAGCCCGGTGAGGTATATCCGGGGACGCGCCGATCGCAAGAAGGCTGACCATGAGTCTTTCCACCACTTTCTCCCATCAGGCCGATCCGCACAAGCGCGCCCGTCTTCGCTGGCGTGCCCGCCGCGGCCTCCTGGAGAACGACATCATCGTCGAACGTTTCTTCAACCGTTACGAGGAGAGCCTGTCCGATCAGGATGTGGCATCGCTTGGCGAGCTGTTCGAGCTGAGCGACAACGAGTTGATGGACCTGCTGCTTGCCCGCAAGGAGCTGGACGGTGAGCTCGACACGCCCCCGATGCAGCGGGTCCTTGGCCTGCTGCGTTCGGTCTGAGTTTGGTCAACACTATTATTCACAGTATTTGAAGGAACCGACATGACGCCGTCCGATGTGAAAGCCACGCTATCGTTTTCCGATGGTTCCCCCAGCGTTGAGCTGCCGATCTACAAGGGCACTGTTGGCCCGGACGTGATCGACATTCGCAAGCTGTACGGACAAACCGGCAAGTTCACCTATGACCCGGGGTTCATGTCGACAGCTTCGTGCAACTCGAAGATCACCTACATCGATGGTGACAAGGGCGAACTGCTGTATCGCGGCTACCCGATCGAGCAACTGGCACAGAAGTGTGATCACCTCGAAACCTGTTACCTGCTGCTGAAGGGTGAGCTGCCCAACGCCAAGCAGAAGGAAGAATTCGTAAACAGCGTGATGAACCACACGATGGTTCACGAGCAGCTGCAATTCTTCCTGCGTGGCTTCCGCCGCGATGCCCACCCGATGGCCGTGCTGACGGGCCTGGTGGGTGCCATGAGCGCGTTCTACCACGACGCCATGGACATCGACGATCCGCACCAGCGCGAGATCTCGGCCATCCGCCTGATCGCCAAGATGCCGACCCTGGTCGCCATGGCGTACAAGTACAACATCGGCCAGCCGTACATCTATCCGCAGAACGACCTGTCCTATTCGGGCAACTTCATGCGCATGATGTTCGGTACGCCGTGCGCCCCGTACACCGTGAACCCGGTGCTGGAGCGCGCGCTGGACCGCATCTTTATCCTGCACGCCGACCACGAGCAGAACGCCTCGACCTCGACGGTGCGCCTGGCCGGTTCGTCGGGCACGAACCCGTTTGCCGCCATCGCCGCCGGCGTGGCCTGCCTGTGGGGTCCGGCCCACGGCGGTGCGAACGAAGCCGCGCTGAAGATGCTGGAAGAAATCGGCAGCGTCGACCACATCAACGAGTTCATCCGCCAGGTGAAGGACAAGAACTCCGGCGTGCGTCTGATGGGCTTTGGCCACCGCGTGTACAAGAACTACGATCCGCGCGCCAAGCTGATGCGCGAAACCTGCCATGAAGTGCTGAACGAACTGGGCCTGCACAACGACCCGCTGTTCAAGCTGGCCATGGAACTGGAAAAGATCGCGCTGGAAGACGAGTACTTCGTGAGCCGCAAGCTGTACCCGAACGTGGACTTCTACTCGGGTATCGTGCAGCGCGCGCTGGGCATCCCGACCTCGCTGTTCACCTGCATCTTCGCCCTGGCACGTACGCCGGGCTGGATCTCGCAGTGGGAAGAGATGATCACCGATCCGGAATACAAGATCGGTCGTCCGCGCCAGCTGTTCAACGGCAACGCCGCCCGCGACGTGCCGGATATGGCCAAGCGCTGATCCTCGGGCGGCACTCGCCGCCTTGCAGTGCAGCAAATTCGAACGCCCCGGCTTGCCGGGGCGTTTGTCTTTGGGTTGCAACAGGTTGCGTCATGCCGGTCAACCGTCATCGTACGTGTCATGCACAACGGTTGGGAATGTGCCTTTTAGCGGTGATTCATGCCGAAACAGGGTTGCACCTCTCGGTATTAGTTGTCGGTTTTTCCGCAAGCACGGGGACTTTCGCCCCATCCGGTTGCAACTTCCCTCTATAATGCGGGCTGCTTTTCCGACCGGCAGCCGGGCCACCCTTCCGGTGCGTCGAGTTTGGAAAGCGGGGCAGGCGAAGCGCTTGCGCAATAGAGAACGCATCACAACGTTGTCTTTCCGAACTTTGGGCGTCACGGGTATCCGGGGCGCTGACACATGCCGGGCCCCGCACGCTTCACTTGTCTCTATCGCAGGCCCGTCTTCCGCTTCGGGTCTTCTCTCCGCCACCTCCGGCGGACGCTCCCCGCGGGTGTTGTTCGATTGCGCTGGTCATGCCGCCTCTGCCCGGAATGACCCATACATAATCGAGGAGCTCCTGATGACGCTGTCCCGTCTCACGTCCACTGCCATGGCCGCCGTGCTCGCCACTGCCGGCGCAACTGCTTTCACCTCGGCGAACGCCGAAACCGTCAAGATCGCCATCGCCGGCCCCATGAGCGGCTCGGTCGCCCAATACGGCGACATGGTCAAGGCGGGCGCCCTGACCGCCATTGAACAGATCAATGCAGCGGGCGGCGCCGGCGGCAACAAGCTGGAAGTGGTGCTGATGGACGATGCCTGCGAGCCGAAGCAAGCCGTGGCGGTGGCCAACAAGATCGTCAGCCAGGGCATCCACTACGTGATCGGTCATGTGTGCTCGGGTTCCACCATTCCCGCATCGGACATCTACGAAAACGAAGGCATCGTGATGGTCACGCCGTCGGCCACCGCGCCGCAGCTGACCGAGACGAAGAAGCGCAAGTTCGTCTTCCGCACGATCGGCCGTGACGACCAGCAGGGTCCGGCAGCCGCCCAGTACATCATCGGCAAGGTCAAGCCCAAGAAGGTCGCCGTGCTGCACGACAAGCAGTCGTACGGCCAGGGCATCGCCAGTTCGGTGAAGAAGGACCTGGAAGCGGCCAAGATCCCCGTGGCGGTCTTCGAAGGCATCAACGCCGGCGATTCCGACTACTCCGCCGTCATCACCAAGCTGAAGGCGCAAGGCGTGGACTTCGTCTACTTCGGCGGCTACCACCCGGAAATGGGCCTGCTGCTGCGCCAGGCGCGCGAGCAGGGCGTGAAGGCGACCTTCATGGGTCCCGAGGGCGTGGGCAACAAGGACGTGACCGCGATTGCCGGTCCGTCGTCGGAAGGCATGCTGGTAACGCTGCCGGCCGACTTCTCCGCCGACCCGGCCAACGCCGGCCTGGTGAAGGCCTTCGCCGACAAGAAGCGTGACGCCAACGGTCCGTTCCAGATGCCTGCCTACGCCGCCGTGAAGATCATTGGCGACGCCATCGCCGGCGCCAAGAGCACGGACCCGGCCAAGGTGGCGGCGTACATGCACAAGAACGCCTTCCAGACCCCGATCGGCAAGGTCGAGTACGACGATCGTGGCGACCTGAAGTCGTTCAAGTTCGTCGTCTACACGTGGCACAAGGACGCCACGAAGACCGCCGCCAACTAATCCGGCGCCACTCCTGGCAAACGCCCCGCTCGCGACCCGGCGAGCGGGGCGTTTTGGTATCGGTTCGATGTCGGCTTGCCGCCACATGACGGCGGCCAGCGCGCCGCATCGGGCTCTCCGATCCAAAAGGTCCCTCGCATGAACGAATTCCTTCCACAGTTCACCCAGCAGCTGGTCAATGGCCTGACGCTGGGCGCGATCTATGCCCTGATCGCCATCGGCTACACGATGGTCTACGGCATCATCGGCATGATCAACTTTGCCCATGGCGAGATCTACATGATCGGCGCGTATGTGGGCCTGGTCACCCTGACCGCCATCGGCGCGCAGGCCGGCTATCCGCTGCCGCTGGTACTGGGCGCGGCGCTGCTTGTCTCCGTTGCCGTCACGGGCTGCTACGGCTTTGCCGTCGAGCGCGTGGCGTACCGCCCCTTGCGCGGCGGTCCTCGGCTGGTGCCGCTGATCTCCGCCATCGGCATGTCGATCTTTCTCCAGAACTATGTCCAGATCGGGCAGGGCGCACGTGACGTTTCCGTGCCGTTGCTGATCTCGGGCGCCATCGAATTCCAGATGGGCGGCGACTTCACCGTGACCGTGCCGTATTCGCGCCTGCTGATCGTGGGCGTGACGCTGGTGCTGATGGTGGCGCTGACGCTGTTCATTGGCCATTCCCGGATGGGCCGTGCCTGCCGCGCGTGCGCCGAGGACATGCGCATGGCCAATCTGCTGGGCATCGATACGAACCGGGTGATCTCGTTCACGTTCGTGCTGGGCGCGATGCTGGCCGCCGTCGGTGGCGTGCTGATCGGCCTGACGATCGGCAAGCTCAATCCGTTCATCGGCTTCATTGCCGGCATCAAGGCTTTCACGGCCGCGGTGCTGGGCGGCATCGGCAGCATCCCGGGCGCGATGCTCGGTGGCGTGCTGCTCGGGCTGGCCGAAACCTTCGCCTCCGGCTACATGCCGGCCGAATACAAGGATGTAGTCGCCTTCGGCCTGCTGGTCCTAGTGCTGCTGTTCCGTCCGACCGGCCTGCTCGGCAAGCCGGATGTGGAAAAAGTCTGAGGGGAGCGCAAGATGACAAATCAGATTTCGGCAACGCCGGCCGGCCGCACACCGGCGGCCAACGGGGCCTTGCCCGGGCAGACGCTCATGAACGCCGTGACGGCAGCCGTGATGACGGCGATCCTCACCATCCCCGTCCTCGGCCTTCAGTTGAAGCTCGACGGCTACAAGGTCGTGCTGGAGTCGCACTGGCGTCCGGTCTGGATCGCCGTGGCCGCGGTGTTCCTGTTCCAGCTGTTCAAGCCGATGCTGACGCGTGCGCGCAGCGCCGTGAAGCTGCCGACGCTGCCCGCGATGGGTGCGCAGCAGCAGCGCACCGCCGTCTGGGTGCTGCTGGCCGTCGGGCTGGTGTTCCCGTTCTTTGGCTCGCGCGGCGCAGTGGACGTGGCCACGCTGGCGCTGATCTACGTGATCCTGGGCCTGGGCCTGAACATCGTGGTCGGCTACGCCGGCCTGCTCGACCTGGGCTATGTGGGCTTCTATGCCGTGGGTGGCTACACCTACGCGCTGCTCAACCAGTACTTCGGCCTGACGTTCTGGGAATGCCTGCCACTGTCCGCCGGCCTGGCCGCGACGTTTGGCTTCATCCTTGGCTTCCCGGTGCTGCGCCTGCGCGGCGACTACCTGGCGATCGTGACGCTGGGCTTCGGCGAGATTATCCGCCTGCTGCTCAACAACCTGACCAGCCTGACCGGTGGCCCGGATGGCGTGTCGGGCATTCCGAAGCCGAGCGTGTTCGGCATCGAGATGGCGCGCAGCGCAAGCGTGGAAGGCGCGAAGACGTTCCATGACTTGATCGGCATTCCGTACGCCGGCCAGCACATGGTGATCTTCCTGTACCTGCTGGCGCTGCTGCTGGTGGGCTTCACCCTGTTCGTGACCAGCCGCCTGATCCGCATGCCGATGGGCCGTGCCTGGGAAGCGTTGCGCGACGACGAGATCGCCTGCCGCTCGCTGGGCCTGAATCCCACGCGCATCAAGCTTTCCGCATTCACGCTGGGCGCCTCCTTCGCGGGTCTGGCCGGTGCGTTCTTCGCGGCGCGCCAGGGCCTGGTCAATCCGGAGTCCTTCACGTTCATCGAGTCGGCGCTGATCCTGGCGGTGGTGGTGCTGGGCGGCATGGGTTCGCAGCTGGGCGTGATCCTGGCGGCGATCCTGCTGACCGCGCTGCCCGAGGTGGCGCGCGATTTTGCCGAGTACCGCATGCTGATCTTCGGCCTGGTGATGGTGCTGATGATGATGTGGCGTCCGCAGGGCCTGCTGCCCGCGAGCCGTCCCCACGTGGAGTTGCCGCAATGAGCGCGGAAATGCTGAAAGTATCCGGCCTGCAGATGCGCTTTGGCGGTCTGCTGGCCGTGGACGGCGTCGATTTCGATGTGCGTCGCGACGAGGTCTTTGCCATCATCGGCCCCAACGGCGCGGGCAAGACCACGGTGTTCAACTGCGTGGGCGGCTTCTACAAGCCCACGGCGGGCGAGGTGACCCTCGACGGCCACGCGATCGCCGGCCTGCCGAGCCACCTGGTGGCACGACGCGGCCTGGTGCGTACGTTCCAGAACATCCGCTTGTTCAAGTCGCTGACCGTGGTGGAAAACCTGCTGGTCGCGCAACATCTGCAGGTCAAGTCGGGCTTGCTGCGCGGCCTGCTGGCCACGCCGGCCTATCGTCGCGCCGAGCGCGAAGCGCTGGAGCGCGCCGCCGAATGGCTGGAACGCATGGGGCTGACATCGGTGGCCAACCGCGAGGCGGGCACGCTGTCGTACGGTCATCAGCGGCGGCTGGAGATCGCGCGCTGCATGATCACCCGGCCGCGCCTGCTGATGCTGGACGAGCCGGCTGCCGGCCTGAACCCGCAGGAAAAGATCGAGCTGCAACAGCTGATCGACCGCCTGCGCCATGAGTTCAACATCTCCGTGCTGCTGATCGAGCACGACATGAGCCTGGTGATGGGCGTATCGGACCGCATCATGGTGATGGAGCACGGCCGCCCGATCGTGACGGCCGCGCCGGACGAGGTGCGCAACGACCCGCGCGTGATCAAGGCCTACCTGGGAGAGGACTGATGCTGAAGCTGGAACAGGTCCATACCCACTACGGCGCCGTCGAGGCGCTGTCTGGCGTATCGATCGAAGTCAACAAGGGGGAGATCGTCACCCTGATCGGCAGCAACGGCGCCGGCAAGACGACGCTGATGATGACCGTGTGCGGATCGCCGCGCGCCTCGGGCGGCCGCGTGCTGTTCGAGGGGCAGGACATCACGCGCCGCGACACGCACGAGATCATGCGCATGGGCATGGCGATCTCGCCGGAAGGGCGCCGGGTGTTCCCGAGCCTGACCGTGCTGGAAAACCTCAAGATGGGCGCATTCTTCGGCAGCCGCCATGAGATCGAGGCCGGCATCGAGCACGTGTTCAAGCTGTTCCCGCGCCTGAATCAGCGCTCGGGCCAGCGTGCCGGCACGATGTCCGGGGGCGAGCAGCAGATGCTGGCGATCGGCCGCGCGCTGATGAGCCGTCCGCGCCTGCTGTTGCTGGACGAGCCCACGCTCGGCCTGGCACCGCTGATCATCGCGCAGATCTTCGACATCATCCGCACCATCCGTGACGAGGGCGTCACGGT
This sequence comes from Cupriavidus sp. 01L415, assembly GCF_056400065.1. Taxonomy (NCBI): domain Bacteria; kingdom Pseudomonadati; phylum Pseudomonadota; class Betaproteobacteria; order Burkholderiales; family Burkholderiaceae; genus Cupriavidus; species Cupriavidus sp. 01L415. Next base: position 134,484 of record NZ_JBFTSP010000010.1, on the reverse strand, counting down.
CTTCCTGGTGGAGCAGAACGCCAACAAGGCCCTGCAAGTGGCGGATCGCGGCTATGTGCTGGAAACCGGCCGCGTGGTGCTGGCCGATACCGGCGCAAACCTGCTGGCAAACGACCGCATTCGCAGCGCCTATCTCGGCGGCTGATTCCGGCCCCCGAGCCCCCGTCGTGCCCCCGTTTGTGGGCACGGCGGCGCTTCGTCCGCTTCCTCCGCTTCCTCCGCGTTCCGGGCCGCCCGCCTGGGTCGTGTGCGTTGCCACCTTTTCGCCATCTGCGAAATCCCCCTTTCGCCAATGACCGCCGCAGGTCGCGTCCGGCGCGCCCGTTCCCGGCCGGCGCACATGGCATAATCGATTGCGATGTCAAGCAATCACCGGCGACGCGGGAAAAGCAGCACAATAGTCTGCTTGCCCACGATGGCATCCGGAAAAAACAAATCCCCTGCAAACCAACGCGCGGATCTGCGCCGTTCCTGTCCGGACGGTCGGTCTGCCCCCTCGCATCATGGCCAAGACGCTCTACGACAAACTCTGGGATGACCACACCGTCCACGTCGAGGAAGACGGCACCACGCTGCTCTACATCGATCGCCACCTGCTGCATGAAGTCACCAGCCCGCAGGCGTTCGAAGGGCTGAAACTGGCGTCGCGTCCGGTCTGGCGCATCAGCGCGAACCTGGCCGTGTCCGACCATAACGTGCCGACCACGGACCGCTCGCAAGGCATCGCGGACCCGGTGTCGAAGCTTCAGGTCGATACCCTGGACGCCAACTGCGACAGCTTCGGCATCACCCAGTTCAAGATGAACGATCACCGCCAGGGCATCGTCCACGTGATCGGGCCGGAGCAGGGCGCCACGCTGCCGGGCATGACCGTGGTCTGCGGCGATTCCCACACCAGCACGCATGGCGCGTTCGGCGCACTGGCGCACGGCATCGGCACGTCGGAAGTGGAGCATGTGCTGGCCACGCAGACGCTGCTGGGCAAGAAGGCCAAAAACATGCTGATCAAGGTGGAAGGCAAGCTGCCGCGCGGCTGCACCGCCAAGGACATCGTGCTGGCCATCATCGGCAAGATCGGCACGGCCGGCGGCACGGGCTTCACCATGGAGTTCGCCGGCTCGGCCATTCGCGACCTGACCATGGAAGGCCGCATGACGGTCTGCAACATGGCGATCGAAGCCGGCGCACGCGCCGGGCTGGTTGCCGTGGACGACACCACGCTGGAATACGTGAAGAACCGTCCGTACGCGCCGCAGGGCGTGGAGTGGGAGCAGGCGGTGGGCTACTGGCGCACGCTGCATTCGGACGACGGCGCCCACTTCGACAAGGTCGTGGAGCTGCGCGCCGAGGATATCCGCCCGCAGGTGACCTGGGGCACGTCGCCGGAGATGGTCGTCAGCATCGAAGACCGCGTGCCGGACCCCGAGAAGGAAAAGGACCCGAATAAGCGCAACGCCATGGAGCGCGCGCTGGAATACATGGGCCTGCAGCCGAATGTGCCGATCGAAGCGATCAACGTCGACAAGGTGTTCATCGGCTCCTGCACCAACAGCCGTATCGAGGACATGCGAGCCGCCGCGTGGGTGGTGCAGAAACTCGGCCGCAAGGTGGCGTCGAATGTGAAGCTGGCGATGGTCGTGCCGGGCTCGGGCCTGGTGAAGTCGCAAGCCGAGCGCGAAGGGCTGGACAAGGTCTTCAAGGCCGCCGGCTTTGAATGGCGCGAGCCGGGCTGCTCGATGTGCCTGGCCATGAACGCCGACCGCCTGGAAGCGGGCGAGCGCTGCGCGTCCACCTCCAACCGGAACTTCGAAGGCCGTCAGGGTGCGGGCGGACGTACCCATCTGGTCAGCCCGGCGATGGCCGCCGCAGCCGCCATCGAGGGTCATTTCGTCGATATCCGCAAGCTCGGCTGATCGGGCGGGTCAACCACGACTTTCGAACAGAGAGAACATGAAAAAGATCGTGATCACGCTGCTGGCATGCCTGGGCATGCTGCAATTGGCTGGCTGCAACACGATGGCCGGACTGGGCAAGGACACGCAGGCGGCGGGCCGCTCGCTCGAGAACGCTGCCAAGAAGTAAGGACACCACCATGGAAAAGTTCACCGTACACAGCGGCCTCGTGGCGCCGCTCGATCGTGAGAACGTCGATACCGACGCGATCATCCCGAAGCAATTCCTGAAGTCGATCAAGCGCACGGGCTTTGGTCCGAACCTGTTCGACGAATGGCGCTACAAGGACGTCGGCCAGCCCGGCCAGGACAACAGCAAGCGTCCGCTGAACCCGGACTTCGTGCTGAACCAGCCGCGCTACCAGGGCGCGTCGGTGCTGCTGGCGCGCAGCAACTTCGGCTGCGGCAGCTCGCGCGAGCATGCGCCGTGGGCGCTTTCGCAATACGGCTTCCGCGCCGTCATCGCGCCGAGTTTCGCCGACATCTTCTTCAACAACTGCTACAAGAATGGCCTGCTGCCGGTGGTGCTGACCGACCTGCAGGTCGATCACCTGTTCAACGAGACCAATGCGTTCCCGGGCTACAAGCTGACCATCGATCTCGACAAGCAGGTGGTGCTGACGCCGGGCGGCGAGAGCTATTCCTTCGATATCGCCCCGTTCCGCAAGTACTGCATGCTCAACGGTTTTGACGACATCGGCCTGACGCTGCGCCAGTCGGACAAGATCAAGGCGTACGAAGCCGAGCGCCTGACGAAGATGCCGTGGCTGGGCAATCGCCTGGTTGGTTGAAGACACACTACGAATACAGGAAGACAGATGAAGATTGCAGTCCTGCCGGGTGACGGCATTGGTCCCGAGATCGTTGCCGAAGCCGTCAAGGTGCTCAACGCGCTCGACGAGAAATTCGAAATGGAAACGGCGCCGGTGGGTGGCGCTGGCTACGAGGCCGAAGGCCATCCGCTGCCGGAGAACACCCTGAAGCTGGCAAAGGAAGCTGACGCGATCCTGTTCGGTGCCGTGGGCGACTGGAAGTACGACAGCCTGGAGCGTCCGCTGCGTCCGGAGCAGGCCATCCTGGGCTTGCGCAAGCACCTGCAGCTGTTTGCCAACTTCCGCCCGGCGATCTGCTATCCGGAACTGACCGGCGCCTCGAGCCTGAAGCCCGAGCTGGTGGCGGGCCTGGACATCCTGATTGTGCGCGAGCTGAACGGCGACATCTACTTTGGCCAGCCGCGCGGCCTGCGCGAAGCCCCGGACGGCCTGTTCAAGGGTCATCGCGAAGCCTTCGACACGATGCGCTACAGCGAGCCGGAAATCCGCCGCATCGCGCACGTGGCGTTCCAGGCTGCGGCCAAGCGCGGCAAGAAGCTGTGCAGCGTGGACAAGGCCAATGTGCTGGAGACGTTCCAGTTCTGGAAGGACATCGTGATCGATGTCAGCAAGGAGTATCCGGACGTCGAGCTGTCCCACATGTACGTGGACAACGCCGCGATGCAGCTGGTCAAGGCGCCGAAGAGCTTTGACGTGATCGTCACCGGCAACATGTTCGGCGACATCCTGTCGGACGAGGCTGCCATGCTGACGGGTTCGATCGGCATGCTGCCGTCGGCATCGCTGGACGCGAACAACAAGGGTTTGTATGAGCCGTCGCACGGCTCGGCGCCGGACATCGCCGGCAAGGGCGTGGCCAATCCGCTGGCCACGATCCTGTCCGCCGCGATGATGCTGCGTTACTCGCTGAATCGCGCCGAGCAGGCGGATCGCATCGAGAATGCCGTCAAGAAGGTGCTGTCGCAGGGCTATCGCACGGGCGACATCCTGACGCCGGGCTGCAAGCAGGTTGGCACCCGCGAGATGGGCGAAGCGGTGCTCGCCGCGCTGTAAAGCGGCGTCGACTTGGCAGGGCGGCTTCGTGTCGAGGCGTCCTGCCGGCCGGACCCCCCGGTTCTCCCGGTTGGCAGCGCATTTTTCACAGGTTTGTCTGCTGCGGCAGCGCGGCAAAATCGTGTAGACTCCCCCGCATGGCCCGAATCAACCAGTCCATCCTGACTGCCTCCGTCGCTCCCGCCGCCACCCGCGGCACGGGCGGCGCGGATTCGCTCGGCCCGGCGGTTACCGCAACGACGATTAAAACCATTACCAAAAAAGCGATCGCCTAGATCGTTCGTCGTGCCTGCCCGTCTTCCCCGCGCAGCCACGCCGGGCGAGGAAAATGGCGGGGAAGTTCACATCACATCCGAGGTAAGTCATGATTGTAGGTCTCGTCGGTTGGCGAGGAATGGTCGGCAGCGTCCTGATGCAGCGCATGCAGGAAGAGGGCGATTTCGACCATATCGAGCCCGTTTTCTTCAGCACTTCCAACGCTGGCGGCAAGGCCCCTGCGATGGCAAAGAACGAAACCACGCTGAAAGATGCCAACGACATCGAGGCACTGAAGAAGTGCGACGTGGTGCTCACCGCCCAGGGCGGCGACTACACGAACGATGTCTTCCCGCGCCTGCGTGCGGCCGGCTGGAACGGTTACTGGATCGATGCGGCGTCCTCGCTGCGGATGAAGGACGATGCCATCATCGTGCTGGATCCCGTCAACCTCGGCGTGATCAAGGATGCGCTGTCGAAGGGCGTGAAGAACTTCATTGGCGGCAACTGCACGGTCAGCTGCATGATGATGGGTCTGGGCGGCCTGTTCGAGCATGATCTGGTGGAGTGGATGACCTCCATGACGTACCAGGCCGCATCGGGCGGCGGCGCCCAGCACATGCGCGAGCTGCTGACGCAGTTCGGTACGCTGAACGCCGCGGTCAAGCCGCTGCTGGACAACCCGGCTTCTGCCATCCTGGAAATCGACCGCACCATCCTGGCCACCCAGCACGGGCTGTCGGCGGACGAAACGAAGCAATTCGGCGTGCCGCTGGCCGGCAACCTGATTCCCTGGATCGACAAGGACCTGGGCAACGGCGTTTCCAAGGAAGAGTGGAAGGGCGGCGCCGAGACCAACAAGATCCTGGGTCGCGGCGAAGGTTTCGTGGGCGCCACTGGCGCAGCCCCGATCGCCGTGGACGGCCTGTGCGTGCGGATTGGCGCGATGCGCTGCCATTCGCAGGCGCTGACGATCAAGCTGCGCAAGGATGTGCCGCTGGACGAGATCGAAGGCATGCTGGCGGCCAACAACCAGTGGGCCAAGGTGGTGCCGAACACGCGCGAAGCCAGCATGACGGACCTCACGCCGGCTGCCGTGACGGGTACGCTGACCATCCCGGTCGGCCGCCTGCGCAAGATGCAGATGGGTGGCGAGTACCTGTCGGGCTTCACTGTGGGTGATCAGTTGCTGTGGGGGGCAGCCGAACCCTTGCGGCGTATGCTGCGCATTCTGATCGAGGGCTGAGCCTCCGGTGAGCCCCGCCGCTTTCGTTGCGGCGAGGCAACAGAATTCTCTGCTTTCCCTGCAACGCCGCGCCACAGCGCGGCGTTGTTGCATCCGAGTGCCTATTTTTCCCGGGCTTGCGTCACAATACAGCCGGCATACGCTTGGCTACGGGGTCTTCGTCGCTGTTCTGCGGTGGCGAAAGGGCGAGGTATCCGGGCAGACGTTTCCGTCCGCACCGGCCATCCGCCCGCCAGCCAGGCATTTTGGGTCGGGTTATTTTTCGCTACTAGAAACATAAATGGAGCACGAGGTGAGTGTGAGCCTACATCGCCGGAAAGATGCGCCTACTGTCCGTCAGCGCTGGTCAACGCTGGCCGTCACGGCACTCGGTTTGCTGCTGATGCAGCCGGCCGCGTATGCCGCGGGGTTCGGACAACTACGGGTACAGTCCAACCTGGGGCAGCCGCTCCAGGCTGAAATCGATATCAGCGGCGTCTCGGCCGAGGAAGCGGACAGCCTGACTGTCAAGCTGGCCTCGCCCGCCGCCTATGCCAGGGCAGGGCTGACGTACTTGCCCGCTGTTTCCAGCGTACGGCTCCAGGTGGAGCGTCGCCCCAATGGCAGTTACGTCGCCAGCGTCAAATCCAACCAGCCGATCAGCGAGCCGTTTGTCGACATCCTTGTCGACATGAGCTGGTCCAGCGGCAAGGTGACGCGCGCGTACACGTTCCTGCTCGATCCGGCCGGCGTCAAGTCGACCTCCCAATCGTTCTCGCCGACCACGGTCGTGCAGGCCGCCACGCCGGACGCGTCGCCGGCCCAGGCGCCCGCCGCTGCCGCGTCGGCACCCGCCGCCACATCCGCCGCACCGGCGACCGAGGCTGCGCGCCCCGCACCCGCTGTGCGCCAGCCGCGCCGTGCCGCTGCCGCCCCGTCCCCGACCGCGACGGATGGCGCCCCCGCCAACGGCAACTACACGATCCAGCGTGGCGACACCCTGTACGGTATTGCCGGCGAGGCCGCTCAGGACGGCGTGTCGCTCGAGCAGATGCTGTTCGCGCTGTATCGGAACAATCCGAATGCCTTCATCGGCGGCAATATCAACCGGATCAAATCCGGCGCTGTGCTGAAGGTGCCGAGTGCCCAGCAGGCCCAGTCCGTGAGCCCGCGTGTGGCGCACCGCGAAGTCGTGGCCCGCACGCAGGGCTTCGACAGCTACCGCAGTCGTTTGGCTGCCGCCGCTGCCGCCAAGTCCGTGGAAGCCGGCACCGGCCGCGAGCAGTCGGGCAACATCACCGCGCGCGTGCAGGACACCACGGTGCCTGCGGCAGGTCCGCGTGACGAACTGAAGCTTTCCAAGGCCGACCGTGGCGCGCAAGCCAAGGCGCAAGCCCAGGCGGAAGCTGACGTCGCCAACCAGCGCAAGCTCAAGGATGCGGAATCCAAGCTGGCCCAGCTGGAAAAGAACGTCACCGATATGCAGCGCCTGATGGAGCTGAAGAATTCGGAGATCGCCAAGCTGAATCAGGCAAGCCAGGCGGCGAAGGCGGCTCCGGCCGCGCCGGCTGCCGCAACAGTAGCTGCCGCCGTGCCGGCCGCGACCGCTGCCGCACCGGCACCGGCTGCCAGCACCGAGCCGACGGTGGTGCCGGCCGAACCCGCCAAGACGACGGACGCCCCGAGCACGGCGACGCCGGTGCCTGCGCCGGCCGCGACGGCTGCGGCCTCGGCACCCGAAGCCTCGGCTTCGGCGCCGCAAGCCCAGGCCGCCGCATCGGCGCCGGCCGCTGCAGCCCCGGCCCCCGCGGCCAGGAAGCCGGTGTCGCCGCCGGCCCCGGTGCCGCAACGATCCTTTGTCGACGAACTGCTGGACAACCCGATGCTGTCGCCGGGTGCCGGCCTGCTGGCCGTGCTGCTGGGCGGCTACGCGTTCTACCGTCGCCGCCAGAAGCAGAAGGCGAGCGAGAGCACCGGCTTCGGCGACAGCATCTTGTCGCAGGAAAGCACCGTGATGGCGGGTGGTCACTCGCTGTTCGGCACCGCCGGCGGCCAGAGCGTGGACACCTCGCAGCACAGCGTGTTCGGTGCGGATTTCCGGATTGGCAACAACTCGCCTGAGGCTACCGAGGTCGATCCGATCGCGGAAGCCGAGGTGTATATCGCCTACGGGCGCGACGTGCAGGCCGAGGAAATCCTGCGCGAAGCGCTGCAACAGAGCCCTGAGCGCCAGGCTATCCGCCTGAAGCTCATGGAGATTTACAACACTCGTCAGGATGTGGAAGGTTTCCGAGTGATTGCAGAAGAAATGTTCGCCCAGACGGGCGGGCAAGGTGCGGACTGGTTGCAGGCCGCGGAAATGGGCCGCAAGCTGGACCCGAGCAATGCGTTGTATCTGTCGGTCGCACCAGACACCTCTGCAGGCGTGGATACCACCACGCCCGTCGCGGACCAGTGGCGCACGCAAGATCCTGCACAGAACCCGCAGCAGCCGCCGAAGGAACCCGCCATGGCGGACCTGGCGCTGCCGCTGGACGCCTTCCCGGCGCCTGCGCCGGGGGAGCCCATCGTGGCGCCGGAGTCGGCCTCGCTGGTGTTCGGTGACGAACTCCGAGCGGAACCGGTGGCACGACTGGACGACGTACTCGACGAAAGCCACGACACCGGCCTTGATATGCCGGTGAACGAGGCAAGCCGGCATCTGGCCGAGGTACCGGCACTCGACACCCCGACGCGTTCGCGTCCGCTGGATTTCGACATGTCGGGCATCTCGCTCGACCTGAACGCGGACCAGCAGACGGAAGGCCGCTCGCTGGCGGAGTCCACGGTGCCGCTGCCGGCGCCGACGATGCTGCAGAACGGCCGGCTGGTCGAGCCGATCGACCTGACGCGTGTGACGTCCGAGGGCGGTGCCGATACGACGCATGGCGTGTCCGCCAGTACCCTGTCCGCCACGGGCATGGACGGTGGCCGTGACATGCAGATCAAGCTCGATCTGGCCCGCGCCTACATCGAGATCGGTGACAAGGAAGGGGCCCGCGAGCTGCTGCAGGAAGTGGTGGACCAGTCGCAAGATCCGCTGCAGGCTGAAGCCCGCACGCTGCTCCGCGAAGTGGCCTGACGCCGTGACGGCCTGCAAAGGCCGGTATGATTGAGGGCTTGCGCGGCGTCTCGACGCCGTAGCCCGAAGCGATGCGCCGGAAGCGTCCCTTCCGGCGCATTTTCTTTTTGGGTTCGGCCAGATTGGTTGGCCACTTCACGCATCCATGAACCGCATCGCCATCGGCCTCCACTACGACGGGTCAGCCTTTTCCGGCTGGCAGTCGCAGCCCCACCGCAATACCGTGCAGGACCACCTGGAAGACGCGATCGAGCGTTTTGCCGGCGTGCGGCTGCTGACCACGGTGGCGGGTCGGACCGATGCCGGCGTGCACGCGCTCGGGCAGGTGATCCATCTTGATACCGAGTTGTCGCGCGAGAAATTCTCGTGGGTGCGCGGCGTCAATGCTTTCCTGCCGCCGTCCATCGCCGTGCAGTGGGCCGAGCCTGTTGACGAGAATTTCCACGCGCGCTTCCTGGCGTTCGAGCGCAAGTATTACTACGCGCTCTATACCGGCCCGCATCGCGTGCCGATGATCCACGGTCGCGCCGGCTACCAGATGCTGCCTCCCGGCCAGCGGCTGGATGTGGAGGCGATGCGCACCGCCGCCAGCCATCTGCTGGGCGAGCACGATTTTTCCGCCTTCCGCGCTGCCGAATGCCAGGCCAAGTCGCCGGTCAAGACGATGTACGACGTGACGATCAAGGCGGACGGCAACTGGGTTTTCCTGCGCTTTCGCGCCAGCGCGTTTCTCCATCATATGGTGCGCAACCTGATGGGCTGCCTGGTGGCGGTGGGGCGCGGGCGCTATCCGGCCGACTGGATGGCCGGCGTGCTGGCGGGCCGCGACCGCAGCAAGGCCGCGCCGACCTTCATGCCTGACGGCCTCTACCTGGCTGACGTAAAGTATCCTGAGCCCTACGACCTTCCCAGGGCGGACCCGTCCGCCAGCGTTTTCCACGGAGTATTTGCCGATGACGGCGCCTGAAGCGGGCGGCGTGCCCGCCCGTACCCGTATCAAGATCTGCGGCCTCACGCGCGAGGACGATGTGCGCGCGGCTGTCGATGCCGGCGCCGACGCCATCGGCCTGGTGTTCTATGCCGGCAGCCCGCGTCACGTCGATGTGGCACGTGCCGCCGAACTGGCCGAGCGCGTGCCGCCGTTCGTCTCGGTGGTCGGCCTGTTCGTCAATGCCGATGCCGAGGAAGTGGCACATGTGGCCGAGCGAGTGCCGTTGACGTTGCTTCAATTCCACGGCGACGAGACGCCTCAGCAGTGTTCCGACATCGCCCGGCGCTGCCGACTGCCATTCATGCGCGCTGCCCGTGTCCGACCGGGCCTCGATTTGGTAGAATTCGCCGATCAATATCGTGACGCCGCCGGCCTGTTGCTCGACGCCTTCGTGGAAGGCTACGGCGGTGGTGGCCACGTCTTCGACTGGACCCTGATTCCCGCCCAATGGCTTCCGTCCAATCCGCCCCGCACGGGCACCCCGACCGCAAACGGCGCTCCTCGCATCGTTTTGAGTGGTGGGTTGAACGCGCAAAACGTCGCTGGCGCGATTGAACGCGTGCGGCCCTACGCTGTGGATGTGAGCAGTGGCGTGGAGGCCGCCAAGGGCGTGAAAGACCACGCCCGCATTGCAGCGTTCGTGCGTGCCGTGCGCATGGCGGAGGCAGGGTGAGTCAGCCGGAATTTCCCGATATTCCCGGCATCACCTGCCCTGGCCCGACGGCCGCATCCCACATCGAATCCTCGCGTGTCTGCCCGATTGGCGCAGGCACGTCATCCTGAGAGCCTGGATATGTACGACTTGCCCGATTCCCGCGGCCACTTCGGCCCCTATGGCGGCACTTTTGTTTCCGAGACCCTGGTCCACGCGCTGGACGAACTGCGCGATGCCTATGCGCGCTACCAGCAGGACCCGGAGTTCGATGCCGAATTCCGGCGCGAACTGAAGCACTTCGTCGGCCGCCCGTCGCCGATCTATCACGCGCAGCGCTGGAGCGAATTGCTCGGCGGCGCGCAGATCTACCTCAAGCGCGAGGACCTGAATCACACCGGCGCCCACAAGATCAACAACGTGATCGGCCAGGCGCTGCTCGCCAAACGCATGGGCAAGAAGCGCGTGATCGCCGAAACCGGTGCCGGCCAGCACGGCGTGGCCACGGCGACGATCGCCGCGCGCTTTGGCATGGAGTGCGTGGTCTACATGGGTTCCGAGGACGTGCGCCGTCAGGCGGCCAACGTCTATCGCATGAAGCTGCTGGGTGCGACGGTGGTGCCCGTGGAGAGCGGCTCGCGCACGCTCAAGGACGCGCTGAACGAAGCGATGCGCGACTGGGTGACCAACGTGGAATCCACCTTCTACATCATCGGCACCGTGGCGGGCCCGCACCCGTATCCGATGATGGTCCGCGATTTCCAGTGCGTGATTGGCGAGGAGGCCAAGGTGCAGATGCCCGAGATGACCGGCCGCCAGCCGGATGCGGTCATCGCCTGCGTGGGCGGCGGCTCCAATGCGATGGGCATCTTCTACCCGTATATCGAGCACAAGGACGTGCAGCTGATCGGCGTGGAAGCAGCCGGCGACGGCCTGGACACGGGCCGCCACGCGGCATCGCTGACCGGCGGCACGCCGGGCGTGCTGCACGGCAACCGTACCTACCTGCTGCAGGACGAGAACGGCCAGATTATCGAGACCCACTCGGTGTCCGCCGGGCTGGACTACCCGGGCGTGGGCCCCGAGCATGCATGGCTCAAGGACAGCGGTCGCGCACAGTACGTGCCGATCACCGACGAGGAAGCGCTCAAGGCCTTCCACGACTGCTGCCGCATCGAGGGCATCATCCCGGCGCTGGAATCGAGCCATGCCATCGCCTACGCATGCAAGCTGGCGCCAACACTGCCTGCCGACAAGCTGCTGCTGGTGAACCTGTCCGGCCGCGGCGACAAGGACATGCACACCGTGGCCGAGCGTTCGGGGCTGAAGCTCTGATGCGCGCGCTGCCACCCAACACACCGCTGTCCGCAGGCGAAGAGGGCGGCGCAGGCGCCGACGCGATCGATATCCTCGACACGTCGACGCTGCGCCTGTACCGGGAAGACGTGCTCGAAGGGATCGCGAAGATCCCCGACGGCTCGATCGACCTGGTCGTGGCCGATCCGCCGTACGGACTGGGCAAGGACTACGGCAACGATTCAGACCGCCTCTCCGGCCAGGCCTACCTGGAATGGTCGGAGCGCTGGATGAATGCCATCGTGCCCAAGATCGCCCCGCGCGGCTCGCTCTACCTGTTCTGCACCTGGCAGTACTCGCCCGAACTGTTCGTCATGCTCAAGCAACGCCTGACGATGATCAACGAGATTATCTGGGACCGCCGCGTGCCGAGCATGGGCGGCACGACGCGCAAGTTCTCGTCGGTGCACGACAACATCGGCTTCTTTGCCCGCCAGCGCGACTATTACTTCGACCTGGACCCGGTGCGCATCCCGTATGACGCCGAGACCAAGAAGGCGCGCAGCCGGCCCCGCTTCGAAGGCAAGAAGTGGCTGGAGGTGGGATACAACCCGAAGGACCTCTGGAGCGTGTCGCGCATTCACCGGCAGGACCCGGAGCGGGCCGATCATCCGACCCAGAAGCCGCTGGAGATCGTCGAGCGCATGGTGCTCTCCAGCTGCCCGCCGGGCGGGCTGGTGCTGGACCCGTTCACTGGCAGCGGTACCACGGCGGTGGCTTGCGTGCGGCACGGCCGGCGGTTTGTCGGCTTCGAGATGAATCCGGAGTACGCGGAGCTGGTACGCCAGCGCGTGTCGGCGGCCAGGCCGCTGATCGCGTCCACCACCCCCGAAGCGGCGCCCGCGCCAACCCCGGCCGCGGCCAACGACGACGCCAATGAGGAAGCGTCGGCGGCTCAACACCTTATCTGATTCCCTGACATGTCCCGCATCCAGAAGACTTTCGCGGCGCTGGCCGCGCAGCAGAAGAAGGGCCTGATCCCGTTTATCACCGCAGGCGACCCGGAGCCCGGCCTGACCGTGGACCTGATGCACGCGCTTGTGGCCGGTGGCGCCGACGTGATCGAACTCGGCGTGCCGTTTTCCGACCCGATGGCCGACGGCCCGGTGATCCAGCGCGCCTCCGAGCGCGCCCTGGCGCATGGCGTATCGTTGAGACAAGTGCTGGCGTGGGTGGCCGAGTTCCGCAAGACGAATGCCGCCACGCCGGTGGTGCTGATGGGCTACGCCAACCCGATCGAGCGCATGGGCGAGGAAGTGTTCGCGAAGGCGGCCCAGGCTGCCGGCGTGGACGGCGTGCTGGTGGTGGACTATCCGCCCGAGGAGAGCGAATCCTTTGCCGCGCTGATGCGCGCCAACCAGATGGATCCGATTTTTCTGCTGGCGCCGACGTCCACCGACGCACGCATCGAGGCCGTGGCCAAGGTGGCCAGCGGCTACCTGTATTACGTGTCGCTGACGGGGGTGACCGGGTCGGCGACGCTGGACCTGGACAGCGTGGCGGCGCGCCTGCCGCTGATCAAGCGCCATGCCAACCTGCCGGTGGGTGTGGGGTTTGGCATTCGCGATGCCCAGACCGCCCGGGCGATCGGCAGCGTGGCGGACGCCGTGGTGATCGGCAGCCGCCTGGTGCAACTGCTGGAAGATGCACCGCGCGGCCAGGCGGTAGAATCGCTGCGCGGGTTTATCGCTGAAATTCGTCAGGCACTGGATGCCTGAACGTGATGCCGCGCCGACACGGCTCGCCCAATATTGTGATGTATTGATAACAACGATCGGGTTTTGCTTCGGCTAGACGGCCCCGGCGTGGTAAATTCGCGGCCTGATTCCCTGCCGTCCCTGTACCAGACCCTGCCGAGGGGGCTGGCGCGCGGGCGGCAGCTATCCGAAAGGAGCTTTCATGAGCTGGTTGGATAAACTCCTGCCTCCCAAGATTCAACAGACCGACCCCTCCACCCGCAAGGGCATTCCGGAAGGGCTGTGGGTCAAGTGCCCGTCGTGCGAGGCCACGCTGTACCGGACCGATGTCGAGGCCAATCTGCACGTCTGCCCGAAGTGCGACCACCATATGCGCATCCGCTCCCGCGAGCGCCTGGACGCGCTGCTGGACGCCGAGGGCCGCTATGAGATCGGCCAGGAAATCGTGCCGGTGGACGCGCTGAAGTTCAAGGACACGAAGAAGTACCCGGACCGCATCAAGGCCGCCATGGAGGACACCGGCGAGACTGACGCGATGGTGGTCCTGGGTGGCGCAATCCACACCATCCCGGTGGTGGTGAGCTGCTTCGAATTCGAGTTCATGGGCGGTTCCATGGGTTCGGTGGTGGGCGAGCGCTTTGCCCGCGGTGCCCAGGCGGCGCTGGAGCAGAAGGTGCCGTTCATCTGCATTACCGCCACGGGTGGTGCGCGCATGCAGGAAAGCCTGCTGTCGCTGATGCAGATGGCCAAGACCACGGCCATGCTGAACCAGCTGTCGAACGCCAAGCTGCCGTTCATCAGCGTGCTGACCGATCCGACCATGGGTGGCGTATCGGCCAGTTTTGCGTTCCTGGGCGATGTGGTCATCGCCGAGCCGAAGGCGCTGATCGGTTTTGCCGGACCGCGCGTGATCGAGCAGACCGTGCGCGAGAAGCTGCCGGAAGGCTTCCAGCGTGCCGAATTCCTGATGCAGAAGGGCGCGATCGACATGATCGTCGATCGCCGCAAGCTGCGCGCGGAACTGGCGCAACTGCTGGCGCTGCTGCAAAAGCAACCGGCGGACGCGGTAGCCTGAAAGATTGGCGTGAATGCAGGACAATGGCGCGGGTGCTGACCCGCGCCATTTTGTTTTCTGGGGCGAACCGCCACCACGCCTGCGACGTCGAAGCAGAAGCAACCTGAAGTTCGAATCCACAAGCATGCCCATTTTCCATCATCTCCCCGACTGGCTGACCCACCTGGAAACCGCTCACCCCGTGGGCATCGACATGGGCCTGACCCGCATCACGCGCGTCAAGGAAGCAATGGGCCTGCGGATCGACGCCGTGGTCTTCACCGTCGGCGGGACCAATGGCAAGGGCTCCACCTGCGCGATACTGGAGCGCATCCTGCTGGAGGCGGGCTACAAGGTTGGCCTGCATACGTCGCCGCACCTGATCACCTTCAACGAGCGCGCGCGCATCAATGGCGAGCAGGCCACCGATGCCCAGTTGCTGCCGCACTTCGAGGCGGTGGAGCGTGCACGGACGAGCTTTGCCGACCCGGTCAGCCTGACGTACTTCGAATTCACCACGCTGGCCATCATCCACGCGTTCGCCGCAGCGGGGCTCGACGCGATCATCCTGGAAGTGGGGCTGGGCGGCCGGCTGGACGCCGTCAATGTGATCGATACGGACTGCGCTGTCATCACCAGCGTTGACATCGACCACACCCAGTACCTCGGTGACACGCGCGAGAAGATCGGCTACGAGAAGGCCGGCATCTTCCGCCCGAATGTGCCCGCCATCTGCGGCGACCCGATGCCCCCGCAATCGCTGATCGACCACGCCGAGGCCATCGGCGCCGACCTGTGGCTCGTGGGCCGCGATTTTCGCCATCAGGCGGCCAAGGGCCAGGAGCGTCAGCAATGGGACTGGGCGGGACGTGACCGCAAGCTCAATGGGCTGGGATACCCGGCGCTGCGCGGAGCCAATCAGCTCCTGAACGCGTCCGCCGCGCTGGCGGCACTTCAGGCCATGCGTCCGCAGTTGCCCGTCAGTGCGCAAGAAGTCCGCAACGGGCTGGCTTTCGTGGAGTTGCCAGGCCGCTTCCAGGTCATGCCGGGCCGTCCTGCGGTGATCCTCGATGTCGCGCACAATCCCCATGCGGCCGCCACGCTGGGCCAGAACCTCGAAAACATGGGGTTCTTCCGCTACACCTACGCGGTGTTTGGCGCCATGGCGGACAAGGACATCGCCGGGGTGCTGCACCACGTGGCGGACAAGGTTGACCACTGGTGCCTGTGCGACCTGCCTACGGACCGCGCCGCCAGCGCCGCCGAGGTGCTGGAAAAGCTTGAGGCGGGCGGCTTCCGGGAAGGCCCGGACAATACGGCCGCGTGCTTCTCGAGCCCGGAAATGGCATATCGAGATGCCATCGAGAGAGCGACCGAGAATGATAGAATCCTAGTCTTCGGGTCGTTCTATACGGTTGCCGGCGTGATGGCATATCGCGCCACCCAGGCGAACTAGTCGACGACATCGCACCGAACCACTCTTTGGGCATCTATGGGCCTGCTTTCGCTGTTCTCGTCCCGCAAGGGCACTGACCCGGCACCCGGACGCGGTCGCCGCACGCGCTCGGACGCGGGCGCCGGCATCGCTTCGTCGCGCCGGCTGGCGGAGGAATACGCCGACGACACCCTCGACCCCGATTTTCCCCAGAAGCAACGTGCACGGCGCCGCCTGATTGGCGCGGTGGTACTGCTGGTGGCGGCGGTCATCGTCCTGCCCATCGTGTTCGAACACAAGCCGCGCCCGGTGTCGGAAGACGTGGCCGTCAAGGTCGCGAACGGGCAGGGCGTCTCCCAGAAGCCCAAGGTCGAGGCCCGCAAGGCCGATCCGCTGCCACCTGCGCAGAACCCGTCCCGCAATGACGCCGCGCTCGATGCTGGCGAGGAACTGGTCAGCGCCCCCGCGGCCGCGACGTCGGACAAGCCGCGGGCCGATGCAAAGGCTGATGCGAAGCCGGATGCCAAGGCCGATGCGAAGGTCGCCGACGCGAAGCAGGACAAGGCGGACAAGGCCACCGGCAGTGGCAAGTACCTGATTCTGATTGGCGCGTTCTCGTCGGAGGAACGTGCAAAAAACTGGCTGGCGAAGCTCAAGGCGAGCAAGGTGCCGGCCTACTTGGAAAAGAAAGTGCTGGCCGATGGCGAGCGCATCCTGTTGCGTGCCGGCCCGTTTGCCGATCGTGATGCCGCCGATGCGGCCGACAAGCGGGTCAAGGCCGTGGGCCTGACCTCCAAGGTGGTCGAGCAGTAACGCCCACTATTGCCGGGCGCCACATCGCCCCCATTTGTCAGGGACACGCGCCAGACGCATGGCTTTTACTTTTTTCGACTACGGCGTTGCCTTTATCGTGGTGGCCTCTGGCCTGATCGGCATCCTGCGTGGCCTCGTGCGTGAGGTCCTGGCGCTGGTCGGCTGGGTGGTGGCCTTCGTGCTGGCCTATCACTTCGGCGGCATGGCGGCGCAGTGGATGCCTGAATCGCTGCCTGGGGGGCAACTGACGCGCAGTGCACTGGGGTTCCTGGTGGTGTTCTTCGGCACCTGGATCGTCGCGGCACTGGCCGGCACGATTCTGGGCCAGCTTCTGGAGACCACAGGCCTGAAGCCGGCGGACCGCGGCCTCGGGTTGTTTTTCGGCCTGGCGCGCGGCGTGCTGATCGTGATGCTCGTCGTTGTGCTGGCGGGGCTCACGAAGCTGCCTGAGGAGCCGTTCTGGCGTGACGCGGTGTCGCGCCCCTATGTGTTGCAGGCCATGAACGAATTGCGGCACTGGCTGCCGCCGGATCTGGCCAAGTATGTGAAAGCGTGAGGCGTGGCCGACAGGCCCACCCGCGTGGCAGTAACAATGCGGGTCCCGTCCGCCCAAGACGGGACCGCGCCCCTGAATCATTCGCCTTTCCTGGGAGTTCGGCATGTGCGGTATCGTCGGCGTGGTTTCCACCAGCCCTGTCAACCAACTCATTTATGACAGCCTGCTGCTGTTGCAACACCGCGGACAGGATGCAGCTGGCATCGCCACGGCCAACGGCAGCACCTTCCACATGCACAAGGCCAACGGCCTCGTGCGCGATGTGTTCCGCACCCGCAATATGCGCGGCCTGCCGGGCACGTCCGGCATCGGCCAGGTGCGCTATCCCACGGCCGGTTCCGCATCGAGCGAGGAAGAAGCCCAGCCGTTCTACGTGAACGCGCCGTATGGCGTCATCCTGGCCCACAACGGCAACCTGACCAACTCGGAGCAGTTGCGCGAGGAAATGTTCCGCCGCGACCGCCGCCACATCAACACGCATTCGGATACCGAAGTCCTGCTGAACGTGCTGGCCGACGAGCTGCAGCGGGCCAGCAATGGCAAGGCGCTGGATCCGGAGACCATCTTCAAGGCCGTGGCCGGCATGCATCGCCGCGTGAGGGGTGCGTACGCCATCACGGCGCAGATTGCCGGCTATGGCCTGCTGGCGGTGCGCGATCCGTTCGGCATCCGGCCGCTGTGCATCGGCAGCGTCGACACGCCGGCGGGCAAGGAATACCTGATCGCTTCCGAATCCGTGGCCCTGGAAGGCATCGGCTACCGCATGGACCGCGATGTGGCCCCGGGCGAGGCGATCTTCGTCGATCTCGACGGCAAGCTCTACAGCAAGCAGTGCGCGGAGAACCCCGTGCTGACGCCTTGCATCTTCGAATACGTCTACCTGGCCCGTCCGGACTCGTGCATCGACGGCGTGCCCGTCTACGATGCGCGTCTGCGCATGGGTGACTACCTGGCCGAGAAGATCCGCCGTGAGGTGTCCGGTGGCGACATCGACGTGGTCATGCCGATTCCCGATTCCAGCCGTCCGGCCGCCATGCAAGTGGCCAACTCGCTGGGCGTGGATTACCGCGAGGGCTTCTTCAAGAACCGCTACGTGGGCCGCACCTTCATCATGCCGGGCCAGGCCGTGCGCAAGAAGTCGGTGCGCCAGAAGCTCAACGCGATGGGCGTGGAGTTCAAGGGCAAGAACGTGCTGATCGTAGATGATTCGATCGTGCGTGGCACGACGTCGTTCGAGATCGTGCAGATGGCGCGCGACGCCGGCGCCAACAAGGTGATCTTTGCCTCGGCCGCGCCGCCCGTGAAGTTCCCGAACGTGTATGGCATCGACATGCCCACGCGCAGCGAGCTGGTGGCCCATGGCCGCACCGACGAGGAAGTGGCACGCATGATTGGTGCCGACAAGCTCGTGTACCAAGACGTGGAAGCCATGAAGCAGGCCGTGCGCGACATCAATCCGGCGCTGCGTGACTTCGATGCATCGTGCTTCGATGGCCGCTACGTCACGGGCGATATCGACGAGGCCTACCTGCTGCGACTGGAAACGGCCCGCAGCCAGGCGGACCGCGACGGCACCAACGGCGATACGGAACGCTCGCAGCTGCATCTGCAGCGTTCGAGCGGCAACGAGTAAGACCAAGACCAACCCTCATATCTGGGCAGCAAAGCAGCATGAGCGAACCGTTCAATCCTGACTCCCTCGGCATCGATACCCTCGGCGTACGCGCCGGCACGTTGCGTACCGGCGAATTCATGGAGCACTCGGAGGCGATGTACCTGACCTCCAGCTTCTGCTTCAACAGCGCCGCCGAGGCTGCCGAGCGCTTTGCAAACTCGGAGGAGGGCTACACCTACTCGCGCTTCACCAACCCGACGGTGTCGATGTTCCAGTCGCGCCTGGCCGCGCTGGAAGGTGCCGAGGCCTGCATGGCCACGGCATCGGGCATGAGCGCGATCCTGTCGGTGGCGCTGGCGTCGCTGCAGGCCGGCGACCACCTGGTCAGCTCGCGTTCGATCTTCGGCTCGACGATGACGCTGTTCAATACCATCCTGGCGAAATTCGGCGTGGAGACGACCTACGTCGACAGCGGCGATCTGTCCGCGTGGCGCGCGGCGGTGAAGCCGAACACGAAGCTGTTCTTCCTGGAAACGCCGTCGAACCCGTTGACCGAGGTGTCGGACATCGCGGCCGTTGCCGACATCGCCCACAATGCCGGTGCGCTGTTCGTGGTGGACAATTGCTTCTGCTCGCCGGCGCTGCAACAGCCGATCCGGTTCGGTGCCGATGTGGTCGTGCATTCAGCCACCAAGCATATCGATGGGCAGGGGCGCGTGCTCGGTGGCGCCGTGCTGGGCAAGCACGACTTCATCATGGGCAAGGTGTTTCCGTTCGTGCGCACGGCAGGCCCCACGCTGTCCGCGTTCAACGCCTGGGTGATGTTGAAGGGCATGGAGACGCTGGCGATCCGCATGGAGCGCCACTCGCAGAGTGCGCTGGCGATTGCCGAGTTCCTGGAGTCGCACCCGGCCGTGAACCGGGTGTTCCACCCGGCGCTGAAATCGCATCCTCAGTACGAGATTGCACAGCGCCAGCAGAGCGGCGGCGGCGCCGTCGTGTCGTTCGAGTTGAAGGGCGCCACGCCGGAGCAGCAGCGTGCCAATGCCTGGCGCGTGATCGATAACACCAAGGTCTGCTCGATTACCGGCAATCTTGGCGACACGCGCACGACGATCACCCACCCGTACACGACCACGCACGGCCGCGTGGCGCCGGAAGCCAAGGCGGCGGCCGGCATCAGCGAAGGACTGATCCGCCTGGCGGTAGGCCTGGAGTCGGTGGTGGACTTGAAGGCGGATCTGCTGCGCGGGCTGGGAAGCTAAGAGCGGCGAGGACATCGTCAAACAGGAAGGGCAGCCAGACCGGCTGCCCTTTTTTGTCATGTCCAGCGCTCAGCGCAGCAATCGGCGTCGCAGGAGCACCAACGCGATGACCAGTGCCGCAATCGCATASGCGGCCAGCACCGCCAGGTGCAGCGGTGCGTTCTCGACGGGGCGGCCCAGCATCAATGGCCGGATCAGCGCCACCGCGTGGGCGAGCGGCAGCACGCTGGTCGCCGCCCGCGCGCCCTCAGGCAATTGCTCGAGCGGGAAGAACACGCCCGAGAGCAGCAGCATCGGCGTCATCACCAGCGTCTGGTAGAACATGAAGAAATCGTAGCTCGGCGCGAGCGCCGTCACGATCATCGCCAGGCTGGCAAATGCGATGCCTGCCAGCACGATCACGGGCAACGCCGCCAGCGCGCTGGGAAATTGCGCGTAGCCCAGCGCGCTGGCCACGAGCATGATCGCGACGCCCGACAGCACGGCCTTGCTGGCGGCCCACAGGATCTCGCCCAGCACCACATCGCCCAGCGTCAGTGGCGCGTGCATGATCGCCTCCCACGTGCGCTGCACATGCATGCGCGAGAACGCGGAGTACATCGACTCGAAGCTCGCCGACATCATCACGCTCGAAGCCGTCGTACCGGCGGCCAGGAAGGCGATGTACGACACGCCATGCACCTGGCCCACCAGCAGCCCGAGCCCGAGCCCCAGGCCGAAGAGATAGATCATCGGGTCGGCCAGGTTGCCGATCATCGACGGGATGGCCAGTTTCTTCCAGACCATGTAGTTGCGGTACCAGACCATCATCCAGTTGCGTGCATTGCGTGGCAGCAGCGGCTGGGGATAGTGCTGGCGGGGCGGGGCGGCGGATGCCGGACGGGCGATCGCCGTTGCCTCCGGTGTGCGGGGATCTTGTTCGCTCATGTCAGTCTCTCATGTCGCGGCCGGTCAGCTTGAGGAACACGTCCTCCAGGTTGGCAGGCCGGTGCAGGTAGCGCACGCCGCCCTTCCCGTTCAGGGCGTTCAGAAGCGGGGCGGGGTCGCGCACGTAGCAGAACAGCGTTTCGCCGCGCATTTCGGTGCGTTCGGCCAGTGGCGTGAGGTTGGCGCGCAGCGGCTCGAGTTCGTCGCCATAGACTTCCACCACGTCACAGCCGATTTCCCGGTCGATCAGCTCATGCGGCTTGCCTTCCGCGATCTTGCGGCCGGCATCGATCACGCACAGGTGGTTGCAGAGGCGCTCGGCCTCTTCCATGAAGTGCGTGGTGAGCAAGATGGTCTTGCCGGCCGACATCAGGGATTTCAGGCGCTCCCAGATCAGGTGGCGTGCCTGCGGGTCCAGACCCGTGGTGGGTTCATCCATCACCAGCAGATCCGGGTCGTTGATCAGCGCGCGCGCTACGGTCAGCCGCCGCCGCATGCCACCGGACAGGTCACGCACCTGGGCATCGGCGCGATTCTCCAGCCGTGCGAACTCCAGCAGCTTGGGTACCCGCCGGGCGATTTCCGCCGACGACAGGCCAAAGTAGCGGCCGAAGATACGCAGGTTCTCGATCACGGAGAAATCGGGGTCGAGGTTGTCGAATTGCGGCACCACGCCCACGCGCATACGGGCCTGCGGCGCGCGCTGGGGAATCGGCTCGCCGCACAACATCAGCGTGCCCGACGCGGGCGTGGTCAGCCCCAGCAGCATGCGCAGCGTGGTGGTCTTGCCCGCCCCGTTGGGACCGAGCAGGCCGAAGCACTGGCCGCGTTGCACTTCGAGGTCGAGGTTGTCGACGACGACAGTGTCTCCGTAGAGTTTGCGCACATTGCGCATTTGCAGGATGGCAGTCAAGGCGGGGCCTCGTGAGTGCGATATCCCGCCATTATGCCGGTCATCGCGCGGGGCATCCGGTGGCGCAATGCAGCAAGAAACAGCCGTTGCAGGTATCGTTCCGGGATGCGTCCGAAGACGATGCCAGTCCATGGTGCGCGGCGCAACCTTCACAGGAGACATCGGATCATGAGCGTTGAAAAAGTGCTGGCCCAGTGGCAGGCCGCCGAGGAACGGGTGCGGGCACGACTGGCGCCGCCGGGGCTGATCACGCGTGACGAACTGCGTGCGCGCTCCGGTCCGGAGTTCTTTGACGATATCTTTTCAGGGACGCTGCCGGGCATTCCCATCGGCGATCTCGTCGATTTCGTGCCGATGGAATACGAGCCGGGCCGGTTCGTCTTCCAGGGAACGCCGGGGCCGCAGCACTACAACCCGTTGGGCACCGTCCATGGTGGCTACGCGGCCACGCTGCTGGATTCTTGCGTCGGCTGCGCCGTGCACACCATGCTGCCGGCGGGGAAGGGTTATACGACGCTTGAGCTCAAGGTGAACTACGTCCGCCCGCTGACCACGCATACCGGCCCTATTCGCGCGGAGGGCAAGGTGGTGAGTCTGACCAGCCAGATCGGCATCGCCGAAGGGCGTCTGGTCGATGTGCAAGGCAAGCTGTACGCCTATGCGACGACCACGTGCCTGCTGTTCCCGCTGCCGGCCTGATGGGGCGGCAAGCGCGCAGGGTGGTTTCGTACTAGCCTTGCACGCTGGGCCTGGCCCATTCAACAAGATCCATGACAAGAATTCCCAAGGAGGCAACATGTCTTTCGAGCACTGGCTGGCCTTTGCGCTGACAAGCCTGGTTCTTCTCATCATCCCCGGTCCCACCATCCTGCTGGTCATCGGTGACGCGCTGGCGCATCGTGGCCGCAGCGCCTTCGCCACGGTAGCCGGCGTGGCCGCCGGAGATCTCACCGCCTTTACGCTGTCGATGGCCGGCCTGGGCGCCGTGCTGGCGACCTCCGCCGCGCTCTTCACGGCCCTGAAATGGGTCGGTGCCGCCTATCTGGTCTATCTGGGTATCCAGGCCCTGCGGTCGGCCAGTCGTGCCAACGCGCTCGATGTGTCGTCGCAATCCGGTAGCGCGCGTCAGCGCTTTATCAAGGCGTGGCTGGTGACGGCGCTGAACCCCAAGAGCATCGTATTCTTTGTAGCCTTCGTGCCGCAGTTCCTGGACGCCAAACTGGCATTCTGGCCGCAGGCGGTGGTGCTGATCCCGACCTTTGTCGTCCTGGCGAGTGCGAATGCAATGGTTTATGCGCTGCTGGCGCGATCGTTGGCGACGCGCCTGACCACGCGTCGCGCGCAGGCCAATGTTCAGCGAGCCGGTGGCATTACCCTGATCGGCGCGGGCGCGCTGATTGCCGCGCGGAGTTGATTGCGCCGCAGTGAACTGGGTCCGCGAGGACGAAAAAAAACCGCCAGCATGCTGGCGGTTTTTTTGTTGCAGTGCGCGCGAATCAGTAGAGCTTCTTCGGCAGCATTTGCATACGCAGACGCTTACGCAGACGCGACTCGGCAGCCTTCTTCTTGCGCTTGCGCTCGGTCGTCGGCTTTTCGTAGGCGGTGCGGCTCTTCAGTTCCACGATCAGGCCAGTCTGCAGAATGGCGCGACGGAAACGACGCATTGCAACTTCAACGGGTTCACCCGGTTTCAGAACGATCTTAGTCAACTCAGTCCTTTTGGGAATGCCGCGAGCGCGGCGGGTTCATACGGGGGGAAACGTCGTCGCGTTGGGGCTCCGGAGCCTTCTGCGACGGTGGTATTGCACGCTGCGGCGAATGCCGCGGTGCGCCCCCGCGAACCTGAAGCGTAGACCGAGGTCCGTACTGCCAGTGTCAGGGGTGATGGGCCAAATTTTCCTACGTAGTAAAAACTTGGCGACTACCTGTTTCCTTGGATATTGCGCAAGTGATACGCCGGTAAGCTTTTACAGGTATACGAATCGGGAGTCAAGCAAAAGGCGCGAAAGCTGCCTCTGTTGCCGCAAAAAGCGTCGTATCGTGCGCCAATGCATCGTGTTCCTGGCATTGGCTCAACCTAGCAGGCTCAGCCATGCCGAGGTCAGCAGAACCAGCGCCATGAGGCGGTCGAAACACTTCATGAGCCTCGGCGATCGGATAAACCGCGCGGCTCCCGCACCGAGGAAGGCCCACGCACCCATGCATGGCATCGCCACCACAAAGAATATCAGCGACAGCAGCACCACATTCCGCGTCTGAGCGGCGCCATGGCCCGCAAACACGCTGACAACCGCGAGCGCCATCATCCATGTCTTGGGATTGACGAGCTGCAGGCCGGCCGCGCCAAGGAAGCCTAGTGGTCGCTTGCTTTCCGCGCCGATCTCGACGCCGGCAGCCGGACTGCTGAAGATCTGCCACGCGAGCCACGTTAGCCATAGCACGCCGGCCCATGACATGGCGCGCTGCACATCGGGATGGCGCGCCAGCGTATCGCCAATGCCGATCCCGACGGTCAGCACGAGCAATGCGGCACCTCCGCACGCGCCGACGATGATCGGCAATGTGGCGGCCACCCCATGCCGGGCGCTGTTGCTGAGCACTAGCACGTTGGTCGGGCCGGGTGTGATCGATGCCACGATCGCAAACAGCAGAAAGGGGAGGAACGGCAGGGTCTGGTGCATGCGGCCATTGTTGCCGCCGCGTCCTTCACGCGTCTGGAAGATTTGAGCACCGCTTGCGGTAGAGCGCCGGTGTCAGGCCATAGGCCCGGAGGAACCAGCGGCCCAGATGGCTCTGATCGGCAAAGCCAAGCGCGACGGCCACGTCGGCAGGGGTCGCGCCCCGCGCAAGCAGGTGGCGCGCCCGCGCGAGCCGCAACTGCACGAGGTACGCATGCGGGGCGATACCGAACGCGGCCTTGAACGCGCGCGTCAGGCGGAAACGATCGACGCCACTGACCGCGGCGAGGTCGTCGAGTCCGACGTCCTGATCCAGGTGGTCGTGGAGATAATCGCGCGCACGTTGGGCAACCAGAGGCAGGCGGGGATCGAGCCCCTGCCGGGCGCGCCAATGCAGTTGCGTCGTGAGTTGGCCGAGCAGGGTGTCGAGGGCCGTCTGCCTGACGATGCGCAGTTCCGGCTGCTGAAGTACGGCAAACGCGCGCTGGATCGCGACGATCAGGGGTGGGTTCTCGGTTAGCGTCTGCGTGAAGCCTGGCTGGCAATGCGCGGGGGCTTCCTCGAACAATGCGCGCAGTTCGCGCTCGACCCACTGCGCATCGAGATAGAGCATCGAATAGGTGAAGCCATCCGGTGCGACCGCATAGCCATCGTGAATCTCGCCGGGTTCGAGCGTGAACGCCTTGCCCGGCGTGCTGCTGTGGATGGTGCGACGACAATGGAATTTCTGGATGCCTTGTTCGGTGTAGCCGACAAGGTAGCTGTCGTGCCAGTGCGGATCGTAGGCGTGGCCTACGAAATGGGCGCGAATCGTCTCGATGCCGGTTTCGGCATCCTGCTTCAGATCGATCCAGCTTTGGGGGCTCACTGCGTTTCCGGGGGGAGTGGTGGCGGGCGTGGCGCCTAGTTTCCCTATCCTAGCGATGGATACGAGAATTTTCTGGAACGTTTGTGCAGGGAGGGGCGAAGCGAGGGAAGGGAGGCGGAAGGGGAGAGCGGAAAAAGAAAAAGGCCGATGCTTTCGCATCGGCCTTCCTCTTCTATCGGTTGGCTCCCCGACCTGGGCTCGAACCAGGGACCTACGGATTAACAGTCCGGCGCTCTACCGACTGAGCTATCGGGGAACAGCTGAGAAAGAAATTATAACCAGCTTCTCTTCGTTTCGTCAACAACTTTTCAACGTTTTATTTTCGTTGGAAGTCGTTTCCAAAACTCTGGGTCGCCCTGGAACCGGCTTGCAGCGGGCGTTTCCGCCGTTTGCTTCGCGCCGTGTTCAGCAGCGAGGCCGCATTATAGCCAGCTTTTTGATTTGTGCAAACAAAAAAACCGCCCGGAGGCGGTCTTTTTGTATTCGCGTCGACAGATCAGTCGAACACCGGCGAATCCACGCCGAGGATCTTGTGCAGTTTCGGCGACGTCGTCGTGTACTGCATGTGGATCTTCTTCTCCGGGAAGATGTACGGCGCAGCGCCAAAAGCGGCCAGCGCACACTCGTGGAAGCCCGAGAGGATCAGCTTCTTCTTGCCAGGGTAGGTGTTGATGTCGCCCACGGCGAAGATGCCCGGGATGTTCGTTTCGAACTTCTCCGTATCCACCTTGATCTGCTTGCGCTCGAGCTCGAGGCCCCACTCGGCGATCGGGCCGAGCTTGGGCGACAGGCCAAAGAACACCAGCAGGTCGTCCAGCGGCAGTCGGCGCGTCACGCCGTCACCGCCGGTGACCTTGATCTCGGTGAGCAGGCCGTCGCGTTCCTCGTAGCCGCTGATCTGGCCCACCATGAACTGCATCTCCATCTGTTCGCACAGTTCCTTCATCTTGGCGACAGAGGCGGGCGCGGCACGGAAGCCGTCGCGTCGGTGGATCATCACCACGGACTCGGCCTTGCCGACCAGGTCCAGCGTCCAGTCCAGCGCCGAGTCACCGCCACCGACGATGACCAGGTTGCGGCCGTGGAAGCGGTTCGGATCCTTCACGCGGTAGAACAACTGCTTGCCGTCGAACTTGTCGATGCCTTCGACCTTCACCGTGCGCGGCTGGAACGAGCCCACGCCAGCGGCGATGAAGATGGTCTTCGTGATGAAGCGCGTTCCGAGGGACGTCTCGACGAAGAAGCGGCCGTCTTCGCGGCGTTCCACGACGGCGACTTCCTGGCCCAGGTGGAACGTGGGCTCGAACGGCTCGATCTGCTTGAGCAGGTTGTCGGTCAGTTCCTGGCCCGTGCAGATGGGCACCGCCGGGATGTCGTAGATAGGCTTGTCCGGGTAGAGCTCGACGCACTGGCCGCCCACTACCTTGAGCGAGTCGATCACGTGCGCCTTGATTTCGAGCAGCCCCAGTTCAAAGACCTGGAACAGGCCGACGGGGCCTGCGCCCACGATCAGCGCATCGATTTCCAGCGGCTGCCCGCCGGGGTTCCCGCCGGCCTGTTGGGTCGCGTCGGCCACGGGATTTGGAATGCTCAAGTCCATATTCGTCCTGATACGTTGTGGGCACGCGATGTGCCCGGCATTGCGGGAAAGCGCGGGGACGGCTTTCTTTTGTTTTACCGCTGCAGGTATTGCAGCTTGTCAGTGGCGTCCTTCCATTCCTCG
The DNA here is from genome assembly GCF_056400065.1 of Cupriavidus sp. 01L415. NCBI lineage: Bacteria > Pseudomonadati > Pseudomonadota > Betaproteobacteria > Burkholderiales > Burkholderiaceae > Cupriavidus > Cupriavidus sp. 01L415. The sequence goes on along the minus strand of NZ_JBFTSP010000010.1, from coordinate 107,502 downwards.
GCCTCGGCCAGCGGCGCCTTGGTCTTGGTAATGGACGGCCACGTCCGGGCCAGCTCGGCGTTCAGGTCGATGAACTGCTGCTGGTCGCCCGGAACGTCTTCCTCGGCGTAGATCGCGTTCACCGGGCATTCGGCGACGCACACAGCGCAATCGATGCATTCGTCGGGGTCGATGGCCAGGAAGTTCGGGCCTTCGCGGAAACAATCGACCGGACACACATCAACGCAGTCGGTGTAGCGGCAACGGATGCAGGATTCGGTGACAACGTGAGTCATTTCGGTTCCAGAAAAACGGATCGGTCTTTGATGGGAAACTGTTCAGGCCGCTTCTTGCCTGCCGCTCACCCGGCTGGCCGACAGACACGCGCGCAACGCGCATGTCAATCGGGGTAAGTCGGGGCGAACGGGGGCCGTGGCCTTTCAAAGACCGATATTGTATCCGAGCCTTCCCGCAAGGATAGCCAGTCTATATAGCCGGGTCAGATAGTTTTCTTATTTCTTTATGTACTTTTGTGCCGACACCCCGCTGGAATGGGCCTGCAGGGCAGTTTGGGGTGGGTGCCGAGCGGGATTCGGGTGTCGGATGGGGCACGGAGGGACTACTATTCCCCTGTGTCACCCGGGGCTTTTCCAATGGTTTTCGTGGGAAAAAACCCTTGCCGAACAAGGATATTCACCATGCCGGTATTCGCCCGCCAGCGCCACCTCGCCTGCCTGCTCGCCGCCGCGGCCATGCTCTGTGCGGCGTTGACGCCTGCCGACGCGCAGGGACTGGCCAACGCGCCGACCCAGGGGGAGATGGCCGGCAGCGTGGTCTCCCGGCTGGTGGCATGGCGTGCGCGGACGGACCAGCCGGTGACGCTCTCTGCGCTGACGGCGTTCGACTGGGACAGCTTCAGCGTCGTCCGTGCCCCGGCCGGCGAGGCGCTCGCCAACTGTAATCGTGAGGGCTTCCTGCCGTGCGACCCGGCATTGCAGCCACCGCCCAACACGCTGATCCAGGTGCTGCGCTTCGACCGCGCAGGACGGCCGGTCTACCAGGAGCGCATCATCGTGGCATCAGGCTATTTTGCCGATCCGCTTCCGGCTGCCGTGCCGCGCGACCGGGCCACGCTGGTTTCCTGCCAGGACGCGCAGGGCGAGCCGCTATGGTGCGTGCAGGGGCGGCATGTGAAGCCAGCGCAGCGATATCTCGACGGTGGCTGATGCGCGGCGCCGCCACATCACTTTCGGTTAGCATGTCGGCCTGACCCCGGCATGCCGTCTGGCCTCGTTATGATCATCCGCTCCCTGCTCGACACCGACCTGTACAAGTTCACGATGATGCAGGTGGTGCTGCACCACTTTCCGCAAGCCCAGGTCGAGTATCGCTTCAAGTGCCGCAACGCCGGTGTTGATCTCACGCCGTATGTCGACGAGATCCGTGCCGAGGTGGCTCGCCTGTGCCAGTTGCGCTTCGCCGGGGAAGAGCTCGACTACCTGCGAGGAATGCGCTTTATCAAGAGCGATTTCGTCGACTTCCTCGCGCTGTTCCACCTGAACGAGAAGTACGTTTCGATCTCGCCGTCTGCCGGGGGCAGCGGCGAGATCGACATCACGATCCGCGGGCCGTGGCTGCACACGATCCTGTTCGAGGTGCCGCTGCTGGCCATCGTCAACGAAGTCTATTTCCGTCGGACGCAGCCGGAGCCAGACCTGGCCGAGGGCCGCAAGCGCCTGGAAGCCAAGCTCGCGCTGCTGAAGGCCGCGCCGTATGCGGATTGCGTGATCGCGGACTACGGCACGCGCCGTCGCTTCTCGCGCGACTGGCAGGAGGAGGTCCTGCTGACCGCGCGCCGGGTCCTCGGGCAGCAACTGGCCGGCAGCAGCAACGTACACTTCGCGCGGCTGCACGGCATGACGCCGCTCGGCACGATGGCGCACGAGTACTTGCAGGCCTGCCAGGCGTTAGGGCCGCGCCTGCGCGATTCGCAGGTGTACGCGCTAGAGAACTGGGCACGTGAATATCGCGGGGACCTGGGTATCGCGCTGTCCGATACCTACGGCTTCGATGCCTTCCTGCGCGATTTCGATCTCTACTTTTGCAAGCTGTTCGATGGCGTGCGGCACGACTCCGGCGACCCGCTGGAATGGGGCGAACGCATGCTGGCGCATTACACCGCCAACCGCGTCGATCCGCGCGGCAAGACGCTGATTTTCAGCGACGCGCTGAGCATTCCGAAGGTCATCGAACTGTACGAGCGGTTCCGTGGCCGCTGCAAGCTGGCATTCGGCGTCGGGACCAACCTGACCAACGACCTCGGCTACACGCCGTTGCAGATCGTCATCAAGATGGTGCGCTGCAATGGCCAGCCCGTGGCCAAGCTGTCGGATACCCCGGAGAAAACCATGTGCGACGATCCGGGCTACCTGGCCTACCTGCGCCAGGTGTTCACGGTTCAGCCATCGGCTTAGGAAGATTCACGCCCGGCGCCGTCCGCGCTCCTATAATCGGGCAGTCCCGGATCCTGACTGACCCTGACTGATCCCACCCGAACCCCGATACCGATTGCCATGGAAACCAACGCTGCCCGTGACCGCATCTTTGCCCGCATCCGTGCCGCCCAGGGTCGGGGCCCCAAGGTGACCAGTGGCGAGCGCGAGGCCGTGGCGGACTACCTGACGCGCCATCCGCAAGGGCCGCAGCCGCCCGTGGCCGGGGACCGTGCCGAAGCCTTCAGCCTGCAGGCGCGGAAGTTGGCGTCGACGGTGGATCGCGTGGCCACGCTGGCCGATGTCCCGGCCGCCGTGGCCCGGTATCTCGATGGGCTGAAGCTCGTGCGCCGCGCCGTGGCGTGGGACAGCTTCGGTAGCCTGCCGTGGGACGCGCAGGGGCTGACGGTGGAATGCCGTCCCCCGGTGCGCGAACCGCAGGCCGATCACGATCATGGCGACCTCGTCGGCATCACCGGCTGTTTCGTGGCGATCGCGGAGACCGGGTCGCTGATGCTGTTGTCCGGGCCGGAGACCTTTGCCTCGGCTGCGCTGCTGCCCGAGACGCACATCGCAGTGGTGCCGGTGTCCCGCATCGTGGTCAATCTCGAAGAGGCGTTTGCCCGTATGCGCGCGGAGCATGGTCAGTTGCCGCGCGCCACGAACGTCATCAGCGGGCCCTCCCGCACGGGCGATATCGAGCAGACCATCGTGCTGGGCGCGCATGGTCCGTACCGCGTGCACGTGATCCTCGTCGACCAGGGCTGAAGCCCCGATTCCCCAATGCCCTGACGTCCGGGGCGAGGTCCCCTGTCGCGCATTTTGAGACCTTTCGCAAAGGGGTTTGCTTTACACTGAGCCCTTCGTTGCGTGCTGACGTCCGAGGCCCTGCAACGCCTCGGACGCGTGCGCCTTTTCGCCATTTCATGCGCAAGCCGTAGCCTGACCGCGCGGGCGGCTTTCGTTTCGCGACAAGGAGAATCCTGCTCGATGCGACGTGCCTTCGCGATCCTGCCGCCGGCTTTGCTTGCGGCCATCGCACTCTTTCCCACGCTCGTCCATGCGGCCGATCTCGACGGCGCGGCGCTGTCTCCCATCTGGGGGATGCCGTTCGCCGGCATCCTGCTGTCGATCGCCCTGTTTCCGCTGTTCGCACCTCACTTCTGGCATCACCACTACGGCAAGATTTCCGCGGTGTGGGGCCTGCTGTTCCTGGTGCCGTTCGCCATGCAGTACGGCACCCATGCGGCGGTGGTCAGCACGGTCCATGCCCTGCTTGCCGAATACGTGCCGTTCATCGTCCTGCTGACTTCGCTGTACGTCGTGGCCGGTGGCATCTGCGTGCACGGCAACCTGCATGGGACGCCGCGGCTCAACACCGGCATCCTTGCACTTGGCACCGTGCTGGCCAGCTTCATGGGGACCACGGGCGCGGCCATGTTGCTGATCCGTCCGTTGCTGCGCGCCAATGACAATCGCCGCCATGTGGCGCACGTCGTCGTGTTCTTCATCTTTCTTGTGGCGAATGCGGGCGGGGCCCTGACGCCGCTGGGCGACCCGCCGCTGTTCCTGGGGTTCCTGAAGGGTGTGGATTTCTTCTGGACGATGCGCAATATCCTGCCGGAGACGATCTTCGTCTGGGTGATCCTGCTGGCGCTGTTCTATGTGGTGGACCGCCATTACTTCCTGAACAGGGAGGAGGAATTGCCCGTCGCACGTGATCCGACGCCGGATTCGGCCGGCATTCGCATCGAGGGCAAGGTCAATTTTGTCCTGCTGCTGGCCGTGATTGGCCTGGTGCTGATGAGTGGCCTGTGGAAGCCGGGCATCGCGTTCGACGTGATGGGTACCGAGGTGCCGCTGCCGGCCCTGATGCGCGACGCGCTGCTGATCGTCGTCACCGTGGTGTCGCTGCTGGCCACGCCCCGCACGGCGCGCAGCAGGAACGAGTTCAACTGGGAACCGATCCTGGAAGTCGGCAAGCTGTTCGCCGGCATCTTTCTCACGATCATCCCGGTCATCGCGATGCTGAAGGCCGGGACCGATGGCGCGTTTGCCGGCGTGATCCACGCTGTCAGCGACAGCAAGGGCCAGCCGATCGACAGCATGTACTTCTGGGCAACCGGTATCCTCTCCTCATTCCTCGACAACGCGCCAACATACCTCGTGTTCTTCAACACGGCCGGAGGCGACCCGGCCACGCTGATGACGCGCGAAGCCTCCACGCTGGCGGCCATCTCCGCCGGCGCCGTGTTCATGGGCGCCAATACGTATATCGGCAATGCGCCCAACCTGATGGTCAAGGCAATTGCCGAAAGCCGCGGCGTTCGCATGCCCAGCTTCTTTGGCTACATGGCATGGTCGTGTGCCGTGCTGTTGCCGATTTTCCTGGTGATGACGTTCCTTTTCTTCCACGTATGACTGCCATGAAGCCTTCCGTCCTTGTTACCCGCGCGATCTTTCCCGACGTGATCGACCGGCTCGCGCAGTATTTCGAAGTCGACAGCAACCAGGATGACGTCGTGCTGGATGCCGCCGCGCTGAAAGGCCGCCTGGCCGGCAAGGCCGGTGTGCTGGCCAATGCCGCCGACAAGATCGACGCCGGTGTGGTGGCCGGACTGCCGGCCTTGCGGGCCGTGTGTAACATGGCAGTGGGCTACAACAACCTCGACATACCGGCGCTGACCGCCGCGGGAATCGTTGCGACCAACACGCCCGACGTGCTCACCGAAACCACCGCGGATTTCGGCTGGGCATTGCTGATGGCCACCGCACGGCGCGTGACCGAGTCCGAGCACTACCTGCGTGCCGGCAAGTGGGAGCGCTGGAGTTACGACATGCTGGTCGGCATGGACGTGTACGGCAGCTCGCTGGGCATCCTTGGCATGGGGCGGATCGGCCAGGCGCTGGCGCGACGCGCGGCCGGCTTCGGCATGCAGGTCCTCTATCACAACCGCAGTCGGTTGCCCGCCGATACCGAGCGGGCGCTGAACGCGCGCTACGTCAGTAAGGCCGAGCTGCTGCAACAATCCGATCACCTGGTCCTGGTGTTGCCGTACAGCCCGGAGAGCCATCACGCCATTGGTGCGGCGGAGCTCGCGCTGATGAAGCCCACGGCCACGCTGATCAACCTGGCGCGCGGCGGCATCGTTGACGACGGCGCATTGGCCGCGGCACTGCGCGACCGCCGGATCTTCGCGGCGGGCCTCGACGTGTTCGAGGGCGAACCCCGCGTGCATCCGGACCTGTTGACCGTGCCGAACGTGGTGCTGACGCCGCACATCGCCAGCGCATCGGAAAAGACGCGCCGCGCCATGGCCAACCTGGCTGCGGACAATCTGATCGCGGCCCTCGATGCGGGCCCGCAATCCGGCAAGCCGTCTTCGGTCATCAACCCCGAGGTGATGGCGCGTCGTCGCTGATCGCTGATTGCTGAACGCCGCCGCGATCTGGCATGGATGGCGGCACTCCGATTGTCTAGTTTTCGCTTCCATGACCCTGATTGCCGTACTGACCCTCGCCGCCGTGCTCGTGGCGGTTTTGCTGCTGGTAATGCTCGTCTGGCGTGGGCGGGACGCGTTGTCGCCGTCTGCTGACCTGCTGCGCGTGCTGGCGGAGATGCGCGGCAACGTGCGCGACGACACCACGCGTGGGCTGGAACGACTGGAGCGCGAACTGCGTACCGAAGTCGGCGAGGCCGCGCGCGCCAACCGTGGTGAGGCGGGACAGCAGATGCTGCGCTTCCAGCAGACGTTGTCGTCGCAACTGACCAGCATTGCCACGCTGCAGAACAACCAGATCGACACGTTCGCGCAGCAACTGGCCAAGCTGACGGAGTCGAACACTCAACAACAGGAACACTTCCGCCAGCATCTGGTGCAGCAGGGGCAGCAGGGGCGCGAGGAACAGGCGCTGTCGCTGCGGCGGTTCGGCGATGGCCTTCAGCAGCAACTGGCGCAGATGTCCGAAGCGAACGAGCGGCAACTGGCTCAGGTTCGTGCCACGCTCGAACAGAAGCTTCGCGACATCGAGGCCAACAACGCGGCCAAGCTCGAGGAAATGCGTCGGACCGTGGATGAGAAGCTGCATGCAACGCTGGAGCAGCGACTGGGCGAATCGTTCAAGCTGGTTTCGGACCGGCTCGAGCAAGTACACCGCGGGCTGGGCGAAATGCAGGTGCTGGCGCAGGGCGTAGGCGATCTCAAGCGCGTACTGACGAATGTGAAATCACGCGGTACGTGGGGCGAAGTGCAACTGGAAATGCTGCTCGAGCAGATGTTGACAGCGGAGCAGTACGCCAAGAACGTGGAGACGGTCCGCAACTCCGGCGCGCGCGTGGAGTTTGCCATTCGCCTGCCGGGGCGCGATAGCAATGGTGGGCCGGTGTGGCTGCCGATCGACGCCAAGTTTCCGAAGGAACAATACGAGCGCCTGGTCGATGCGCAGGAGCATGGTGACGTAGAGGGCGTGGCCAGCGCAGGTCGCGAGCTGGAAGTGGCACTGCGCCGCGAAGCGCAGACCATTGCCGAGAAATATCTGTCGCCACCGGCTACGACCGATTTCGCCATTCTCTTCCTGCCAACCGAAGGCCTCTACGCGGAAGTGCTGCGCCGACCCGGCCTGACCGATCTGCTGCAGCGCGATTTCCGCGTGACCGTGGCAGGGCCGACGACACTGACGGCGCTGCTCAACAGCCTGCAGATGGGCTTCCGCACGCTGGCGCTGGAGAAACGTTCCAGCGAAGTCTGGGAGGTGCTCGGCGCGGTGAAGACCGAGTTCGGCAAGTTCGGCGAAATATTAGCCAAGACACGCGATACGCTCGTGCGCGCCGCGCGAAACATCGAGCAAGCCGAGGTACGCACACGCCAGATGGAGCGCAAGCTGAGGACCGTGGAGGCACTGCCCGGAGAGCTGGCGGAGCAGCTATTGGGAACTGCGGGAGCGGTGGGGATGGTGGGGAGTGGGGTGCCCGAACAACCGCTGCAGCCACAGGAAGGTGGCGGCACGGCCCAGCAGTAGGCTGCAGAGATAAAACGAGAGGGATCGGCAATGCGATCCTCGGGGGATGCTCAAGCGGCCGCGCAGGCCGCCTGGTGCTGATCGCTCAGTAGCGACTCAGTAGCGACTCAGTAGCGACGCAGTGACGGCTCAGTGACGATCGTCAGGCGTAAGTTCGCGAACGTGTACCTCGATGCCGCCGAAGCGCGCAGCCACCCAGTTATACGCCTTGCATCCCAGCCACAGCAGCCCGAAACCAATCAGTGCGTTCAGGATCAGTGCAGTGAACACTGTGATCCCGGGCAGGTCGCCGTATCGGACAAAGGCTACGAACAGACCCATGGCCACAATCGGCACCGAAAAGCACAGGTAGACGAGCACAAGTGCGCGTGCGGTCTTGACGGGGTGGAGGTACGCGATCTCCTGATTCATGACGACAGACAAGATATTGGGGGGATTCAGATTTTTCGTGCTGCAAGTGTAGCGACTGGGGCTTGCGACGCATAGTCCACCATTCGCCGAGCCTCGCAATTTGGAAGGTTGGACGTGGCGGCAGGTACAGAATGCGGCGCAAAAACGACACCTGTCACGACACCGTGGCTGCTTGTCATACGACAACTAGCCGTCACCTTATCGGTAATCGATTCGGCTCATCAATGGACCGCATCTATGCCCGCTTGGCGAAACGTACACACATCCACCGGGCTTAGATCAACCCGTCGAACAGCATGACGTCAACGGTGTCACCGGCAGCGACTGTGTCTTGCTCATGTGCCAGCACGATGAAGCAATTTGCCTCGCTCATCGATCGCAGCACGCCGGAGCCTTGTTGACCCGTGACGCGCACCTCCCAGCCACCTGCGGCGGCCGGCGCCAGGATGCCGCGCTGGTATTCGGTGCGGCCCGGCTTCTTGCGGATGGCTGCAACGCTGCGCACGCGCATCATCGGCAGCGGCGGCACATTGGCGCCCATCTGACGATGCAGCGCCGCGCGCACGAAATGGTAGAAGGTCACCATCACGGCTACCGGGTTGCCCGGCAGGCCGAACAGCATGGCCTCGCGGCCATTGGAGGTAATGCGGCCAAAGGCCATGGGCCGGCCGGGACGCATCGCGATCTTCCAGAAGGTCACGTCGCCAAGCTTCGCCATGATCTGCTTGGTGTAGTCGGCTTCGCCCACCGAGACCCCGCCGGAGGTGATGATCGCGTCGGCGTTTTCGCATGCGCTGCGGAATGCCGCTTCCAGCGCGGCCGGATCGTCGCGGACCACGCCCATGTCGATCAGTTCGACATTGAGACGGCGCAGCATGCCATGCAGCGTGTAGCGGTTGGAGTCGTAGACGCAACCCGGGTCGAGCGGATCGCCGATCGAGCGTAGTTCGTCGCCGGTGGAGAAGAACGCCACGCGCAGGCGACGGCGTACCTTGATCTCGGCAACGCCGAGCGAGGCCAGCAGGCCCAGGTCGGCAGGTTGCAGGATGCGGCCCGCGGAGAGTGCGGCCTGGCCGCGCGCCAGGTCTTCGCCACGCAGGCGGCGGTTGTCGCCGGCGCGCACGGCGTTGGCGGCAAAGCGGATCTGGTTACCGCCGGCCTGCACTTCGACGAATTCCTGTGGCACCACCGTATCGCAACTGGCCGGCATGACCGCTCCCGTCATGATGCGCACCGCCTGGCCGGCAGCGGGGGCCACGTCATAGGTATTGCCGGCATAGGCCGTGCCGATGACCTCCAGCACGACATCCGTGGCCTGGCTGGTCAGTGCCGCACTGGCAAACGCATAGCCATCCATCGCCGAGTTGTCGTGCGCCGGCACGTCGATTGGCGAGATCACGTCTTCGGCCAGCACGCGGTCGAGCGCGGCGCGAATGGCCAGTTGCTCCGTGCCGCGCACGGGCTCGACCACGTTTCCAATGATGGCGTTGGCCTGAGCGACGGGCAGCGCGGAGGGATCGTAGTCGGACAGGCAGGAGATGACGGATTGCAGGGAAGGCATGGGGCGGTCTGGTGGAGCGCGGAGGTGGCGCTAATGACGATGCGAATACCGGAGCGAAATACGAAGAAGTCTAACCCGGGCGCGGGGCTCAGCGACTGTCGTGCGTGCGTAGTTCGTCCAGCGTATTGATGTTGGCAAACGCGTCGGCATCGTCGAACAGCACTTCAGCCAGGCGGTGGCTGGCCACCCAGGTTTCGATCTTGCGGCCGCCACCGTTCAGGTAGGCGGTCAGGCTGTCGGCGGCCGTGGTCGGCATCAGGCAGAACACGGGCTGGGTTTGCCGGCGGCCATCGGCATCCACCGTCACGGGGATGGCCATCTCGGCGCCTTGCGCTTCGATGGCGCTCGCCAGGCGCTGGACCAAGTCGGTGGGCAGGAACGGCGTGTCGCATGGCGCGGTGATCATCCAGCCAGTCTGGCATTGCTCGAGTCCGGCCAGCATGCCCGCCAGCGGGCCGGCGAAGTCCGGCACCGAATCCGTGTACACCGGCACGCCGAACGATTCGTACGCGGCCAGGTTCCGGTTGGCGTTGATCATCATTGCGCCGGTTTGCGGGGAGAGGCGTATCAGCGTGTGCATGGCCATCGGCACGCCGCGCAATGGTTGCAGGCCCTTGTCGGTGCCGCCCATGCGGCTGCCCCGGCCGCCAGCCAGGATCAGGCCCGTGATGTCGTCGCGTGCAATCATATTTTCGGAAAGAGGCGATGCATGGAAGGGGGCGGAAAAGGATCCGACCGGCGAACCGTTTGGCGGCATCAGCCGCCGATATAGGACATCTCGATCTTGCGCTCGGCACGCGCCCGGCGCACGGCGGGGTCACTGCGCTGTTCAGAATAGTTGTCGGTGCGGCCCTGCCAAACCTGGGCGATGGCATTGGCAATTTCCAGGTCACTGTGGCTGCCGCGCAGCAGCGCGCGCAGGTCGTAACCCTCGGTGGCGAACAGGCACAGGTACAGCCGGCCCTCCGTGGAGAGGCGGATGCGGCTGCAATCGCCGCAGAAGGCATGCGTGACGCTGGAGATCACGCCAATCTCGCCGCCGCCGTCGCGATAGCGCCAGCGCTCGGCAGTTTCGCCGGAGTAGTTGGCGGATATCGCTTCCAGGGGGAAAACCTCATCGATACGCCGCACGACATCGGCGGACGGAAGCACTTCGTCCATCTGCCAGTGATTGCTGGCGCCCACGTCCATGAATTCGATGTAGCGCACGATGATGCCGCTGCCACGGAAATGGCGCGCCATCGGCACGATCTCGGCGTCGTTGGTGCCATGCTTGACCACCATGTTGACCTTGATCGGCGCCAGCCCCACGGCCTGGGCGACTTCGATGCCGTCGAGCACGTCGCGTACGGCAAAGTCCACATCATTCATCTTGCGGAACGTGACGTCGTCGATCGCGTCCAGGCTCACGGTCACGCGCGACAGGCCGGCATCGCGCAGCGATTGCGCCTTGCGGGCCAGCAGGGAGGCATTGGTCGTCAGCGTCAGGTCCAGCGGCTTGCCGGAGACCGTCTCGATACGCGCGAGCATCTCCACGAGCTTTTCGATGTTCTTGCGCAGCAGCGGCTCACCGCCGGTCAGCCGGATCTTTTCCACGCCCTGCGAGACGAAGATGCGTGCGGTGCGCTCGATCTCCTCGAAGCTCAGCAACTCGGAGTGGGGCAGGAAGGTGTAGTCCTTGTCGAACACTTCCTTTGGCATGCAGTACACGCAGCGGAAGTTGCAGCGGTCGGTGACCGAGATGCGCAGATCATGCAGAGGACGGCCGCGCGTATCCGCCACGAGCCCGGTCGGCGTGACGAGGCTGGACGGAATGCTGGGCACCATCGAGCGATAGAGATGGTCGCGCAGATCAAGGATGGGAATGACGGTATCGGTCATGGCCTGGGGGTGGCGAGACGGTCTGCCAGTGCGCAAGGGCGCGTGGCCGCCGTTCTGCTGCCATTCTAGCCGAGGCGGCCTCGGCACCGTCGACTACCGGGTTCGGCGCAGGGGCACAGTTTCCCGCTGCGCCGGGCAATACAGTCCAAGGCAAGGGGTAAGTCGGGTTGCCGCCACATGAAAAAAGGGACGGCATGGCCGTCCCTTCGTCTTGCGGAATCGCCACGGGACGGCGGCCGTGGAAGCCGCCGTCCCGTGTGTCCGGGCAACTTACTGCTGTTGTTGCTGTGCCGCTTCGCGTTGCTGGCCACCGGTTTCCACCAGGACCATCGGACCCTGGGGCAGCGGCGGCAGCGGCTTGCGCTCGCGCAGCACGCGCGGAGCCGGTGCGATGCGGGCGGCGGCTTCCTGGGCGGCACGGTGCTTGTCGATGTCCGTCTGGACCCACTGGAGGCCTGCGGAGGACAGCATCGGTTCCAGTGCCGCGTCGCTCAGCGCAGCGGCGGCGGGTGCAGCAACCGGGGTGGGGACCGGGGTCACCACCGGGGCCGGCGCGCTGGCCACGGGAGCCGGCGCGACGTCAGGCGTGACAATCACTGGTTCCGGAATCGCCGGTGCAGCGGCCACGGGCGCCGGAGCTTCCACCGCCGGCGCAGCCGGTGCGGTGTAGGCCGGAGCAGGCGGTACCACCGGCGCTGCCGGCGGCTGGCTGACGGCGGCAAAGACCGGCTCGGCTGCCGGGGCCGGTGCGACTGGCTCGGCGTACGACGCCGGCTCCACGCGGGCGACAACCGTTTCGACACGTTCCGCGACCTCGGCAACGGCAACCGTTACCGGCTGTGCGGCTGCGGGCTGCGGAGCCTGAGTCACCGGCGTGGCGGCAGCTTGTGCCACTTCGGATTCGTACTCGGACTCGGTCACGCCGGCGCTGACTTCCGCCAGGTTGGCATCGTTCGCTTCGGGCGTTTCGCCTTCCGTGCCCTGCACGCCATCCTCGCGTTCGCGGCGATAGCGGTTGCGGCCACGGCGATTGCGGCGGCGGCGCTCCTCGCCTTCGCCTGCTTCGCCGGCCATGGCTTCCACGCCTTCCGGCAGTTCACCGGTAGCCGTCACCGCCACTTGCGCGGCCGGAGCGGCCTGTGCAGCCTCGAACGCGGTTTGCGGGGCAACGTCGGCGTTCAGCGTTTCTTCAGTCTCGCGGGATTCGCTACGCTCACGCTGGCGTTCGCGCTGACGCTCGCGACGTTCCTGGTTGCGTTCGCGACGGTTCTCCTGGCGGCCTTCGGTGCGCTCGCCTTGGGCGGCGTCTGCCTGGCGGGCGATGGCCGGGGTGGCCTGAGCGTCGCGCGGGGCACGAGCCGGGCGCTCGCCACGTTCGCCACGCTCACCACGTTGCTCACCGCGCTGATCACCACGCTGCTCGGCGCGTTCGCCGCGTTGCTCGCGCTCACCACGCTCGCCGCGCTGGCCACGTCCCTGGCGTTCGCCGCGCTCTGCACGCTCGCCGCGTTGCTCGCGGTCACCACGCTCGCCGCGTTCACCGCGTTCACCGCGTTCACCGCGTTCACCGCGTTCACCGCGCTCGGCACGATCACCACGGCCCTGGCCGCGGCCATCACCGCGCTGGCCACGCTCGCGGCGGCCTTCGCCGCGGGCTTGCGCCTCGGCGACCGGCTTGGCAGGTTCCGCCACCGGGGCGGCCGGCTTGGCGCCGAACAGGCCCTTCAGCCAGGCGATGAAACCGCCGCTGGCCACAGGTTGCGTGGCCGGGACCGGACGCGGTGCGGATTCCGGACGCGGGGCGCGCTCGGGACGCGGCACCGACACGGGCGCCGGCTGTTCCGGAGTGATGCCCTTGACGGCAGCTTCCTGGCGCGGACGTGCGTCTTCCTTCTTGCGGCTGCTGTAGCTGGTGTCGGCCTCCAGTTCCTTGGCGGCGGCCTCGGCCATGCGGTAGCTCGCGGTGGATTCCTCCAGGCGCGGGTCGTCGTGGCGCAGGCGCTCCAGCTTGTAATGCGGGGTCTCGAGGTGCTTGTTCGGGATCAGCAGTACGTTGACCTTGAAGCGCAGCTCGATCAGGTTGATTTCCTGGCGCTTCTCGTTCAGCAGGAAAGCAGCCACTTCCACCGGCACCTGGCAGTGGATGGCGGCCGTGTTTTCCTTCATCGCCTCTTCCTGGATGATGCGCAGCACCTGCAGGGCGGACGATTCGGTATCGCGGATGTGACCCGTGCCATTGCAGCGCGGGCAGGTGATGTGCGAGCCCTCGGACAGCGACGGACGCAGGCGCTGGCGCGACAGCTCCATCAGGCCGAAGCGGCTGATCTTGCCCATCTGCACGCGGGCGCGGTCGTGGCGCAGGGCGTCTTTCAGACGCGTTTCCACGTCCTTCTGGGCCTTGCCGGACTCCATGTCGATGAAGTCGATCACGATCAGGCCGCCGAGGTCGCGCAGGCGCAGCTGGCGAGCGATTTCGTCTGCCGCTTCCAGGTTCGTGCGCAGCGCCGTTTCCTCGATGTCCGCACCCTTGGTGGCGCGGGCCGAGTTCACGTCGACGGAAACCAGGGCTTCCGTGTGGTCGATCACGATCGCGCCACCGGACGGCAGCATCACCATGCGGGAATAGGCCGATTCGATCTGGTGCTCGATCTGGAACCGCGAGAACAGGGGCACGTCGTCCCGGTACTTCTTCACGCGGCTCATGTTGTCGGGCATGACCACGCTCATGAAGGCGCGGGCCTGCTCGTAGATCTCATCGGTATCGATCAGAATTTCGCCGATATCCGGCTGGAAGTAGTCGCGAATGGCGCGGATGACCAGGCTCGATTCCAGGTAGATCAGCAGCGGGGCTTTGTTGTCGCCGGCGGCGCCGTCGATGGCCTTCCACAGTTGCAGCAGGTAGTTCAGGTCCCACTGCAGTTCCTCGGCCGCGCGGCCGATGCCGGCGGTGCGGGCGATGATGCTCATGCCCTCGGGCACGCTCAGCTGCGCCATGGTTTCGCGCAGTTCCTGGCGGTCTTCACCCTCGATGCGGCGCGACACGCCACCGCCACGCGGGTTGTTGGGCATCAGCACCAGGTAACGGCCGGCCAGCGAGATGAACGTGGTCAGGGCGGCGCCCTTGTTGCCGCGTTCTTCCTTTTCCACCTGGACGATCAGTTCCTGGCCTTCGTGCAGGGCGTCCTGGATGCGTGCATTGCGCACGTCCACGCCGTCCTTGAAGAAGGCGCGGGCAACTTCCTTGAACGGCAGGAAGCCGTGGCGCTCTTCGCCGTAATTGACGAAGCAGGCTTCCAGGGAGGGCTCGATCCGGGTGATGACGCCCTTGTAGATGTTGCCTTTGCGCTGTTCGCGCCCGGCAGTTTCGATATCGATGTCGATCAGTTTCTGACCATCGACGATCGCGACGCGCAATTCCTCCTGTTGCGTCGCGTTGAACAGCATGCGTTTCATCGCAATACCTCACTCCTGTGTCGCGGATGGCACCTATGGGCGGTGCCCGCGACGATCCATGGAGCACGCGAGGAAATAGAGCGAGGGCGGGAGAATTGCCGGAGTCGCCGGCGCGCAAAACGTCGCAGCCGGCAGGGCGCGGGTGAAAGAGAGAGGCTGTCGGCGTCGTGGCGTCCGCTGGGTCGGAGAGAGCGCCGTGGCACTGCTCCTGATACAGCGACTTGCGGCGGATGCCCGGCAGCCGGAGGCGATGCGCCATGAAGTCCAATGCCTGCGGCACTGGCTTTCCGCGCATCGCGGCCGGCCGGGATGGCCAAGACGCGTCAAAGAGCAAGTTTTCGGACGCGGCACACGTGGCCTTTTGCCATCCTGATCTGTCTCCTGGCGGCGCACCGCTGCTTCTTGGAGTTCTGCGACCGGGCGCCGGTAAATACGACAAGCCGATAATGCAGATCAGGTGGCAGGCTCGCCTGCCGGCCGGCACCGATTCCCGGTGCGGGCGGTCTTCTCTCACCGATGCGGATGCCGGTAGGGCATCCACATTGAATTCTGTTCTACCTGAACACTCAGTTTCCACGTGCCCGCCGTCTTTCGCCGAAGCCGCCTATGGGCGACTTCCTGCGCGCCGGCGCGGCGCGTGCGTGCTGCTGATTACCGCTATTTGCCCGTCTGGCGCCTGCGGGGTACGCAAAATGCGGGAGACGGGCCGGGTTGGCGGCAACCCGAAGTGTAAAATGCGAGATCTCGCGCGGATACTGGTGGGAATACCCAAGGGTGCCCGACTGGAAACCTTCCGATTGTCATGCATGTCGGACAGGGCCCGCGCCAAAAAACGCTTACACAGGTCTTGCGCTGCCGGTCTTTGGCCGGAACAGCCGGGAAATTATATTGAAAATGAATGAGTTACGCCATCAAATTGAAAAGGAGCCGCATTCCACCCCGGGCGCGCTCCAGGTGGCGTATGTGACCATCGATGAAAGCGCGGAAGGTCAGCGCATCGACAATTTCCTGCTCAAGGTCGCCAAGGGGGTGCCCAAGAGTCATATTTATCGCGTATTGCGGTCGGGTGAAGTCCGGGTCAACAAGGGCCGGATCGACGCCACCTACCGCCTTCAGTGTGGCGATGTGGTGCGCATTCCACCCATGAGAGTGGCGGAAAAGGCATCTCCGGATGCTGGCGGCGCTTATGTGCCGTCCGCGGAATTTCCGATCCTGTTCGAGGACGCGCATCTCCTGGTGATCGACAAGCCTGCGGGCGTGGCTGTCCACGGCGGTTCGGGCGTGGCATTCGGGGTGATCGAACAGTTACGGCGCGCACGTCCCGATGCAAAGTTCCTGGAACTGGTCCACCGGCTGGACCGGGAAACATCCGGCATCCTGGTGCTCGCCAAGAAGCGATCCGCGCTGGTGCATCTGCATGAGCAGATTCGGGGCAGCGACATGGACAAGCGGTATTTCGCCTGCGTGGCAGGTGAATTCCCCAATGCCCGCCAGCACGTAAAACTCTCGCTATATAAATACAGCACGCCGGACGGCGAGCGCCGGGTCCGGGTGCAGGCGGATGGACTGCCTTCGCACACCGTGTTCAACCGGGTCGAGGCATTCGAGGGCTATACGTTGCTGGAAGCCGAGCTCAAGACCGGTCGTACCCATCAGATCCGCGTGCATTTGCAGGCATCGGGCTTTCCGATTGTCGGTGACGAGAAATATGGCGATTTCGCGCTCAACAAGTCGCTATCGCGCAGCAACGCGCGGCCGGGCATCAAGCGGATGTTCCTGCACGCGCACCGTCTGACGTTCATCCATCCCGCCACGGGCGAGCCGATCACGGTCTCGGCGCCGCTCCCCGCCGATTGTGTTGAATTTCTGCAACAATTGCGGCAGGCCCGTGCCGCGCCCTGAAGCGCGCGCATCGGGCAACCCGCCACACTTTCCGCATCGACCAAGGACCTCAATGGGCAGGCAGCGCTTCGACCTGATCGTCTTCGACTGGGATGGAACCCTCATGGATTCCACCCCGACCATCGCCAAATGCATCCAGCTGGCCAGCCGCGACCTGGGGCTGCCGGTGCCGGACGACAGCGCCGCCAGCCATGTGATCGGACTGGGCTTGAAGGATGCGTTGTCCTATGCCGTGCCGACGCTCGACCCGGCCGACTACCCGCGTCTGGCCGAGCGCTATCGCTTCCACTTCCTGACCCGCGACGCCGATCTGGTGTTGTTCCCCGGCGTGCCGGAGATGCTTGAATCCCTGCACGCGGAGCACTATTTCCTGGGGGTGGCCACCGGCAAGACCCGG
The DNA here is from genome assembly GCF_056400065.1 of Cupriavidus sp. 01L415. NCBI lineage: Bacteria > Pseudomonadati > Pseudomonadota > Betaproteobacteria > Burkholderiales > Burkholderiaceae > Cupriavidus > Cupriavidus sp. 01L415. The sequence goes on along the minus strand of NZ_JBFTSP010000010.1, from coordinate 90,407 downwards.
GTGGGGCTCGAGCGTGCGTTGGCGGCCACCGGGCTCGGCAAGCTGTTCGATGCCACGCGCTGCGCCGACGAGACGTTTTCCAAACCGCATCCGGCGATGCTGCACGAACTGACGCGCGAACTCGGGCAGGACATTGCCCGAACGGTGATGGTCGGCGATACCACGCACGACCTGCAGATGGCCGTCAACGCGGGCGCCCAGGGCCTCGGCGTGTGCTATGGCGCGCATCCGGCCGATGCGCTGCGCGCGATGGCACCGGTGCATTGCGCGACGTCGATTGCCGATCTGCAGGAGTGGTTACTCACGCATGCCTGAATCCAGCCTGGAGCCGCGGCGCTTGTGCGGCGCTGACGAACTTGCCGATGGTGGCGCGGGAGTGCGATTCACCGTCAAGGTCGAAGCGCGCAAGATCGGTGCCTTTGTGGTGCGTTACGATGGCGCCGCCCATGCCTATCTGAACCAGTGCGCGCATGTGCCGATGGAGCTCGACTGGCAGGAGGGGCATTTTTTCGATAGCACGGGCCTATACTTGATGTGCGCGACACATGGCGCGACGTATGCGCCTGACACCGGCCTTTGCGTGGGCGGCCCTTGCCGGGGCGCCGCGCTGGTCAAGCTCCGGACCGAAGAACGTGAGGGCGCCGTCTATTGGCTCCCCGAACCGCCTTTTTACCCGCCCGAGGCCACCTGAGCCTCGCCGGGCTTCCGTCTGACTTTACCGAGTCCGATTTTCACCGAGTCCAATTGCATGACAGAACAGCAAAAACCGCCGGTCGAACCGGGTTTTCCTAACGATGCGGACGCACCGGGCGCCGGCCCCGGCGACGCCCATCGGCTGGAGACCGCGCGCCAGGCGGACTACCCGCTCGAGCATGAACTCAAGGCGGGCGATGATGCTGCCCGGCGTGAGGGTGACGAACGCCGGGCGCGCATGGCGGGCAAAGGTGGCAAGGCCCCGGTAGGCGGCAGCGCCATTGGCGGCTGGGAGCGCGACGTTCTGGAAAAGGTGCTGATGGCCACGCTGCGCGAGCAGCGTGCCGCGCGGCGCTGGAAGATCTTCTTCCGCTTCCTTGGCCTGGGCATCCTCGCGCTGATCCTGTTGGCGGTGTTCGACTTCAAGGGCGACGGCCTGACCAGCACGTCGGGCCGGCATACCGCCATGGTGTCGCTCGAGGGCGAGATCGCGGCGGGAACGCCGGCGAGTGCGGAATCGATCAATGCCTCGCTGCAGGCGGCATTCGCCGATACCAATGCAGCTGGTGTCATCCTCAAGATCAACTCGCCGGGTGGCTCTCCGGTGCAGGCGGGCATCATCAACGATGAGATCCATCGTCTGCGCACGCTCTATCCGAACAAGCCGTTTTATGTCGTGGTGGAGGAGATCTGTGCATCCGGCGGTTACTACGTGGCGGCCGCGGCGGACAAGATCTACGTCGACAAGGCCAGCATCGTGGGTTCGATCGGTGTACTGATGGATGGATTCGGCTTTACCGGCCTGATGGACAAGATCGGCGTGGAGCGGCGTCTGTACACGTCGGGCGCCAACAAGGGCATGCTCGATCCGTTTTCGCCGCAGGTTCCGCGCCAGAAGGTCTACGCCGAGACCATGCTCAAGGAAATCCATCAGCAGTTCATCAACGTGGTCAAGGAAGGTCGCGGCGACCGCCTGAAGAGCGATCCGGAATTGTTCTCCGGCCTGTTCTGGTCTGGCGAGCGCGCCGTGCAACTTGGACTGGCCGACGGTGTTGGCAGCGCGGACTACGTGGCACGGGACCTGTTCAAGGCCGAGGACATCGTCGACTACACGGTCAAGGAAAACATCGCCGAACGCGTGGCCAAGCGCTTTGGTGCGGCAATGGGCTCGGCGGCGATGAAGACGATGCTGATGGGCACGAGTATCCAGCCAATGCGGTAGAGATCGCCGATGTGACGTGAAAAAGGGGATGCACAGTGCGTCCCCTTTGCATTTCTCTTCCCTTGATGCGGAGCCTGCGGGTGGCGCAGGTCAGCTGGCCAGCAGCGAGAAGATGGCCGGTCGCTTGTGCAGGTCCAGGCGGTCCGGCCGCCACGCCGAGAGCGGCAGCGTGACGATCGTCTCGGTGGGCAGCGTCAGATCGACGGCGATCGACAGCAGGGTCGAACCGGCGCAATGCTGTCGCAGTGCTTCCAGCAGTGCGCCATTGCGGTAGGGGGTTTCGATCCAGACCTGTGTCTGGTGCGCCTTGCGCGAGCGGGATTCCAGTTCGCGTAGCTTTTGCGCGCGTGCGTCGGCATCGACGGGCAGGTAGCCATTGAACGCAAAGCTCTGGCCGTTCAGGCCTGAGCCCATGACCGCCAGCAGGATTGAGCTTGGACCGACCAGCGGGCGCACGGTAACGCCGCGCGCGTGGGCCAGTCGCACGAGGTCCGCGCCCGGGTCTGCCACGGCCGGCACGCCGGCTTCCGACAGCAGGCCGCCATCGCGCCCCTCTGCAATCGGATCGAGCAGGGCGGCCAGCGCTTCGGCTCGCGTATTCACATTCAGTTCGCGGATTTCGATCTGCTGGATCGGGTGCGCCAGCGCGCTGGTTTCATTCAGCTTCTTCAGAAAGGCGCGCGCCGTCTTGGCGTTCTCGGCTACTAGGTAGTCGAGCTGCGCGGCGATCTGCTGGACGCCGGCGGGAATGACATCAGGCAGCGGGTCGAATGCATCGCGCTTGCCCAGCGTGTTCGGGATCAGGAAAAGGGTGCCGGTCATGGCTCAGGCTCCAAATAGCGGATAGCCGGCCGCGCGCAGCATGCCGGTCAGCGCAATCAGCGGCAGGCCGATCAACGCCGTCGGATCGTCGGATTCCACCCGGGCCAGCAGCGCGATGCCCAGGCCCTCGGCCTTGGCGCTCCCGGCACAGTCGTAAGGCGTTTCCAGCCGCAGATAGGTGTCGAGATCCGTATCGGACACGTCGCGGAAAGTGGCGTGGGTTTGCACGTCCGCCACCTGGGCCTGCCCCGTGCGGCCGTCCAGGAGGCACAGGGCGGAATGAAATGTGACGGTACGGCCGCGCATCTGACGCAGTTGCGCCATCGCTTTCTCGTGGTTGCCAGGCTTGCCAATCTGCGTGCCATCGAGTGTGCAGACCTGGTCTGAGCCGATCACCAGTGCGCCCGGGTGTCGCGCGGCGATCGCTTCCGCTTTCAGACGGGACAGTCGGAGAGCGGTCGCCTCGGGGGCTTCGCCGGGAAGTGGTGTTTCGTCAATGTTCGGGGTGGCGACCTCAAAAGGCAGGCGCAGGCGCGCCAGCAGTTCGCGCCGGTAGGGGGAACTTGAGCCCAGGATCAGGGGAGGGCGGGCATCGGGGGAAGACATATCAGTCACTGGGTAAAAAGAACAAAAGATGCGGCGGGCGCTGCATATCTGTGTGGGAATTCGCTGTGCAAGGTCGATGCAGGGTCGGTATACTTTGACCGCTTCAAAGATTTCGTCGTAAAATCGCGCGTTTAGCCGCTCGGGCACGTTCGTGTCTCGCGCCGGGCCGGGTTCCCTCAAGGGGCTGGCCGGCAGGCGAATCCAGCCTCGTCAGCGTGGATCGTCTTCAGATGCGGCAAACAAGGCATATTTCCAGCGTCAGCCCTACATGAGTCAGCCGACCCAGTCTGCGGCGTCCGCCGTGGCATTCGATCTGCGCGAAACGGATCTCTTCGCCTTCTGCCGCAAAGGCGGCAACGTGACGGGAGAGGTCGTGACGCGCGATTTGCCGCGCATCTTAGCCGAGACGGCGGAAGATGCGCCAGCGTCGGCGCCGGAGGAAACCTTCCGCTACATGCTCGCGGGCTTTGTGCGCGAGGAGGCAGTGGAGCCCGGCGAGCCGGTGTCCAAACGGATGTTCCTGGACGTGACGGTCAATGGACGGGTCTGGCTGGATTGCCAGCGGTGCCTCCAGGTGTATCCGGAGCCGATCGCCACGAAGATGCGCTTCGAGGTCATGGCGAGCGAGGAAGCGGCTGACGAGGCGCCGATGGATGATGATGAACTCGACGTGATCGTGGGTTCGAAGAAGTTTTCGGCGCTGGATCTGATTGAAGACGAGGTGCTGTTGGCGTTGCCGTCGGCGCCGAAGCATGCAGTCTGCCCGGCAGTGCACGAGTCGCTCGTGACCGGCACGGACGGCGAGGTGGAGCCCGAGGCGCCACCTGAAGAAGAAAAGCGGCCATCGCCCTTCGCGGCGCTGGCCAGCCTGAAGACGAAGCATTGACGCCACTTATGCGTACGGTGCCAGCGTCTTACTGGTAGCAGGTCAAGTACCCGGCCGGGCCCCGGCTACGCCTTGTGCAGGGTGCGTGTGTTAATATCGCAAAATTCTCGAAGGAGTCATCATGGCAGTTCAACAGAACAAGAAGTCGCCGTCCAAGCGCGGCATGCATCGTTCGCACGACCACCTGACGGTCGCACCCCTGGCCGTCGAGCCGACCACGGGCGAAGCCCACCTGCGTCACCACGTGAGCCCGAACGGCTACTATCGTGGTCGCAAGGTCATCAAGACCAAGAACGACTGACCAGGTCGTCTGGCGTGACCCTGTGTCTCGCTCGCGCACGTTGTCAGGTGTAAAACAGGAAAGCGGCAAGCTCGTTGCCGCTTTTTTGTTGGGCGCTCGGCGCCCGCACGGCAGCGTATCCGCGTGTCCGGCTGGTTGCGTCCCCGCGAACCGATGCGGTGGGTGCCGGCGCGCTTTCCGTATCTGGAAACAATGACGATCAAGCTCGCTATCGACTGCATGGGCGGCGATCACGGTGTATCCGTGACCGTGCCGGCGGCGATCAGTTTTCTTTCCCGTCACGACGATGCCGAGATGATTCTGGTCGGCTTGCCCGACGCCATCGGCGCGCAGCTCAAGAAGCTGCATGCGATGGATCATCCGCGCGTCACCGTTGTGGCGGCGACCGAGGTCATCACCATGGATGACCCGGTGGAAGTGGCGCTGCGCAAGAAGAAGGATTCCTCGATGCGCGTGGCCGTCACGCAAATCAAGGAAGGCAAGGCCGACGCATGTATCTCCGCCGGCAATACCGGTGCGCTGATGGCGGTGTCGCGCTACGTGCTGAAGACGCTCGAGGGCATCGAGCGGCCGGCCATTGCCACCACCATTCCCAATGAGCAAGGCTGGGGCACCACGGTGCTTGACCTGGGCGCCAATGCCGACTGCGAACCCGGGCACCTGTTGCAGTTTGCCCGCATGGCAGAGGCCATGGTGTCAGTTGTGGACCACAAGGACCATCCTTCGGTAGGCCTGCTCAACATCGGCGAGGAAGTCATCAAGGGCAACGAGGTGGTCAAGGCCGCCGGCGAGCTGCTGCGCGCTTCCGAACTCAACTTCTACGGCAACGTGGAAGGCAACGACATCTTCAAGGGCACGACGGATATCGTCGTCTGCGACGGCTTCGTCGGCAATGTGGCGCTCAAGAGCACCGAGGGCCTGGCCAAGATGATCGGCAGCATGATCAAGGAAGAGTTCACGCGTTCCTGGTTCACCAAGCTATTGGCCGGCGTGGCCATGCCCGTGCTGTCGCGCCTGGCGCGCCGGCTGGACCCCGCACGGTACAACGGCGCATCCCTCCTGGGCCTGCGCGGGCTGGTGATCAAGAGCCATGGTTCGGCCGATGCCCACTCTTTTGAATGGGCGATCAAACGCGGGTATGATGCGGCCAGTAATGGCGTCATTGAACGCATAGCAAGGGCCTTTGCCAACAAGTCCGGTGCCGCAGGCGCCGCGACCGGCGGCCCGGAGACAGACGCACCGGACCCACATCCCGACACACGTGCCGCCTGAGGCCCAGATGCCACGCCCGCGTGGCGGGGCCTGCCGATGCGCCCGCGCCCGGGCGACCTGGTGAGCATCTAGATCCGACACTACATGACCAAGTACGCAAAAATCATCGGTACGGGGAGCTTCCTGCCCCCGCGGCGCGTCACCAACCACGAGCTGGCTGCGCAGCTCGCGGAAAAGGGAATCGAAACCAGCGACGAGTGGATCGTGTCGCGTAGCGGCATCTCGGCGCGTCACTGGGCAGAGCCCGATGTCACCGCCAGCGACCTGGCCGTCAAGGCTGCCGAGCAGGCAATTTCCGCGGCCGGCATCAACCGCCAGGATATCGACCTGATCATCGTCGCCACCTCCACGCCGGACTTCGTGTTCCCGAGCACGGCGTGCCTGGTGCAGACCAAGCTTGGTATCACCAACAACTGCGCGGCATTCGACTTGCAGGCTGTGTGTTCCGGCTTTGTCTACGCGCTCGCCACGGCGGACAAGTTCATCCGCAGCGGCTCGCACAAGAACGTGCTGGTGATCGGCACGGAAGTCTTCTCCCGCATTCTCGATTTCAACGACCGCACGACGTGCGTGCTGTTTGGCGATGGCGCCGGAGCCGTGGTCCTGTCGGCGTCAGACGAGCCGGGCATCCTGTCGTCGGCCATGCATTCGGATGGCAGCCACGTCGGCATCCTTTGCGTACCGGGCAACGTGTCCGGTGGCGCCATCACGGGCAATGCGTTCCTGCACATGGATGGCCAGGCGGTGTTCAAGCTCGCCGTGACCGTGCTGGACAAGGTTGCCCGCGAAGCGATGGCGGCTGCGGAGGTGCAGTCGGACGAGATCGATTGGCTGATTCCCCATCAGGCCAACATCCGCATCATGCAGGGCACGGCCAAGAAGCTCGGCCTGCCCAGCGACCGCATGGTGGCCACGGTGCACGAGCACGGCAATACGTCGGCTGCGTCCATCCCGCTGGCGCTGGACGTGGCGGTTCGCGACGGCCGCATCAAGCCGGGTCAGACGGTGCTGATGGAAGGTGTCGGCGGCGGCTTTACCTGGGGCGCGGTGCTGCTGCGCATGTAATATGCGGCCGGCGCGGCGCGCTTCGGTGCGCAGCGCGAGTCGACAGTATGGTTCTCTAGGATTGGATTTCCGATGAAATTCGCATTCGTATTCCCCGGCCAGGGGTCTCAATCGGTCGGCATGCTTAACGCGTTTGCCGACAATCCCGTCGTGCGTGCCACGCTGGAGGAAGCCTCCACCGCGCTCGGCCAGGATATCGGCCGCCTGATCGCGGAAGGCCCGGCGGAAGAACTCAACCTAACCACCAACACCCAGCCCGTGATGCTGACGGCCGCGGTGGCCGTGTACCGCGCCTGGCTTGACGCCGGCGGCCCAGCCCCGGCACTGGTGGCGGGCCACAGCCTGGGCGAATATTCGGCGCTGGTGGCCGCGGGCGTCATCCCGTTTGCCGACGCGGTACCGCTAGTGCGCTTTCGTGCTCAGGCCATGCAGGAAGCCGTGCCGGTAGGTGAGGGTGGCATGGCCGCTATCCTTGGTCTGTCTGACGACGATGTGCGTGCCGCGTGCGCCGAGGCCTCGGCCGCTGGCGTGGTGGAAGCTGTCAACTTCAACGCACCGTCGCAGGTCGTGATTGCCGGCCACAAGGCTGCAGTGGAGCGTGCTTGCGAGATCGCCAAGGCCAAGGGGGCCAAGCGCGCGCTGCCGCTGCCGGTTTCGGCGCCTTTCCACTCGTCTCTTCTCAAGCCTGCATCGGATCGTTTGAAGGAGCGCATGGCTGGTCTGGTGTTCTCGGCGCCGGCCATTCCGCTGGTCAACAACGTTGACGTCGCCATCGCCAACGATCCCGCGCAGATCAAGGATGCGCTGGTCCGCCAGGCCGCCGCGCCGGTGCGCTGGGTGGAAGGCGTGCAGAAGATGGCTGCGGAAGGTGTGACGCACGTCATCGAATGCGGCCCGGGCAAAGTGCTGGCCGGCATGACCAAGCGCATCGACGGCAATCTCGTCGGTGGCGCGATTTTTGATCCCGCATCGCTGCAAGACACGCTGGCGCTGCTGAAGTAAGCGAAGGAATATCGCAACATGAGCAAGACTCTGGAAAATCAGGTTGCGCTGGTGACTGGCGCCTCGCGCGGCATCGGCCGCGCCATCGCGCTGGAACTGGCCCGTCAGGGCGCTACGGTGATCGGTACGGCTACCAGCGAATCGGGTGCGGCCGCCATTGGCGAATACCTGTCGGCGGAAGGCCTGAAGGGTAACGGCGTGGTGCTGAACGTGAACGACGCCGCGCGCTGCGAGGCCGTGGTCGACGAGATCGTGAAGACCCACGGCGGATTGGGCGTGCTGGTGAACAATGCCGGCATCACGCAAGACCAGTTGGCCATGCGCATGAAGGATGATGACTGGATGTCGGTCATCGACACGAACCTGACGGCCGTCTTCCGACTGTCGCGCGCCGTGCTGCGCCCGATGATGAAGGCGCGCGGTGGTCGTATCATCAACATCACCTCGGTGGTCGGCTCGACCGGCAACCCTGGCCAGATGAACTATGCGGCCGCCAAGGCGGGTGTGGAAGGCATGGCCCGTGCGCTGGCGCGCGAGATCGGCAGCCGCAACGTCACTGTGAACAGTGTGGCACCGGGCTTCATCGACACCGACATGACCAAGGTGCTGTCTGAAGAGCAGCATGCGGCACTCAAAACCCAGATTCCGCTGGGTCGCCTGGGCCAGCCGGAAGACATCGCGAATGCGGTGGCGTTTCTGGCGAGTCCGCAGGCCGCCTACATCACGGGCACCACGCTGCATGTGAACGGCGGCATGTACATGAACTGATTGCCTTTCCCGGTTTCGGTTTCGAGGGAGAAGCCGAAAGAAGCCGGGCGAAGTAGTTGTTTTTGAAACCAAACGGGCGCGATTCTTGCAATGGACTGCAGGCGGATGTTTTGTGGTCCAAACCTGCTAAAATGCGCCCACTTTTTGTCGAACTTCCCTGGAGGGTTACATGGACAATATCGAACAACGCGTCAAGAAAATCGTGGCTGAACAGCTTGGCGTGGCCGAGGCAGACATCAAGAACGAATCGTCGTTCGTGAACGATCTCGGCGCAGACTCGCTGGACACGGTTGAACTCGTGATGGCGTTGGAAGATGAATTCGGCATGGAAATTCCCGATGAGGAAGCCGAAAAGATCACGACCGTGCAGCAGGCAATCGACTACGCCACCGCGCACGTCAAGGCCTAAGCCGTCGTCTTCGTATTCCGAGCCACAGAAGGCGCATGGGCGGGGCCGTCACGGTCCTGTCATGCTGTTTTCTGTGGCTTTCGTCTGTTCGAAGAAGCAGAATCGGAATGATCTCAACCCATACCGTTGCCTTACGGCACGATCGGCGAGATCCTGAATCAATCCAATTCCGCTTCACGCACTCGTAGGGAAAAATAGTGAGCCGTCGTCGCGTCGTCGTCACCGGGCTTGGCCTCGTGTCCCCGGTCGGAAACACGGTTACCGAAGGCTGGGCCAACCTGGTCGCCGGGAAGTCCGGTATTGCCACCATCACCAAATTCGATCACTCCGCGCTGGCCGTGCATTTTGCCGGCGAAGTGAAGGGCTTTAACGCCGAGGATTACATTCCGGCGAAGGAAGCCCGCCATATGGATACGTTTATCCATTTCGGCATCGCCGCAGGTTCGCAGGCCCTGAAGGATAGCGGGCTGGAAATCAACGAAACCAACGCCGATCGCATCGGCGTGCTGGTCGGCTCCGGCATCGGCGGCCTGCCGATGATCGAAGATACGCAGATGGAACTGGCCAACCGCGGCCCGCGCCGGATCTCGCCGTTCTTCGTGCCGGGATCGATCATCAATATGATTTCCGGGCACCTGTCGATTATTCACGGCTTGAAGGGCCCGAATCTGGCCGCCGTGACGGCCTGCACGACCGGCCTGCACAGTATTGGCCTGGCTGCTCGCCTGATTCAGGCCGGCGATGCCGACGCCATGCTGGCCGGCGGGGCGGAGTCCACGGTGTCGCCGCTGGGTATTGGCGGGTTTGCCGCCGCCCGTGCGCTGTCCACCCGCAACGACGACCCCGCTGCCGCGTCGCGTCCGTGGGACAAGGATCGCGATGGCTTCGTGCTGGGCGAAGGTGCTGGCGTGATGATGCTGGAAGAGTATGAGTCGGCGAAGGCCCGCGGTGCACGCATCTACGCCGAACTGATTGGCTTCGGCATGAGCGGGGACGCGTTCCACATGACCGCCCCGAGCACGGACGGTCCGCGCCGCTGCATGGTCGCCGCGCTGAAGGACGCAGCCGTCAATCCTGACGAAGTGAGCTACCTGAACGCGCACGGTACGTCTACGCCCCTGGGCGACAAGAACGAATCCGATGCCATCAAGCTCGCGTTTGGCGATAGCGCCTACAAGATGGTGGTCAATTCGACGAAGTCGATGACGGGCCACCTTTTGGGCGGTGCCGGCGGCCTGGAGTCAGTGTTCACGGTGCTGGCGATCCACAACCAAGTGTCGCCACCGACTATCAACATTTTCAACCAGGACCCCGAATGCGACCTGGATTACGTGGCCAATACGGCGCGTGAAATGAAGATTGATGTCGCTGTGAAAAACAACTTCGGTTTTGGCGGCACGAACGGCACGCTTGTCTTCCGTCGCATCTGATTTCGCGCAAGCTGTCGCGCATGGGTGCAGCCTTTTCGGCTCACGCCACCCCGGGGCCCGTCCGATGCGATGGGCCCTGGTTCTGTTTTGCCTCCCCGATTTTCATGCGCCGGTCTCGTATGCGGCATCCGTCCTGCGGACACAAGGCTGGATGGGGTTGCACGCAGGTGCAACCAATATCAATAACCCTGGAACCAAAGGGAGCTCCTGCGGTCACAGAATGCGCTTCGCGATACTCGGTTGCGCCGGAATCGTAGGTAAAATACAACGTTTGTCGTGACGACGAAACCAAGAGATACACTGCAGGTGAACCATTCGTGAGCGAGCGCGAAGCCGATCAGCTTCTAGTTGAACGCGTCCAGCAGGGCGACAAGCGAGCCTTTGAATTGCTGGTGGCCAAGTACCACCGCAAGATCATCCGGCTCATTTCGCGCCTTGTCCGGGACTCCGCCGAAGTGGAGGATGTGGCGCAGGATGCCTTTATCAAGGCATACCGGGCCCTGCCCCAGTTCCGGGGGGAATCCGCGTTCTATACGTGGCTGTACCGGATCGCCGTCAACACCGCAAAGAACTACCTGGCGACCCAGGGCCGCCGGCCGGAAGCGTCCAGCGATATCGATGCCGAAGAGGCTGAAACTTTTGCAGACGGCGAGCAACTAAGGGATATCAATACGCCGGAGTCCATGCTCCACACGCGCCAGGTGGCCGAGACGGTCAACCGTGCGATGGAAGCGCTTCCGGAGGAATTACGCACTGCCATCACGCTGCGCGAGATTGAAGGCCTCAGCTATGAGGAGATCGCGGAGGCGATGGGGTGTCCGATCGGAACAGTGCGCTCGAGAATCTTTCGGGCACGTGAGGCGATCGCGGAAAAATTGCGACCTCTGCTGGGAACGGCAGAGGGTAAGCGGTGGTAGTTCAGAATGTCGTGCGGCCAGCGTTGCAGCCTATTCCTGCATCGATAAACGACAGCGGTAGTGACGGGATTTATCGGTGTTCAATGGAATTTCTTGGGGTTGGAAATGGGTCAGGCTCATAAGCAGTCGGTTCATGTAGTGGAAGCATCGGAGCAAATCTCCGTATTGATGGACGGCGAGCTGGCGCCGAATGAAGTGGACGCGGTGCTGGGTCTCGCCAAGAGCGACACGGGCATGTCCGACTGGACCGTGTATCAACTGATCGGTGACACGCTGCGTTCGGAAGAACTGACGCACGCTGGTTCGACCGACGTTTTCCTTTCCCGTTTTTCCGCTCGCCTCGAGGTTGAACCTCATGTACTGGTGCCCGCCGTCGCTGCGGCCGGCCGTCAGCGCATGCTGGTCCGCCCGTCATGGGTGCGACGCGTGATGCCGGGCACGGCGATCGCTGCTGCTGTCGCTGCGGTGAGCTGGGTCGTGGTGCCGCAAATGCGCGGCCCGAACGATATCGGCGCCCCTGACGCCGTGGTAGCTCGCGTGGAACAACCCGCAGCGCCGGTCAAATCCGGTGCCATCATGGCTGTCGCCGCGGACAGCGCCCAGATGATTCGCGATCCCCGTCTCGACGAATACCTGCGCGCGCACCGCACGTCGGTTGCAACGGACGCCTTTGTGCCGACCATGCGCACGGTGGCCAACGGTGCAAACTTCACTCAGGACAATTCGCAGGAATAATGCCGGACATGCATAAAGGACGGTCGTCCGCCAACGTAGCGGGCGTACACAGAAAGAAGGGCCTGCGCAGGTCCTTTTTTCTGGCCTTATGTCTGACCGCTGCTGCCGCCACTGCGCAGCCGTCTGACAATACGCTGAACCGACGGGACGCCACGGCGTGGCTCAACAAGATCCACCGTGCGGCCCAGCGCGAGAACTATGTCGGCACGCTGATTTACCAGCGCGGCAGTGTCATGCATGCGTCGCGCATCCAGCATTACAGCGATCTCGTACAGAACGAGTACGAGCGCCTGGAAACGCTGGACGGCAAGCCGCGCGAAGTCCTGCGCCAGAACGACGTCGTTCACAGCCTGATCCCCGAAGCCAAGCTGGTGGTGGTGGAAAAGCAGGAGGCCAAGGATCGTTTCCCGGCGCTGCTGGCCACCAACAAGAGCGATGTGCTCGATCTCTACGACATGCGCAAGCTGCCCGCCGAGCGCGTGGCTGGCGTGGAATGCGAAGTCTTTGGCCTGGAGCCGCACGACAATGCCCGCTATGCGGTGCGCCTGTGGGCCGACAAGAATTCCGGGCTACTGATGCGCGCGCAGACGATCGGCGAGGGTGGCAAGGTGCTGGAGCAGGTTGCGTTCTCGCAGGTCGATATCGGCGTGCCATCCGACAAGCAGCGCATCCTTAGCGCTATCAAGGGTGCCAGCTCGTGGAATCACTACGAGGTTACCTATCAGCCGGCCAACATCGCCGACGAGGGATGGACCATTAATTCATCGCTCAAGGGCTTCCAGAAGATCCGCGAAGTTCGCCGGCCACTTGGGGAACTGCGCGCGCCGGCACAAGGTAACAACAAGGGTGGCCAGGTCTTCGAAGTGCTCCAGGTCGTCTATAGCGATGGCCTGACCGGGTTGTCGATCTTCATCGAGCCCGTATCCGAACAACGCGCCCGCCGTGAAGGCGTAGCTTCGCTCGGCGCCACGCAGGTGGTGGTGCGACGCGTGGCCGACTACTGGATCACGGTGGTCGGCGAAGTGCCGGCCGCCACGGTCAGGCAGTTCGCCGCGGGCGTGGAGTATCGCCCTCCCAAGGCGGTACACTGAGGAAACCGCGTGTGGCGGCACGGGGCAGAGCGCGCCGTGCCGAAGCCACCTGGCAGTTCCGCTTCCCAGGCGCCCTGATGCGCCGCGAAGCTTACGTTTCTCGCTGATCTCCCGGGAGTTGTCGATGATTTCCAAATCCCCAGCCCTGGTGCGAGCCGTGGTCATGACCGCCATGCTCGTACTGGGTCCGGCTATGTCCGAACTGGGCCATGCCCAGGCGGCAGCCTCGAACTACAACCTTCCAGACTTCACCGACCTGGTCGAGAAGGCGAGCCCGGCCGTGGTGAACATCCGCACGACCGAGCGGGTGCGCGCACGCGGCAACGGCACGCCGGACGACGATGAGATGGCTGAGTTCTTCCGCCGTTTCTTCGGGGTTCCTATGCCTGGCGCGCCGACACCGCCCCGCCGTGGCCAGCCGCCACAAGGTGAGGAGCAAAGTCGCGGTGTGGGCTCCGGCTTCATCATCAGCCAGGACGGCTATGTGATGACCAACGCTCACGTGGTGGCCGACGCGGAAACCATCTACGTGACCCTGCCGGACAAGCGCGAATTCAAGGCGAAGCTGATTGGCTCGGACAAGCGCACCGATGTGGCGCTGATCAAAATCGAGGCTACCAACCTGCCGCGCCTGCCGCTGGGCGATTCGGACAAGATCCGTCCGGGGGAATGGGTGCTGGCCATCGGCTCGCCGTTCGGGCTCGACAACAGCGTGACCGCGGGGATTGTCTCGGCAAAGGGCCGCGATACCGGCGACTACCTGCCGTTCATCCAGACTGACGTGGCGGTCAACCCCGGCAACTCGGGCGGCCCGCTCATCAATTTGCGCGGCGAAGTCATCGGCATCAACTCGCAGATTTACAGCCGTAGCGGCGGCTATATGGGCATCTCGTTCGCAATACCGATCGACGAGGCCATGCGCGTGTCCGAGCAGTTGAAGACTGCCGGCAAGGTTACACGCGGTCGCATCGCCGTGGCGATTGGCGATGTCACCAAGGAAGTGGCCGATTCGCTCGGCCTGGGCCGTGCGCGCGGCGCCCTGGTGGGCAGCGTGGAGCCGGGCGGGCCGGCGGAGAAGGCCGGGATCGAGGCGGGCGACATCATCCTGAAGTTCAACGGCCGCGATATCGAGAAGGCGTCGGATCTGCCGCGCATGGTGGGCGACACCAAGCCTGGTACGCGAGTGCCGCTGCAGTTGTGGCGCAAGGGCCAGGCGCGCGACGTGTCGATTACGGTCGCCGAGCTGGAGCCGGACGCCAAGGCCGTGGCGCGTCGCGGCGACAAGCGTGGCGGCAGCGCGGATGAGGCAGCACCGGCGGCCAAGCCAAACTCGCTCGGCCTGATCGTCAACGATCTTTCCGAAACACGCCTGAAGGAGCTGAAGGTCAAGTCGGGCGTGGAGGTGGAATCGGCGGATGGCTCGGCGGCACGCGCCGGCATTCGTCCCGGCGACATCATCCTGCGCCTGGGCGATACTGATGTGACGGGTGCCCGGCAGTTCAACGACCTGGTCAAGGGACTGGACAAGAACAAGATGGCTGCGGTTTTTGTCCGTCGTGGCGACGCCACCCAGGTGTTGACGCTGCGCCCGAGTCAGGCTCGCTAAGACAAGGCGCAGGGGCCTTTCGGGAAAATCATCGCGCCGGAGCCATCCGGCGCGATTTGTCTTTCGGGACGGGTGATCCAGGCGGCATCTTCCCCACCATCTGGTCGCCGCCCTCACGCAACGACCGACACCATTTCCCGCGCCGGAAGTCATTGAAAATCCGGTAAAATCGCGGATTGGCACGAGCTTCGCGCCCCACCATTTTTTAGCTCCCGCGCCCCCTGACTCACCCGGCGCGCCGGGCTTCCTTGAGCACTAGATGGACCATATCCGTAATTTCTCGATCATTGCCCACATTGACCATGGGAAATCGACCCTGGCCGACCGAATCATCCAGCGTTGTGGTGGGCTATCCGATCGCGAGATGGAAGCACAGGTGCTCGACTCGATGGACATCGAGAAGGAGCGTGGCATCACCATCAAGGCCCAGACGGCCGCGCTGAGCTACAAGGCCCGCGATGGCCAGGTCTACAACCTGAACCTGATCGACACCCCGGGACACGTGGACTTCAGCTACGAAGTCAGCCGGTC
This sequence comes from Cupriavidus sp. 01L415, assembly GCF_056400065.1. Lineage (NCBI taxonomy): Bacteria > Pseudomonadati > Pseudomonadota > Betaproteobacteria > Burkholderiales > Burkholderiaceae > Cupriavidus > Cupriavidus sp. 01L415. The sequence continues at coordinate 75,051 of NZ_JBFTSP010000010.1, read as the reverse complement.
GCTGTCTGCGTGCGAGGGTGCGCTGCTGGTGGTGGATGCATCCCAGGGCGTGGAAGCCCAGACCGTGGCCAACTGCTACACCGCCATCGAGCTTGGCGTGGAAGTGGTGCCCGTGCTGAACAAGATCGACCTGCCGCAGGCGGACCCCGCCAACGCGATCCAGGAGATCGAGGATGTGATTGGCATCGATGCACAGGATGCCACGCCGTGCTCGGCCAAGACCGGGCAAGGCGTGGAAGACGTCATCGAGGCGCTGATCGCGAAGGTGCCGCCGCCCAAGGGCACTCCGGACGCGCCGCTGCAGGCCCTGATCATCGACTCGTGGTTCGACAACTACGTGGGCGTGGTGATGCTCGTACGTGTGGTCAACGGTACCCTGCGCCCGAAGGACAAGATCCTGCTGATGGCCACCGGCGCCCAGCACCTGGTGGAGCAGGTCGGCGTGTTCTCGCCCAAGTCGATCCAGCGCGAGTCGTTGGCGGCAGGAGAGGTGGGCTTCGTCATCGCCGGTATCAAGGAACTGAAGGCCGCCAAGGTGGGCGATACGATCACCACCACCACGCGCAAGGCCGAGGCGCCGCTGCCGGGCTTCAAGGAAGTCAAGCCGCAGGTGTTCGCGGGGCTGTATCCCGTGGAGGCCAACCAGTATGAAGCGCTGCGGGAATCGCTGGAAAAGCTGCGGCTGAACGATGCCGCGCTGCAGTTCGAGCCGGAAGTTTCGCAGGCGCTGGGCTTCGGCTTCCGCTGCGGCTTCCTGGGGCTGCTGCACATGGAAATCGTGCAGGAGCGACTGGAGCGCGAATTCGACATGGACCTGATTACCACCGCTCCGACGGTGGTCTACCAGGTCCAGCTGCGTGACGGGACCGTGATAACCGTGGAAAACCCGGCCAAGATGCCCGATCCGAGCAAGATCGAGGCGATCCTGGAGCCGATCGTCACCGTGAACCTGTACATGCCGCAGGATTATGTTGGCTCGGTGATCACCCTGTGCACGCAAAAGCGTGGCTCGCAGATCAACATGAGCTACCACGGCAAGCAGGTACAGCTCACATATGAAATTCCGATGGCGGAGATCGTGCTCGACTTCTTCGATCGCCTGAAGTCGGTGTCGCGCGGCTACGCGTCGATGGACTACGAGTTCAAGGAGTATCGCCCCTCCGATGTGGTCAAGGTGGACATCCTGATCAACAGCGACAAGGTCGATGCGCTGTCCGTGATCGTGCACCGTTCGAATTCGCAATATCGCGGGCGCGAAGTGGCGGCCAAGATGCGCGAAATCATTCCGCGCCAGATGTATGACGTGGCAATTCAGGCGGCCATCGGCTCGAACATCATCGCGCGGGAGAACGTGAAGGCGCTGCGCAAGAACGTGCTGGCCAAGTGCTACGGCGGCGATATCTCGCGGAAGAAGAAGCTGCTGGAAAAGCAGAAGGCGGGCAAGAAGCGCATGAAGCAGGTGGGCACCGTGGAAATTCCGCAGGAGGCATTCCTGGCCATCCTGCAGGTGGACGACAAGTAAGCGCGGGTCCGGCAATAACAAAACATCGACAACACTCCAAGCCGTCATGAATTTTGCACTGATCCTTTTTGTGCTGGTGGTCATTACGGGCATTGCCTGGGTCGCGGACAAGCTGGTCTTCGAGCGCCAGCGCCGCAGCGTGGCGCAACTGGCGCTGGCCGAGTTCGACGCGCGCCGCGCCGACATGCAGTCGATGCACGGTGCCGCCGAGCTGGACAACTCGCGTGCCCGGTTGGCGGAAGAGAAACTGCGCCAGCCATGGTGGCTCGAGTATTCGGCCAGCTTCTTCCCGGTGATCCTGGCGGTGTTCGTGCTGCGGTCGTTCGTGGTAGAGCCGTTCAAGATCCCGTCCGGCTCGATGATCCCGACGCTGCTGATCGGCGACTTCATCCTTGTGAACAAGTATGACTACGGCATCCGCTTGCCGGTGGTGAACAAGAAGATCATCAACATGGGCGAGCCGCAGCGCGGCGATGTGATGGTCTTCCGTTATCCGAAAGACGAATCGCTGGACTACATCAAGCGCGTGATTGGCGTGCCGGGCGATGTGGTGAGCTACGAGAACAAGAAGCTGACGGTGAACGGCAAGCCGGCGGAATACAGCGCGCTGCCGGATTACCTGGATGAAGAGCGCCTGGCGTACTCGAAGCATTTCACCGAGAAGCTGCCCGGCGGTCCGGAGCATGGCATTCTGAATGACGCCGACCGGCCGGCTTTCGTGGCTGGCGCGGATCCGGATTTTCCGTTCCGCGAGAACTGCACTTACAATCAGCAGGGGCCGACGTGTAAAGTGCCGGAAGGTCACTATTTCGTCATGGGTGACAACCGTGACAACAGCCTCGATTCCCGGTACTGGGGCTTCGTGCCAGACACAAACGTAGTCGGCAGGGCGTTCCTGATCTGGATGAATCTGGGTAACTTCGGACGCGTGGGATCGTTCAAATAACAATCCGGCGGTCTCGCGCGGCGCAAATACACTCTAAAAATTGAGGGAAGCGCAACATGGGTCAATGGTTTTTGGGAAGCAAGGGGAATGTCCGCGTCGATGTGAAGCGTAGATCACGCGGCTTTTCTTTGGGGTCATTGTTGATCGTTATCGTCATCGTCATTGCGGTGGTCTTGCCGGGGCTGAAATCGATTCCGAGTGTGTTGGAGTATTTCTCGGTCAAGCGGGCGATCAACTATGCGAAAGACCGATCGAACAACCGCAATGAAGTGGCCGCCAATTTCAACAGACAAGCCCAGATCGACCGTATCGAGTCAGTCAAGGGCGAGGATCTGAATGTGATCGAAGACGAGAGCGGCAGGATCCGCAATATTGGCTTTGAATACCGGACCGAGATCCCTGTCTATGGTCCACTGAGCTTTTTGATTACCTATTCGGGAACGCAGTAACGACATGACCCTCGACGCCTTGCAGCAACGTCTCGGCTACCGATTCAGCAAGCCCGAATTGCTGCAGCAGGCGCTCACGCATCGCAGCCACAGCGCACAGCACAACGAGCGCCTGGAATTCCTGGGCGACTCCGTACTGAACTGCGCCGTCGCCGACATGCTGTTCAACATGTTCGGCAAGCTGGACGAGGGCGACCTGTCCCGCGTACGCGCCAACCTGGTCAAGCAGCAGGCGCTATACGAAATTGCCCAGATGCTGCAATTGTCCGACGCGCTGCGCCTGGGTGAAGGTGAACTCAAGAGCGGCGGTTTCCGCCGTCCGTCGATTCTGGCGGACGCGCTGGAAGCCATCGTTGGCGCCGTGTTCCTTGACGCCGGCTTCGATGCCGCGCGGGTGCTGATCCGCAAGCTGTATATCCCGATTCTGGAGCAGGTGGACCCGCGCACGCTGGGCAAGGACGCCAAGACGCTGCTCCAGGAGTATCTCCAGGGCCACAAGATTGCCCTGCCGCAGTACAACGTCATCGCCACCCACGGTGCCGCACACAGCCAGCAGTTTGAAGTCGAGTGCACCGTGCCTAAACTGGAAGTGCGCGTGTTCGGCACCGGCGCCTCACGGCGTGCGGCCGAACAGGCGGCAGCCAAGCTCGCGCTCGATGAAGTTCAGAAGCTCGTACCCCAGTTGCTCAAGCGCAGCCGGGCCGAACGCACGGGCAAGACCCGCAAGCAGCCGGTGCCCCCGGATCCCCAGTTGTCTCTCAGGTTGAAGGAATGACCGATTCTCTCCCCCCGCAGCAGGTTGCGGCGGAACCGTCTGATGCCCCGGCTTTTCGCTGCGGCACGGTGGCCATCGTTGGCCGCCCCAATGTCGGCAAGTCCACGCTGATGAACGCGCTGGTCGGCCAGAAGATCAGCATCACCTCCCGCAAGGCGCAGACCACGCGCCACCGGATCGTCGGCATCCAGACCACGGATGACGCGCAGTTCGTGTTTGTCGATACCCCGGGTTTCCAGACCCGCCATGCCAGTGCGCTCAACCGTTCGCTGAACCGGGCGGTCACGTCCACGCTGTCGTCGGTGGATGTTGTACTGTTCGTCGTGGAGGCCGGCTATGTCGGCGCCGATGACGAGCGCGTGCTCTCGCTGCTACCGAAGAATGTGCCGGTGCTGCTGGTGACCAACAAGCTGGATCGCCTCGGCGAGAATCGCTCGGAGGTGATGATGCCTTTTCTGGAGAAGGTGGGGCAGATGTTCCCCTTCCGGGAAGTGGTGCCAATGTCGGCCAAGACGCGCGACCACATCACGCGGCTGCTGGCCATCATCCGTCCCTACTTGCTGGAAGGCGAGCCGATGTACGACGCCGACGCGATGACCGATCGCAGCGAGCGCTTCCTGGCGTCTGAAATCATTCGCGAAAAGGTGTTCCGCTGGACCGGCGACGAGCTGCCATATACGAGCACCGTGGTCATCGACAAGTTCGAGACCGAAGGCCGGCTGCGCCGTGTCTTTGCGACAATTCTGGTGGAACGCGACGCGCACAAGGCGATGATCATCGGCAACAAGGGTAGCAAGCTCAAGCAGATCTCCACCGAGGCACGCCTCGATATGGAGAAGCTGTTCGACGGCAAGGTCTACCTGGAGATGTGGATCAAGGTCAAGAGCGGCTGGGCCGACAACGAAGCCGGACTGCGTGCCTACGGCTACGAGTGAGCAAGATGCCTGACGTGCGTCGCGGCGGGGCCGGTGGTCCTGGCAAGACCGCGCCATCTGTTGCCGTCGCGCGCCGTGCCGACGCACCGCGCGCGCGTAGTGCCGATCCCATTGCGGAAGAGGCCGCGGAGCTCCTCGAATCCCAGTCCGTGCCCGGCCTGAGTCCCGCGGTAGCCGCCGGGCGCGAGATGATGGATCGCGCCATGCGCATTGTTCCAGCCCGTACGGAACTGCGCGTGGCCAACGAGGCCGGTTTTGTCCTGCATGCGTATCCCTATCGCGAAACCAGCCTGATCCTGGACGTCTTCACACGTGATCACGGTCGCATGGCGATGGTGGCGAAAGGCGCCAAGCGTCCGCATTCCGCGCTGCGTGCGGTGCTCCAGCACTTCCACCCGATTTCCCTGTCCTGGACCGGTCGCGGCGAGGTCAAGACGCTGACCAAAGCCGAATACGTCGGCGGTGTGCTGCCGCTGTCCGGCGACGCGCTGCTTTCCGGCTTCTATCTGAACGAGCTGTTACTGCGTTTCTGTCCGCGCGAGGACGCTCATCCCGCCCTGTTCCGGCATTACATGATCACGCTGACCCGGTTGGCCCATGGCGAATCGGCAAGCCTTGTGCTGCGCAGTTTCGAACGCGTGCTGCTGCAGGAGACCGGCTTCGCGGTGGCATTCGACCAGTGCACTGGATCCGGCGAGCGCGTTCAGCCCGGACTCGATTATGTCTATCAGCCTGAGCGCGGCGTGCGCCGGGCTCAGGCGAGCGATCCGTCGAGCTGGCCGGTGATTTCGGGCCAGACGCTGCTGGACATGGGACAGGACGACTATTCGCGCGCGCAGACGGCGGCGCAAAGTCGCGCCCTGATGCGGTTCCTGCTGCATTATTATCTGCAGGGTGCGCCGCTGAAGACGCGGCAGATCCTGATTGACCTGCAGTACCTCTGATTCCTGACGTTTTACGATTCGACAGCATGATTTTCCACGCGAACCCCGGCGTCATCGACCTTGGCGTCAATATCGACCACGTGGCCACGCTGCGTAACGCGCGCGGCACGGTATATCCCGACCCGATCCAGGCGGCCTTGCAGGCGGAAGAGGCGGGCGCGGACCTGATCACGCTGCACCTGCGCGAGGATCGCCGCCACATCCGCGACGCCGATGTGCGCGCGCTGCGGCCGAGACTCGCTACACGCATGAACCTGGAGTGCGCGATCACGCGCGAGATGCTCGATATCGCCTGCGAGATCCAGCCGCAGGATGTCTGCCTGGTGCCCGAGAAGCGCGAGGAGGTGACCACCGAAGGTGGCCTCGACGTGGCGGGCCACTTCGAACAGGTCAGCGCTGCATGCCGCCAGCTGGCCGATGCGGGGATCCGCGTCTCGCTATTCATTGATGCGGACCCTGACCAAATTGCTGCTGCGGCCGCCTGCAAGGCGCCGGTGATCGAAATCCACACCGGCCGCTATGCCGATGCCCACACGCCCGATGAGCAAGCTGCGGAATTCCGGCGTGTGGCGGAGGGCGTGGACGCCGGCCTGAGGCACGGCCTGATCGTCAACGCCGGTCACGGCCTGCACTACACGAACGTGCAGCCGATCGCGGCACTGCCGGGCATCAAGGAGCTCAACATCGGGCATGCGATCGTCGCGCATGCGGTGTTCGTAGGCTGGCAGAACGCCGTGCGCGAGATGAAGGCAATCATGGTAGCTGCGCGCCTTGGCACCCGCTACCCCGTTCCGGGCTAGGCGGCGTGATCTACGGCGTCGGTACCGACATCATCCAGATTGATCGCGTGCAGGGCGTGATGGAGCGCACACGCGGACGATTTGCCGAAAAGGTGCTCGGGCCGCGTGAGCTCAAGGTCTACCATGCGCGCAAGGCCCGCTCCGAAAAGCGCGGGCTCGCGTTCCTGGCCACGCGCTTCGCGGCCAAGGAGGCCTTCTCCAAGGCCATCGGGTTGGGCATGCGCTGGCCGATGACGTGGCGCGCGATGGAACTCTTGAACCTGCCCTCGGGTGAGCCCACGCCGCAGTGCACGGGCGAACTTGCCGAATGGGTGCGGGAACGCGGCCTGACCATCCGTGTCAGTGTCAGTGACGAACACGACTATGCGGTCGCCTTTGCGATCGCGGAGCGGACTGGCCAGCCGGCCGATCCGCTGTCTGAACCTGCCTCGAACTAATTTCTATGAACAAGAAAGTCTCCGGCAAGCAGCCGGGCCCGGTGGTGCTCGATGTGGTGGGCAAGCAGCTCGACGCGGAAGATGCGCGCCGCATCGCCCATCCGCTGACAGGTGGCGTGATCCTGTTTGCGCGCAATTTCGAATCGCGCGCGCAACTGACAGCGCTCACGCGCGCCATTCGCGCTGTGCGCGACGACGTGCTGATCTGCATCGATCATGAAGGTGGTCGCGTGCAGCGCGCGAGGACTGATGGATTCACGCACTTGCCAGCCATGGGCAAGTTGGGCGAACTCTGGGATCGCGATGTGATGGCGGCTACCAAGGTGGCGATCGCCTGCGGTTACGTGCTGGCGGCCGAACTGCGCGCGTGCGACATCGACTTGAGCTTTACGCCTGTGCTGGATCTGGACTACGGGCGCAGCGCCGTGATCGGCGATCGCGCCTTCCACGCCGACCCGCGCGTGGTGACGATGCTGGCCAATCACCTCACGCATGGCCTGTTGCTGGCGGGCATGAGCAACTGCGGCAAGCATTTCCCGGGGCATGGCTTTGTGGCTGCCGATTCGCACGTCGCAGTGCCCGTTGATGAGCGCGAACTCGATGAGATCCTGGGCCAGGATGCACGTCCGTACGACTGGATGGGAGGGGCGCTGGCGTCGGTGATGCCGGCACACGTGATCTACCCGAAGGTGGACCCGAACCCGGCCGGATTCTCGCGATTCTGGCTGCAGGACGTGCTGCGCGCGCGGCTGGGCTTCGAGGGGGTGATCTTCAGCGATGATCTGAGCATGGAGGGCGCAAGCGTGGCAGGTACCGTCACGCAGGGCGCGCGTGCAGCACTCGACGCAGGCTGTGACATGGTGCTGATCTGCAATCATCCGGATCGTGCGGACCAGTTGCTGTCCGAGCTCGATGTTTCGATCGGCAAGGCTTCGCAACGCCGCATCCGCAAGCTGTTCGGCCGCAAGAAGCCGCTGGACTGGAACAAGCTGCAGCAGGAAGGCGAGTATCGCGCTGCGCTGCGCTTGCTGAAGGAGCATCTGCTGATCGCCTGACGTTGCGCGTCGATCAAAGCAAAAGGGCAGCCGAAGCTGCCCTTTTTCGTCTCCCCGCCGCCGGAGCGGGGAGGTGCACACGCCTTAGTTGGCGCGGCTGCGGTATTCGCCGGTACGCGTGTCGATTTCGATCTTGTCGCCGATGTTGCAGAACAGCGGCACTTGCAGTTCGAAACCGGTGTTGATCTTGGCGCCCTTGAGCACCTTGCCCGACGAGGTGTCGCCCTTGACGGCCGGTTCGGTGTAGATGATTTCACGAACCAGCGTCGTCGGCATTTCCACCGAGATAGCCTTGTCGTTGTAGAACACCACTTCGACGTTCATGCCGTCTTCGAGGTAGTTCAGCGAGTCACCCATGCTGTCCTTCTCGACTTCGTACTGGTTGTACTCGGTGTCCATGAACACGTACATCGGGTCGGCGAAGTACGAGTAGGTGCATTCGCGGCGCTCCAGCACCACCACCTCGAACTTGTCGTCGGCCTTGAATACCGACTCGCCCGGGGCCTCCGTCAGCAGGTTCTTGTACTTCATCTTGACGACGGCGGCGTTACGGCCCGACTTGTTGTACTCGGCCTTCTGTACGACCATCGGATCGGAACCGATCATGAACACGTTGCCGACGCGGAGTTCCTGTGCGATTTTCATCTGAACTGTTTTCCTGAAAAAGTAGGTCCGGGAACAATACGACCCCGGGAATCGGTATGGCGAAGGCGCGCTGCCGGCGGTTGCTGTTCTTGGCTCGCCATCAAAATCAACCCTCTATTTTACCCGATTTTCGCAGAAGGCCACGAGATTTGCGGCCAGATCACCCAAGTGCTGCAGCTGCCGCTGCCAACGGTCCATCGCCGACGTCAGCGCGGGCAATTGTGCATGGAGGGACGCCCAGTCAGGCGCCGCGCCGTAGCCATTCCAGGCATGCGAGAACTGCGTCAGCGCATGTGACGCCTGCGGCGCCACGCCGCTGCGACCGAAGCGCTCCAGCCACGCATCGAGCTTGACGTGATGGGCGTCGTCGGATTGCGGGTAGATGTGCCAGATCAATGGCCTGGCGGCCCAATGTCCGCGTACGCAGGAGTCCTCGCCGCGCACGAAGTTGATATCGCAAGCCCAGAGCAACTCGTCGTAGTGCTCCTGCCGCACGAACGGAATGATCTGCGCCGTCAGGTTGCCGGCATGAAATGAGGCGCCAGGTTGCACTGGCGCTGGCGCGCCGAACCATTCCCCGATCTGTCGGGCGGCCAATCCTTGCGGGATCAGGCACTGGATCGGCGTCGCTCCGTCGCGCCATTGCTCGAGCAGGGCAGGCAGCGCGGGGTTGGCATAGGCGAACAGGCTGACGCGCAGTGCACCTGCGATCGGATCCACGCCCAGGCGGTGCCAGAGCGTCGCGTGAGCTGCCGGGCTGGACAGAAACGCATCGCGTTGTGCGCCGAGCAACGATTCGCGCAGCAGGCCACCCGTGCCGTGCGCAAAGCCTGGAAAGAAGAAGTACTTCATCAGCGGCAGGCGGGGATGGGGTGACGACATCGCGTGATGCTCGCTGACCCATGCCTCGGCGCTCAGGTACTCTAGGTTGATCCACGCGGGCTTGCGTTCGGCTGCGGCCATGCCTGCGAGGAAGGGCTCGGGCAGATGGCAGGCAAAGGCCTCAATCACGGCGTCATGCGGCGCTACCGCATCGAACGGCGCGCCTGGGCTGGGGTCCCAGCGGCGGATCTCCACGCCGGCCAGCCTCTGGCGTGGTGCGGCGGGATCGATTTCGGGTGCCAGCCGCGCAAAGCTGACCAGATCATCGACCCAAAGTCGCACGGCATGCCCATGTTCCTGGGCTAGCTGGCGGGCCAGGCGCCAGCAAACGCCGATGTCGCCGTAGTTGTCGATGACGGTGCAGAAAATGTCCCAGGAACGGATGGTCATGGCAGGAATAACCCGCAAAAGCCCTGCAGGCGAATTGCTCTAAACTTGCGATTCTAGAGCGAGTGCCGCCGCCCGCGTGCCACGCCGTCCAACTTTCTCATCTCAGATGCCCGAGCAGGAACCCGCGCCCCCGATTGACAAGCCACAATCCGCGCCCACGTTGCAAGTCGACGCCGTGCAGGCCGATATGCCGCCGGCTGATGCGGCGCCAGCCACAGATCCGGAGTTGCCCGACGCGCCAGCCTTCGACCCCCGGCCGATCCTCGCGCGCTTGCCGGGGCTGCCGGGTGTGTATCGCTATTTCGATGCCGACGGCAACGTGCTCTACGTGGGCAAGGCGCGCGACCTGAAGAAACGCGTTTCAAGCTATTTCAACAAGACCCAGCTCTCGCCGCGCATCGCGATGATGGTCGGCAAGATTGTGCGCATCGAGACCACGGTCGTGCGGACGGAGGCCGAGGCGCTGCTGCTTGAGAACAACCTCATCAAGGCGCTGGCGCCGCGGTACAACATCCTGTTCCGCGATGACAAGTCTTATCCGTTTCTCAAGCTGACGGGGCACAAATTTCCGCGCATGGCGTACTACCGCGGCGCAACGGATCGCAAACACCAGTACTTCGGCCCGTTCCCGAACGCCTACGCGGTGCGCGAAAGCATGCAAATCCTGCAGAGGGTGTTTCAGTTGCGCACGTGCGAGGACACCGTCTTCAACAATCGCACGCGGCCGTGCCTGCTGCATCAGATCCATCGCTGCACGGCGCCCTGTGTGAGCGCGATCAGCGAGGAAGACTACGCGCGCGACGTCAACAACGCGGCGCGCTTCCTCCAGGGCCACGAGACGGAAGTGCTGGAGGGCCTGCAGACCAAGATGGAAGCGCACGCGGAGCAACTGGAATTCGAGCAGGCCGCGGCGGTACGCGACCAGATCTCCGCGTTGTCCACCGTGCTCAAGCGGCAGGCCGTGGAGGAGGTCGGGCAGGCGCGTGACATCGACATCCTGGCCGTCGCCGTGCAGGGAGGGCGCGCGTGCGTGAATCTGGCCATGGTGCGCGGCGGCCGCCATCTGGGCGACAAGGCGTATTTTCCGGCCCATGCCGACGAGGCCGCGATGATCGTGGAGGAGACTGACGACGCGACCGAGGCGGGCGACGAGGGTTCCGAGGCACTGCAGGGCGCAGGGCTGCTGTCCGTTGACCGTATCGCTGCGCGCGTGCTGTCGGCATTCATGGTTCAGCACTACCTCGACCAGGCGGTACCCCCGATCATCGTGTTGAGCCACCGACCCGCGGACGCCGCGCTGGTGGAGGCGCTATCGATGCAGGCGTCACGCAAGATCTCACTGGTGCGCCAGCCTCAGGGGCAGCGCAAGGTCTGGCTGGAGATGGCGGTGCAAGGCGCGGAACTCGCGCTGGCGCGGCGGCTGGCGGAACAGGGCAGCCAGGAGGCCCGCACGCGCGCGCTGGCCGAAACCATCGCCCTGGACATGGAAGATCTGGCGTTGCTGCGCATCGAGTGCTTTGACATCAGCCATACCGCTGGCGAGGCAACGCAGGCCTCGTGCGTGGTGTTCCACCACCACGACATGCAGAACAGCGAATACCGTCGCTACAATATTCAGGACATTACGCCGGGAGACGACTATGCCGCCATGCGGCAAGTGTTGACCCGCCGCTACCAGAAGCTGGTGGAGCAGATCCAGGAAGATGGTGGCGACCTGAGCGGCGAGGCGGCCGGTGGTGATGTCGTGCCGCGCATGCCGCGCGTGGTACTGATCGACGGCGGCAAGGGCCAGGTCGAAGTGGCGCGCCAGGTCTTCGAGGAACTCGGTCTCGATATCGGTCTGCTGGTCGGCGTGGCCAAAGGCGAGGGTCGCAAGGTGGGCCTGGAGACGCTGGTATTCGCCGACGGACGGCCATCGCTCGAGTTGGGGCAGGGCAGCGCGGCACTGATGCTGGTGGCGCAGATCCGCGACGAGGCCCACCGCTTCGCCATCACCGGCATGCGCGCGCGCCGGGCCAAGGCGCGCACGACGTCACGACTCGAGGAAATCGAGGGCGTCGGCGCTCGTCGCCGACAAAAGCTGCTAACGCGTTTTGGCGGGTTGCGGGGCGTCATGGCGGCCAGCATCGACGAACTGGCCAGCGTCGAGGGCATCTCGCGCACACTGGCCGAAGAAATCTATCGCCAGTTGCACTGACCGTCACACATGCCGCTGACGGCATGGCGTGGGCGATTTCGGCCCGAACTGGCGGGTTCGGGCCGAAATCGGCGACAATCGCGGCATTCGCCAATGCCGGCCGGCTCGCTCCTTCCCCAAACGCCCGCTCATGCCACTGAATATCCCCATCCTGCTGACCTGGCTTCGCGTGGCCATGATTCCTCTCGTGGTGGGGGTCTACTACCTGCCCGAGGCCTGGCTGCCGATGCACACCAAGAACGTCACTGCAGCGACGTTCTTTATTGTGGCCGCGGCCACGGACTGGCTCGATGGCTTTCTGGCGCGGCGCTGGAACCAGACCTCGTCGTTCGGCGCCTTTCTCGATCCGGTGGCGGACAAGCTCATGGTGACGGCCGCGTTGCTGTCGCTACTGGCGCTGGGCCGTGTGGCCGACCTGATCGCACTGGTCATCATCGGGCGCGAGATCACGATTTCGGCGCTGCGCGAGTGGATGGCGCAAATCGGCGCCTCAAAGAGCGTGGCAGTGAACTTCCTCGGCAAGCTCAAAACGACCGTGCAGATGATCGCCATCCCGCTGCTGCTGTTTAACGATCCGGTGTTCGGCGTCGATGCATCTGTGCTGGGCGGTTGGATGATTTATGTGGCGGCCGTGCTGACCCTGTGGTCCATGTTCTATTACATGAAGCTCGCCTGGCCGCAGATCCGCGAGCGCAGCAATATGGTCGGCGGGGCCCGCACACAAAAATGAAAACCCCTGCAAAAAGTTGTTGACGGGGCGGTTCGATCTTTGCAATAATCTCGTTCTCGCTGCTGACGACGCAATCGGAGGCAGCAAGATAAGCAGTATTTAGCGCGAAATACCGGCACAAAGCTGCGTGTTTAAAAGAAGTTGCGCAAAAGTCTGCTTTTCAGTATGATGCAGGGCCCTGCGGGAGTAGCTCAGTTGGTAGAGCGCAACCTTGCCAAGGTTGAGGTCGCGAGTTCGAGACTCGTCTCCCGCTCCAGGTTAAATACGTTCGATGAGGTTTTGAAAAGATCATCGAATGCGAAGTAGTAGAAAAGTTGTACGCGGGAGTAGCTCAGTTGGTAGAGCGCAACCTTGCCAAGGTTGAGGTCGCGAGTTCGAGACTCGTCTCCCGCTCCAATCCCAAAGGGAAGCGTCGCTTCCCTTTTTGTTTGGCAGGATTGCTGTCCACGCCGCAGTGATGTCGATTACGACGGCGCAGGCGAATACGGATACAATCCAGCATCGTCACCTGGCGGGGTGGCAGAGTGGTTATGCAGCGGCCTGCAAAGCCGTGTACGCCGGTTCGATTCCGACCTCCGCCTCCAGTCTTAAGCAAACGGCGCCCATTGTGGCGCCGTTTTGTTTTTGCGGCGCTGCTTCGCTTTTCGGCCCGGACGCCCGTCCGCCCCGTTCGCCGAAAAGTCGTCAAATAGCCGCCGCTTTTTGCGACGTTTCTCAGGCTGCCCGGGGTGGCGCGCGTGTTACATTACGCCATGCCGTACGCATCCGGGACGGCGCCTGTCGTGGGTCTGCCCACCTCGCGTAGTCGTATTCCGATGCATTCCCTATGCCGTGACGCGTTGGTCTTCACTTGCGCCCACGGTCTGCGGCCGCTCTTCCCGTACGACCTTCAACCCGCTGCTATGCCTTGTTGTCGATGACGTGTCCTCGTGCGATGTCGACGCCAGGGAGGTGCGTGGTCGCCCGACACCGAGACAACCGAGACACCGGAAAGGAACCCCAGACGCATGCATCACGCCACCCCGCTCATCAGCACAATCGTCGGCGGTATCGTGCTGGCGTTCATCCTGGGTGCGATCGCCAACAAGTTCAAGCTTCCGCCCCTGATTGGTTATCTCTGCGCCGGCATCGTCGTGGGGCCGCACACGCCTGGCTATACGGCCGACCAAGCGCTTGCGCCGGAACTGGCGGAGCTGGGTGTCATCCTGCTGATGTTTGGCGTGGGGCTGCATTTTTCGGTCAAGGACCTGATGGCGGTGAAGACTATCGCCATTCCCGGGGCCATCGTGCAGATCGCCATTGCCACCGCGCTGGGCATGCTTGTGGCATGGGGCTTCGATTGGTCGTGGGGGCAGGGGCTCGTGTTCGGCCTGGCGCTGTCCGTGGCGAGTACCGTCGTGCTGCTGCGTGCCTTGCAGGAGCGTGATCTGGTGGAGTCGCCACAGGGGCGCATTGCGGTGGGCTGGCTGATTGTCGAGGACCTGGCGATGGTGCTGACGCTGGTACTGTTGCCGGCCATGGCCGGGCTGCTCGGCAGCGGGCATGAGGGCGATGCGGTCGTGCCGAGCACCATGGAAGTCCTGATCGAGGTGTTTGCCACGCTCGGCAAGGTCGTCGCGTTCGTGGCCGTGATGCTCGTGATTGGTCGGCGCTTCATTCCATGGATGCTGGAGCGCATTGTCTGGACCGGCAGCCGCGAGCTGTTTCGACTGGGAGTGCTGGCCACCGCGCTGGGCGTTGCCTTTGGGGCTTACTCCTTATTTGGCGTGTCGTTTGCGCTGGGGGCCTTCTTCGCCGGAATGGTGTTGGCGGAATCGGAGTTCAGTCATCGCGCGGCCGAGGAATCACTCCCGCTGCGAGATGCTTTCGCCGTGCTGTTCTTCGTTTCGGTGGGGATGCTGTTCGATCCGATGGTGCTTGTAAATGATCCGTGGGGTGTGCTGGCCACGCTGCTGATCATCGTTGTGGGTAAGTCGCTGGCGGCGCTCGGCATCGTGCGGGCGTTCGGCCACAACAACAAGACCGGCATGACGATTGCCGTGAGCCTGGCGCAGATCGGCGAATTCTCGTTCATCCTGGCCAGTCTGGGCGTCTACCTGAAGATTCTGCCGGAGCGTGGCCAGGCGCTGATCCTCGCTGGCGCGTTGCTGTCGATCCTGCTCAACCCCGTGCTATTCCACATGCTCGACCGCTACAGCGCACGGATGGATCGGGGCGGAGATCCGCAGCCGGTCTGAGGGTGTAGTCTCGGCTCAGGTGCAGAGGGCCGGCGCCGCGCCACGCAGGTATTCGGTGAAGGCCAGCAGGCCTTGGGTTGGAAATTTGTCCTGATGCACGACAAGTTGCAGCGGGCGAATGACGCGCGGCAAGCCGTTGCGCAGCGCCACGAGAGCGCCGCGCTCGATCTCGTCGCGCACCACGTGCAGGGACAGGCAGCTCACGCCGAAGCCGCTCATCACGGCGCGCTTGATGGCCTCTGCGTTGCCGAGCTCCAGTGCAAAGCGCAGCGCCCCGAGATGTGGCACAAGCCGCTCTTCGATAACCTCCCGCGTACCCGAGCCCGGTTCCCGCACGATCCAGTCGGCCTCGCGCAGCATGCTGTGGAGGATTTCTGGTTCCTCTGCGGTCATCGCCAGCGGGTGTGCCGGTCCTACGATCACCACCATCTCGTCGTCGCACCAGTGGACGCTACGCAGGTCGCGTTCGTGACTGGTGCCTTCGATCAGGCCAATGTCGGCCTCGAACTTCATCAGTGCCTGAAGCACATCTTGGGTATTGCCGATACGCAAGTCGAGCGTGCATGGACCAGTCTGTGCATTGCGAAAGCCCGCCAGAAGGGCCGGCAGGATATAGCTGCCGATGGTATTGCTGGCTGCGATTCGCAACTGGACGCCACCCGCCGACGCGAAGCGCTCAAGCTCGTGGGCCTGATCGAGCAATGACAATGCGCGCGGAAAGAACTGCCGGCCAGCTTCGTTGATACTCAGTCGCCGCGCCACCCGATCGAACAGTGGCCCATTCAGAGCGCGCTCCAGTTCTGATAGTGATGCGCTCACGGCAGACTGGGACATCGCAAGTGCGTCTGCCGCGGCAATGGTGCTGCCGTGTTGGGCGACGGCAACGAACACCTGCAGTTGACGCAGGGTCAGGCGAAGCGGGCGCTGGTCCATGGTGTGGCTTTATCGATATAACAGATTATGTATAACGATATTACCCGTTTTGCGGGTTAGGGCGCGACCATTACGCTTCAGGCAGTCCAAGAACATTGTCGCTGCCATGCCCACGACCCCTGCCTCTTCCCCTGCTTCTTCCTCACTGGCGGCCGCCGCTCCGTCGGGGTTGGCATTGTGGCGCGTCCGCGCGCTCACCCTGGCGCCGCTTGGTGCCATCGCCTGGCTGGCACTGGTGCTGGCCGACCATCCCGCGATCTCCAAGTATGGCTTGTCGGCCCTGACGCTGGCGATGTGCGCCGGCATGGTTGCCGCCAATACGATGCCGAAGCACTGGTTGACGCCGCTGGCGCCAGGGATGCAGTTCGCGCGCCATCACCTGCTGCGCCTTGGCGTGGCCTTGTACGGCCTGCGTTTGACGTTCGGCGCGATTGCAGCACTCGGCCTCGGTGGGGTCGTCGTCCCGTTGGCGATGCTGGTGGCGACGCTGCTGTTCGGCATGTGGGTCGGCACATCCTTCTTTGGCCTGAGCCGGCGGGAAGCGATTCTGGTGAGTGCGGGTAGCGCAGTCTGCGGCGCGGCCGCGGCGATTGCTGTGTCATCGGTCGTGCGGACCGATGATCGCCAGACTGCCGTGGCGGTGGCAACGGTGGTGTTGTTTGGCACGGTGGGCATGCTGCTGTATCCGTGGCTCTACGAACTGGCGACGCAGCAATTGCACTTGGCCGTGACTGAGCGCGCGTTCGGCATCTTCACGGGTGCCACGTTGCACGAGGTGGCTCAGGTGATCGCATCGGGCAAGATGGTGAGCGATGCCACGGCCGATGCAGCGGTTGTTGCCAAGATGGTTCGTGTGTTGGCGCTGGGTCCGCTGCTGCTCATCATGGCGCTGTGGCCGCGCACAAGCTGGTCGGACGCTTCAGGTGGCACGCGCAACTGGCGCGGATTGATGAAATCGGTGCCGTGGTTCGCGATTGGATTTGTCGCAGTGATGGCCCTGAATTCGGCGTCGATGGTGCCAGCATTGCTGAAGCCTGGCCTGATCGCACTCGACAACTGGCTGCTGGCATGTGCAATGCTGGCCATTGGTCTGCACACGCGCATTGGCGATTTGCTGCGCGCGGGCCGCAAGCCCTTGGCTTTGGCGGGTGTGCTATTCGTATTCCTGATCGGGGTGGGTGCGCTGCTTTGCGCGCTGTTGACCTGACCCAGCCCCGGGGAAGGGCGGTGCAAGAAGTGGTGCGGCCGACGGGACTCGAACCCGTAAGCCCGGAAAGGCGGCAGATTTTAAGTCTGCTGAGTCTACCAATTTCTCCACGGCCGCACGGCAAGCCCGGTATTGTCGTGGCTTACCCTGCAGGAAGCAAGCCAGAGCACTTCCGGCGAATGTGATCCCGCTGTTACCGCCGGTAACAATGTAGATACCCGCGTTGCACCTGGAGAATTGAGAACCCCTACAATACAGGTATCGAGATTCACTCAACTCTAGAGGCACGATCATGAAACGTTGGTTGTTCGCAGCATTCGGTGTAGCCGCCGCGCTGGCGTCTGGCGCTGCAATGGCACGCGTGAACGTGGACGTGGCGATTGGCGTGCCTGGTGTGGTGGTGGGCGGTCCTGCCTACTATCCGCCTGCGCCGGCTTACTATGCCCCGCCGCCGGTTGTGGTGGCTCCGGCGCCTGTCTACTACGGCCCGCCGCCGGTGGTGGTGCGCCCTGCACCGGTCTACTACGGTCCCCGCTACTACCCTGGTCCCGGCTACTACTATGGACACCCGGGGTGGCGCGGCCACGGTGGGTACTACCGGGATCACGGCCACGGCCATGGTCATGGCCACGGTCGTTGGTGAGATCAAGCCGGTACACAGTGATTGAATTGAAAGGTCGTTGAAAGGCGATTGTTAGAAAAAGCTCCAGGATTGGAGCTTTTTCTGTTTATACGGGCGAATTACCTCCGGGTTAATGGGATTTTTGCGAGAAGAATTGGTGGAAGATTGCGCAAGGTAGTTCCCATCGGAATTCATCAGTCAAAGAATTTGATGCGACCGCTCAAGTGATCTGGACGCTGACTTCAGGGTTTCCCCCTACACTGCCTTCGTGACGTTGCTCCCACAGGATCAGCCTGATGGCGCGGCGCCCGCTGCTAACAGGAACAAGGGGATTCACATGAACATCAAGCAACGCATGGCTGCCATTGCCACACTCGGCGCGCTGTCCGCCATTTCGGTTTCGGCGTTCGCCGCACCCGCCAAATTCGACGTTTACAGTGGTGGTCAGCGCGTGGGCGCTGTCGACACCTATACCGATGGTGCACGCGTCAATGATCGCCGCGATGTCTATACCGATGGTGCACGCGTAAATGACAGGCGTGACGTCTATCTGGACGGTGCGCGAGTGAACGACAAGCGCGACGCGTTCACCGATGGAGCCTGACCGATTCATCCAGCCAGTCGCAATTGAGCAAGGCCCGCAGCAATGCGGGCTTTTTTGCGCAATGTCCGTCAAGGTGAAAGACATTGAACCTCGGTGACGACCTTGGCAGGGACTTTCGCGCGATATACTGCGGCCTCAACCTGACATGAACCTGGAGAGAGGTATGCAGCAAAAAACCGTACTGACGGCTGACGACGTGAAGAAGGTGCTGGTCGCCGCCGAGGCTGAGGCCAAGGCCCACAACTGGGCTGTCACGATTGTGGTCGTCGATGACGGTGGCCATCCGCTCGGCATGCAACGCCTGGATGGCGTAGCGCCGATCTCGGCCTATATCGCCACGGAAAAGGCGCGCACGTCCGCGCTGGGCCGTCGCGAATCGAAGATTTACGAAGACATGATCAACAACGGCCGCTACTCGTTCATGACGGCGCCCGTGCTGCACGGCATGCTCGAAGGCGGTGTACCCATTGTCGTGGGCGATCAGGTAGTGGGCGCCGTGGGTGTGTCGGGCGTGAAGTCGACCGAAGACGCGCAGATCGCTCGCGCAGGCATCGCTGCCCTGGGTATCTGATCTCGCATTGCAAGGGCCGGGCGACTGGCCCCATGCAAAAGCAAAAGCCCCGCAGGCGCAATGCCTGCGGGGCGGTATAAAAAGATGGCATGGCTGGCGTCGGGCAATAGGGCAAGGGGTTTGGAAGCTTGCCGTATTGCGGTCCGACCATCTGGCTACTGCCTAACACCCCTTGAGAGGGTGGTCCCCACAAAAGTCATTGCAGTTGATATTGGCCGCACCGGCTGCGAAGCCGTATTTCACTTGGTCAGGATCAGTTTGCCGTAGCGCGTCACACGCAGAGTGTAGACCTCGCCGTTATGCAAAATCGGCAGCGTCGTGGCGCCGCGCATGATGGCTTCCAGCGGCACGGCCTGGGCGGTGGACTCGTTGGACGAACTGTCGGGGCGCATCAGGGCTTCCAGCCGCGCGGGCAGTGCGGCCACGGCCGACTTGACCGATTCGATCGCCGACGAAGCGGTAGACGTCTCACGGCGCGCCTGCGGGGCAACATCGACACGACGCAGGGACAAGCGGCGGCGCGTGACTTCACGCGGTTGCGACAGCGGCAGGCTCAGGGTGCTCATGATCTTCTCCGTACCAAGCATTCGATGTGTGATTCACAGTGACATCGATCTTAAATGAGAATTGTTATCATTACAAGGGTCTTCACGAACCTTTACACCTGCAATAACCACGCGACAATTCTTGCTAAGAACGCCAGGGCGGAGGGCGGTGCAGATCGTTGGAATCCATCCGAGCGAACGGGCAAAACGAACACCCATACAGACACGCATACGGCCGTTCACGCGGATCGACACGCAGTGCCCGAGCATCGACCCGCGTAACCTCGCGCGACCGACTGCGTACGAATGCGCAAAGTAAAAGGGCATCCAGTTGGATGCCCTTGCTCTTCCCGGCGTCCGCCCAGACGCGTCGAATCAGTGCTTCGGTTCAGTGATGAAGCCGATCTTGCCAAGCCCGCCGTGCTGCGCGGCGGCCATGACTTCGGCCACGCGCTCGTAGCGCACGTCGCGATCCGCACGCAGATGCAGCTCCGGTTGCGGCTGCAGCTGTGCGGCGTCGGCGATGCGGGCCTCCAGCGCGGGTTGATCAACTTCCTGCTGGTTCCAGAATACCTTGCCCTGCGCGTCAATGGACACGTTGATGTTTTGCGGCTTGCTGTCGTTGGGCTGGTTCGTCGCGCGCGGCAGATCGATCTTTACCGCGTGATTGATGACTGGAATCGTGATGATGAAAATGATCAGCAGCACCAACATGACATCGACCAGCGGCGTCATGTTGATTTCGCTCATCACTTCGTCATCGTCTCCGTCGAGAGTGCCGAATGCCATGATGACTTCCTTCTAATGCGGGTCGCGCTCAGTTCTTGACAGCCAGGCGCACCGAGCCGTCGTCGGCTGCGCGGGAGGTGGTCGGACGCACGCGGGCGCCGGTCACGAAGTATGCGTGCAGATCGTGCGCAAAGCGGTTGAGCTTGCTGATGACCGACTTGTTGCCACGGCTCAGTGCGTTGTAGCCCAGCACCGCGGGAATCGCCACGGCCAGGCCGAAGGCGGTCATGATCAGCGCTTCACCCACCGGGCCAGCCACCTTGTCGATCGTCGGCACGCCCGAGGCGCCAATGCCGATCAGTGCATGATAGATGCCCCAGACGGTGCCGAACAGGCCGACGAACGGCGCGGTGGAACCCACCGATGCCAGTACGGCCAGGCCGGACTGCATACGGGCGACGGCTTCGTCGATCGCGCTCTTGAGCGAGCGGGTCAGCCAGTCGGAAATGTCCAGGACGTCATGCAGTTGCGGCTGGCTCGCACGATGGTGCTGCGCGGCTTCCTTGCCAGTTACGGCCAGCGTGCGGAACGGGTTGGCGTCATTGGCGCCCAGCGTTTCCAGTGCGTGGTCGAAATCGTCGGAATGCCAGAAGCGCTTTTCCGCGCCATGCGCCATCTTCTTGAGGCGAATCAGATCCCACGCCTTGGTGAGGATCACGATCCACGACAGCAGCGACATGATGAGCAGAATGATGGCGGTCGCTCGCATGACGAAATCGCCTTGCGACCAGAGGTGGGAGAGTCCGAGGTCCTGCATGGTGGTTCCTGATGATGTCTGTGTTTGGGAAGATCGGAAAATTCCGGGAAATCAGTTCAGTTCGAAATTGATCGGCTGCTGCGCTGTCACGGCCACGGCGCGGCCGTTGTCCATGTAGGGCTTGCAGCGCATCTTCTGCACGGCGTCTACCGCAGCCTGGTCAAGTCGTGATGACCCGCTAGACGTGACTACTGCAGTCTTTACCACATGGCCGCCTTCGTCGGTGGTCAGGCGTACCACGGCCTTGCCGGTCTCGCCCATACGGCGAGACTGCGACGGATAGGCGACCTGAGGCGGCGAGCAGGCGATCTCGCCTATGCCCACGGCGCGCGGCGCGGCGTTGGCCGGCGCCGCAGGCGCAGCGGGTTCCGGTGCGGGCGCAGGCGGTGCAGGCGGCGAGGGCGGCGCCGAGATAGCCGTCGGTGTCGGCGGCAGCGATGCCACCGGCTCCGGCGTCGGTTGCGGCCTCGGCGGGGTGGGGCGCGGCGTCACCACCTTGACCTGCTTGGGCGGCGTCTCCGGCCTCGGCTTTGGCGGTTCCGGCGCGGGCGGCTGCTGAGGTGGCTCCAGCGGAATGATCCGGGCGACGATTTCAGGCGAGATGACCGCTTCGGTCAGCTTGCGCGCCAGGCCACTCTGGACCAGATACAGCAGCCCGGCATGAAACAGCAGGACAGCAACAGTGATCTTGAAGAATCGTTGATCGAACATGGGAAGAACGACAGGTGAACGCCGGTTGGCGCAATCACTTGCGGTAGAACAGGATCAGCGAGATGCCACATCCGACCAGCAGGCTCAACAGCAATTCCATGATAACGCTCCAAAAAACAGCCTCGAAGAAACCGGGTTGCCGGGGGAGCGCCACTCTTGGGTAGCGTATCAGGGCGATAGTATAAACGATAATGATTCTTATTTGTTGCGCATTGTGCAATGCGTTTGGCCGATTCGCCAATATGATGGCCCATCCTGGCAGCAATCGCATGGCCGGGTAACGAGAGTGCTACCGAGGAGTGCTACCGGAGCCCTGCGTGGGAGAGGCCGCGTCCGCCGGGTGTCTCCAATACCCCGGCGGCGGAAAACCGCGCTAGGATTATTAGAACGAATCCATCCGGCGGCAGAAAGGAAAAGGCGAAAGACACAACGTGACACCCCACTAGCGGCAGAAACAGCGCAGGCGATGGCGCTCCCGCGGTCCGGGCGCCCGCCAGCCCTGTGCGAAGGGAACTGGCCATGGACTTCACACGTTTTGCTGAAGACGACCGCTCCACGCTCCTCCGCGCTTCTCCCGGCCTGACCGGGACTTCAGCGCTGGACTGGATGTGTGCCCAGTTTGCATTGCGCGTCGTATGCGCGCTCGGGCCCCGTTTTAACCTGCGCAGCAACATCAATGACGTGTTGACCGTCAGCGCACAGGAAATGGTCTGGCCTTATGGGGTGGTGCTCCGCGTGCAGCGCTTCCTGTCGGCGCGGTGTGCCGACATGCCAGCATGGAAGGGCGCGTCGCGGCTGACACCCGAGGAATTTCTGGATCGCCACGGCCAGTGGAACAGCGCTTTCGATGAAAGCGCGTTGTTCTACTATCTCGACGAGTACGTCAAGCACCACGCCAAGGACATGTTCGCGGTGTTCGATGCATCGGCCGCCGCGATCGCCGCGCGGCTGGACGGCGAACGCGTGCTGCTGGTGCGCAACATCGACATGCTCAGCCACGTGCTGAACCTGCCCGAACACGAACGCAAGCTGCTTCTCTACGCCGCGCTGGCCAAGTACAAGCGCGACCTGCGCGCGGTGATGGTCGACTGCAAGGTTGCGCACAGCCAGGAGGCCTTTCAGATCCTGGCCGGCCTGACCGGCGCGAGCCCCGCCGACATCGCAGTGTCGCTGCGCCCCGGTTCGCGGCTGGAAACCCTCAACCTGATCGAACAGCCTCTGCCGGAGAACAGCGTCACGGACCTCGGCGACCTGATGCGACTGTCCGACCGGCTGCTCCACGTGCTGCTGGGCAACTATGCGAGCGAGGCCGAGATGATGGCGGTCTTCACTCGGCCTGCCGCCCCGCCCACGCTGGGGACGAGCGACTACCCCCATGTGGAGACCGATGCCCGTTATCTCTCCGCGCTGCTGGCCAATGCCACGCGCCAGAATGCCGCTGGCGTCAATGTGTTGATCTATGGTCCGCCAGGTACTGGCAAGACAGAATTTGCGCGCCTGCTTGCGCGCGAGGCCGGCTGCGAGCTTTACGAGGTCGATTGCTTCGATCGCGATGGCAACAGCCTGTCCGGCAAGGACCGCTATCGTTCGCTGCAGGTCTCGCAAGCGTTCCTGCGCGGCCGCCCGCGCACAGCGTTGCTGTTCGACGAAGTCGAGGACGTCTTCCCCGGCAGCGCGCGCGAGTTGATGAGCCTCTTCGGACAGGAGGACACGCGCGCCTCCGTCAATGGCAAGGCCTGGGTCAATCAGACACTGGAGCAGAATCCCGTGCCGGTGATCTGGATCTCCAACTCGATCCGTCAGATTGATCCGGCTTATCTGCGGCGCTTCCAGTTCCATCTGGAACTGAGGATTCCGCCACCGCTGGTGCGCGAGAACATCATCCGCAAGCACCTGGGCGGGCTGGCCGTGAGCGATGCCTTTATCGCCACGCTGGCGGCGCGCAAGACGCTGACACCCGCGCAGGTGCAGTCGGCCGCGCGCTTCGTGGAACTCGCGCGGCCCGATGTGGAGGAACCCGTCGAGGCGCTGATCCTGCGTCAGCTGGAGCATGCGGACCGCGCGATGGGCTTGCGGCCCGAGGCCGAGGCACGTCCCGTGGTGACCCACTACCGGCTCGATAACCTGCACCTGGAAGCGCGCTATGAGGTGGACAAGATCGTGCAGGCGCTTGGCGCGCGGCAACGGGGCACGCTGTGTTTCTACGGGCCGCCCGGCACTGGCAAGACCGCGCTCGCCGAGCACATCGCCGCCGAACTCGATCTGCCGCTGATGATCCGGCGTGCCTCTGACCTGATGAGCAAGTACGTCGGCGAAACCGAACAGCAAATTGCCGCGATGTTCGCGCGCGCGGAGGAGGACGGGGCGGTGCTGCTGCTTGATGAGGCCGACAGCTTCATGCAAAGCCGCCAGCAGGCGGTGCGCAACTATGAGGTGTCGGAAGTCAATGAGATGCTTCAGGGCATGGAGCGCTTCAACGGCATTTTCATCTGCACGACCAACCTGTTCGATCGTATCGACGAAGCCGCGCTGCGGCGTTTCTCGTTCAAGATCCGCTTCCTTCCGCTCAAGCCCGCGCAGCGCGCGACCATGTTCATCGACGAGGCTCTGGAAGGCAATGAAGGCCGTATGACCGATGCCATTCGCCACGAGCTTGATGCGATGGATTGCCTGACACCGGGCGACTTTGCCACGGTCAAGCGGCAGTCCGTCGTACTGGGGGAATCATTGACGCCCGATGAATTCCTCGCGCAGCTTCGCCAGGAGCATGCGGTCAAACCGGAGGTGCGGCATCACAAGCCGCTGGGTTTCTTCCAGTAGCGACGGATCGACAGTGCGTCAGACGGCCGGGGCGGGTTCGATGGTGACAGTCTCGGCATTCGTCTCCACCTGCAGCAGCGCCGCGGCCATGGCCCGCAAGTGTGCGGCATCCTTGGTGGATAGACAGCGGTCGCGCGGCATGGCGTCCGGGCCGGCCGCCAGATCGAATTCGACGAGCTTGCGCGCCAGCTGGCGGGCGATGGCGCTGCCGGTGTCGACGAGCGCGAGCTGGTCGCCCACCATCGCGCGAATCGTCTCCGCAAGGAAAGGGTAGTGGGTGCAGCCGAGCACAAGTGTGTCGGCGCCGGCTTCGAGCATCGGGGTCAGGAATGCGTCGAGCTTGTCGCGCACGGCCGGCCCGGACACGTCGCCTTGCTCGATCAGCGGCACCAGGCCCAGGCCGGCCTCACAGACGAAACGGCTTTCGTCTTGCAGCGACATCAGCAACCGGTTGAATTTGGCGCTCTTCAAAGTGTTGGCGGTGGCCAGCACGCCCACCACCTTGCTGCGGCTCGCGGCCGCTGCGGGTTTCAGCCCCGGCTCCACGCCGATGATCGGCAGCGTCAGTCGATCGCGCAGCGTCTGCACCGCGTGCATCGTCGCGGTATTGCAGGCAATCACGAGGGCCTTGCAGCCCTGCGCCGCCAGCCACTCGCAGACCTGCAGCGTGCGCGCCTCCACGAAGCGCTCGGGCTTCTCGCCATAGGGCGCGTAGCGGGAGTCAGCCAGGTAAAGCAGCGATTCGTGCGGCAGCAGCGCGCGGATTTCGCGCAGGACGGACAGGCCGCCAAGGCCGGAATCGAAAACGCCGATAGGTGCGGGATTCACGTGGGGCAGGAAGTGAAGAGCATTCAAACAAAAAAGCCGGGCCACATCGACCCGGCTTTCCTGTGTGGAGAACCTGCGCGAAGCAGGTCCGCCGGTGCCGCCATTATGCCGCCGCGACCGGGATCTTGCCGATCTTGGCCTGCCATTCGGCGGGGCCAGTTTTGTGCACGGACGTACCCGAGCTGTCCACGGCTACCGTCACCGGCATGTCCTTGACGTCGAACTCGTAGATCGCTTCCATGCCCAGGTCTTCGAAGGCCAGCACCTTGGCGCCGCGGATTGCCTTCGACACCAGGTAGGCCGCGCCACCCACGGCCATCAGGTAGGCCGACTTGTGCTTCTGGATCGCTTCGATCGCCACAGGGCCGCGCTCGGCCTTGCCGATCATCGAAATCAGGCCGGTCTGCGACAGCATGATCTCGGTGAACTTGTCCATGCGGGTGGCGGTGGTGGGGCCAGCCGGGCCGACCACTTCGTCGCGCACCGGATCCACCGGGCCCACGTAGTAGATCACGCGGTTGGTGAAGTCAATGGGCAGCTTCTCGCCCTTGGCCAGCATGTCGGCGATGCGCTTGTGCGCGGCATCGCGGCCGGTCAGCATCTTGCCGTTGAGCAGCAGCGTCTGGCCAGGCTTCCACGAAGCCACTTCTTCCGGCGTCAGCGTGTTCAGGTCCACGCGCTTCGACGTCTCGGTGTTCGGCGCCCACTCGACCTTCGGCCAGGCCGACAGGTCCGGCGCTTCCAGCTGGGCCGGGCCACTGCCGTCCAGCGTGAAGTGCACGTGGCGAGTGGCCGCGCAGTTCGGGATCATCGCCACGGGCTTGGATGCCGCGTGCGTCGGCGATGCCATGATCTTGACGTCCAGCACGGTGGCCAGGCCGCCCAGGCCCTGTGCACCGATGCCCAGCGCGTTGACCTTTTCGTACAGCTCGACGCGCATTTCCTCGACCCAGTCCTTCGGGCCGCGCGCGATGATGTCCTGGATGTCGATGGATTCCATCAGCGATTCCTTGGCCATCACCATCGCCTTTTCGGCGGTGCCGCCGATGCCGATGCCCAGCATGCCCGGCGGGCACCAGCCGGCGCCCATCGTCGGCACGGTCTTCAGCACCCAGTCCACGATGGAGTCGGACGGGTTCAGCATCACGAACTTGGACTTGTTCTCGGAGCCGCCGCCCTTGGCCGCGACCTGGATGTCCACGGTGTTGCCCGGCACGACCTCGTAGTGAATCACAGCCGGGGTGTTGTCCTTGGTGTTCTTGCGGGCGCCTTCGGGCGGGCTGACGATCGAGGCGCGCAGCACATTGTCCGGGTGCGTGTAACCACGGCGCACGCCTTCATTGATCATGTCCGTCAGGCCCATGGTGGCGCCATCCCAGCGCACGTCCATCCCCACCTTGACGAAGATCGTGACGATGCCGGTGTCCTGGCACAGTGGGCGCTTGCCCTCCGCGCACATGCGGCTGTTGGTCAGGATCTGCGCAATCGCATCCTTGGCGGCCGGACTCTGTTCCAGCTTATAGGCGCGGCCCAGGCTGGTGATGTAGTCCATCGGGTGGTAATAGCTGATGTACTGCAGGGAGTCGGCGACGCTCTGGATGAGGTCTTCTTGCTTGATGACTGTCATTTTGTGGGGGAGGGCAGCGGTGAAACACAGCCCGGGATGATACACCGTGACGGCGACGGTTGCGGAGTTGCATACAGCCGTCGACATCCCGAAAAGCGATCAAGGCTCCACCCGGAAGGGCCGGACTGCCTCAGTGCGCCTGTTGCGGCGCACCCGAGGCCGGCGCATGGCCTGCCGCGTGAGGATGGGACACCATGCGGTCCACCCAGGCCATCGCCAGCGCGGAAAGCAGGAAGGCCACATGGATGATGACCTGCCACATGATGGTGTGATGGGAGCGCTGGTCGGCATCGATGAATGTCTTCAGCAGATGGATCGACGAAATGCCGATCAGCGCCATCGACAGCTTGACCTTGAGCACGCCCGCGTTCACGTGGTCCAGCCACTCGGGCTCGTCCGGGTGGTTGTCGATACCCAGTCGCGAGACGAAGGTCTCGTATCCGCCCACGATCACCATGATCAGCAGGTTGGAGATCATCACCACGTCGATCAGGCCCAGCACCACCAGCATGATCTTGGTCTCGTCATAGGTGGTGACGTGCGACAGCAGGTGCCAGACCTCATGTAGGAAGTGATAGACGTAGACGCCTTGCGCAACGATCAGGCCGAGGTAGAGCGGAAGCTGCAGCCAGCGGGACGCAAAGATGATGCGGGGAATAGGGCGAAGAGGGGTGTAGGCCATGGGCAATGCAGGGAGGCGATTGTAAATGTCTCAAGACAATCAAGATGGGGTGTGATTGTACCTTGCGCCCCAGGACAATCGAAACCGTCACATCCGGTTTATCGGGGGCCTCCCGGTGCCCCTTGCGTCAGTTCCCGTCTGGCGTTGCCTGATCCGGGCGACTCCGCAGCGCGCGTCGCGCGATCGGCCCTGGCAAGCTGGCCAGCGCGATCCCGCCCAGCACGCAGGCCAGCGCCACGCCGTGCGCCCAGCCCGGCCGCTCCCCCAGGAAGGCGATGCCGTACAACGCAGCCGCCACCGGTAATACGGACGTGAACACGCCCGCCAGTTGCGCCGGCACATGGCGGATGCCCTTCATCCAGAGCCAGAACGAGAACACGCTGGCCGATAGTGCGTACCAGAGCAGCATCGCCCAGGTGGTGCCGGCCACGCTGCCGAAGTCGAACGTCAGCAGCGGCAGCAGCCCCAGCGGCAGCATCAGCGCACCGCCGATCAGGTGGGTGTATGCGCAGATCTCGATCGCAGCCAGCGTCTGCGAGAGCCGGCGCGACAGGATCACGTAGATCGATTCACACACCACCGCGCCCAGGATCATCAGGTTGCCGACCAGTGCCTGGCCACCGGCCTGGCCGCCGTGATCTTCGCCGCCACGGGCGATATTGAGCACGGCGATGCCAGCGACCGCCAGCAACACTGACGCCACGGTCCGGCGCGACAGACGCTCCCGCAGCCACAGCCAGGAGAGGATGGCCACCGTGGCCGGGATCGTGCTGGTGATCACGCCCGCGGCCATCGCGCTGGTCAGTCGCACGCCGCCCAGCATCAGCAGCGTGAACATGAACGTGCCGAAGAACGCCATCAGGAAGAGGTTGCGCCATTCGCCTCGCGACACCGTGCGCATGCGCGAGGGCCGATACCACGGCGACAGGCACACGATCGCAATCACGAAGCGAAGCAACGCGAACAGCAGGACTGGTACCTCGGCGATGATGGACTTCCCCAGGCCGACGTTGCTGCCAACAAGGGCCATCGCGGCGATCAGGAAGAGTGCGTGGACAGGCAAGGCGTGTACAACCGGGAGATGGGAGCGGCGCCGGAAAACGGTGAACCGAGAGGCGCCGCAAAAAATGATGGGAGCGCCACGAAATGCTCGCATGCGGCGTTCGGGTATGGGGCTCGGCGCATTATAGCTGTGCTAACGTAGTAGAGCCGACTGCACTTGCGCCCCCGTCTCCCGCTTTTTGCCTGCTGCGCCGCAGCATCCGTCAACGATGCCGCGTGTGCCTGCACCGTCAGGTTTAAGTAAGCCGCCGGGCGTACCTTGCAGCGAAGCTGTCAAAGTCAAACAGGAGACAACCCATGTCCGCCATCGAGTCGGTGATGCAGGAGCATCGCGTTTTCAATCCCCCCGAGTCGTTCGCCAAGTCTGCGGCGATCCCCAGCATGGCGGCCTACCAGGCCCTGTGCGACGAAGCCGAAAAGGACTACGAGGGCTTCTGGGCGCGCCACGCCCGCGAGCTGCTGCATTGGGACAAGCCGTTCACCAAGGTGCTGGACGAGAGCAACGCGCCGTTCTACAAGTGGTTTGAGGACGGCCAGCTCAATGCCTCCTACAACTGCCTCGAGCGCAATATCGAAAAGGGCATCGGTGACAAGAACGCCATCGTCTTCGAAGCGGACGACGGCACCGTCACCCGCGTCAGCTACAAGGAACTGCTGGCGAAGGTCAGCCGCTTTGCCAACGGGCTGAAGGCACTGGGCATCAAGAAGGGCGACCGCGTCGTCATCTATATGCCGATGTCAGTCGAAGGCGTGGTGGCAATGCAGGCCTGCGCCCGGGTGGGTGCCACGCACTCGGTGGTGTTTGGCGGTTTCTCGGCCAAGTCCCTGCAGGAACGCCTGGTGGACGTGGGCGCCGTGGCGCTGATCACGGCCGACGAACAGATGCGCGGCGGCAAGGCGTTGCCGTTGAAGGCGATTGCCGATGAGGCGCTGGCGCTGGGCGGCTGTGACGCCGTGAAGCACGTGGTGGTCTATCGCCGCACCGGCGGCAAGGTGGCCTGGACCGAAGGCCGCGACCGCTGGATGGACGAAGTTTCCGCCGGCCAGCCGGACACCTGCGCGGCGGAGCCCGTCGGGGCCGAGCACCCGCTGTTCGTGCTGTACACCTCCGGTTCCACCGGCAAGCCCAAGGGCGTGCAGCACAGCACCGGTGGCTACCTGCTCTGGGCGCTGATGACGATGCGCTGGACGTTCGACGTCAAGCCTGACGATCTCTTCTGGTGCACCGCCGATATCGGCTGGGTCACGGGCCACACCTACATCGCCTACGGCCCGCTGGCCGCCGGCGCCACGCAGGTCGTCTTCGAAGGCGTGCCGACCTTCCCGAACGCCGGGCGCTTCTGGGAGATGATCCAGCGCCACAAGGTCAGCATTTTCTACACGGCGCCGACGGCGATCCGGTCGCTGATCAAGGCCGCCGACGCCGACGAGAAGATTCATCCGAAGCAATACGACCTGTCGAGCCTGCGCCTGCTGGGCACGGTGGGCGAGCCGATCAACCCTGAAGCGTGGATGTGGTACTACAAGAACATCGGCAACGAGCGCTGCCCGATCGTCGATACGTTCTGGCAAACCGAAACCGGCGGTCACATGATCACGCCGCTGCCGGGCGCCACGCCGCTGGTGCCGGGGTCGTGCACCTTGCCGCTGCCCGGCATCATGGCCGCGATCGTCGACGAGACCGGCCAGGACGTGCCCAACGGCAGTGGTGGCATCCTGGTGGTCAAACGTCCGTGGCCGTCGATGATCCGCACGATCTGGGGTGACCCGGAGCGCTTCAAGAAGAGCTACTTCCCAGAAGAGCTCGGCGGCAGGCTGTACCTGGCCGGCGATGGCTCGATCCGCGACAAGGAAACCGGCTATTTCACGATCATGGGCCGGATCGACGACGTGCTGAACGTGTCCGGACACCGCATGGGCACGATGGAAATCGAGTCCGCGCTGGTCGCGAATCCGCTGGTGGCCGAGGCCGCCGTGGTGGGTCGCCCCGACGACATGACCGGCGAGGCCATCTGTGCATTCGTGGTGCTCAAGCGTTCGCGTCCGGACGGCGAGGAAGCCGTGAAGATCGCCACCGAATTGCGCAACTGGGTCGGCAAGGAAATCGGTCCGATCGCCAAGCCGAAGGACATCCGCTTTGGCGACAACCTGCCCAAGACGCGCTCGGGCAAGATCATGCGACGACTGCTGCGGTCCCTGGCCAAGAACGAGGAAATCACGCAGGACACCTCGACGCTGGAAAATCCGGCCATCCTGGACCAACTGAAGCAGGCACAATAAGACGCTGACGGGCCCAAGCCCCCAAGCCACGGCCCGCCGGCGCCCCACGCGCTGGCGGGCTTTTTTTGCACGGACGAACCGCTCGCCAACGTGACCCCTACCTTCGCTCATGCCTGACGCCCAGTCGCGCTTCCGCCGCCGGCTGATGTTGTACTACGGGCTGTTCACCCTCGGGCTGTTCGGCTTTGTCGGCATGATGGGCTTGCTCGAGCATTCCAACGCCGACGCCCTGTGGCTCGGCTACGTGTTCCTGTTCGTCACGATTGCGATCTATGCGTGCATCGGGCTGATTTGCCGGACATCGGACCTCACCGAGTACTACGTGGCGGGGCGGCGCGTGCCCGCGTTGTTCAACGGCATGGCCATCGCCGCGGACTGGATGAGCGCGGCATCCTTCATCGGCCTGGCCGGCATCCTGTTCGCTTCCGGTTACGAGGGGCTGGCCTACGTGATGGGCTGGACCGGCGGGTACTGCCTGGTGGCTTTCCTGCTCGCGCCATACCTGCGCAAGTACGGCGGCTATACGATTCCCGATTTCCTCGCTGCCCGCTACGGCAATGGCAAGCCTGGCGGCAACATGCCCGTGCGGGCGATTGCCGTGCTGGCGGCATCGCTGTGCTCGTTCGTTTATCTGGTCGCCCAGATACAGGGGGTGGGGCTGATCGTCACGCGCTTCATCGGCGTGGAGTTTGCGGTCGGTGTGTTCTTCGGGCTGGCCGGCATCCTGGTCTGCTCGTTCCTGGGCGGCATGCGCGCGGTCACCTGGACGCAGGTAGCGCAGTACATCATGCTGATCGCGGCGTTCCTGCTGACCGTGTCGCTGATCGCGTGGAAGCATCACCACGAGGTGTTGCCGCAGGTCAGCTACGGTTCGCTGCTGGTCCAGATCGACAAGGCCGAGAAGCGGCTGGATCGCGACCCCGCCGAGCTACAGGTGCGCGAGATGTTCCGCCAGCAGGCGATCCAGCTGCAGGATCGCATTGCGCGCCTGCCGCAATCATTCGATGAGGAGCGCAACGCGCTGGACGCGAAGCTGCTGGACCTGCGTGCCCGCAACGCGCCGCTGCGCGAGATCAAGGGCGTCGAGCGCGAACGGCAGGCGTTTCCGGTGGATGTGGCCGATGCCCAGCAGCAGTGGGGTCAGATGCGCGAAGACGCGCTGGCACGCAGCCAGCCGCTGACGCCGTCGACCGAGCCATATCCCGCACCGTCCGAGCAAGATCGCAAGACCAAGCGGCTGAATTTCGTGCTGCTGGTGTTCTGCCTGATGCTGGGCACGGCCAGCCTGCCGCACATCCTCACGCGGCTCTACACCACGCCATCGGTGAAAGAGACGCGCAACTCCGTGGCATGGGCTGTGTTTTGCATCGCCTTGCTGTATGTGTCGGCGCCCACGCTGGCGGCGCTGGTCAAGGTGGAATTCTTCCAGCACCTGGTCGGCACGCCGTACGCGGAGCTGCCCCAATGGGTGGTGCAGTGGCGCAAGGTGGATCCGCCGGTGTTCGGGATTCGCGATGTCAACGGCGACGGCATCGTCCAGTGGGCGGAAGTCCTGATCCAGCCGGACATGATCGTGCTGGCCGCCCCGGAAATCGCCGGCCTGCCGTATGTGATCTCGGGGCTGGTGGCGGCCGGCGCGTTGGCCGCGGCGCTGTCCACCGCCGATGGACTGCTGCTGACGATTGCCAACGCGCTGTCTCACGACGTCTACTATCACATGATCGACCGGCAGGCGAGCCACCAGCGGCGCGTGACCACGGCCAAGATCGTGCTGCTGGGGGTGGCGCTGTTCGCGTCGTACGTCACGTCGCTGCGGCCGGGGAATATTCTGTTCCTGGTAGGGGCGGCGTTCTCGCTGGCAGCATCGAGCTTCTTCCCCGTCCTGGTGCTGGCGATCTTCTGGCGCCGCACGACAGCGGCCGGCGCCGTGGCCGGCATGGCCACCGGTCTGGCCGTGGCGGTCTACTACATCTTCGTCAACTATCCGTTCTTCACGCGGATGACGGGGATTTTTGGCAACCGCTGGTTCGGCGTGGACCCGATCGCCTCGGGCGCCTTCGGCGTCCCGGCAGGCTTCGCCGCGGCCATCCTGGTGAGTCTGGTGACACCGAGAAACGCCCCGGTCATCGACCGCATGGTCAACTATCTGCGCAAGGGGTAGGCGAGGAGGGCGGTTGTGTCCGCGCGACGGGAAAGGGGCTGGACAGGCTGGCAAGCTCTGCTATAATCGCGGACTTCCCGGAGAGATGGATGAGCGGTTTAAGTCGCACGCCTGGAAAGCGTGTATAGGTTAATAGCCTATCGGGGGTTCGAATCCCCCTCTCTCCGCCAGAACACCAGCCGCAAAGCCCTATAAATCAAGGGCTCTGCGGCTTTGTTGTTTTTGGCCTCTGGGTCTGAAATAGGGTCGAGGTGGCTGTGGAATGACAGCCTTTACGCCAGCGTCTCATCCGTTCGGAGTGAGTAATGGAGCAAAGTGCAGTGGACACTGCAGTGGCAACGTCATCCGAGGCCCCGAGTGTGGGCAATCACCGCGCAACAGCGCCGGTGTGGATCGCGGCGGTGGCGGCGCTGGTCATCTTCCTGTTTCCCATGCTGCCGTACCTGCCGGCTCAGGCTAAGCCCTTCGATTTTTGGGTTCACATCGAATATGCGAAGTCGATTCACAAGTTTGCGGATATCGTATCGCCGCACTTCTTGTTTCAGATTCTGCTGATTGCCGCCAACCGACTCACGGGGATTTCCTATGAGATAGCCACGGTCGCGCTGATGTCTTTGTGCTACGCATCGATGGCGGCGGTTATTGCGCTTCGTATCGAGAGGTTGATCCCTTCGCTTAGCCTGTTGTCAAAAGTCTCTGCTGCGGTGCTGGTGCTGGTTGCATCGCACATATTTCTGCAATCAGCCTTCAGTCTGAATTTTTATCGCGGTTATATTGCGCCAACGGTCTATCACAATCCGACGCAAGTACTATCAAAAGCGCTTGCGGTTCCAGTGGTTGCCGCTTATTTCATGCTGGCCTTCGAAGGCCGTAACCACTGGGCGTGGCGAGTGCTTTTGCCAATTGGCATTGTCTTGTCTGCAGTGGCGAAGCCGTCGTTCCTGATCGCGTTTCTGCCTTGCGTTTGTGCTGTCGAACTTTACCGTGGTCTCTCCGGATCGTGGCGGTTAGCCGCCCGCAACTTGGCGCTGGTCGCCGTACCTGCCAGCATTGCGCTGGCGCTACAGTTCCTGATGACTTTCAACGGGGCTGGCGAGGGGCAGGGGCTGACATTTGCGCCTTTCGTCGTCTACGGAGGCTCATCTGATGTGTTGGCCAAACTGCCCGCGTCCTTGCTGTTTCCCTTAGTGGCAGGCGCGGTCATTTGGCGTCAGCGTGCCTGGTCCAACGAACTGCGGTTTGCGTGGTTCATGTACGTGGTGGGAATGGCAATCAGTCTCTGCGTTGCCGAGTCAGGTCCGCGCATGATGCATGGCAATTTCGCTTGGACCGGACAGACGGTGACATTCTTGCTTTACGTGGAAAGCACGATAGCGCTGACGGGGATGCCATGGCGGCGAGCATGGCCCGCCTGGGGCGCTTTTGGGCTGCATGTGCTATTCGGGGTTGTATGGTATCTGGCCGCATATTTCCTGCCTCTCGGCACTTTTCTGTAGCTACCAATGAACTCGATTCGCGATAGCCGCCTCCACTTTCTGGATGGATTGCGCGGCTGGGGGGCCCTAGTTGTTCTCCTGGCGCATACATTCGGCGAAGGATTTCCGATTAGCGATCGGGTCACGTTGATACTTTCGCGAATGGGCATCTTCAATGCAGGGCTCGCGGTATGGGTGTTTTTCGTTGTATCCGGATTCTCGCTATCGATCGGTTTTTGTCGCCGTCATGACCCAACCATTCTGACTGGCATCTCGCTCGGGCGATACGCGCGGCTGGCTGTCCCGATTCTTGTCGTTGCGCTGCTGCTGTACCTATTCTTTGCCCTGGGTCTTGTACCGTCTGTCGAACACCGCTTGCCGATATTTCAGGCCTTCCTCCCCACTGGCCCCACCTTGCTGAATGTGTTTCGATTCTCGCTTTTCGACGTCTTCTTTGCATATGATCCCGCGAAAACGTTGATCGGTCCCCTATGGACCATGAGTTTTGAGCTATGGGGCTCAGCGCTCGTCATTGGCACGTTGTTCGTGGCAGGCCGGCTCGATCGTCGCGTGTATCTGTATGCTGTGCTTGGCGTGGTGACATTCCTTGTCGATCCCATATACACGGCATTCATCATTGGCCTTGTTCTTGCCGAGGTACATGCGTCAGGAGTCATGGAGCGCAACCACAGTCTGTGGGGGAAAGCGTTACTGCTGATTTTCGGGGCAGGCATACTTTGCGCAGGCTTTCTTCCTGTGATCGGCAATCGGCCGGGGGCATATTTGGTCGTTGCTGTCATGCTGACGGCGTCGTCGGTATTCAGCAGGCTAATCTCGAATTTTCTTTCTGGCGACCTCAGTCGCTTTCTGGGTCGCATATCGTTTCCGCTCTACCTGATACATGGACCGCTTTTCCTCGCGTATGGCAACAATGCCTATCGATGGATAGAGGACCCGACTCACGTTCAGAAGCTGTTGTTAAACCTCTCGATTGTCGCGATCTGCATAGGGTGCGCGACATTACTGTCTTCTGTGGACCGGCTTGGGATCATCGCTGCAAAGAGGTTCAGCGGTTACATCATGTCTCGCCGTGGGCAACGATTGTCTGGGGAGACTATCTCCTAACCCTCAGAAGACCCGGGCCAACCACGCCCGCGAGTTCACGCACCGGCCTGCGTCACCCGATTGCGACCATCCCGCTTGGCCTTGTACAGCGCTTCGTCGGCGCGCACGCGTTTCCGCTTCGACGAAAGCTGGGAGCTTGCCTCGATCTCCAGTCCACGGCTCCAACGCACGCCCACCGCCTGAACAGATACCCACCCAATCAGATCGCCTCCGCCTCACGACGAAGCCACGGGCGGATGAATCCATGCCGGAAGCTGGCGCACCAACTGCCTGGCCGCCGCGCGCACTTCCTCCAACGCTTGCTCGATGATGGGCGACAAGGATGAGCCCTTGCGTCTGACGATGCCGACGGATCGGATCGGGCCATCCTCGATCTGGCAAAGTCGCATACCCCGCAAATCCAGGAGCGGCATGACGCCCAGGTAAGGTTGAATCGCGATGCCCACTTCCTGGCGCACGAACCCCGTCGCGGTGGCCACCTGGTCAAATGAAAGTTTCGGTCGGAAGACGACGCCTCGCTGCAGGAAGGCCGCACTCACATACTCCTTGGCGGTGCTTGCATCGGTGCCGCTGATCAGCGGCAGGTCGACAAGCTCTTCCATGCGCATGGTTGGTCGCACCAGTTTTTTCCATGCCGCTGGTGCCAGCAGGGCAAAGCGGTCGCGCATGACTTCCTCGTACTCCAGTTCGGGGTGCGAGGGGGCGGCGGACGCCAGGGCGAAATCCACCTGGTAGTTGATCAGGCGCTGGATCGTGGACGCATTGGTGCCGTCATGAATGGTGAAGCGTGTTCCGGCGAAGCGGCTCTCCAGTTTGGCGCACACGCCAGGCAGCACGGCGTTCGCGAGCGATGGGATCGCGGCGATGGCCACATGGTTGGCTTCCAGGTCGGCCAGGCTCTGCAGGCGTTGAAGGCCGCTGTCGTATTCGCCGACCACGCGCCTTGCGAGTGAAGTCATGCGTTCGCCGGCCGGCGTCAGGCGCACCGAGCGCGTCGAGCGCTCGAACAGGGTGACGCCCAGTTCCGCCTCCAGGTCCTTCACGGCCTTGCTCAGCGATGGTTGCGTGACGAAGAACTGCTCGGCCGTGCGGCTGAAGTTGAGCGACTCGGCAAGCGCCAGGAAGATTCGGAGCTGGCGGGGGATCACATTCACGCTGCGTTCCTTTGATCGTGCGGGTTGAACCCTCCGCGCCACGGCGAAGGGGACGATTAATTCCTGAATCCTATCATTGGATAGATATAAAGAATTTCACTTATCAATCGCCGCTACTTACGATGTGCACCACGTCGGCGGATGTGACCGCCCAAGGCGCCATACGAGGAGCGCCGTACAAGGAGATAAGTCGAATGTTCAAACTGACCAACAAGGTTGCCCTGATCATGGGGTGCGGCTCCGTGGCACAAGGCTGGGGTAACGGCCGGACCATGGCAGTCCTGATGGCCCGCCAGGGCGCCACGATCTTTGGCACCGACCTGCACCTCGAGAACGCGGAAGATACGCGCAAGCGCATCGAGGAAGAAGGCAACGTGGCAACGGTGGTGCGGTGCGATTCCACCAGGGCCGAAGACGTGGAGCGCGCGGTGAACGGCTGCCTCGAGCAGCACGGTCGCATCGACATCCTGGTCAACAACGTTGGGCTGTCGCAGCCTGGTGGTCCCGTGGATATGACGGAAGCCGTCTGGGATGCGCAGATCGAAGTGAACCTGAAGGGTGCGTTCCTCGCCTGCAAGCACGTACTGCCCGTCATGCGCAAACAGGGCGCCGGTTCGGTCATCAATGTGTCGTCGGTTGCCGGCCTGCGCTACGTGGGCAAGCCCCAGGTCGCCTACGCCGCGGCAAAGGCTGCGCTGATCCAGTTCACGAAGACGACGGCCGTCATTCACGCTGCGGAGGGTATCCGCCTGAACTGCGTGGTGCCCGGGCTGATGCAAACGCCTCTGCTCGACAACCTGGTCCAGAAGTACGCGCAAGGCGATCCGGATGGCTTCCTCGCGCGCCGAAACAATCAGATTCCGATGAAGCATATGGGCGATGCCTGGGACACGGCCCATGCCGCCCTGTTCCTGGCAGCCGACGAGAGCCGGTACGTCACCGGCACCGAGA
This sequence comes from Cupriavidus sp. 01L415, assembly GCF_056400065.1. Lineage (NCBI taxonomy): Bacteria > Pseudomonadati > Pseudomonadota > Betaproteobacteria > Burkholderiales > Burkholderiaceae > Cupriavidus > Cupriavidus sp. 01L415. The sequence continues at coordinate 37,203 of NZ_JBFTSP010000010.1, read as the reverse complement.
TCGTCATCGACGGCGGCCTGATCGCAAGCACGCCCTGATTCCGGCATTGGCGTCCAGCCGGGCATACGTGCTCGCGGACGCGGGGCAGACCATACCAGAAAAAAATAGGAGACAAAGATGGCATCCTTCTATCGGAGGTTGTTCAATGCCGCGGTGTTCGCCCTATGCGCCGGCGCCAGCGCATTGGCCTCGGGGCAGACGTACCCGCATCAGCCGATCCGGCTGATCGTACCGTTCGCGCCGGGCGGCGCTGTCGACCAGACGGCGCGCATCATCAGTGTGGCCCTCGGCGAGAAGCTCGGGCAACCCATCGTGATCGAGAACAAGCCGGGTGCAGGCGGATCCATCGGCGCGGCGGAGATCGCGCGAGCCAAGCCCGATGGCTATACGCTGATGCTGGCGCTCGATACGCAGGCGGCCAACTACCAGATCATGAAGGGCTTGCGGTACGACACCTTCAAGTCCTTCGACTACCTGAACCTGCTGGTGACGACACCGCAAATCCTGGTGACCCGGGGCGATCTCCCCGTGAAGAACCTGGAAGAGTTGATCGCGTATCTGAAAGCCCACCCGGGCACGACCTACGGCACTTCGGGGCTGGCCTCCGCAGGGCACGTCAACAGTGCGCAGATGGCCCTGGCTCGTCAACTCAAGACCACTCACGTTCCCTACAAGGGCGCTGCCCCGATGATCACAGACCTGCTGGGAGGGCATATCGACTTCGCCTTCGCCGGCATATCGGTGCTGCTCCCCCATATCCAGGCGGGCAAGGTCCGTGCAATCGCCGTAGGCTCGTCGAAGCGGTCTGCGCTGTTGCCGGGTGTCCCCACGATGAGCGAGTCCATCCCGGGGCTGGAGTATCCCACCTGGGTCGGTCTGGTCGCGCCGAGTGGACTGCCGGCGGACACGCGGAACAAGATCGTGGCGGCCACCTCGGAAGTCATGCGCAACCCGGAAGTCGCCCGGCACTTCGCCCAGAACGGATTCGACATCGTGAACAGCACGCCGGACGCATTCAAGGCGAGACTGGCAAAGGATGCCGGTACGCTTGAAGACCTGATCCGGCGCAAGGTACTGGGCAGCGAACCCATCTGACCTTTGTGTGAACGCGGCCTCGCCATGGCCGCGTTCGCCAGACAACCTGCTACCAATCTACCCATGATCGTTTCATTCAATCCCTCCACGGGTGCGGAGCTCGGCCGCTATCCGCTCGATCGCCCGGAAGATGTCGAGCGCAAGCTGCAACGCGCGGCGCAGGCGCAACAGGCCTGGCGCATGCGGTCGGTGCAAGAGCGCTGCGTGCTTCTGGCGGAAGTGGCAAAGGTGCTTCGCCGTAACCGTGATCAATATGCGGCCATGATCACCGCCGAGATGGGGAAGCCGCTCGCGGAAGCCGAGGCCGAAATCGAGAAATCGGCGTGGACTTGCGACTTCTATGCCGATGCCGCGCCGGGCTTCCTCGCCGACGTCCGCGTTCCGAGCAATGCGGCGGATAGCCGCGTGGTATTCGACCCGCTGGGCGTGGTTCTCGCGGTGATGCCCTGGAACTACCCGTTCTGGCAGTTCATTCGATTTGCCGCCCCCGCACTCGCCGCGGGAAATGCGGCCCTGCTCAAGCATGCCAACAACGTGCCCCAATGCGCGCTGGCGCTGGCGGACGTCTTCCGGGAAGCCGGCGCGGCCGAGGGCCTGGTTTCCACGTTGATGATCGATGCATCGGAGGTGGCCGGCGTTCTGGCCGATGTACGCGTTGCGGCGGTGACGCTCACCGGTTCGACGGCCGTTGGCAAGCTGGTTGCCGCCCAGGCCGGTAGCCTGATGAAGAAGCAGGTCCTGGAACTCGGCGGTTCTGATCCGTTCATCGTGCTGGCCGACGCGGACGTGGAGGCTGCCGCAAACATGGCGGTGAAGGCGCGGTTCTCGAACACGGGCCAGAGTTGCATTTCCGCCAAGCGTTTTATTGTGGAAGACGCCGTTGCAGACCGCTTCGTCGCCGCCTTCTGCGCCGCCACGCGCATGCTGCGAGTTGGCGACCCAACGGATCGCAGCACAACCGTGGGCCCGCTGGCCAGATCCAATCTGCGCAGCGATCTCCATTCGCAGGTGGAGCGCAGTGTTAGCGCAGGCGCCGTGGTCGCGCTGGGCGGCCATCCGATCGAGGGACCGGGTTTCTTCTACGCGCCGACCATTCTGGACCGGGTCACACCAGACATGGCCGCAGCCGTGGAGGAAACGTTCGGGCCCGTTGCGGCAGTCATTCGGGTCGGCAGCGCTGACGAGGCCATCGCGATGGCGAATGCCACCGAGTTTGGCCTGGGCGCGGCACTCTGGACCGGCGATCTGGAGCGGGCCCACTCGCTGGCCCGGCGCATCGAGGCTGGCGCGGTGTTCGTAAACGGCCTGGTTGCCTCCGATCCGCGGTTGCCCTTCGGTGGCGTCAAACAATCCGGCTACGGCCGCGAACTTGGCGAGTTCGGTATCCGCGAGTTCACCAATATCAAGACGGTGTGGGTTGGCCCTGCCCACTGAACCTATTCTTCATTCTCAAGGCAATGCCATGATCAAGACAGAATCCAATGCCGTGCTGCTGAAGCCCGACACCATCAAGACACATGAGCGCGGCGGCGGCGCCCGCACGACGCCCCTGGTGGGGAAGGGGGCGGGCGCCACGGCTTTCATCACGGGCTATACCGAGTTCGGTGGAGGCGCCGAGATTCCTTTCCACCACCACAATGCCGAAGAGAGTGTTGTGCTGATCGATGGCGAGGCCATCTTCGATATCGATGGACAATCGATTCCCGTCAAGAAGGGCGACGCCACCTTCATTCCCCCGAACGTGCCGCATCGCTTCCGCAATGCGTCGGCGACGGCGCCCATGAAGATCCTGTGGATCTATGGCTCCACGGACGCGAGCCGCACCCTTGTGGAGACCGGCGAGACTCGTCCCATTGCCGCCGAGCACAACAGCTAAAGCGATAGCGCTTCCGCCCAGCCGCGCTCGGTTGCGTGCGGCGGGCTTCCGGGAAGCCCGAGCTGGCGCCGCATCACGTCGGCGCGGTTCTGCCTTTGAGAAGAGCGGTCGAACGCCCGCGCGTTCATGCTCCGGCCCGCGTCACGCGATTGCGGCCGTCCCGCTTGGCCTGGTATAGCGCTTCGTCGGCGCGGCCGTAGGCGTATTCGAACGTGCGCCCCTCGGCGGTCCAGCTGACGCCGAAGCTGGCCGTCACCTCGCGGTCGACCGGCGCGGGGAAGCGGTATCCGGCGATGGCCTCGCGCATGCGCTCCGCCAGGCTCGTCGCTTTGTCCAGCGTCAACCCGGGCAGTAGCGCGGCGAATTCCTCACCGCCCACGCGGCCAATCGCGCCTTCCGTGCCGACTGCGTTCTTCAGGCAGGCCGTGACGCCGCAGATGACGGCATCGCCGACCGGATGGCCGAAGGTGTCGTTGAGCCGCTTGAAATGGTCGATGTCGAGCACGATCAACGCCAGGCTGCCGCGCGCCAATGCCGCGGTGGCGCGGTCGATGACGGCGCCACGGTTCAGTGCGCCGGTCAGCGTGTCGTGCGTCGCGCGATATTCCAGTTCTTGCGCCAGTTCCTGCAGTCGATGGTTGAGCCGGTTCATTTCCAGCTCCTCGCGATCGCTGCGGCGGATCAGCCGGCGCGTCTCGCGCACCAGGCGCTCGTAGTAGCTGATCAGCTGGCCGAGCGTATGGCGGTAGGCCTCCTCGCCCGCATCAACATCGCAAAACACGGCCCTGGCATGGGCCAGGGCGCTGTTCTCCGATTCGAACAGGTCGGGCTCGGACATGGCGACGGGAATGACGGGGGAGGTGGCGGCTGGAACGGCAGCGGCAAGCGGCGGGTTCAACTGCCGGTCGTCACTTCGTCAAAGAACGCGATGGCCGGGAAGTCGGCTTGCAGTTCCTGACCGAACTCCAGGATGGTGTCGTCGTCCTCGTCGTGAAACCAGTGCAGCCGGACGCGGTTGCCACGCTCGGCGGCTTCGTTCAGTGCGTCGAACATGCTGAACAGCATCTTGGTGCTCGAGCTGTTGAAGTAGGTCAGCGCCACGTTGACGGTGACTTCGGCGCCTTCGCGCGCGGCCAGGTATTTGCGCAGGCGCATGATGGCCTCGCCGTAGAACACCGCGGCGTTCTCGGGGTAGGACTCGCCCTTGAGCGAGAGGACGTGCCGCTCGAAGTCGAAGCTGACCTCGGGCGAGGTCGGCGTGGCGGCGATGAACAGGTTTTCCATGGCAGGCTCTTGTCGATACCGTCAGATCGTGGCGACGAGCTGGAACATCGTCGAGACCGGATCGGTATCGATCGGCTGAAAGTTGTACTCCAGGGGTGCGCTGGCATCGCGCGCCATCGTCAGGAAGCCGAGCCCGGCTCCCTTGCTGCCTTGCGGCGCCTCGGCGCGCAGGGTCTGCTTGTAGGCTTGCTTGATTTCGTCGAGCGTCATCGTGCGCAGCGGCTCCAGCGTGGCGCGCAGCTGCTGCACGCGCGCGGTGGCCACGGGGTTCGAGCACATCAGGCGATAGTGTTCGTCCACCATGCTGATGCACACGGACCCGTGGCGTAGCTGCCCGTTGTCCTGCGTGGGCGGCGTCAGTGCGTCGGACGAGTAGTGCACGATGTTCTGCGCCATTTCCACGAACGATGAAAACAGCTTGCGGCGCGTGGTGCCATCCACGCCGCTCACGGCGAGTTGCAGGCGTACCGCGTCGGACATGGCGGCGATGATGTTCTGCGAGAAATACCCGACGTAGTAGAAGATCACTTTACGTTCCCGAGCCATCGCGAAGAAGGGCTCATATTCATGGTCAATCGATTGTGCGGCGGACAGTGCGGGTTGTGCGACGGTCATGTGGGGGGCGAATTGGCGCGCCGTGAGGCTAGCGGGCGCGGAAGCAGAAGAAGGTCAGGTCATCCCGGCGACGATGCGGGCCCTGCCAGGCGCGATGCACCTCAAGCACCGCCTGGCTGATCTGCACGGCCGGGGCGTCGCGGCTGGCGCGGATCGCTTCGCGCATCCGGCGCTTGCCGAAGGCGATCTCCTTCGGGCCGCCGATCTGGTCGATCAGCCCGTCGGTGGTGACAAACACGAGCGTGCCGGTGCGCGTCGGCACCGTGCTGTTTTGCCACGCGAAGTCCATGTCGGTATCGACGTAGCCCACGCCGATCCGGGCGCCATTGAGCATTTCGCCTTCCGCGTCGCCGGGTTGCAGCACGAACAGCGCGGACTTGGCGCCGGCGAAGGTAAGCTGCCGCGTGGCGTTGTCGAACCAGAAGAAGGCGGCATCCATGCCGTCGTCGGACGCCGATGTGCCGGCGTGGCCTTCGAGCTGGCTACCCATCTGGCCGGGCATCTGGCCCAGCATCTGCTTGATGCCGCGGTTGACGGCCATCAGCAGCGCACCGGGATCGCGCGGGCCTTGTTGTTCGATGGCCTGCGTCAGCAGCGACGAGGCGATCAGCGTCATGAACGCGCCGGGCACGCCATGTCCGGTGCAGTCGGCCAGCGCGGCGAACCAGCCGTCCTCGAACGCGGCGAAGTGATAGAAGTCGCCGCCGACCACGTCGCGCGGCTCCCACACCAGTGCGGCGTCGGGCAGCGTGGTCGCCAGCATCTCGCGCGACGTGCGCAGCATCGCCCGCTGGATCGTGCTGGCGTAGTCGATGCTGTGCATGATCTGGCGATTGCGTTCGGCCTGCATGTCGGCCACCACGCGCATCAGCTGCAGGCCCTGGCCCAGGCCAACGAATTTGCCATCACGCGCGATGATGAAGCCGTCCGCGAGTGCTTTCTCGCCGTACTCCACGGCGCGAAAGGTCAGCGCGTCGATGCTCATGGCCGCATCCACCACGAGCGGCTCCTTGTCCATGAACGCGATGCAGCTCTTGCGGTTGTAGAGCTCGCGGTGATACGGCTTGCTCATCTGCGACAGGAAGATCGACCGGTTGATCAGGCCGATCGGCCGGTCGTCCTCGGTCACCGGCAGGCAGGCCAGGTCGCGATGCACGGCAAAGACCTCGAGCACGTCCTGGTTGGTCTGGTCCGTGGTGACAGACGGCCTCGCAACGGCCAGATCCTCCGCGCAAGGCTGCCGGAAGCGCGGACGGGCAGCGAAAGGATCAACCAGGACGCCGGACATGACGGGAGGAGCCAGTGATGGAAAAGTGGCCCCGAGTTTAGGCGGCGTGCGTGTCGTCTCCGTGACGTTTTTCCTTGCAAATCAAAGGTTAAAGCCCCTCTGGAGTGGGGTGGCGGCAGCAGCGCTTTCGCTTGGCCGCGCAGCGCGCTCCCGCCCTTGCCGGCGCGGGGTGGCAGGTTTTCGTGGCCGGGATGCTGAATTTGCATAAAGGCAGGGCAAGCCATGTGGAAGAATGTCTTGTTTCCTGATCCAGTTTCTTGATCCCCTTACCGTGTCCGCCATGTCCGAAGCCGTCGTCTACCTGAATGGGGAGCTCCTCCCCCTGTCCGAAGCCCGCATCCCAGTACTGGATCGCGGCTTCATCTTTGGCGACGGCATCTATGAAGTCATCCCGCTCTACAACGGCAAGCCGTTCCGCGGCCAGCAGCACCTGGCGCGCCTGAAGCGCAGCCTGGCCGCGATCGGCATTCCAGATCCGTACAGCGAGGCCGAATGGCTGGCGCTGATCGATCGCGTGGTGCAAGCCAACGGCCTGTCTGACCAGATGGTCTACATGCAGGTCACGCGCGGCGTGGCAAAGCGCGCGCATGCATTCCCCAAGGACGTCACCCCCACCGTGCTGATCATGACCAACCCGATGGCGCTGCCACCGGCGGCGGCCGTCGAAGCCGGTGTCGCCTGCGTGACGATGGAAGACCGTCGCTGGCTGAACTGCCAGATCAAGTCGACCTCGCTGCTGGGCAACGTGCTGGCCGCGCAGGTCGCCGCCGAGCATGGCGTGACGGAAGCCATCCAGTTCCGCGACGGCTTCCTGACGGAAGCGTCGTCGTCGAACGTGTGGATCGTCAGGAAGGGTCGCCTGGAGGCGCCGCCCAAGGACAACCTGATCCTGGAAGGCATTCGCTACGGCCTGATGGAAGAACTGTGCGCGGCGCTGGATATTTCGCTGGAAGCCCGCCGCATCACACGTGACGAGGTATTTGCCGCCGACGAGGTCATGATTTCCTCGGCCAGCAAGGAACTGCTGGCGGTCGTCACGATCGATGGCCGAACCATCGGCACGGGCAAGCCGGGTCCGTTGTTCCAGCGCCTCTACGCGGGCTACCAGGCGGCGAAATCGGCCCTGTAAGCGGTGCTGTGACCGCCCGGTGGCCGCGTGCTAGGATGCCCGCGGACGAACCACCGAAAGGAGGCCAGTCATGGCCAAGCGCGAGCGCAGCCGGCGTGTCCTGAAGGAAGAGGTCAGCCGGCGCATCCAGCAGATCGACGAGATCGCCGACGATGGAACGCTGATCCGGGTGCCGGACCCCCAGCCGCACGAGCGGGATGCCCGCGGCCGCAACTGGGATATGGGCCGCTTTGGCAACGCGCGCGGCTTCGAGGCCGCGATCCGCGCCGTGGTGGACGAGGTGCGTGAAGAGTTCGACCTCGGCGACGACCCGCCAAGCAGCGTGCCGAACCCGTTCGGCGATTAGTCGCCGACGGAGCGCCAGCGGGTCCCTTCGTATTCCTAGTGTGGCAGGCCGGGGAAGCCTGATTGCGGCCGCCAGCCCTCGATGGCCCGTGCCGGCAGCGGCTGCGAGAACAGGAAGCCCTGGCCCACGTGGCAGCCCTGGTCGAGCAGGAACTGGCGCTGGAAAGCGGTCGTCACGCCCTCGGCCACCACCGTCAGGTTCCGCGCCCGACCGATACGGATCACGGCTTCGACCAGCGTGCGCGTGGGCTCGCTGGTTTCCAGGTCCACCAGGAAACTGCGATCCAGCTTGATCTCTTCCACGGGCAGCCGCGTCAGTCGGCTCAGGCTCGAAAATCCCGTCCCGAAATCGTCGATCGACAGCCGCACGCCCAGCTGGCGCAGCGCCGCAATGGTGGCTTCCGCAGCCGGCGTGAGATCGAGGAAAACACTCTCCGTCAGTTCGATAGTCAGGTCGCCGGCTGGCAGGCCGTTCGCGGCCAGCGCCTGCGCGACCATGTCCGGCAGGCCGGGGTCCCGGATGCACAGCGGCGACAGGTTGACCGAGATCGCCGGCACCGCCGCGCCGCGCGCCCGCCAGCGGGCCTGCTGGGCGCAGGCCTCGCGCACGGCCCAGTAGCCCAGCGCCACGATCAGCCCCGTTTCCTCGGCCAGCGGCACGAAGATGGACGGCGCGATATCGCCGCGCCGCGGATGGGCCCAGCGCGCCAGCGCTTCCACGGCCCACAGGCTGCCGGTCGGCAAATGGATCTGCGGCTGGTAATGCATGCGCAACTGGCCCTCCGCGATGGCCTCGCGCAGTTCCTGCTCCAGCGTGCGGCGGTCGCCGAGGCGGCGGGCGAGGACGCTGTCATACACGCACACGTGGCTGCCGCGCCGCTTGGCCTGGTACACGGCGAGGTCGGCATGGTGCAGCAGCGTCTCGCGGTCGCGCGCGTTCTCCGTCAGCAGGCTGATGCCGATGCTCGCCGACGGCGACAGGCTCAGCCCGCGCGAGATGTGGATCGGTGCTGCCAATGCACGCAGAAGGTGCTGCGCCGTGGCCACGGCGTCATCGCGCGTGCAATGCGGTAGCAGCATCGCGAATTCGTCGCCGGACAGCCGGCCCACGGTATCGTGCTCGCCGGCCTCATGCAGCAGGCGCGCGGCCACTTCGCTCAGGAAGCGGTCGCCGGCCACGTGCCCTTGCACGTCATTGACGCGCTTGAAGTCGTCCAGGTCGATGAACAGCAATGCCAGCGGCGTGCCCTCGGCATTGGCTCGCGTCACGGCTTCGTCGGCACGGGCGAGGAGCAACTGGCGGTTCGGCAGGCCGGTCAGCGCGTCGTAATAGGCCAGCCGGTGGATGCGTTCCTGCGCCTGGTCGTGTGTCAGCGCCAGCGCGCACAGGTGCGCGGCCACGGTCACCAGGTTTTGGTGGAAGGCGTCCGGCAGGCGCGGCTGGGCGAAGCTCAGGGCAAAGGTGCCCAGCACGCGGCCATCGGCGGCGCGCACCGGTGTGGACCAGCTGGCGGCCCAGCCGGCCGCGAGGGCGTGGTCGCGCAGCAGTTCCCAGCGCGGGTCCTGCGCAATGTCGCTGACCGCCACGGGCTGGCCGAGGAAGGCGGCGGCGCCGCAGGACCCCGACTGGAGGCCGATCGGCAGGTTGTCGAAGTGATCGAGGGACGCAGGCTGTGCCGAGGGCATCGCCACCATGCGCAGGCGACCGTCGGCCACGCGCATCACGGAGGCCACGGTGCCCGGCGCCATCCGTTCCACTTGCCGGCAGAGGTCGGCCATGATGTCCGCGGTCGGCAGATCTTGCGCCAACGCTTCCAGCGTCCGGTGCTGGATCGATTCGCGCAGCTTGGTGGCCGTGATGTCGGTCAGCACGCAGACCGCATTGACCAGCCCGCCTTGCCCTGGGGCCTGCGGCGCGGGCCGGCTGCCCGGCCGGGCCATGACCGGGCTGACGGCCACGGACAGCCAGCGCGGCTGGCCGCTCTTGTTGGCCACCAGTGCTTCGCGCTGGAGCGGTCGGCCTTCGATCAGCGGCGCCAGCAGCGGCGGAATCATCTCCGGGCGGGCGTTGATCGGTTTGAGCAGGTCGTGCCAGAGGCGGCCCACGGCCTGATGGCGCTCATAGCCCAGCAGACGCGTGAAGCCGCCGTTGATGTGGCAGACGATGCCGCGGCCGTCGGTGATCATGACCGGATTCTCGGCATGGTCCAGGCACAGCGAGACCATGCGCAGCCCGGCCGGGCTCAGCCCATCGCCACTGTCTTCGCGCAGGAATGCGGCGTACTGCAGGTCGGCGTCATTCGCGGCTACGGATGCGAGGGTGTCGGGGTCGAGGGGAGCAAAGGCGGCCGTGCGCAACTGTGCACGGCGCGTCGTCCCGTCGGGACGCGTGATGGTGAGGTCGAACGCGATGTCGACGTCAGGCTGGCCGGCCTGTCGCGCATGATGGCCGCCAAGGTCGTCCAGCGCGAGCCGGCTCGCGCATCGCCCTAGTACGGCTGAACGCTGCAATCCCCACAAGGCCTCGGCAGCGGCGTTGAACAGGGTGACCTGATTACGCGCGTTGACCACGACCACGGCGTCTATTGCCTGCTCCAGCGCCTGGGTGCGCATGCTTTCTTGCTTTCTTTTATTGGAATTCGGTGATGCGCGCCCGCGCAGGAAACCCCGCTCTCGGCCAGACGGCACAGGCGCGAGTGTACGACCGTTCGTGACGGTTGGCGGGCAGGGTTTGCCCGGCATTTCGCATGGCGGGACACGGCGTCAACCCATCTTCGGGGTCACCGTGGCCGGGGGCGTCAGTGCCGGGGCGGATCTGACCGCACTACCTGGCGAATTAGAGTGTTTCTTCGGTTTCTAGTCGACCGTGACGATGATCGCTACGCGGCGGTTCTCGGCCCGCCCCGCGGCGGTGCGGTTGTCGGACACCGGGCGGGATTTGCCCAGGCCACGCACCTCGATGTGCTCGCGGGGAAAGCCGCACGCGGACAGCAAGCGGGCCACGGCCTCGGCGCGCCGGACGGAGAGCTGCTGGTTGTAGGCAACGGTGCCGGCGGCGTCGGTATGGCCGTCCACGCGCAGCCGCTCGATGCCGGCGGCATTGAGCGCCAGGCCCACGCGCACGACGGCGCCGCGGCGCTCCGGGGTAATCAAGTCTTCATCGAAGCCGAACAGCACCTTGTGCGAGAGACCCAGTTCCCAGCCGTTATCGGTCAGCGCAAAGCCTTCATCCTTCAGCACCGCAATCTGGGCCGGCGTGAGCTTGCCGGGCGGCGGCTGCTGCGGCGCGCTCTGGCAACCGCCCAGCGCCAACGCCAGTGCCAGTGCCACGGCGATGCCCATCGCACCGAGCCACCGGTGGCCCGGTTGGCAGCCGGATTGGCGGCCGGTCGGGCGGAGCGTCATTGCGACCTCCTACACGTGCGCGTCTGGCGGGATGGTCTCGGCGCTGCGCCAGGTGGCGCCTGACTGGCGCTTGGCGCCGTACATGGCGGCATCGGCCGCGTGCAGCAGCGCGGAGCCGGCACGGGCGTGGAACGGATAGACGGCCATGCCGATGCTGAGCGGCGCGACGATGTGCGTGCCGTCCGGCAGCGCGATCGGGTCCGCCATGACGGCAAGGATGTGCTCGGCCACCAGCACGGCGTCTTCCGGCTGCCGCAGCGGGCCCACCAGCACGGCGAATTCGTCGCCGCCCAGGCGCGCGACCAGGTCGCTCTCGCGCACGCAGGTGCGAATGCGCTGGGCGATGCCGACGAGCACGGCATCGCCGGCGGCATGGCCATAGCGGTCGTTGATGCCCTTGAAGTCGTCACTGTCCAGGTAAAGCAAGGCGGCGTTTTGGTTGCACGCCGCCGCGGTGCGCACGGCATGCTCGAGCGCTTCGGTAAAGGCGGCGCGGTTGAGCAATCCTGTCAGGCTGTCGTGGGTGGCGCGGTGCGCCAGCGAACGGTTCTCATGCTGTAGCTGGTTCTGCCACGCCTCCAGCTCATCCAGCAGCACGTTGAAGTCTTCCGAAAGCGCGTTGAGTTCCGCGATCCGCGCCGGCGGCAGGCGCTGGTCGAACGCACGTTCGGACCGCACCGCATGGGCCACGCGCATGAGGTTTCGCACCGGGTCGATGATGTGGACGATCATGCGGCTGGACATGTAGTGCGCGCCCACGGCCGTCAGCAACAGGCACGCCAGCAGGCCCAGCGTGCCCTGCAGCAGGAAATGCAGCAGGGCGATGGGGTCGCCCGCCACGCGCACGCTGCCCACCTGCAAGGATTCGTGATAGATCGGCTGCTCCACCGGGCCGGACGTCAGCAGGTCGCCAGCCAGCCTGCGCAATTGCGGAAAGCGGTCCTGGCCGGGGCGCTGCCACGTGACCAGCGGCTGGTGGTCTCGGTCGAACACCGCGACGGTGGTGACGTCCTCGCCGGCGGCGATGACGGAAAGGGTCTCGGCCGCGGCGGCTTCGTCGCGGAACACGACTGGCGCTTCCAGCGTATAGGCAATGGAGCGCGCCACGAGCCGCAGGTTGTGGTCGGCATAGACGCGTAGCGCGGTCAGGCCGAGCGCAGTCAGCGAAAGCCCGGCCGTGCAGACGGCGATCAGAGCGACGCTGAGGTGGATACGCCGCAGCGTGCTGTAGAGCGTGGGCCGCGCGTGAGTGGCAGGCGGCGCGGGCGGAGAAGGTGGGGTAGGGCGCGGGCCGGGCGTGTTCATGATGCCGGCGTCTTGCGACGTCCCAGTTGCAGCACACCCGGGTGGACATGAATGCCGCTGCGGGCGATGGAATCGAGGTTCACGCGGAACGAGACCTGGTTCTCGCGAATATTCAGGCAGAACATGCTGCCAACCTCACATTCGAAGTCTTCTTCGGCGATGACCAGCACCGGGCGCCCAGTCAGGTCGGCCGCCAGCTTCTTGCGGCGCGTATCGGTCATGGTGCCGAGGTACAGCGCATCGCAGTCCGGTGTCAGGGCATCGCTCATCACGTCCACGCGCCGCACCTCGACCAGGCGTCCGGTGGATAGCGTGCCGCCTTCCATCAGCTTGCCGGCGTAGCGGGTGCCGTTGTCAACGCACAGGCGCAGCGTCTCGCGTTCGGCGGGCCAGCGGGCGTAGCTGAGCAGGCTCATGACGACACGCGCGACCGCCTCCGGGCGCGGCACCGGCGCGGCGGCGGGTGCGGAGGCTGGTGCCGCGGCCGAGGCCGGAGATTGTGTTGCCTGTGGCGTCTGTGCGGCCACGGCAGGCGTCAGTACGATGGGCATCGCGCCAGCCAGCCATGCCAGCAACGCGGCCAGTCCATGGCGGCGGGCGCGGGCGATGCTGCGCCGTGGCCGATCAGGGAGCGGACAACCTGGTTCAGCCATGGGGTGCTGGGGAGGGTGGATGGCGATGCGCGGCAATTTGGTGGCGGTTGGTACTCCAATGGGTGTCGGCACTTGTCAAAAAAACTGTAGCCTGAAATGCACGCGGTGGCACTGGGTCAAACGCTGTAGGCGGGTGCCGGTCGTCTGGATTGGATGTGCTAGAGTTTGTGGACGCGTTTGTCTACGGAGGAGCACCATGGCGACCGAATCCAGACCGCAGCTGAAGGCTTTCGTGCAGACCGCGCCCCAGGCAGGGCGCTATGTGTGGGTCATTTCCCTGGTGGACTTCAGTGCGCAGCAGATCCGGCGCACCATGGTGTCCGACGACACCTTCACGACGTCAGACGCCGCGCGCGTGGCGGGCGACGCCGAACTGAAAGCGATGGCCGCCGATCACTGACGGCCACCGGCGCGGTGCCCCCGTTGGTGCCGCGTAACTTCCCGATACCCTTTCTTACACCGGCCCCTGCGCGGGGTCGGCTAGACTGCTGCCGTAGTCATCACAATATGGAAAAGGGTCCCCCATGACACACCGCACCGTCGTGCGCGCCGTAACGGCCGCCGCCTTGCTCTGGTCGGCAATCGCCTTCGCGCCCAGCGCCATGGCACAGGTCAATATCAACATCGGCATCGGCGTCGCGCCGCCAGCCCCGGTCTACGAAGTCGTACCTGGGCCACGCCCCGGCTACATCTGGCAGCCTGGCTACTGGGACTGGGACGACCACTACCACAAGCACAACTGGAAGAAGGGCAAGTGGGCCAAGGCGCGCCCGGGCTACGTCTACGAGTCGCCGCGCTGGGTGCAGGCCAGCAATGGCTGGGTGATGCAGCCGGGTCGCTGGAATCAGGGGCCGGACTGGGACCGCCGCGGCCACGATCATGACCATGACTACGATCATGATCATGACCATGGTCATCGCGGCAAGGGCGGCTACCACTGCCCGCCCGGCCACGCCAAGAAGGGCGAATGCTGAGAAGGGAGCGCGGAGCGCCATGCTAGGATCTCCGGACCCGCGACTTGGAGGTTGCTTCAAAATGAAGTGAAGCGGTCCTGGCTAGGCGCGCGGCCGCAGGCAGTACAAGTGGTACGACAAGGCCGCGCAACGACGCCAGGATTTTTTGAAGCGACCTCTTATGCCAGCCGCCGCACAGAACGGCGCAGGCATGGCGCGGGGCAGGGGTCACCCACCCGGAGGCTAGACATGGCAAAGCAGGTCTTCTCGCGTTCGCAGTACCTCGACATCCTCAACGACAGCTTGCGCAAACATCCAGGCTTCCAGCCCGGCATGGCGTTTGTCTTCCTGCCGCCGGGGGCGAGCGCGAGCCAGGCGTCCGGCGTCGGCTGCACCGGTCCGCTGGAGGCCATGCCGGTCTATTGCGAGATCGAACGCGTGGCTTCCGGCCTGATCGAGGTCCGGACCGAGTGAGGCCGGTACAATAGCGGCCTTCCCATCCCATCGAAAGAATTCCCGTGAAGAAGACGGACCTGGAAAAGAACAAAGGCCTCAAGATTGCCCACGACATGAAGCACGCGGCGGCAACGCGTGCAGGCGGCGTGGCGCAGGGCGCGAAGATCGACCGCCGCGAGCAGCGCAAGCTGGACCAGCAGGCTGGCCTGGTGCCGTTTGCCTGCAAGCTGGATGGCAAGCTGGTGGCGCGTCTGCAGGAACTGGCCAAGGATCATCCCGGCGGGATGAGCGGCCTGCTGGCCGAGGTGGTGGAAAAGGGGCTGGGGGAATAATTTCCCGGTGATGGTCGCCCCGCTCCGGTGAGGAGCGGGGGCAGGCTGCCAGGCCCGCAGTCCGCGGGCCTTGATTTTCCCGGATCCCGGGGGCTTTCCCCCGAACTTCCGGTCAGCCTTCGTCTTCCTCGTCGCCGAGGAAGTCGCGGCGAAGCATCCAGTTGGCGATGGCTTCGTCGCACACCTTCTTGAGCTTGTCCTTGTCGGGCAGCTTGTCAAACAGCTGGAAATTCACCAGCGCCATACCCGCATCGGTGATGTAGAACAGGCGGTCCGGCTCGTCGTAGTGGACGATGCGCCCGTCGATCCCCGATTCCTCGCTGTCGGCCGGCATGTCCTCCAGCTCGACCACGCGGCACGTGAAGCGCGGGCTGCGGGTGTGGGTCAGATACTCGAATTCGTCGTGCATGATGTCGCCGCCCTTGCCTGCGATGACGGCGAAACCCCAGATGAACCGGGGCATCGGCAAATCGGACAGATCATCAATCTCGTCCATGGTGTTCTCCCTGATGCGATAGCCCGCATTATCGCCCAAGTCCTCCACCACGGCCGCCCCGATTGCGCACGTTTATACATTCAGTCGAGCATGTATCCCCTGGCCAGCGTGCCGAAGCTCTCCAGTTCGCGCGCCTGCCAGGCCGCATCGTGTCCGAGTTCCTCCGCGAGGATCGCCGCCACCTGCGGCGCACCGGCCAGTGCCGCCTTTGCGTCGAGGAACAAGGCGCGATTGCGCCGCGCCAGCACGTCTTCCACGCGCCGCGCCAGTTCGTGGCGGGCGGCAAAGCGCACGTGGGCCTCGGTCAGGCCCGCGGCGGGCACCAGGAGGTTGTCCGCGCCGGGCAGGGCGCGTACGAGGGGGAGGTCGGCGCCGTAGTAGCGGTCCGGCGATCCCGAGCCGGCCGGCGGCAGGTCCGCCGGCATGCCGGTGGCGCCGTGCAGCGGCAGGTCTTCCGTCCTGCCCGGCGCCGCCTTGAGCAGCTGGCGCTGGATCGCCGTCGCCATGACGTCTTCAGCCATCTTGCGGTAGGTGGTCCATTTGCCACCGGTGACCGTGATCAGGCCCGCTTTCGATACCAGGATGGTGTGCTCGCGTGACAACGATGCGGTGGACGCTTCGCCGGTCGCCTTGACCAGCGGGCGCAAACCGGCCCACACGCTGGTCACATCCGCGCGTGTCGGGTCGCGCGCCAGGTATCGCGAGGCCGTTTCCAGGATGAAATCGACATCGTCGCCGGTCGCTCGCGGCTCCAGCGGCAGGTCCTGGCGCGGCGTGTCCGTGGTGCCGACAATGGTGTGGCCGTTCCAGGGCACCAGGAAGAGCACCCGTCCGTCGTCCGTCTTCGGGATCAGGATCGCACGATCGCCGGGCAGAAAGCTCTTGGGCAGCGTCAGGTGCACGCCCTGGCTGGGCGCCACCATGCTGCGGGCGTGGCCGTCTTCCATCTGCCGCACCGCGTCCACCCACACGCCCGTGGCGTTGATGACGCAGTCCGCGCGCAAGTCGAAGGTGGCGTCGCCGAGCGCATCCTGCGCCGTCACGCCGGTAATCACGCCGTTGCGTTGCGACAGGCCGGTCACGCGCATGTAGTTGACGGCGGTGCCGCCCACATCGAACAGCGTGCGCATCAGGGCCACGGCCAGGCGCGCGTCGTCAAACTGGCCATCGAAATAGAGATTGCCGCCGCGCAACGGACGGCCGCCGACGTGCTCGGCCAGCGTGGGCGCCGCCTGCAGGGTCTCGCGGTGATTGAGCCAGCGGCTGCCGGACAGGTTGAGGCCGCCCGCCAGCATGTCGTAGACCTTCAGGCCGATGCCATAGAACGGCTGGTCGAACATCTGGTAGGCCGGCACCACGAAGCCGAGCGGCCACACCAGGTGCGGGGCGTTGCGGGCCAGCAAGCCACGTTCGTGCAGCGCCTCGCGCACCAGGCTGATGTTGCCCTGGGCCAGGTAGCGCACGCCTCCGTGCACGAGCTTGGTGGCCTTGCTCGACGTGCCCTTGGCGAAGTCGGCCGCTTCCACCAGAAGCGTGCGATAGCCCCGTGAGGCGGCATCCACCGCCGTGCCCAGGCCGGTGGCGCCGCCGCCGATGACGATGACATCCCATCGGGCCTCGCGCGACAGCGTGGCGAGCAGGTCGGCGCGCGAAGGTGGCTGGATGGGGGTAGCAGGTGTTGGCATGGTGATGGTCGAATACGGAAAT
Organism: Cupriavidus sp. 01L415; assembly: GCF_056400065.1. Taxonomy (NCBI): domain Bacteria; kingdom Pseudomonadati; phylum Pseudomonadota; class Betaproteobacteria; order Burkholderiales; family Burkholderiaceae; genus Cupriavidus; species Cupriavidus sp. 01L415. The sequence goes on along the minus strand of NZ_JBFTSP010000010.1, from coordinate 20,264 downwards.
CAGTGTGCGCGGGCGTTGGTGTCGTCCTCGCGGGCCCAGTCGCGGGCGCGGTCCACGGCGCGATGCCAGCGGGCCAAGCGATGCGCACGCGCGTCGGCCGAGAGCTTCGGCTCGAAGCGCTGCTCCACCTGCCACTGGCGCGTGATCTCCTCGGGATCTGTCCAGTAGCCGGTGGCCAGCCCCGCCAGGTAGGCCGCGCCGAGCGCGGTGGTTTCGGTCACGCGCGGACGGACCACGGGCGTGCCGAGCAGGTCGGCCTGCATCTGCATGAGCAAGTCGCTGCGCGACGCGCCGCCGTCGACACGCAGCTCCGCCAGCGAGATGCCGGCGTCCTTCTGCATGGCATCGAGCACGTCCACGCTTTGCAGCGCGATGGATTCCAGCGCGGCGCGCGCAATGTGCGGGCCGCCCGTGCCGCGCGTGATGCCCACGATCGTGCCGCGCGCGAAGGGGTCCCAGTGGGGCGCGCCGAGGCCGGCAAAGGCCGGCACGAGCACCACGCCGCCGGTGTCCTCGCACTGGCGCGCCAGCGGGTCCACTTCCGGGGCGCTGTGGATCAGCTTGAGCCCATCGCGCAGCCACTGGATCGTGGCGCCGCCCATGAATACGCCCCCTTCCAGGCAATATTGCGTGTTCTGCCCGATCTGCCAGCCGATGGTGGTGAGCAGTCGATTTTGCGACGTCACGGGTTTGTCGCCCGTGTTCATCAGGATGAAGCAGCCGGTGCCGTACGTGTTCTTGGCCATGCCCGGGGACAGGCAGGCCTGGCCGAACGTCGCGGCCTGCTGGTCGCCAGCGATGCCGGCGATCGGAATCCCGGTGCCAAACAGGCGCGCCGCCGTGAGGGCGACTTCCCCGCTCGACGGCACCACATCGGGCAGCAGGCTGCGAGGAATGTCCAGCAGGCCCAGCAGTTCGTCATCCCAGCGGAAATCGTGGATATTGAACAGCAGCGTGCGCGAGGCGTTGGAGACGTCCGTCACGTGCCGCGTGCCGTCGGTCAACTGCCAGATCAGCCAGCTGTCGACGGTGCCGAACGCGAGTTCGCCGCGCTCGGCGCGCTCACGCGCGCCTTCGTAGTTGTCGAGCATCCAGCGCAGCTTGGTGCCGGAGAAGTAGGCGTCGATGATCAGCCCGGTCTTTTGCTGGAAGGTCGCGCCGTGGCCCGCGGCCTGCAGGTCCTCGCACATCGGTGCGGTGCGGCGGTCCTGCCAGACCAGCGCGCGGCCCACGGGTTCGCCGGTCTTGCGGTCCCAGAGCACGGTGGTCTCGCGCTGGTTGGTGATGCCGATCGCGCGGATCTGCGTGCTGCTGACGCCGGCATCGGCGAGGACTTCGTGGGCGACCGCCAGCTGCGACTGCCAGATTTCATAGGGGTCATGCTCGACGTGACCCGGATGCGGATAATATTGGCGGAACTCGCGCTGGGCAATCCGCACCACATTGCCGGCGTGATCGAACAGGATGGCACGCGAGCTGCTGGTGCCCTGGTCCAGGGCCAGTACGTACTGGGGCTGCTGGGAAGTGTGAGTCGGCGTCATGCGTTCCGTCCGGAAAAAAATTGAGGCTGGTGTTGCCGGCCAAACCTTGCTGCCATGGCCGACATCGTTTCCGAACCTTCTAATCTGATTACCCGCGTGACGGCCGGCGTGGCCGCGCGCAGCCCGTTTGACTCGTCCGCGCATCTGCGGCTGATGGTCGAAGGCCGGCAGGTGGGCTGGCTGTCGCGCAGGCACGCGGATATGCTGAACTCGATGACCGGCATGCCGGGCGCGGGGAGCTTGCTGGCCCGGGTGGGCGAGGGTGCCGTGACGCTGCTGCCCGGGTGCCCGGACTTCGATACGCGCAGCGCCACGCTGGCCATCCTGGCCCGACAACTGGCGGACGCCGGCCATTTGCGCGGCTGGCGCAACGAGTTGTTCGCGGTCACGCCCGCACCGGAGGCGCCGGCGCTGGCCGTGATCGAGCGTGCCGCGGCGCGGTTCCTCGGCCTGCTGACGTTCGCATCGCATATGAACGGCATCATCGACGGCGAGCGTGCGCTCTGGATTTCCCGGCGCAGCCCCGCCAAGGCCGTGGACCCCGGCATGTGGGACAATCTCGTGGCGGGCGGCATGCCGGCCGGCAGCGACCCGCTGGAGACGCTGATCCGCGAATGCGACGAGGAATCCGGCATTCCTCCGGCGCTGGCGGCCCGGGCCGAGGCGCACGGCGTCATCGATGTCCTGCGCGAAATCCCCGAAGGCGTGCAGTGGGAACGGGTGTATGTGTACGACCTGTCACTGCCGCCGGACTTCGTGCCGCACAATCGCGACGGGGAGGTGGCCGAGCATCGCCGTATCGACCCTTCGGCATTGCTTGCTATCATGGCGGACCGCGCCATGACCGTCGATGCCACGCTGGTGACGCTGGATGCCCTCCGCCGACGCGGCTGGACGGCTGCATCCACCCAGCCATCCTGATCTGTTCGCACCACGGCCGCGCCCTGCCGCTTGATTAAGATTCGCCCGATTCGCCTACGATGAGCTCCACCGGATTTATCCTCACTCTTTCCTGCCCGGACCAGCCGGGCATCGTGCATGCCGTCTCCGGCCTGCTGTTCCAGCATGGCTGCAATATCGTCGATTCCGACCAGTACGGTGATGCGTTCACCGGCCGCTTCTTCATGCGTGTGCACTTCAGCACGGCCGCCGGCGGCCCGGACCTGGCCACGCTGCGCGCCGCGTTCGCGCCGGTCGGCGACCAGTTCGGCATGCAGTGGGAGGTGTTCGACGCCGCGGCGAAGCCGCGCGTGATGATCATGGTGTCCAAGATCGGACACTGCCTGAACGACCTGCTGTTCCGCGCCAAGGTGGGCGGGCTGCCGGTGGAGATCGCCGCGATCGTGTCGAACCATCGCGACTTCTACCAGCTTGCCGCGTCGTACGACGTGCCGTTCTTCCACCTGCCGCTGATGAACGCCTCCGCCGAGCAGAAGTCCGCCCAGGAAGCGCGCGTGTTCGAAGTGGTGCGCGACCAGAATATCGACCTCGTCGTGCTGGCCCGCTACATGCAGGTGCTGTCCAACGACCTGTGCCGCAAGCTGGAAGGCCGCGCGATCAACATCCACCATTCGTTCCTGCCGAGCTTCAAGGGCGCCAAGCCGTACTACCAGGCCCATGATCGCGGCGTGAAGCTGATTGGCGCCACGGCCCACTACGTGACGGCCGACCTCGACGAAGGTCCGATCATCGAGCAGGAGATCGAGCGCGTGGATCACAGCATGGACCCCGATCAGCTGACCGCGGTCGGCCGCGACGTCGAGTGCGTGGCGCTGGCCCGTGCCGTCAAGTGGCATGCCGAACACCGCATCCTGCTGAACGGCCACAAGACCGTGGTGTTCAAGTAAGCCATGGGTATCGCGCCTCTCCCGCACACGGGGGAGGCGACGGGCGCGCGGACCCGCCATCGCGTTATTCCTGGTCCGCAACCACACAATTCACTCCGCTGTCCGCCAGCATCTCCACGAACGGCGCGCGCAGTGGCTCGTCCGTGAACAAGCGGTCGATGCTCGACAGGGGCGCCAGCTCCACCATCGCCTGGCGGTTGAACTTGCTGGCATCCGCCGCCAGCCAGATCTCGCGCGAATGTTCCATGATCGTGCGCGCCACCTTCACTTCCCGGAAGTCATAGTCACGCAACGTGCCGTCGGTCTCGATGCCCGAGATGCCGATCAGGCCGATATCCACCTTGAACTGGCGGATGAACTCCACCGTGGCCTCGCCGACGATGCCGCGGTCGCGTGACCGCAATACTCCGCCCGCCACGATGACCTCGCACTCCGGGTTGTCGGCCAGGATATTGGCTACGTGCAGGTTGTTGGTGATGACGCGCAGGCCGCGGTGGTGGACCAGCGCGCGCGCGATCTCTTCCACCGTGGTGCCGATGTTCAGGATCAGCGAGCAGCCTTCCGGCACGGCGGCAGCCACCGCGCGCGCAATGCGCGCCTTGCCTTCCGCGTGCAGCACCTGGCGCTGCCGGTAGGCGATGTTCTCCGTGGTGGACCCTTCCATGCGCACGCCGCCGTGAAAGCGCGCCAGCATGCCGTTTTCGGCAAGCAGGTTGACGTCGCGCCGGACGGTTTGCAGGGTCACGCCGAACTTCCGAGCGAGTTCGTCGATGGAGGCAAAGCCCTGGCTGCGGACTTCCTCGAGGAGGGCGGTCTGGCGGGGATTAAGCGTCATGCCGGCATTCTAGTTCAAACAGAAACGAAAACAAATGATGCACTGCACGATTGTTTTGCGTTCGTTTTTGCGCTAAAACGAGCAGGAAGCTATGAATAGTGCCCCTTGGTCACGGTATTCGGTGTGGCTGAGCAAGCAATCGAACATTGGAGACTGGATGCAGCTGAGCCTGGAAGGCATTGCGCAGCAAGTGGGGTCGCAAGCCTATCTCTACCCGATGACGCTGGCTCCCGTGCCCGGCGCCGTCACCATCCTGCTGGGGACCACCCAGGCCGGCAAGACGTCGCTGATGCGGGTCATGGCCGGGCTCGACAAGCCCAGCGCAGGGCGTGTGCTGGTCGACGGCGCCGACGTCACCGGCGTGCCGGTCCGCGAGCGCAATGTCTCAATGGTGTACCAGCAGTTCATCAACTATCCCTCCCTCACGGTCTTCGACAACATCGCGTCGCCGCTGAAGCTGCGGCGCGACCGTGGCGAAGATATTGCCACGCAGGTCCGCGCGCTGGCCAGCCGCCTGCATATCGAACATCTGCTGGACCGCTATCCCGCCGAACTGTCCGGCGGGCAGCAGCAGCGCGTGGCGCTGGCGCGGGCGCTGGCCAAGAACGCGCCGTTGATGCTGCTGGACGAGCCGCTGGTCAATCTGGACTACAAGCTGCGCGAGGAACTGCGCGAAGAACTGACGCAGCTCTTCGCGCACGGCAACGCCACCGTGATCTACGCCACCACCGAGCCGGCCGAAGCGCTGCTGCTGGGCGGGCATACGGCGGTGCTCGATGCCGGCGAACTGCTCCAGTACGGGCCAACGCCCGAGGTCTTCCATTACCCGGCTTCGCTGCGCGTGGCGCGCGCCTTCAGCGATCCGCCGATGAACCTGGTGGAGGGCACGCTGTCCGGCGGACGCGTGACGCTGGCCGGCAATATCGTGATTCCGTTGCCCGAGGTGTCCGCGCCGGATGGCCCCGTGACGGTCGGCGTGCGCGCCGCTGCGTTGCGGCTGGCGCGGGTGCCGGGCGCGGTGGCGGTGCCGGGCAAGGTGGCACTGGCCGAATTGTCGGGCTCGGATACCTTCGTCCACCTCGATACCGCAGTCGGCAATCTCGTCGCGCAGTTTGCCGGCGTGCTCGAACTTCAACTGGGGGCGCCGTTGTCGCTGCATCTGGAACCCGCGCAGCTCTACCTGTTCAACGCTGCCGGCGATCGCATCCACGCGCCGCGCCGTCCGGGCGCACTGGCCGACGTGGCCAGCACGCCGATTACCGAGTCGGGAGGCTGAGATGGCACGCATCGATCTCGATCTCGCGCACGCCTATGGCCCGAATCCGCAGAACGACGAGGACTACGCGCTGCTGCCGCTGCGCTTCACCTTCGAGGATGGCGGGGCCTACGCCTTGCTGGGCCCGTCCGGTTGCGGCAAGACCACGCTGCTGAATTGCGTGTCCGGCCTGCTGCGGCCCTCGCAGGGGACGATTCGCTTTGACGGCAACGACGTGACCGGCGCCACGCCGCAGGCGCGCAATATCGCGCAGGTGTTCCAGTTTCCGGTGATCTACGACACGATGACCGTCGGCCAGAACCTGGCCTTCCCGCTGCGCAATCGTGGGGTGCCGGCCGCGCAGGTCAGGGAGCGCGTGGGGCGCGTGGCGGAGATGCTGGACCTGTCGTCATCGCTTGACCGCCGGGCGAGCGGGCTCGCCGCGGATGCCAAGCAGAAGATTTCCCTCGGCCGCGGGCTGGTCCGGCAGGATGTCTCGGCGATCCTGTTCGACGAACCGCTGACCGTGATCGACCCGCATCTGAAATGGCAGTTGCGGCGCAAGCTCAAAGAGATTCATCACGAATTCCGGCTGACGCTGATCTACGTGACGCACGACCAGACCGAGGCGCTGACGTTCGCCGACCAAGTGGTGGTGATGTCGCGTGGCAAGGCGGTGCAGGTGGGTTCCGCCGACGCGCTGTTCGAGCGGCCCGCGCACACGTTTGTCGGCCACTTCATCGGTTCCCCGGGGATGAATTTCCTACCGGCCGTATGGCGCGACGGGGCGATCGACGTGGCCGGGCGGCGCTACATGCCGACGCTGCCACCGGCGACCGGGCCTGCGCTGCAGGCCGCCGGCAGCTTCAAGATCGGCGTAAGGCCCGAATACCTGGAGCTGGCGGCCAGCGACGATCCGCAGGCCATGCCGGCGCACGTGGTACGTGCTCAGGACATCGGCACCTACTGGCTGGTGACGGCGACCGTGGAGAACGGCGGCGAGCCGGCCACGATCCGGGCCCGGCTTGGCACCGAGGCCGCGAGCCTGCGCCCCGGCGACACCGTGTGGCTGTCGGTCTTCAACCGGCACACCTGCTTCTATATCAACGAGGAACTGGTCCAATGAAGCCCGTCAACCAGAAGGCCTGGCTGCTGGTGCTGCCCGTGGTGCTGTGCGTGGCGTTCTCGGCCATCCTGCCGCTGATGACCATCGTCAACTATTCGGTACAGGACATCATTTCGCCGGAGCGGCGGGTGTTCGTCGGCACGGAGTGGTTCCGCACCGTGCTGCGCGATGGCGAACTGCACGACGCGCTGCTGCGCCAGCTCGGCTTTTCGCTGGCGGTGCTGCTGGTGGAGATTCCGCTCGGCATCCTGCTGGCGCTGGCGATGCCGGCCAAGGGCTGGAGGGCCTCCGCCGTGCTGGTCATCATCGCGCTGTCCCTGCTGATTCCGTGGAACGTCGTGGGCACGATCTGGCAGATCTTCGGCCGGACGGACATCGGCCTGCTTGGCGCGGCGCTGGCGGGCATGGGGTTTGACTACAACTACACGGGCAGTGCGGTCGATGCGTGGGTCACGGTGCTGGTGATGGATGTCTGGCACTGGACGCCGCTGGTGGCGCTGCTTTGCTACGCAGGCCTGCGCGCGATTCCGGACGCCTACTACCAAGCGGCCCGGATCGATGGCGCGTCGCGCTTTGCCGTGTTTCGCTTCATCCAGCTGCCCAAGCTGCGGGGCGTCCTGATGATCGCCGTGCTGCTGCGCTTCATGGATAGCTTCATGATCTACACGGAGCCGTTCGTGCTCACCGGCGGCGGCCCCGGCAATGCCACGACATTCCTGTCGCAATACCTGACGCAGAAGGCGGTGGGGCAGTTCGACCTGGGGCCGGCCGCGGCATTCTCGATCATCTACTTCCTGATCATCCTGCTGGCCTGTTTCATCCTCTATAACTGGATGCAGCGTGCCGGCACGTCCGGCACCGAGGAGATGCCCAATGGCTGATATCGCGCATCCCGGCCAACGCGCCGGCTGGTGGCGCCCGTTGTTCCTGGTGCTTTACCTGCTGTTCGCCATCGTCCCGATCTACTGGATGGTGAACATGTCGTTCAAGACGAACGAGGAAATCGTCTCCACGCTGTCGCTCTGGCCGGCGTCGTTCACGCTGGAGCACTACGTCACCATCTTTACCGATGCCTCGTGGTACTCCGGGTATATCAACTCGATGATCTACGTGGCGCTGAACACAATCATCTCGGTGTCCGTGGCGTTACCGGCGGCCTATGCGTTCTCGCGCTACCAGTTCATCGGCGACAAGCATGTGTTCTTCTGGCTGCTGACCAACCGCATGACGCCGCCCGCGGTGTTCCTGCTGCCGTTCTTCCAGCTGTACACCACGATCGGGCTGATGGATACGCACCTGGGCGTGGCGCTGGCGCACCTGGTGTTCAACGTGCCGCTGGCGGTGTGGATCCTGGAGGGCTTCATGTCCGGCGTGCCGCGCGAGATCGACGAGACCGCCTACGTGGACGGCTATTCCTTCCCGCGCTTCTTCGTGACGATCTTCCTGCCGCTGATCAAGGCGGGCGTGGGCGTGGCGGCGTTCTTCTGCTTCATGTTCAGCTGGGTGGAATTGCTGCTGGCGCGCACGCTGACGTCCGTCAACGCCAAGCCGATCGTGGCGACGATGACCCGCACGGTGTCCGCGTCGGGCATGGACTGGGGCGTGCTGGCGGCGGCCGGCGTGCTGACCATCGTGCCGGGCGCCATCGTGATCTGGTTCGTGCGGCACTACATCGCGAAGGGTTTCGCGATGGGCCGCGTGTAGCTGACAACAAGGAGTCGAAGAGATGCTCAGCTGGATGGTCTGGACCACCCCCGTCGCGGTGTTCTTCACGTCGGTGGTGGTCATGCTGATCGGCATGACGATCTGGGAGACGCGATTGCCCACGGTCATGCGCAAGGGCTTCCTGCCGATCGCCACCACGCGTGGCGATCGCCTGTTCATCGGCCTGATGTGCGCGGCATGGATCAACCTGGCCTGGGTGGGGCTGGGGGAGAAGATGCAGGCGTGGTTCTCGCTGGCCGAGGAGCCGTCGATCTGGATCAGCGTGGCAATTTCCGCCGTGGTGCTGCTGGTGATCATGCGCCGCGGCTGACGCGGCGCGCCGGGTTTCGCTGTCATGGGCTGCGCAGCTTGTCCCTTCCCCGGGGCCGCAACCCAGTAACAGAGCCGGGGAGGGGATTCCTGAGGAGACACTGATGAAAGTGCACGTGAAGTTGGGGATGTCGGCCCTGGCCTTTGCGGCCGCGCTGGCATGCGGTCATGCCGCCTGGGCCGACGAGGCCGCGGCGAAGAAGTGGGTGGACAACGAGTTCCAGCCGTCGTCGCTAGCCAAGGACAAGCAGATGGCGGAGATGAAGTGGTTCATGGATGCCGCCGCCAAGCTCAAGGCGAAGGGGGTCACGCAGATCAACGTGGTCTCGGAAACCATTACCACGCACGAATACGAGTCCAAGACGCTGACCAAGGCGTTCGAGGAAATCACCGGCATCAAGGTCAACCATGACATCATCCAGGAAGGCGATGTGGTGGAGAAGCTGCAGACCTCGATGCAGTCGGGCAAGTCGATCTATGACGGCTGGATCTCCGATTCGGACCTGATCGGCACGCACTACCGCTATGGCGCCATCCTGCCGCTCTCTGACTACATGAGCGGCGCGGGCAAGGAATTCACCAATCCGGACCTCGACGTCAAGGACTTCATCGGCACCAAGTTCACCACCGCGCCGGACGGCAAGCTCTACCAGTTGCCGGACCAGCAGTTTGCCAACCTGTACTGGTTCCGCGCCGACTGGTTCGCGCGCAAGGACCTGCAGGACAAGTTCAAGGCCAAGTACGGCTATGACCTGGGCGTGCCGACCAACTGGTCCGCGTACGAAGACATCGCCAACTTCTTCACCAACGACGTGAAGGAGCTGGACGGCAAGAAGGTCTATGGCCACATGGACTATGGCAAGAAGGACCCCTCGCTGGGCTGGCGTTTCACCGACGCGTGGCTGTCGATGGCGGGTACGGCCGACAAGGGCCTGCCTAACGGCATGCCGGTGGACGAATGGGGCATCCGCGTGGCCGAGGACAAGTGCACGCCGGTCGGTGCGTCAGTGTCCCGTGGCGGCGCCACCAACAGCCCGGCTGCGGTCTATGCGCTGACCAAGTACATCGACTGGATGAAGAAGTTCGCGCCGCCGCAGGCCATGGGCATGACGTTCTCCGAAGCCGGTCCCGTGCCGGCGCAGGGGCAGATCGCCCAGCAGGTGTTCTGGTACACCGCCTTCACGGCGGACATGACCAAGAAGGGCCTGCCGGTGGTGAACGCCGATGGCTCGCCCAAGTGGCGCATGGCACCGTCGCCGTACGGCCCGTACTGGAAGCAGGGGATGCAGAACGGCTACCAGGACGTGGGTTCGTGGACGTTCTTCAAGAACACCGACCCGAACCGCCTGGCCGCCGCGTGGTTGTATGCGCAGTTCGTGACTTCCAAGACGGTGTCGTTGAAGAAGTCGCTCACCGGCCTGACGTTCATTCGTGACAGCGATATCCACCACGACTATCTGACCAAGAATGCGGCCAAGTACGGCGGCCTGATCGAGTTCTACCGCAGCCCGGCCCGCGTGGCCTGGACTCCGACCGGTACCAACGTGCCCGACTATCCCAAGCTGGCCCAGCTCTGGTGGAAGAACGTGGCCACGGCGGTCACCGGCGAGAAGACGCCGCAGGCCGCGATGGACAACCTGGCCGAGGAGATGGATCAGGTGATGGGTCGCCTGCAGCGCGCCGGCATGGCCAACTGCGCGCCCAAGCTGAATGCGAAGAGCGATCCGTCCAAGTGGCTGTCGTCGGACCACGCGCCGTGGAAGAAGCTGGAAAACGAAAAGCCGAAGGGCGAGACCATCGCCTATGACAAGCTGCTCCAGGCGTGGAAGGAAGGTCGCGTTCGCTGATTGGTTGCGCGGGGTGTTGTAGAGGAAGGGCGGTGGCGTCTCTTGGCGCCACCGCTTTTTTTTGCGTCCTTCGTCAAGTTCCGGGGAAGGTCGCCTGGATTGGGAGCATCGACCGGTTGAATCCACGGCCAATAACTGACATTCCCCGCCTCCAATTGTACGACTGCAGCCGATTCCACAGCGGTCGTATGAAAACACACGCGCATGGCACTTCAGCGCAAAGCATGAGGGCTGCACGCGTAGCGAATCAGACAGCAATCGCAATGTTTCTGGCTGCCCTATGCAGCCGCGTTGCCTTCTGCCGCGACTATGGTTACTTCAACTCGTAGCCCCTCCGTGGCGAGCGCTGCCTCGACAGTAGTACGAACAGGTGCCTCCGCTTTGTTATCTGCCAGCCACCCTTCCCATACAGCGTTCATTGCTGAAAAATCCCTGATGTCACGCAGGTAGACCGTCGCAGAGAGAAGCCGGCTAGGGTTGCTTCCCGCTTCAGTAAGGAGGGCCTCGACACGTGACAAGACCTCACTTGTTTGCGCGGCGATATCGCCGGTGGCGGAAGCACTTCCTTTGGCAGTTTGTCCGCACAGATACACCAGTCCGCCATAGCGGACAACCCTGCTCAGACGCGAATTCGTATGGTGTCTCTGGATTGCCATCACGACTTGTCTTCCTTCCTTTGTGGTGTTTGATTGGGGGTGCACGCCAGGGCGGCCAGCGACCCAAGACTTATCGGTTTGATCGGGGCACGAATGCGATAGGCACCAATCTCACTCGGCGTACGATGGTGGGTATTCGCAAGTATCTGGGTCACGGTGATTCCGCACATCCTCCCCTGACATGGCCCCATCCCGCAGCGACTAAAGAACTTAGCCTGGTTGGGTCCCTCACAGCCCAACTTCGCCATCTCACGGACGCGCCCCGCGGTGACTTCTTCACATCGGCAAACAACAGTCTCGTCAGCACAGTCAACGAGCCATTCTGGAGGGCGATAAAGGGCATCCAAGAATGGACGGACACGCTGTTGATGCTTTAGCGCGGAGCGCCAAGACTTCGCGAGCTCCTCGCCCCTTTTTGCGTCTAGCTTTCCGATTGCCACCGCGGCCCCTATTGCAGCGATGGCACCACTGGCCTCCGCAGCCAAAGCGCCCGCAATCGCCGCGCCATCGCCGGCTATCCGGAGCCCAGACAAAGACGTCTCACCCCACGCGTCGACGATCGGATGCCACGCCAGTTGCTCGTCGCTCCACGAGTGGTCCACGCGCAAGAGCCTGGTTATCTGCGTATTGGGCACGACGCCGTGATGAAGCAAGGCAACGTCGGCTTCGATACGTTGCGCGCTGCCACCCTCGACGAATGACACCGCTCGCACACGTTGACCGTCATCTGTAGCCTCAATGCGAACATCTTCCACATGCTTAGCAAAGCGTACGCCCGCACGGCGCAGCTTCCATAGCATCCGCAGACCTTTTCCGATAATCTTCGGGCACGTTGCAGCCAGTGTCAGATGCTTCAATGCGCGCCGATTGTTTTCGGCGGGGCTTGTCTCAACGATGCCGGCAATTTTGGCCCCTCCGTCTAGCAGTTGGCATGCAACCAACAGTAGCAATGGGCCGCTTCCCACCAGCACAACCTTGCCGTCCGGGACTTGAGCTGCCGTCTTGAGAGCGATCTGTGCCGCGCCAGCATTCAGTACGCCTGGTAGCGTCCAACCGGGTAACGGCGAGGGGCGCTCCATCGCTCCAGTGGCAATCACCAATTGGGGAGCACGGACGTTGAAAGAGCGTCCTGACTGTTGCGCGGTAACAGTCAGATCACGCGCCACATCCCACACCAAAGTACCGTACCGGACCTCGGCCCCTGATCTTGCAAAGCGTTCCGCCAAGGAAGCACCATGGCAGTAGTCCGGACCGAGCAACTCTTTGACCGTTCGGGGCGCGACCGTGACATTCCGATATATCTGGCCGCCAGCGCGAGGTTGTTCATCGAGCACGACAGTCCGCAGGCCACACGCTGCCGCAACTGTCGCTGCAGACATCCCCGCAGGACCGCTACCTATAATGATGAGGTCGTGAGTAAAGCCTTCGTCGATCCGCTTTTCGTCGATGGAGCGAACATTGGAGCGAACGTTGTTCCCTGAGCTCATGCTGCTGCCTCCACGCGCCGTGCGCCTGACGGCAACCACACCTGCATTCCTTCACGCACCTCGACCATACAGGATTGCACGTTCTGAGCGCCATCCACTTCTACGATGCAGTCGAAACATACACCCATGAGGCATAGCGGCGCCCGTGGGGCTCCCGATACTGCCGTCTTTCGGAAGGGTACGATTCCCGCGGCAAGCAATGCGGTCGCGAGGGTCTGGCCCGCGCGTGCGTGTAGCTCTTGTCCTTCCACGTGAATGACAACAGTCGGCTGCAGCTCAGTGGGCGATAGCTTGATTGACTTGAACATCGAAACGCCTTGCCTTGAAATCCCGAACTTCAACCGGTTCGGTGCCGGTACGTATCCATTCCACAAGTGGGCCGGAATGTGCTGGTGCCAGCGTGATGCCGCTGTGGCACGTCACCACGAAAGCTCCCGGGCATTCAATGGACTCCTCATAAATCGGATAGCCATCCGGAGTCATGACACGCAGCGCGCCCCATGTGCGAACCAAGTTGACATTGGCCAGCATCGGGAAGCTGCGCACCGCACGCGCTGCAATGCGAGCCAGTTCAGGCAACGTGGTGCCATCGTCCATCCCGACTTCTTCCTTCGAGTCGCCGATCTGCACCACGCCTTCGCCCGTCTGCCGCACGTAGTGGCACGGATATCGCAGAAATGGCGACACCCGTTCGCTAACCAGAAGTTGGCCTCGTACCGGCCGTACGGGGGCGCTTAGCCCTACCTGGGGAGCAAGGTCTCTGTTCGCCAGCCCGGCAGCGAGTACCACGCGCGATGCCGAGAACGTGCGGTTTCCAGCCCGGACTCGGAATTCCCCCGCACGATGCTCGATCTTGTCGACTCTTACTCCGGTCACCAGCTGGCCACCGAGAGCCTTGTAGCCTTGGACCAGTGCTCTCAACGTATGCAGCGGACTGACATGACCGTCGAGCTCGCAGTAAATCGCACCGACGACATCCGGGCCGGTTTCTGGGATGAGCCGGCGCAGGCTCGGCAGATCGAGGACTTCGTACGGATAGCTGATACCGAGTTGCGCACCTAATACTGCGAGCTTTCCGGCGGACTCAGAGAGCGTCTTCTCATCGAAGCTCATACTAATTCCGCCTGGCTGCTGAAGTTGGACGTCGATTCCCGTGAGGTCTTGCAGTTCTGTCGCGAGCGCTCGCCACTCGCGCGCCGCCTGCATGGTCCAGCGTGCATAGGCCGGACGACCCAACCCCTTGTTCTGGACCCAGACGAGGCCGAAATTTCCTCTCGATGCACGAAAGGCGTCATCGCTTCCGTCAAGCACGCACACGGTATCTCCCCTGCGGGCAAGCCCATATCCCACGGATAGGCCCACCACGCCCCCGCCTATGACGAGCGTGTCGATGTGATCAGTACCCATGACCTATTCCGCCTTGATGTTGCGCTCGCGGACAATCTTTTCGAACTTGTCTGCCTCGCTGCGAATGAACGCAGCAACCTCGCCGGGAGTCTTGCCCGAATCCGGTTCGATGCCGAGCTTGACGAGCTTCTCGCGGAAATCTGGCGTTGCCATCACTTCGCGAATAGCCGTGTTTAGTCGATTGACGATCGGTGCGGGTGTGCCGGCCGGAGCCTGAATGGATTCCCACGCCACAAGTTCGAAGCCAGGTACGCCCGACTCTGCAATGGTCGGAACATCGGGGACCGCTGAGACACGCTTCTTGCTCGACACGGCGATGGCACGAAGCTTTCCTTCCTTGACGAGGTTGATTGACGACGCCACTGTGGGCATCATCATCGTCACCTGCCCGCTCATGAGGTCTATCAGCGCAGGACCACTGCCTTTGTAGGGCACGTGGATCATGTTGATGCCCGTCTTGGACAGCAACAACTCCGATGCCAAATGGCCCGCGCTTCCAGGACCATAGCTCGCATAAGGAAGCTTGCCCGGCTGCGCCTTGGCCATCGAGACCAGATCGGGAATCGATTTCACCGGAATGCTAGCCGGCGTAACGAGCCACAACGGAATGACGCCGAGCAGCGCCACGGGCGCGAAGTCCTTATAGATGTTGTAGTTCAGCTTTTGAAGGGCCGGATTGATGGCGAACGACGAGGAAACCGACAAGAGCGTGTAGCCGTCTGCAGGCTGGCTCTTCACATACTGAGTCGCGATGATGGAATTGGCGCCCGGCCTGTTTTCCACCACAATCTGCTGGCCGAGCTTCACACTCAACGCAGCGCCCAGTAACCGCGCGGTCGCATCCGAGGATCCGCCCGGGGGAAACCCGACCACCAGTTTGATTGGGCGGGTTGGATATGACTGCGTCGGTTCCTGCGCGCTCACCGGGAAGCATACGAGCATCGCGAACGCGGTGAGCCCAGCCGATGCCAGTACGCTGCCCACGCCGCAGCGCAACGTCTGCGGCAGAAGGGTCTTGTCATGTTTGAGTTCGGGGGGCATGTTGTCCGTATCTCCGTACCCCTGGTTTGCCGCTAAGATTTGGGTCCAGGGTGGATGAATCTTAGAAGCGCCACCTCTGCATAACAATTCATTCTTTGCAGCCTGCTTATTCCCAAAAGTTATGTATGAAGAAGACTGTCAATCTGCGCCAAGTTGAATCCTTTTACTCCGTAATACGCACGGGTACCGTAGTCGGAGCAGCGCAACTGATGAACGTGACGCAGCCCGCGGTCAGCAAAGCAATCGCCCTCCTCGAACTGCGCATCGGATACAAGCTCTTCGAGCGCAGGGGTCGTAAGCTTGTGGCGACGCCTGAGGCGGAGGCGTTATACCGCGAGATCGAGCCGATCTATGGCAGCCTCGAACGGATTTCCCAGATCGCTGAAGACATCCGTAACCAGCGCGCAGGAGCGCTGCGCATTGCGACGCTACCTTCGATTTCTCAGTGGCTGTTGCCGAGGGCCATCACTCGCTTTCTGTCGACCCGACCAAATGTATCCGTCTACATCGAGAGCCTGCCGTCCCGGCAGGTCGCGGATCTCGTCGCTACACGTCAGTTCGACGTAGGCTTGATCGAACTACCGCTGTCGCGGCCCGCTATCGCGACGGAGCCACTGGATCTCAGTCCAGCAGTCGCGATACTGCCGGTCGGTCATCGGCTCGCCTCGAAGCGGGTAATTTCCGTCAAGGACCTTGCCAATGAGCGGCTAATTTTGCTGTCCCAGCATAGTTTTCTGCGCCACCAGATTGACGACGCGTTTTCGAATGCTGGAGTTGCGGCAAACGTCATTGTGGATACACCCCATTCCTTGGTAGCCTGCGGACTCGTAGCGGCCGGCGCTGGAATCACACTGGTGTCACGTTGGGCTGCGGAGCTGTTCTCAGCGCATGACGTCGTCGTGCGACCACTAAGAGAAGAGCTGGCTTCGCGATACGCAATCATCTTCCCGAGTCCTGGACGCAGACTCCTCTTAGCGGAAGCTTTCGCCGAAGACTTCCGGGAAGAGATTAGACACCCGAAGCGGCGTCAGAATGCCTTTCGCGACACTTAGATTTTTGCTGCCGGAAGCGGAAATTTCTTTCGGAGTTCCAGAATTTCGCCCGCGTTTCGTCCAAGGCTGCAATTTCTCCTTGCCCAGAACCTGACGTCTGATTGAACGCGCAAAGGAGCCATTGGCGATCTAGCGCTGGGGGGCAGGATTGGGTCGTTCTGAGACGGTCCCTCACCCCGCAAATCAGCGAAGAGCTTTTTCTTCGTCCGCTGTTTGTGGCGGCGTGCTCAGGCTTCGGAAGTCGTCGCAGTCGCGGCCGCTGCGTAGCGTGCCTTGCCGCGCCGCTTGGCCTCATACAGCGACATGTCGGCGCGCATGAACAGTTCGCTGACCGACGTGCCATTGTCCGGCCGATGAATCGCGCTTCCCACGCTGGCGGTGGACACCAGGGTGTGGCCGTTGATCGAGAACGGGCGCAGTGCCGCCTGCACCACGGTGTGGGCGATGCGCTCCACGGTGCCGGCTTGTGACACGTTGTCCAGGATGATCGCGAATTCGTCGCCGCCGATGCGGGCCACGGCATCGCCCTTGCGCACGCAGGCGGTGAGCCGTTCGGCAAACGCCACCAGCAGGCGGTCGCCCACAGGGTGGCCGTGCGTATCGTTGACGGCCTTGAAGTCGTCCAGGTCCACCAGCAGCAGCGCCGCGCGCTGGCCGGCCGCATCGGCGCGCGCCATGGTTTCCGTCAGGCGGCGATCGAAACCCTTGCGGTTGAGCAGGCCCGTCAGATGGTCGGAGAGCGTCTGGGCTTCCAGGGACCGCAGCTTCTGCCGCTCGCCGGTGACGTTGCGCGCGAACATGTGCAGGCCCGTGACGTGATCCTGGGCATCATCCCAGGCGGGCTGGTAGGTGACCTCCCACGCGGTGCCCTCGGTGCTCTCGCGCGTAAAGGTCACGGCGTGGCCGTCGCGCGCCTGATCCAGGTAGGGCTTGTTGGCGACGTACTCGGGCGTGCCCCACAGCTCGCGCAGCGACAAGCCGGTGATCTGCTCGGCCGGCAGGCCAAAGTGGCGCGCATAGGCCTGGTTGACGAAGGCAAAGTGCTCGGCGGCATCGATGAAGGCGACGAAATCCGGCACGTGGTTGGCAATCGCCTCGATACGCTTTTCGCTGGCGGCGGCGCTGTCCTTGGCCGCCTTGAGCGCGGCCTCGCGTTCGGAAAGCTGGTGCATGACCTCCGCGAAGGACGCCGCCAGCTCGCCGATCTCGTCGTCACGGCCGACTGGCAGGTCCGACACCGCCGCGGGCTGCGTCGCCAGCTGGCGCACCGCCCGGTGCAGGTGTTCCAGCGGCGCCAGCAGGCGCCGGATCACGCTCCACATCAACACGGCGGCAATCAGCAGGGACACCAGGCCGATGCCCACCGCACGCTGGCGGATTTCTAACAGCGGGCCATAGGCCTCGTCGGCTGGCAACACCGACACCACCTCCCAGCCGTTGGAGGACAGCAGATAGCGCGCGACGACCGGTTGTTCGGGGAAAAGCATCTCCCAGGTCGATTCGGGCTGATCGGCCCCGCAGGCCTCGCCAACCGCGCGCGCCGGCGCGAGGACCTTGCCGCCATCGGGATGCAAGGCGTAGCGCGGATTGGCGCCCGCCGAGACCAGGCAGTAGTAGCCGGTCACGCCCACGCGGCTGCGGGCCAGTTCACGCAGGAAATTGCTCGCCGACAGGTTCAGCACACCGCCCACCACGCCGCGCAGCTCGCCGTCCGGGCCACGCAGCGGGATCGCCAGGATCACGCCCGGCGAACTGGAATGCTTGCCCTGCAGCAGGTCGGAGACGGCGAACGATGCGCCGCGCCGGATTTCCTTGAAATAGTCCCGCTCGCCCACGGTCATCTTGACCCCTTCGGGTACTGCCGTGCTGAAGGCAAGCGTGCCGTCCGGCCACGCCAGGAAGACGGCGTTGAAGCTTTCCGGCATGTCGACGGTTTCCGTCGCGATGCGGCGCAGTTCGGATGGTTTCTGGTTCAGCGCGGGGGTCAACGCACGCGCCAGGCGGCGCAACACGACCTCGCGCGATTCGAGTTTCTCGTCGAGTTGTCCGGCAACCAGCTTGACCAGGGTGTCCTGCTGGGCCTGAAGCATCTCCTTCAGGCTCTCATAGGCGTAGTACTGGGAAAAGCCGGCACGCGCCACGAGAATAAGCGTGACCACGATCGCAGTAGCGACCGCCATCCGGTACTTCAAGGAGTGCCGCATGAATCTCTTCTTTTCGTTTTGCGCAGTGACCCGTTATCCGGTGCCTGGGCTTTGGACAGCGACCCGCCCATTTTTCGGCAAACCGGTTTGTAGCGTAGCAGAACTGGTTTCGATCCCGGCGCCTGCAAAGGCCTGGAGACGTGTGTCATCCCACATGAGTGGCGCATGCGACGCCTTGCGTGACCGGCGGCGGGACTCGGGTGGTGTCGATGCGACAGTGCCGGCTGGCGGACACCCCGGCCGGCCGCCTCACGGGCATCTGGCAAGGGTATCCGCCAACCAGTCGATCACGGGCCGGAAGCGCGAGGCGCCGCGAAACTCGGCCGGGTAGGCCAGCCAGATTTCCCGGACGACTTCGGGTACCTCGCGCAGCAGATGCAGGTCGGGGTGATGCTGCGCGACGTAGTGGGGCAGCAAGGCAATGCCGATGCCGGCGCGCACGGCCTCGCGGACGGCCAGCAGGCTGTTGGACTGGTAGGCGAAGCGCCGTTCAAGCGCCTGGGGCCAGGCAACCTCCGGCAGGGAAAAGCCTTCGTCTAGCAGACCGCAGAGTGGTGCATCGTCAGGCGCCTGGCCGCCCGTCGGACCGTAGAGTCCGAAGCGCGCGGTGCCGGCCCGCTGCGCCACGATGTCGTCCTCCTGCGGGCGGGCCAGCCGGACGGCGATATGCGCGCGTCGGCGTGCCAGGCTGGTGACGCGGTTATCAACCTCCAGCCGGATCTCGACATCGGGGTGTGCCGCGTAGAGCGTGGGCAGTTGCGGCGTCAGGAATTCGCTGCCCAGCGCCGCCGTGGCGGCAACGCGCACCACGCCCGAGACGCCGGTGCTGGCGCCCTCGATCTCGCGCATCAGCCGGTCCGCGGACTGCTCCATCTGGCGCGCCGCGGTCAGGGCGTTGCGGCCGGCGGCGGTCAGTACGAAGGTGCCGTCGGTGCGGGTGGCCACCGGCTTGCCCAGCGCGGTTTCCAGCCGGCGAATGCGGCGGATGGCGGTGGCATGGGTGATATCGAGCTCCCGCGCGCAAGCCGAATAGCTCCCCGCCCGCATCAGCGTGGACAGGGTCAGCAGATCATCCCAGGCGATTGTGCTTTTTTGCACAGCGAGTGTGAGTTGTTGGGGAATTGGCGCACAGGATAGCGCGCCCTAGGATACGTGCATAGACCACCTCCTCAGGAGCCCGACGTCATGCCCGCCCCCTTTACTCTGCTCGATGCCGCCGGCGCCAGCCGCAAGCCTTCCGCCTGGACGGATGCCGTGCTGGTGCTGGTCGACCACCAGCGTGAATATGTCGATGGCAAGCTGCCGCTGACCGGCATGCCGGAGGCCGTCGCCGCCTGTGCGGACCTGCTGGCGCTGGCGCGCGCCCATGGCACGCCGGTGATTCACGTGGTGCACCACGGCAAGGCCGGCGGCGCGTTCGATCCGGGCGGGCCGTTTGCCGCGATCATCGAGGGGCTGACGCCCAAGGCTGGCGAGCAAACCGTCGTCAAGCACCTGCCCAACAGCTTCGCCGGCACGGAGCTGGCCGCGCAACTGGCGGCCACGGGACGCAAGGAACTGATCCTTGCCGGTTTCCAGACGCACATGTGCATCAGCGCGACGGCGCGTTCGGCGCTGGATCATGGCTATCGGGTCACGCTGGTGGCCAATGCCTGCGCCACCCGGGATCTGCCCGATCCGCTCGGCGGGGATCCGCTGACGGCAGCGGAACTGCACCGGGTAACGCTGGCCGCGCTGAATGACCGGTTTGCAACCGTCGTTGGGGACGCCTCGGTCTGGAGATCTGAGGATTACCCACAAATCCGGTTGTAAACCTCGGCAGACGGTGTTAACTTGCGCGCATCCTGTTCATTTTGCGGCAGCGGGTTGGCAATCGAGGACGACACGACAGACTGGGCGAGCGAGGAATTCGCGCAAGCGAATTTCGGAGAC